>JBDHHQ010000033.1:0-45469 GCA_039589315.1 Gemmatimonadota bacterium
CGATCTTCAAGGGCGAGGTCGTCTACGAGCCGAACTGAGTGCAAGCGACGATCGGGACCGCCGCGCATCGCGACGGTCCCGATCCCAGTGCCCCGCCAGGGACTCGAACCCCGAACCTACTGATTGAGAGTCAAGCCCAGATTCCCGCCAGATGTGGGGAATGCCCGTGCTGTTGGGTTCCTCATGTGGGAAATCCCGGTTCCCGAGCCACGGGAGTACCGGAAGTTCCGGGTACATTCTGACCCAAGTTCTGACCCAACGGTGACTGCTGTCCATACCTCGCGATACCCTCAACAGAGGTCCGCACATGGTACTGACACACCCACTCACTCGGCGCGGAGCGACTCCACCGGATCTGTGCGCACGGCTCGGACTGCCGGAACTCCCGATGCTGCCACGCCAACCGCGAGCAGGGCCAAGGCGGCGAGCGCATAGGTGAGGGGATCCATGGCCCCGATGTCGTAGAGCAAGGATCGCATGAACTGTGTCAAAACGGCGGCCACCAGCACCCCCACACCGAGTCCGATCAGCGTCAACTTCCCACCATCCCCCAGGACGAGCCGGAGCGCATCCGCCGGCGTGGCTCCGAGCGCCATTCGGATCCCGACCTCGGTGCGCCGTTGGGAGAACGTGTACGAGACGACTCCGTAGATGCCGATGGCAGAGAGCACGAACGCGAGGCCCGCGAACGCCGTGAGCAGATTCAGGTTGAAGCGCCGCTCCGAGGTCGATCCTGCGATTAGCTGCTGCATGGTGCGCACGTTGTACACCGGCTGCTCGGGGTCCATGGCCCGGATCTCGGCTCGTACCGGTTGGATCAGCCCGCTCGGGTCACCCGAGGTGCGCACAACCAGGGTCGTGAAGTTGAAGGTGTACTGCCACTGGGCCAGGTAGATGGTCGGACGCACGTCGGCCTCCAACCCTCTCAGCCGAACGTCTCCGGCCACACCCACGATGTCGGCCTGGAACCAATCCACGTCGAGGCGGCCGCCGATGGGGTCTGCGCCTGGCCAAAAGGTCTCGGCCATGGCCTGGTTCACCACCGCCACGCGTTCGCCACCGCGCACGTCGGATGAGTTGAACGGCCTCCCGGTCGACAGGGGTATACCCATGGTCTCGAAGAACGCGGGTCCGACCAGGCGCAGGTCGGCCGCGGGGCGGGTCCCCTGATCCAACTCCGGGCGCCCTTCGATGCCGAACTCAGAGCTCCAGCCACGCTCGGAACTCAAAGGAGGGCTTCCGACCGTTGTGGCCGCTACCACTCCGGGGAGAGCCAGGACCCGGTCTCTCAGCTCGTCGAAGAAGGCGTTCCGCTGATGCTGCTCCGGGTACTTCGTCACCATGGGCAACTCGAGCTGCATGGTAACGAGACCCTCGGTGGAGAAGCCCGGATCGACCGCGAGAAGACGGTCGAAGCTTCTGATCAGGAGACCCGCACCCACCAGCAGCACGAGTGACAGGGCGATCTCCGCGACGACGAGTCCCTGGGACAGCCTACGTCCCGTCTGCGTGGAGGCGGAGCGCCCTCCGTCCTTCAGTCTTTCACCGACATCGATGGTCGAAGCCTGGTATGCCGGCGCGACGCCGAACACCACCCCCGTCGCCAAGGCCAACAGAGCGGTAAACCCCAGAATCGGGACGCTGAGCTCCACATTGCCCAGCAATACCATGCGACTCGGGCCGATGGCCACGATCGCCTGGATGACGACCACGGCCAGCGCGACTCCGATGAGTCCGCCCGCCCCGGCCAACAACAGACTCTCGGTCAGCAGTTGGCCAAACACCCGTGTCCGAGGTGCGCCCATCGCAATGCGCACAGCCACTTCCCTGCTCCGCGCGCTCCCTTTCGTGAGAAGGAGATTCGCCACGTTGACACAGGCGATGAGGAGCACCAGGCCGACGGCGGCGAACAGAACCAGCAAGGCCGGTCTCGCCCCTTGGACGGCCTGGTCGTGCAAAGAGACCACCCGGACCCCGCGTTCCCCGTCCGACTCCGGGAATTCCGTGGCGAGGCGTGCCGAGATCCCCTCCATCTCCGTGACCGCCTGTGCGATTGTCGAGCCCTCGGCCAGCCGGGCGATGACCCGGAGGTTGCGCCACGTGCGGGTCTGCATCTGATCGTCACTCGGAGCCAGCGGCCGCCACATGTCCACGGACTTGTTCAGCGCCAGCGATCCGACAGGCTGAAACCCGTCGGGCATGATTCCCAGCACTGTGTACGGGAACCCGTTGATGCCCACCGACTCGCCTACGATGCTCGGATCGCCGGAGAACTGACGGACCCAAAGCGCGTGGCTCAGGATCGCGACGCGGTGATTGCCCACTCGATCTTCTTCGGCAGTGAACGCGCGACCGAGCGCAGGCTGAACCCCGAGCACCCCGAAGTATCCGGACGTGACCCTCGCAACGTTGATGCGCTCTGGCTCGGTGCCGCCCGTGAGGTTCACGTCCTGGTTGGGATTCTCGAAGAACGCAGCCATGCTCTCGAACGAGCCCGCTGACGTCTTCCAGTCGCGGAAGGTCGGGTACGAGATCAGCGCCTCGGACTGGTTGCGGGCGGGCACCGTCTCCCAGATCACAGCAAGGCGATCTGAGTCCGGGTACGGGAGGGGACGCAGCAAAACGGCATGCAGGACGGAGAACATGGCCGTGTTGGCCCCGATCCCGAGCGCCACCGTGAGAATGGCGACGACGGCGAAGCCTGGGCTGCGAAGCAGCGTGCGCAGGCCGTAGCGGAGGTCGGCGAGGAGCGTGTTCATTCTTCTCAGTCCCCCGGGTGGTTTTTCAGCACGTCACCATAGCGAATGCTGTTCAGGTGCCGGCCGATCTCGAAGGCCTCGTCTTTTGGAGAGGATCGCACCAGAGGGCCCGACCGAGTGCCAGCCCTTCTTCTGGCGTGATCAGAACGGCACCGGCCGAGCTCACGAGCCAACGTGTCCCCACCTCGCGGGACACGAAGAACCACACCCGGCTACAGAAGAAGCCTCGCCGCCCCACGAGTGAGGGCCTCAGGCAAACGCCGCCGGTGTTGCCCTCAGCCTGCGGCACCACCACGGATACCGTCAGGTCGGAGGGCGCATGGCGGATCTCTCCATTCCCTGTCACTTCCAGTGATACGGGCGTCCCGGTCACAGGACAGACCGATCGTATCCTGGCGTCCTCACCGAGGATCTGGGGAAGCACCAGGCTGTCCAGCGCGCACCACGCGTGGAACCCGCGGCCCCCCTCGAGCTCTATTCGGTGCGGCGTCCAAGGAATGGACATGCCGGCGATGGCGACGATTCGGCCCTTGTCGTCGACGTTCGCGCCCCAGGCGCGGAGCTCGTCCCACACGTCTTCTCGCCATGCGGGCAGGCCTGCCAGCTGCGCGCCGTCGACAGGGACTCCGCTGGCGAGCCGGCTCAAGATCTCCGGCAAGAGAGCCCGGACCTCGGCAGATGCGTGCTCGGTTCCCAGCAGGTCGTGCAGCGCTGCGAGTCGCTTGGCGTACCTCATCGGATGCCTGTTGAGTGCCCAGAATACTCGCGGAGCAGCGATCCGGATGTCCTGGTCTCCGAGGCCTGGCCCACGTCGTCCACGTTCCCCCCCGCTCACCTGGGTTTCCAGACCATATCCCCCTGGGGGGGATGCCAACCAAGCCAACACCTGGACGGCTGGCAGGGTTCCAAGGCTCACCGCGGGTAGCGGCGGCACATCCGTCTCAGACGGAAGTCAGCTCTGCTTGAGCATGGTGGCGAGGACACGGGTGAGGCGTTCGATGCGTTCTTCCTGGTCGATCGGATCGCTGTCGGAGAGCATACAGGCGGTCAGCTCCTCAGTGACTACGGTGGAGGCGAAGCGGTTGAGGGCGCCCTTTACCGCTGACACCTGGAGGAGGATATCATCTGCCCACGCACGCTCTTCTACCATCCGGCCGATCGCCCGGACATGCCCCTCAATACGAGCCAGACGGTTGAGAAGGGCCTTTGTCGACTCGGAACTGAGGTACGCGCGCGAGTCCGGCTGTGCTTCTGGTGTACCTGCCAAGTCCGTGCTCCCGGCCAAGGGTGTGGGATTCGGCAACATGGATCCCCCCCAGGGGGAGCTCAAGTCTGGACACGCTCCGGAACTCTCGCCAGCACGTATCCGATCACGGGTTCCCGCCTCGTGCAAACCTCTCTTCAGCCCAGTCGATCGGTGAAAAGGCTACGCACACGAGGTGCGTGCGCTTGCCGAACACCATCCCGGGCAACGTCATGACCTCACACCCGGCGTCATTTCGAACCGCGGTGAACAGAAGAGAGATCCCGACGAAGAGGACGCTTCCGAGCTTCCCGGGAGCACCGCTGAGAATGTAGACGAGGAGCACCGGCGTCACCGCCAGAATCGCTCCCAGCCACCGATTGATCGAGGGCATGAAGCGCACGATGGCCAAATGCATCGCTGCGTAGAAGACGAACTCACCCACGATCACAGTTGCTGTCGAGATTGCGAGAGGCGCGTTGCCGACAAGATGTCGACCACCCTCGACCAACATCAGACCCCCCACGAGCAGGCGCAGGAGTCGGCCGACCGGCCGCGCCTTGATTCCCTCCGTCATCATGACCGCCTCCCAGGCCTGTGTACGAGACACGATAAGGTCTGTACCCTGGTACAGGGTCAAGGGCAGACGCTTGCGCCTATACCACGGTACAACGTTCAGGTTTGGATACGATGGACAGAAGAGTCCTGACCACGGGGCAGCTCGCTCGAGCCGCAGGCGTCGGAGTACAGACGGTCCGATACTACGAACGTATCGGACTCCTGCGGGAACCACCCAGAAGCACAGGGGGATACCGAGAATACGATGGTACGGATCTTCGACGACTTCGCTTCGTGAGAAGCGCACAGGAGCTCGGATTCACGCTCGGCGAGATCGAGGATCTGCTTGCGCTGCGTGTGCGGCGCGGCAGGAGCTGCGCGGCGGTCGCAGCCACGGCGGACCGAGCCATGGCCCGAGTGGACGACAAGGTCCGGGAGCTGGAGGCCATGCGTCGCGCGCTCGCCCGCCTGCGGATTGCCTGCGACGACGGGTCACCCACGGGGGACTGCCCCATCCTGGAGGCCCTGGAGGACGAATCATGAGTGAGCTCACGATCGAGCTGGTGTTCTTCGAGGGGTGCCCAAACGCCGCTCAGGCCCGGGAGAACCTGAGCGCCGCGCTTATGACCTCGGGCAAGCCTGCGACGTGGCACGAATGGGACATTGGATCCACATCTACTCCCGATGCCTACCGGGCCTACGGATCACCGACGGTGTTGATCGACGGACGTGACGTCACCGGACCAGGCGGAGAGAACCAGGCGATGGCCTGCCGGGCTGACGGGGCTCCGTCGGTTACGGCCATTCTGGAGCAGCTCGGATGACGGCGCTTGTAGGTCCCGACCATTGCTGGGACATCGAGCTGGGATGCTGGGCATGAAAGACAGCACGAAGGCGACCGCTCCCGGCGTCGGGACACAGTCTGATTGCGCGCTCGGCGTCCGATCCTCAGATCAGAGGTCGACTCGGATCCTGAACGGCGGGTAGAACAGTGACTCTCGCTCTGGATTCAGGGCTGGGTTGAGCACCCGCTGGACGTCAGAAGTAGTGCCGAAATCGCAGATTGAGGATGTGCAGGTCGGTCTCGAAGTCCTCCTGCAGCGTGTTCCGGGCGCCTTCCCGGATGTAAAGCAGCTCGAAACGCCAGCGGGCGCTCAGCGTGTAGCCCGGCCCGAGCCGGACCCTCCACTTCGAGGCGAAGGTCTCCGGGTTCTCGTCACCCAGTGGCACGAACACCTCTGCGTCGGCGAACAGATACCAGGTGCCGGCGAGCGAACGCTGGGCTCGATTGAGTCCGGTCCTCGTTTCGAGGCGCGCGCGAAACCGCCACTCGCTGGAAAAGCTCTCTGACGCTCCGGAACCGGAATACCAGAAGTTTCGATCCTCGATGCGAAAGAAGGCGGCCAGGCCGAGCCGCGAGGCGAATTCGCCGACCCGCTGAAGCTCGCGAACATGTGAGATCAGGTGCAGCCTCGCCCCGAGCTTGGGCGTCAACTCCCACGTCCGCACATCGTCGTTCTGGGCCGTGAAGCCACCCGTGAGCTCGCCCGATACGTCCAGCCATTGGAACGGATAGAACTCCACTAGCGGCGTTACATCCGTATTGGCCCATTTCTCGGCACCGCGCACCTGCACCTTGGGCTCGACGTCGATCTCGAAGTACCATGGATCGTGCTTCTGGGGAAGCGCGAGAACCACGTTCGCCCAGGTCTGGGTGCTGGTCTCCTGGGCATGGGCGGTGCTCGTCGCCCCGGCACCGAGGAAGATCGGAACAACGAGCGTGGCGGTGATGAATCTCATCTACCGCCGTAGGCTGCACGATACGCTGCGTCGAACCGGCCCCCGTGATCGACGACGCCGTTGTCCTCGGCATATCGCTCCCATGCCTCGATTAGCGAGGTCTTCAACTCGGGGTGGTCGTCCGACACGTCACGCATCTCGCCAGGATCAACGGCCAGGTTGTACAGCTGCCATGTCCCGGTGCCGAAGGGCTCGGGCAGGCGCAGCAGCTTCCAATCGCCCTGGATATAGGCCTTCATCTCGAACAGCTCGTAGCCCACACCTTCGTCTTCGCGAATCTCGGCACGTGCATCGCTCATGATCGGGATCAGCGATTTGCCGATGGGCTGTTCGACCGGCCGGCCCTCGAAGACCTCGGGGTAGGTTGCTCCCGCCACCTCGAGGAACGTCGGCAGGATGTCCACTACATGCAGGAAGGCGTGATTCCACGACCCTGCTCCGGCCATCGTGCCGGGGGCCTTCACGATGAGCGGCGACTTGATGCCACCCTGGGAGGTGAAGCTCTTGAAGAACCGAAAGGGGGCCGAGCTGGCCCGAGCCCAGGCCGGTCCCATGTCGACGAATGATCCGGGCAGTCCGCGGTTCTCCAGCGCATTGTCGAAAGAGGCGAGAAAGCTCCCGTCGGCGTTGCCGGGATACGCGGTGGGCCGGGCTCCGTTGGCGCCGTTGTCGGAAAAGAAGACGATCAGCGTGTTCTCGTATAACCCGTTGGTCCGCAGGTAGTCGAGCAGCCGCCCGATAGAAGTGTCCAGGTACTCGACCATGGCCGCGTATACCTCCATGTCCCTGGCGTGGAGGCGCCTCTCTTCGTCGTCCAGCGCATCCCACCCTCGCGTCAGGAAGTTCGGGGGGAGTTCGTCCACATCGGCTGGCACCAGGCCCAGATCTTTAAGGCTCGCGAGTCGCCGTTGAGCCAACGCGTCCCAACCGTCGTCGTACTGGCCTTCGTATCTGGCGATGTACTCCTCGGGCGCGTGCAATGGATCATGCGGAGCGGTGAACGACAGGTAGCCGAAGAAGGGACGACCGTCGTCCCTGTTGCTGTCAATGAACTCGACCATGGCGTCGGTATAGCTCTTCGACGAGTAGAAATCGTCCGGCAACGTCGTGATACGCTCGCCATTCCGTCGGTAGGTCATTTCCCCGACGGCCGAGAGCGACCGCATGTCCGACCAGTGGCTGCCGCCCCCTTCCATCAACGTCAACGTCTGCTCGAAGCCTCGGGCGTAGGGGCTCTGGTCATCCGCCTCGCCCAGGTGCCACTTGCCCGCCATGTAGGTGTGGTAGCCGGCGCTGCGAAGGACCTCGGGGATCGTCGCGACCTGGTCGGCCAGGTGGCCGGCGTATCCCGGAAGGTCGGAGATCTCCGGGTAGAGGAACTCGCCCATCACCCCCAGGCCAGCGACGTGGTTGTCGTTGCCAGACAGAAGCGCAGACCGAGTCGGAGAACACGTGGGGAGCACATGGAATCCGGAGAATCGCATTCCTTCTCGGGCCAACTGGTCCAGCACCGGAGTGCGGATTTCGCCGCCGAAGGGACCGATGTCACTATAGCCGAGGTCGTCGACCACGATCAGCAGGATATTGGGGGGGGCTTCCGTGACTGCGGGATCCTCAGCGCCGGGTGACCCGCATCCCGAGATCACCAGGAGTGCGGCTACGAGGGTGAACCCTGGCGAGCTGTTCATGACTGGCTCCCATCGGTTTGTGTCGACCGGGGATGGGCCGCTCTTTGCTCAGTCCCGCGGCGCCGGAACGTTGGTCCCGTACTGGGCGTTGATCTCGTCATAGATCTGCTGGACCACATCCGGGAACGGCACCCGCCCGCCGACGATGAACTCGCTGAAACCGATCTGCATGCTGAAGTCAGGCGGCAGCTTGGGTTGGGTCGCGGGCTGGGGCCAGACGTCCTCTTCGATGGCGGCCATGCGAACCCTGACTTCGTCCTCAGTTACGTTGAAGACCATGTAGTCGCTGGCCAGGGCCAAGGGGCCGTCATACGTCTTCCGAATATCCGCCAGGACGTACGGTGCGGTGTCGAAGTCGTTGAAGAAGTGATAGCCCACCGCCATCCGAGGCTGGATCTCCGCCATCACCTTGCCGAATTGAGCCGGCGACGTGTGCACCTGGGTCCCCACGTTGAGCGCGGTCTGCGGTGTGAACTTCTGCTTTTCGATCAGCACGACTGGCGGCGCGAAGCACTCGTGGATCGCGATGTCGGCGTCCCTGGTGTGCTCCATCCACCAAGAATTCGGAAACGTGTCGCTGCTGTATGCGAACTTCAGACCGTTCCATTCCAGAATGAAGCTGACGGGCCCGTCCAGCGCGTGAATGGCCGGAATGGTCCGGATCACCACGCCATTCTCTTCGTAGATCACCTGATTGATGCCCCGGTAGTCGAACTCGGTCACCTCGATCTCCAGGCCGCGGAGATCGACGTTACCCAACCGGCTTCCATAGTCCCAGGTGAGCATCTCCTGCATATGCTCGAGGGCGTAGGCCGTCCCGAACGCGGTCTCATGACCGGCCGGCCCCCACACCCGCATCGGCTGGACCCGGTTGCCGATTGTGCCGCCCACCCATAGGGCGTCCATGTCCCCGAAGTGGTCGGAGTGGAGGTGGCCGATGAAGACCTTGTCGAGGTAGTCGTAGGGGATCTTGAGGGCGGAGAGTCGCTCCGCCGAGCCCGTGCCGATATCGAAGATGAACTTGTCGCCGTTTCCCAGCTCGACGAGCCAGCATGCGGCCGCCTGTTTGGGGCGCGCGTTGGGCATGCCGGTTCCGCACGCGATCACCCGCATCTCGTCCGGGTCGAGAGGCTCTGTGCCGGGAAAGTAGGTGTCTCGATCCTCCACGACGCCGGTCGCAGAAGGCGCCTGTTGGACAGGCACGGGAGTCATGAACGTGTTCGCGTCCACCGCGTATACCGGAGACACGACCGAGCGCTCGACACCAGCGGCCCCGTCCGTCTTGCCGAACTCGTAGGCAGTCGACGCCACCGCGGCTACCAGGAGGACCCCAATGACCGCCTTCAGACTGTTGCGTTTGGCCATGATTCTGCCCCGATCTGCTGAATTCACTCGAACCTCCTGAGCCCAGGACCGCCGTCACCACCTCACGTTAGGCTCAGAACCCCACACCCACCGAAACGCCCCCAACCCAGACGGGCATCTTTCCGGAGATCATGTCCACGTAGAGCGTAGGCGCAATCGTCCCTCGCCGGCCCAGGTCGAACTCATAAAGCCCTCCCATCCGAAGCGCTACCTCCGTCCCGGACTCGCCCCCTTCTTCGTTGCCCGCGGCCGAGGGGCCTTCTTCGTGCGCTTCTGATCGCTCTTTGGAGAATTCGACACCCGGTCCCAAGCCCAGAATCAGACCGCGCGCCACATGAAAGTTGACCAACACGCCCAACAGGGCTTCCCGCTCGTGGCCCCCGAATACCGCCTCGCCACCAACGACGAGTCCGATCAATGGGCTGACACGCCGCTCGTAGTCCAGACCGACGGAGAAGCTCGTCGTCACTCCCCCGTCGGCGTTCTCGGACGTCGCCCCCGTGAACAGGGCAATGTGATTCGCGTGGTGGCCCGAATCTTCTTCCTCGTGCGACTCGGTCTCTGCCTGGTGTTCCTGGGCAGCGCCGGAGTCCGGACCCCAACCGACAATCCCGCAGACCACGAGCCCGACGGCCAAGACCCCGGTGTGATGGCACCGGTGCTTCATGGGCCCTCCTCGCTAGCCCGCCCAAGGATGTTGAGTGTTCCCGCTATAGCCGGCTCGCTACTTCCCGGTGGTCCGATCCCCGTGAGGGCCGCCGCTTCTACCGCCCGTCGTTTTTAGCACTCGCCGTGCCAGCGCGTCGAACCGGGTGGAGGAACCTCCTATCACCTTATGTGCGAGTGATTTGGACAGAGCATCCTCTGGTCCGGCTGCTGGACAGGGGGGACAATATCTTGACCCGTCTCGCATCATCGAATGTGAGTTCGGGTGCCCGTCTCAGCCCTTGGCGGGTCTCTCGATGCGGAGTTTCTTCATTCGGTGGCGTAGGAGCGACGGGCTGAGGCCGAGCCGTTCGGCCGCGTTCCCCCGACCCTTGATCTTCCAGTCGGCGTCGGCCAGAACGCGTTGAATGTGGGCGCGCTGTAGCTCGTCGATGGTCTCGTCGGCCGCCTGGGGAGTCGGCACGGCTCCGACCTGGATCTCCCCACGACCCTGCCCCGCCGCGTCGAGGGAGAGCTCCGTACCGGCGGTCACGATGATCGCGCGCTCGATGGTGTTTTCCAGCTCGCGGACGTTGCCCGGCCACCCGTACGCCATCAGGCTTTCCATGACGGAGTCGGGAACCGAGTTGATCACCCTTCCGAGACGACGGCGGTGCTTGGCGATGAAGTGCCAGACCAGCAAGGGAATGTCCGACCTACGGTCTCTGAGCGGGGGTACGTGGATGGGAAACACGTTGAGCCGGTAGTACAGGTCGGAACGAAAGAGTCCCGCATCGACGGCCATCTCGAGGTCCCGATTCGAAGCGGCGATCACCCGTACGTCCACCCTGCGCGTCTTCGATGAGCCGACGGGCTCGAACTGTCCTTCTTGTAGCACGCGGAGTAGCCGGGTCTGGAGTTCCAACGGTAGCTCGGAAACCTCGTCGAGCAGAATCGTTGCGCCGTCGGCGAGCTCGAACCGCCCAACCCGTTTGGACGTAGCCCCCGTGAACGCACCTTTCTCGTGTCCGAACAGCTCGCTCTCGACCAGGCTAGCGGGCAGTGCACCGCAGTTCACCTTTACCAGGGCGCGGGCCTTGCGACGGCTCTGGTTGTGGACCGCGCGGGCGACGAGCTCCTTGCCGACCCCGGTCTCACCCGTAATGAGCACCGTGGCGTCAGTACTCGCCACGTGTCGAATCCGGTTGAGCACCGCCGTCAGCGCCGGGCTGTCGCCGACGATCTCGTCGAATGCCTGGGCTCCCGCGATCTCTTCTCGCAGATACACGTTTTCGGTCCGGAGTCGGTCCTTCAGCTCCTCGATGGACCGCAACGACATCTGGACCCGGTCATCCGCGTCCTTGCGTGCGAGCGCGTTGACGAAGATCTCGCCCACCAATCGTAGACGCCGCACCAATTCGGAGGGCCACGTCGCCGGAGCCCGCATGGCGTCGAGCGCGACCGCCGCAGCCGGCTCCCCCTCGAGCGCCACCGGAACCAGAAGCGTAGACTGAATGCCCTCTCGCTCACAGTACTCGCGCTCGGCCCGCGCCTCCGGCGGAAAGGACTCGAGGGTCTCGATGGACACGGAGCGATTACTCGTGAGCTCCTCCACCAGCCAGGGGAACCTACCCTCGACGCTCCTGCCGTCGACCTCGCGGTCCCGTGGTATCCCCTCGGAGCGCCACATGTGAGTGACACGGAGTCTTCTGGGCTGCGACTCGAAGCGGAGCAAGGAGGCCCGTCCCACCACCAGGAACTCCCCCAGCGCTCGGAGTCCGGCTTCGATCCGGCCGTCGACCTCGCTGCCGGCGAGATTGATGAAGGTAGCCGACAATCGCGACGCGAAGCCCTCGAAGTCCAACCGCCGCTGCAGCTCGATCTGGGCCTCACGTCGCGCGAGGGCGCTGGCCACCAGGTCCGCTGCGAGGCCGAGGCGCCGGACGAGTTCGGAGCTCCAGCTTCTCGGGCTCCGGATGCAGTCGAACCCCAGGTTACCGATGACGTCGCCACCGATGGACAGCGGTACGATGGCGGACGACTGGATCCCCGTCTCCCGCGCATAGGCCGTCGCCGGACCCGCCTCGGCGGGGAGCTCCTCCAGCGACTCGAAGACCAGGTGCTCGCCACTCAGCATGCGGGCCGCGTACCAGGGTACTTGCTCGACGAGATTCACGTCCCAGATCCAGTCCTCGGCGGGGATGCCTTCGGCAGTCCACATGTGCGTGACGCGGAAGGACTTCCGGTCCTTCGAGAACTCGTCTACGAACGCGCGGTCGACCCCC
Source organism: Gemmatimonadota bacterium (assembly GCA_039589315.1). Taxonomy (GTDB): domain Bacteria; phylum Gemmatimonadota; class Gemmatimonadetes; order Longimicrobiales; family Gaopeijiaceae; genus JBDHHQ01. The sequence continues at coordinate 12,344 of JBDHHQ010000033.1, forward strand.
ATGTGCGCCCCGAGCATGGCGAGCGTCTCGTCGATCCGCGGGTCGACCTGGTCGGCGGGTACGTCAACCATCATCGACGAAATCCGCTTCAGCAGCGCCTCGAAGTCAGGCTTGCTGGCGGTGCTGGATCCTTCCACCGCTCTCGGTCGGCTCATCGTGTCGCCGCCTCTGTGGGATTCGATGCCAGAAGGGAGGGGCAGAGCATTGCCCACGGGGGCAATATTTGGCCCCTTCGGCGGAACCCGCAAGGAGGAATCGCCCTGTGAGTGTCGACCTTGACTCATCTTTCCTGCCTGGCACGCCGCATGCTCCGTGGAGGCCGTCGCCATCTCTTCCCTCGAGTTCGGAGGAGCATGTTTCGTCTGGACGTGATCGACCAGGAAGGCGATTCGGTCTTGCGGGTCGCGGGCCGTCTGAAGGGCGAAGCCGTCGACATCCTCTGGGAACAGACCTGCGGGCTGGCGCCTCCCTACACGGTCGACCTGCGGGAACTTGTGTTCGCGGATGCGCGGGGGCTCGAGGCATTACATCATCTGGAGCAGAGCGGCGTGCGACTTATCCACGTGCCCGAGTTGGTGCGGATGCAACTTGAGAGGACGTCCTGAGTCCGCTCTCTCTGGGTCGGCGGTTTGAGCGGGAATGGGGTCAAGTCCGTGCGCGGATGGGGACCCGCGGGGCACGGTCACGTTCTACGCCTTCCCAGATGACCACTGGAAACATCTTCGTACGACCAACGTGTGGAGAGCCCGTTCGCGGCGGTCCGGCTGAGTGAACCGCCCCCACGTGCGCGGGTCCGGCCCCGGCTTCCCACCCACCCTCGGTCGGTGCCGGCGCGGTGCGCCCCTGTCCATCGGCGTCGACAACCCACGCGGACACCCCTCTACCCACTCGTTCAGCACGACCTCGAGACGTTCCTGGCGCAGGCCGCAGAGGGTGATCCCGCCGGCACCGGCGTTCCCACTTGGGCCGAGCGCGACTTCCGGGCCGACCTGCGGTGCGGCATCCTCGCCCACGGCTTCGGGCGGGCCCGCTGCGCCGACTGCCGCCACGAGTTCCTGGTAGCGTTCAGCTGCAAGGGCCGGTGCCAACCCTGGAGCCCAGATCGGCGCCGTCTCGCGCTGGGCTGCGCTCCTCGCTCGCATCCATGACGTCTTCCCGCTGCTCTGCCCCTCGTGCGGCGGATCCATTAGCAACGTCGCCTTCGTCACCGACCCCTTGCCCGTCTCGCATCCGCGAACCCCACCCAACTGCCTTGCCGCTTCAAGGACGCTCGCAACCCGCCCTCACGGCCCTCCCCTCCGTGGGTCCGACCGCCTGGAACGGCGTTTGGATTCCCTTCCTCTATGCCGGCGCGCAGGTAGTCGCTTCCGGCCTGAACCTAGCCGGTGTCGGCCAGGATACGGTCCTCGGTCACCCCCAGCTCCCGGGCGAGGTCCGCGTAGGGAACACCGTCGCCCGCGGGTCGCTACGAGGAGGGGACCGGCCGGTCCCGACTCCCCTCAGCGGGCTTGGATCAGGAGTCGGACAGTGAGCCGTCGACCTCCAGCGCGATCGCGTCGAAGCCCACGCCGTCCACGCCGTAGTCCATCACGACGTCGATCTGATACATGCCGGGCGCGTCGGGAAGCGTCCAACGTACACGGTTTGCCGAGATCGGTTGGATGGAGCCCGCGGTCACGCGCCACTCCGCACGGCTCTTCCCGCCGTAGGCCGTCTGCGCCTCGATGTGGACGACGCGGCCGCGTTGTTCGACGATCGCCAAGCGAGGCATCTGCCGGGCCTGCAGCGGCAGAGAAGCCCGCTGCGCCACGACCACCTCGTTGTCGCGAATGATGAGCTCGAAACGGCGGGTCACCGTGCACTGCACGGTGTCGTCGCTGATGTCCCGAAGCACGCCGGCGAAGGTGAACGAGGCTTCGGTGACCGAGTCCGACACCAACTCCAACATGATCCGCACGGGGCCGAACTCCGTGTTCAACTCGGTGCCCACCGCCGTGAGATTCTCCGGCGCAAGGACCTCTGCGGACATCCACAGCCCGGGCGTCAGCGTGTTGACGGCGACGGTGATCTGACGGCCGTCTCGTTGTGCCATTGCCTCCAGCAGTTGACCGGCACCCACCGCGTCACATTGAAGCGGCGGAGGGGCCGGATCCACGGCACCGTTGTCTTCGCAGCTCGACAGGCCGCTCGTGGCCAGCGACACCGACGCCATCGCTGCCGCGGCGCGCTTCAGCCTACCGTGACGGTTCTTGACGGGGCCCTCGTCCACCTCCTTGGCTGCCATGACTATGCCTCCGAGCTCTGCGCCAATGTCGTGGGTCGCGGTAACACCTCCGTGGAAAGTGGACGACCCGTGGAACTGCTCAACCGGAGAGTCTCCGACGCCCATGGAGCTCGGCCGGACGCGTACTCCTTCTTGCTCGCGTCGACCCCCAACGCCCCGATGCGCTGCTCCATCTCGGCCCTCCTCTGCTTCATCTCGCTGACGAAGCTCAGATCCGCGCGTGCCACGCCACGGGCCAGATCCACGGTGAAGGCCTTGACCTCTTCGTGTGCTTCGAGATCGATCCGAGCCGCGAACGCCAAGGCGTCGCGCATCCGCGTGACGCTGTCCAGACCGATTCGCCGAGACAGGTCCACCAATCCGGCGTGCCATGCCGGACTCCAGCATTCCGGATAGAACCGCCGAAGAACCTCGTTGTCGAACCGAATCCCCAGGTTGAGGTTGGCGACTCCGTCGGACCTGAAGTTTCGGGCCATGAACGCAGTGGTCGCGATGCGGAACAGGAGCTCCACCCGTGGATCCCGCATCTCGTAGGTCCACGCCAGGTAATCGCCGCGCAGTCGGTCCTCCTGCTGGAGAATCACCTTGAGAGGGGTGCCGGCGTAGACCTCGGCCCTGCAGAAGTTGAACGGCACATGTGCGAACGACTCCATGAACCCGAGGTTGGCTTCCACTCCCGCGAGCGTCGCCTCGGGATCGAAGATCAGCACGTTGAACGAGCAATACAGGTCCAACGCATCGAAGAGCTCGAGCGCTGCTCGGTTGGCTTCCGGCGTGATGCGCCGGTTGAGGCTGACGATCCCCTCACCGGAATTGGTTTCGATGCCGACGTAGGCGCGAATCACGCCGAGCGACTCGAGCAGCTCGAAGACCTCTCGCGTCACGTCGTTGGGGCGGCACTTGATGACGAGGCCGATGTCGTCCATGCCCGCCCGTGTGAGCTCCTCGCCGAGAGCCGTGTACCGATCCAGGTTCTTCCGAACCGACGGCACGAAGAAGTTGTCATCGTGGAAGATGAACAGGCGGACGCCGCGTTCGCGGTATTCCACCTCCATTTCCATGGCGATGTTCCGCGGGCTTCGCATCCGGTACCGGGCTCCCTCTGCGTTGGCCGCGTAGGCGTAGATACAGCAAAACGCGCAGTCCGCGTAACAACCGCGGCTGCCGACGACCGGTGCGGTGGGCACGCCGAGCACTTCGTGGGGGAGGCCTCGCCGATCGGGAAAGGGAAGCTCGTCGAGAGGCGGAAGCGGCCGTTTGCCACCGCTTCGGACGCCTCCACATGGCTCCCTGGCGACGATTCCGGGAATAACGGTCGGATCGTCGACCACGGTTCGACCGCTGGCCAGCTCGCCGCACAACGCACGCAACGCCCCTTCTCCCTCATGACGCACGACCAGGTCTACGCCCCGGAAGTCTCGAAGAATGTTGGCGTATTCGAACGTAGCGAAGTGGCCGCCCACGACCACCGGTACGGTGACGCCGCTCTCCTTCAATCGATCGGCCAGAGCCAAGAGCTCCGGAGCTCTGGTCTGAAACGGCACCGAGATGCCTACGAGCAAAGGGTCGAGCTCGACCACAGTCCGCGCGATCGCGTCGGCTTCGGAGGAGTGATTGAACGGGATCAGTTCTGCTCGTAGGCCGTCTTCGCGTACAGCGGCGGCGAGATATCGAAGAGACAGGTTCTCCTCGAACTGCGCACCGATCAGGACCACGGGTCCGGACATGGCTGTCTCCCGGGATGTGCCGGCCGATCTGGCGTTTGAGTAGAAAACGTGCCGAAGCCACCTGGCGTGACGGCCGGATCGGACCCGCCGACAGCCGCAGTCCGTACTTGGACGTTTTCAGCGGGGCTCAGACGGTTCGCCGATCGCTGAAACTGATCCACCCCAGCTCCGGCAGCGTGTCATCAATCTGCTTCGTCGTCGTCTTCGTCAGGCCTGCCGGGCCATGGAGGACCGAGCGATCTGGCCCCGGAACCAGGTCTGGTGCCCCTGACGGCGTCAGCCTCCCCCGCCCGAGAGCCAAAAGAAGCGCCCACCGAGCAGAAGAAGATGCAACACGGCCGCGATGATACCGAAGTAGACCGCGTGGCTGAAGTCACGGAGGACATCGACGAGCTCCGGATATGTCATTGCCTTCGGTCGTAGCGATCATCCTGAGATGTTTAATGGCTGCAGCAGAAAGATGCCAATCGCCCCCCTGACAATACCATATGCAAGCACAGGCCACGCACTGACCCCCTGTGGTCCCATCATCTGGAATGCACCGTTGACAACGACCAACACGCCGGCTGCGATGAACAGAGCGCGGCAGCCCAACCGGCGCCGGTGGCCGGCGCTCTCGCCCAGGGTCAGGAAACCACTCTGCAGAATCGCACTCCAGTCAGACCGCTTGTATGGTATAGGTCAGCCTGGTCTGCGGCACCTACTTGAACATCTTCGCGGCGAGTGACGGATCTTTGTCTGTTCGCGTCCCGATCTTCAAATACGTGGCAATGCGGACCGTGCCCTCGGTGTGGAGGGTCTCGTGGACTCGGGCAACCGCATCCAGGATGTCCCTCAGCTCGCCCTCGGCGTTGGTGCCGTTGGGGTGCAGCTCCACGTGAAGAAGCAGGTCTTACCGAACAGGCACGCGACACCCGGGCGTTCATCGACGAGATCGTGACGGACCGACCCGTGGTGATGCTGAGCGATAGCGAGCACGAGGCATTGCTCAACACCAGGGCTCTGGAACGGGAAGGGATCACCTCAGACACCCCGACCCCACCCGGAGGCGAGATCGTCAAGGACGCTGGAGGAGAGCCGACAGGGTGGCTGAAAGAACGGGCGGCGGGCATGTGGGGGTGGCCCTACTTCCCTGAGCTTACGCGGGAACAGCATGAGGAAGGCATGCGTGCCGTGGTCAAATACCTGAACACAATCGGCATTACGACCGCGAAGGAGCAACATGCCAAGAACCATTGGGCGCAGGGTTTCAAGGACGTCGAGGCGGACGGGGATCTCACGATGCGCGTCGGCCTGTCCTGGACATACAAGGGGCCTCTGGAGCCGAGCCCGCTGGATGAGCAGGAAGACGCGATCGCGAACCGACAGCAGTTCGCCTCGGACCTGATCAATCCGGATTTCGTCAAGCTGTCGATCGACGGCACTGCGGGGACGACCGGCCTAGTCGTTGAGCCCTACCTGTTGACCGGAGACTACGGCATCGCCTTCTACGATCCTGAAGAGCTCGCTGACGACGTGGCTCGGTTCGATGGCGCGGGGCTCGGGATCACGGCTCACGCCAACGCCGACGGCGCGGTTCGCCAGTTCCTGGACGCCGTCGAGGAGGCACAGCGGCGCAACGGAGGGCTCACGGGTCGACACCAGGTTGCGCACGCCGTCGTCGTCCATCCTGACGATCTGCCTCGATTCGCCGAACTCGACGCCACTGCCGAGTTCTCGCCTGGAATGTGGAGGCCATCGCCGCTGGCCGAGGGCCTGTCAGGCCAGCTGGGCCCCGAGCGAGTCGCACATGTCTTTCCCATGAATTCGCTTCAGCAGCACGAGGGGCGATTCATCCTCGCTTCGGATGGGCTGCTCTCTTGGCAGGTGCCCATGGCGGCGATCGAAACGGCGGTCACGCGTCAACTTCCCGGCGGTTCGGCAGAAACGCTCGCCCCGGGCGAAGCGATCGACCCGAGCCACCGTGGTCTTCCGCAACACAACTGTGGACCAGCGACCGGGTGGCCTGCAGCTGCGGTGATGCGCCCGTCTCGCATCGCCACCCGACAGTCGGCTGAACGCCGGTGATCTCCGCCTCGGGATCGGTGACCGCGCGTTACCGATAGCCCTCAAACTCTTGTCCGGGTGCAATATTCGGATAGGCCTGCATGGACCCAGCCATTTCCCGCAATATCTGACCCATCGGTGCGTAGACCCACGAATACGCGAACAGAGCCCCCCTCATCAGGTCGTTGTCTTCTCCCGGATCGTTCGCGACGTCGTAGACGGGAGGGAACAGGTGCGTCTGAACCGGTGCCCAGAGGCTCTCTACGGTCTTCAGATGGATCTTTAAGGTCCTCCACTTCACCGAGAACAACTCATCGCCGATGTAGATCAGCTGATGGCCAGACCGGCACCCACCAGGAGTAGGGCTCGGGCCATCTTGTGCTTCGATTCGGACACTAGTTCTCCTAATCGCGAGGGTCGGGCATTGCAGCCCATCTTGGGAGAGAGCGACGCCACGCCCGACTTGGGATGGGTGGCCAGGAACCTGGGCTCGGCCACTTTGGGGGGTGGGTCGTTCGGAGGGCGAGCTGTACTCGCTTGGGCACGAAGAAGGAAACCGTGCGCGCCCGGAAACACAAGGCCCCCTCCTACAGGCTCTGCTACACACCCTTTGATCCTAGCTCGCGTCACCCGATAGTGTCATTCCATCTTGCCTTGCTGGCTCATGGAGACCTCAGGCAAGGGGAACAGCCATGCCGGGCCTTCGGGACGGTTCTTCGGTTCGCGGGCGTCGCGAGGAAGGGACGCTGTCGGAGTGGCTGTACGAAGTGCTCGAGCCTCACGTGGAGGAGCTGGTGGTGGCGGGGGTTCGGGAGAGCCGGGGTCCGAAGAGCGACAAGGTGGATGCGTTCGAACTGGCGGAACAGCTCCGGGTCGGATCGCTGGAGACGATGGGCCATTCCGTGCGAAAGCCGCAGGCGCTGAGGAGATGTCAACGGGGTCGGCATCCTGGCGACATAGACTTCGGCCCCCAGTCCAGCCGCGATCCACACGTCCACGGCGAACCGTCTCGAGCCCAGCGGGACGGCCTCAGGCCAGGAACCACTTTCCACAACTCCGGCACCAGACCGTTCCGCCGCCCTTGATCCTCGCCAGCGTATGCCCGTCGGTTGCCCCGCAGTTGGGGCACGGAGGCGGAGCCGGACACGACGGGTTCGAGCAACGATCCAGCGTTGTGACTGTCGGACCTTGCTGGCGGCTCTCCACGATCAGACCAAGGCGACACCTCGGGCACGTACGGGCCATGGCGGGTTCCCTTCCCTTGCTGTGGCGGGCAGCATGGGGGGGCTGGACCTCCAAGGTAGGCCATGCCCTGGCCCGGCGCATCCAGGGCGCGACGCATGCCGGGACGTGCCTCGAGTTTCTAGAGCATGACTCTCGCGATCAACGCACAGATTCCTGGGTGGACCCGAGCTGGGGAGCAGTCGCGATCCTGCAAATGGATTGGGCTTGGAGATGACTCTCAGGGTCTTGTCGCTGGCCGCGTTCATCTCTCTCCTCGGACCCTCTCCGGCCCGGTCCCAGGAGTCGATCGCTCAGCGGGGCCTCTACGACTCGGGCATCTCCGTCGCCGTTGGAACTGGACGATACTCGGTCCGAGACGAGTACATCTCGACAGAGAGGTATTCGGGCACCCTCCCTTATACTGAGGTGTCGTGGACTCGATTCGGTGAAAGCCGCGGCTTCAAACTCGGCGTGGGGTTCCGTACCGGCGGAGAGGTGAAGAACCACAGGCTCTCCACGTCTGTCACCGCAGCGTCACTGGACCTCGAGTACTACTACCGCCTGGGTGGCTTCAGGCTCTTCGGCAAACCGGCTTCGGTCTTCATGGGTCCTTCGACAGGGATCACCGTATATACCAGCGACCAGAATATCGCCAGCAATGGACTCGACCTCACCGTCTCCTTCGCCGCGCTGTTCTCTGTCGGGGCCGCCTCCGGGATCGTCCTCCCCCTGTCTCCGAGACTGGTCGCCAGCACGGATTTGCGGCTCGACCTCCTCTCGATCGGCTTCAGAATCGTCGATCTGGTCGAAAACGACGAGTCCCCAGTCAAGGTCCTTACCGGCCTGCACGCCACCAGTGCCGTGGCGCGGCTTGGAGTCCGGTACGACCTCCACGAGCGCCTCAATGTGGGTCTCCGGTACGAAGCCCAGATGATGCGCATCAGCTCCTGGGACTACCTGGGCGCGGCCAGCGACAACCTGATCCTGGCGTTGACGCTCCGGATCTGAGGAGGGGGGGCGAGTCATGACGCGGATCGGTACGATCTTGCTGGTTTGCTCCTCTGCCGTCGTCGGGTGTAAGGGGATGATTACCGGCACGTCGGCAACCGGCCACAACGTCTCGGACTTCGAAGCCACTTGGGCCTGGGTAGATTCCCTTTACCCTGCTTTGGAGATGAAGGGGATCGACTGGGACGCGGTCTACTCGATGTACCGGCCCCGGGCGGAGGCTGCCCGGGGTGACGAGATCTTCCAGGTTCTGCACGACCTGGTGGAGCTTCTGGAAGACACGCACGCCTTCCTGCAGACGGCCGGCGGGGCGGTTGTTCACCCTCATGTGACCCGCCGGTTTCTCCGCGATCGACAGGCATTCAGCCCACACCTGGTCCGAGAGTATTTCTCGGACGAGCTGTTGGTGTCCCCGAATCACGTCTTCGAATATCAGGTCATGGACGGGAACGTGGGCTATCTGCGAATCGCGACCTTCGATCCGGGGAACATGATGGACGACCTTCCAACGGCGATGGAGTACGTGAGGAATACCGACGCCCTCATCGTCGACATTCGGAACAACAACGGGGGACAGAGCGAGAACGTGGACGGCGTCGTGAGCCGGTTCATCGAGTCTCCGGTAGTCTGGATGGATGCCTTCGAGCAGGACGGCGTGCCCTTCGAGCCATGGCCGCCTATCGAGCCGGATGAGAGCCAATACACGTATACCAATCCCATCGCCATGCTCATCAACGGAGCCGCCATGAGCTCCGGGGAGTTATTCCCGGAGCTCATGAAGCAACTCCCCTCCGTAACGGCCGTGGGCGACACGACTGCGGGCAGCGCCTGCAACGACTTCCACGATGTTCCTGGCGATCTCCGCCTGGACAGCGGCAGGCGGGTCCACATCCCCACGGGTTGCGTCGGGCGTTACGACGGCGAGCTGATCGAGCGGAACGGCGTCCCCCCGGACATCCATGTGCCCATGACGGTCGCCGACATCGAACAGGGGCGCGATGTGCAGCTGGAGGCCGCGATCCAGGTGTTGGCGGACTCAGGCTGGGCGACGGAGGGATAGTGCGCGAGGAGCGGTGGTGCCCGTCAGGAATGGTCCGACTGTCCGTGGCGGCGTTGCTTCTCGGCGCCCCGGTCGCTCAGCCGGCTTCGGGGCAAACGCTTCACTGGGGCCCCGCCTTGGGCTCACACTGAGCGGGATCCGCTACGAGGACCCGGCAACGTCCAACCAAATGGAGGTTCGTTCAGGCCTGCACCTGGGAGGCTCGGTGGCCAAGGACCTGGGCGGGCACTTCGCCGCCTCGCGATCTGGCCAGGCTGGGGCAGCTCTATCTGGATGGAGGGCGGTGGGCCGGCAGGCAGATCGTGCCTGCTAATTGGATCGAGGCCTCGTTCCGGCCCTGGATGGACACGGACCTGCGCAACACGAGGTACGGGTTCCAGTGGTGGATGCTTCCGCTGGAGCGACCCGGGGGAGCCGAAGACCTCGGCGGCGTTCCGTTCGCGTCAGGCTACGGAGGGCAGAAGCTGTTCGTGATCCCCGAGTATGACCTGGTGGTGGTGTTCTTCGGCTGCACGACGGGCGGCTACGATTGCGGAATCGGTGATTCGGTGCCGGAAGCCGTGATGTGGAACTATGTCCTCAACGGAATCCGGGAGTAGCTCCGAGCAGCCGGGCCGTCAGGGCATGGCGTACGGCCGGTTCCATGATCATGCCGACTGACCCCAGCCGACCATTCCTCGATCTCGGACCGAGGCCATCGAAGATCCACCAGGGTGAGGGGCACCGATGCGCAGGATCGGCACGTTCGGGTTGGCGTCTCTCGCAGCGCTCGCCGGTAGCTCATGCTCGGACGACTCCACGTCACCGGGGACGTAGAGGACGGCTCTGCTCGACGTGATTCCCCCTGGCGGGGCCCCGGGCGCGCAGCTTTCCCGATGCGATCCTCAGCAGAGCGACCCTAGTCCGAACGAATCTCTCGGAGGCCACGCTCAACGAGTGCCAGGTCTACGGCCTCTCAGCATGGAACGTCGAGGCGCCACCTCCTGAAGACATGCGGAATCTGCGGGTCACACCTCCCAGCGAACCCGCAGTCACCGTAGACATCATCGAGGTGGCTCAGTTCGTCGACCGGCTGCTTAACAACGAGAAGATCCGAGACGTAGGTTGTTCTTCGGCGTGGGCGGACGGTGACATCCACTGCTGAGCCTCTCTGGTTGCGAAAGGAACAGTTGCGAAAGGAAGAGACCATGCCTCAGCGAATCCGGGCAAACCGTGGATCTCGGGCCCGTCGAGCCATCCTCGGAGTGGCCCTCGCGGCCCCGTGGCTCGCCTCGCCCGGCCCCGTCCACGGTCAGGAGTGGAGGGTCCGCGGCGCGGGCTATTTCTGGCTCGCCGGCGTCGAAGGAACGACAGGATCGCCCTCGCCGAGATCCCTACGGACATTCCCGTCGGCGAAATACTCCAGTACGTGAACCTCGCGGACTCCGGACGACTGGAGGTACTTGGCAATCGGTGGCTCTTCTCGGCCGACGTGTTCTTCGTGAGCCTGGGTGAGACGGTCGAGGTCCCCTTGATCGGCGACTTCGAGCTCACGACCCGGCAGTTCATCGGCGAAGCTACGGTCGGGTACGAGGTGAGCCCGGGCCTCAGACGGGTTCGTGGGTGTAGAGTACCGGGCCGACCTCGGCTCCCGCTGGCTCCTCTCCCTACGCGGTGACGTGAGCGCCGGTGGATCCGACTTCTCGTGGTATGCGAACGCCGCAGTCGGCTACCGTCTGGGCAAGTCGACGGCGGTGGCGGTGGCGTATCGGATCCTCAGCGTCGACTACGAGTCCGGGACGGGCCTGGAGCGCCGGAAGTACGATGTCGTGACCAACGGCTTCGCGCTGGGCCTCGCGTTCGGGTTCTGAAGTCGGCGAATCGCGGTCCATGTTTCAGATCGGGAATTGCCGGTGCGTCTCGCACTTGCACCGCTTGGAGCCTGGGTCCGGGCATCTTCGGATCATCTCGACGAGCTTGTCGCACTCCTGCCGCTTGATCCAGGTGGGGCCCAGCGTGTATTCGAGCCCGAGGAATCTGTCGATGAAGATCTTCCGCGTATAGACGTCGCAGGACGTGCAGAACCAGTAGGCGTACGTGTGCTCGTCGCCAATCACCTCGACGGATATCTGGTCTGAGTTTTCGTGACCGCCGAGGTCGGCACCGCACTTTGCGCAGGATACCACAGCTCACCTCCCTGATGTTGATCGTGAGGGTCGGAGCGGGGATTACCGTCTGCACGGACCCAGAACTCGTGACTCGGCCAGGTAGACCGTGGCCTTCCCTCGCCGAACTCACGCTCGATGCCGGTGGCGCCATCCTCAGCAACGCGCAGGCCCTGCGCCGACTCCTGATTCGTCGAATCGGGCCGCACCAGCCGGACCATGGGCATACCCTTGGCGTTGAGGTTGGACGCGATTGCGCACCTCGAGTTCCGCCATGGGGACGCCAACGCAGGTGACGGTCGAGTATCGAGACGGCAAGCTCCGGGATCGCACGGAGCAGCGCCAGGCGGAGATCGAAGCCCGGCGGACGCGCGCGGAGGTCGCCCACCTCTCGCGGGTGGCCCTGAAGAATCGCCCCCACGCTCAAACAATGTACGGCGTATGGAACCCGTCCGGCGTTGCGGGTTTGCTCGGCGTGAGCCTTGACGACCAAGTCGCTCATCGCCTGATTGGCCGCGCCATGGTCTTGGGGCATCATGTACCATCCTGGAATAGGCTGCGGAGCCCTCGTCGCCCGCGGAGGGCGTTGAGGGTGACCGAAAGCAGCAGCGCGCTCACCCGATCGCGTTTTTCGATCTTGATCTTCCTCACACCGTCACCCGTTAGGAAACCGCACAGAGGGAATAGAGTCGTCACAACTGCCAATCGGCTGCACGACCACCGATGCCGAGACTTCACCGGCTAGCGGATCCCAATGCGTGAGGGCGGCTTCTCGAGCAGCGCATTCGGCCAGTGTTTCGGCGGCAACGTGGGGCGTGAGTGCAAGCGGTGCCGCACGGTGTGCGGGGTTACAACCGGCGGTTCGTTCTCCGGATTCGACGTGAACGTGTCTCGACGCTTCTTCGATCGGAGTCCCCGCCGCGGCGAGCGCGAGTACCTTCGCTGCAGTGGGTCCGGTGTGAAAGGCTCCCTCACGCCACCATTGAGAATACCGGGCGGCAATGTGGTCGAGGTCGAATCGACGGCAATCCAGCAAGCTCTCGGCGACCCGTATCACCATGTTGATTGGGCCACCGATGCGATCGCCGGCCGCTAGGCCTACTAACACGCCTCGGACTCTGTCGCGCACGTGCCGCATCGTCGTGCGCTACTGCGTCACGACGCGAAAGACCATCAAGCCGCGGGCGAAGCCGAGGGTCGCATTGGGCCCCTGGTGCCACTGCAACTCGTCACGAGACAGGTTCATGTTGTCCAGAACTTCGGCCAAATCCTTACTCGCTGCGATCTCTGCGACCTCAGGCAGCCTGTCCGCCCAGACGGCCAGGTCCGCGGGCGCCGCGCGTATCCAGCCAACGACCTCCCAATCCGAGGGACCTGGTACGAGGCCAGAGGAGTTGTCGTGGACCCACCCGTCATAGAAGATCTCCAGGGGCTCAACGCGAATCCGGAGAAACCGGTCAAGCTCTGCCTTCTGAGCGGCCAGGTCCTTGCCTTCAGATGTGAGCGCCAGGGATCCGCTCGGCGCCGGCGAACACGACCAACTCAGAATGATCGCGGAGATCAGCCAAGAAGTCCTCGTGAGTTGCGGGGACCTGGGCTCAGCCGATGGCGGACGGCGCCGTCTCTCAATCGAGGAGGTCATCCAAAGATCCGTCGTGGTCGCGGAATCCCCCGGTTCCTCCTGGTCCCTCCGAAGTCCTCCAGTCAAAGTACCAGGCGAAACCAATGAGCATCGCAACGGCGACAAGGGCTAGGACCCAGCCCTCCAGAAATGTACCGGCGACCAACACTCCCACCAGCCAAAGAGGGCCTGACAGGCAACCCCTTCCAAAGGACGGTCTTCCCTCCGATGTCATTCGTCTCTTCCGGGCCACGCGCAGGAATCTCTCCGACAGGGGTAAGCGGTGACGCTCTGCGAATCTCCGGCAACAAATGACAGCGGGCAAGAATCGCGACCCCAAGTTGGCCCGATGGGGTATTGTCCATTTCCCCCAACGCCAACAGAAGCTGGGCCAGCGCCTCCTCGAAGACGTGACTCGACAGCGAGCCGTCTTCTTCCATTCTTACCACTCGGGTCGTGTCGCCGATAGAGACGCGCACGTCGCCCTCTTCACCATACCATTCCGCCGTGGCGATCTTGGTTTCGCCTGCGACAGTCAGCTCGAAGAACACTTCGTCGTCGGTTTCCACGGACTTGCGCGCAATCAGGTAGCATCCAAGCTCACTGACGTCGCGAAGGAGGGCATTCTTTGCCTTGCTCGGGTCTTTGAGCGCGGCCCACCCGTGGAGGACCAGTGCCTGCCGACTGCCTTTCTTCTCCTCGTTCGCGGGAATCCTCGCGTCGGTGCCTGGATCGCTGAGAGCCTCCATGGCCCTTTTCATGAGCAACCGACCTCGATTCTCTAACCAATCCGCGCTGTGGAGCGTCCACAATCCCCGTTCGACGGCCTGGCTCGATAGCGACCCGTCCTGGTCGAGCTGCACGACGTGCTCTTCATTGCCGACGGAGAACCGAACCTCGCCCTCGTCAGTATGCCATGTCGCCCTCACGGCCCTGGGCGCCCCGTCGATGATCCTATCGCCCGGTCAGGGACCGGTGTATCTGACCGGGCTCGGGAACGCGTTGATCCGGCTGAACCGGTAGGGGGGCCGAGGCGCACCACTCCCACGAGTCGCTGGCCACCTGGTTCAAGGAGTTCCGGGGGCCGATGGCGTAGCTTTACTGCTGACTCGTCAAACGCCTCCTCGGGATTGTCACGAGTCCGATCCGGTTCGAGCTCGTCTGGTGAATGAGGAGGTTCCCGTCCTCGGTCACCCACATGTTCCGGACGATGCCGTACCCGGAGGGTATCTGCCAGCTCTGGAACTCCTCGGTCTCCGGGTCGAAGCGGACGAGCGCGTCCGGTCGCATCCCTGATTCGTTGTACCAGATCACGTCGTCGACGATGGCGAACGCGTACGGGTGCGAGGTCGGCCCGCTGGGAGACGGCCACTCTTTGATCTCACCGGTCTCGGGGTCGAGGCGGCCGATCCGGCCCATGGTGGAGTTCCCATACCAGATCGCGCCGTCGCTGGCCACGTCGAGTCGGCGGATGCGCGACCGCTCGTCGGGAACCTCGTAGTAGCGGACGTCCATCGTCTCCGGGTCCAGAGCACCGAGCTTGTTGGTGCCGTTGTAGGCCACCCAGACCGTTCCCTGCGCATCGACCTTGATCCCGTACGGCCGTGGCTCGGTGGCGACCTCGGTGAGCTCGCCCGTGGCCGGGTCCAGCCGACCCAGCATCGCCGCCCCCTGGGCGGTGAAGTAGAGCTTGCCGTTGGGATGGAAGACGGCCGTGTGTGGATCACGGGCCTCGGTCTGGTACTCGACGACCGCTCCGGTGGTTGGGTCCAACTTGCCGATGGTCGAGTTGCTGTTGCCGGTGTACCAGATGTTGCCGTCTTCGTCCGGGAGAATCTGGTGGGGTCGTGCCTCTCTCGGGAGCCGGAACTCCTCCATCTCGCCCGTAGCAGGATCGAGGCGACCCGCGAGGCTCGCCCACATCCCGGTCCACCAGATCGAGCCATCCGGTGCCTCGATGGGGTCACGCGAGCGCTGGCCGAGGGTTGGGACCATCCACTCGGTGATCTCGATCTCGAAATCACCGCCCACCAGGGTCGGAGCGCGCTCCGTGGTCGAGGGGTAGTGAGTGGCCAGGTAGTTGGCCACGCGCTGGGCCTGGGCGTCCGGCAGATCCACCATCGTGCTCATGAGGTCCAGCCACCCCGCGGCGTCGTACCCGGTGGAGCGACCGATATTACGGAGGCCGTGGCAGGTCGTGCACGCGATCTCCACGACGTCCTTGCCCTCGCCGTCGGGTAGGCCCTCTTGGGCGCTGCCACGCTGGGCGGCGAGGGGAGCCGGCAGATACACAAAGGTCACGAGAAGCGACGCCAACAAGACTGTCCTCATCTCTCCCTCCTCACATCGCGGCTACGGGCCCGGTCACCGATGCGACCATCGGCCCCAACGACGTCACAGTAGGAGGGCGGTTGGGCCCTGGACAGGTCGGAAGTTGCCGGATCTACGGCGCCGTGCGGGGCGTGGCCACCATCGCGCCTGCCGGGTAACGCGTCTGGGCCGTGTCAAAGGCCAGCTGCGCCGCCGACAAGCCCACGCCTTCATTCGCGCCCGGATGACTGCGGAGAGGGGTACACGAAGACCGGGACGGCCGCGGCTTGCGACGATCCCGGGAACTTCCCACATGATTGCCGCGAATGCGCGGAGCGCTAGAATTCGGGATCCGCCTCGCCATGGCATAGTTGGAAGCCGGCGCCGCGTGAGTCCCGGGCTGGCGGGACAGCTCGTGGTGGGACCGCCGGACTCCCAGCCTGCCCCGCGACTAGCGCAGGCCCAGGGAGCCCAGTCTGGTGTGCACCGTCAGGCTCCCGGTCAGGCCGTGCAGCTGAAAGCCCGGCCACAAGGAAAGCCTGGCATCGAACTCGCCAGGCACGCCGGGCGTCTCGACGATTCCGACACGGGCTTGCCTTAGCGGGCGCATCGCTTGCAGCTCGACGCCGGCATCTTCGCTGTCGTGCGTGTAATCGGCGATCCACTGGTTGAGGAACCGCTCGACCTCGTCAGCGGAGCCGAACCGGCCGGTGTTGTCGCGCACGATCACCTTTAGGTAGTGCGCGAAGCGCGAGGCAGCGAAGACGAAGGGTAAGCGGGAAGAAAGACGGGCGTTCACGGTGGCCTCGTCCCCCTCGAAGACTTTGGGCTTGTGGGCGGTGTGTGAGCTGAAGAACGCGGCCCTGGGGGTGCCTTTACAGTGGAGGATCGGCAGGAATCCGAGATCGGCGAGTTGTGCCTCGCGCAAGCCGCTCATTGGCCACTCTACGGGACACTGTGGGCGCTCGATCCCGTGGCGGGTCCGGACATTGTCGACCGGCAAGCCCTCGACCAGGCCGCCGCTCTCCACACCCCAGATGTTCGCGCACCAGCCGTACTGCCCGAAGGCCCGGCTGACCTGTGCGCCCAGCGCCCAGGCCGCGTTCCCCCAGAGATGATTGTCGGGACCCGACGCAGGGCGCCCGCCGACCCGCCCTGACCCCTCGCCAGGGTCCGTGCCGGCGTGGGCAGGCTCTTCGAGCACCGTGACCTGCTCCTCATAACGGAATGCGTCCACGGGGACACCGGCGTCGCCGTAGCGGTTGCGCAGCAGGATCCGTGGCAGGGTGAGTGCCACGTACCTGGAGTCCTCGGAGTTGCGAAACAGACTCCAAACCGCGTTGTCCGGGGCGGCGAAGATGTTCTCCGGGCGGCGCGGCCTCTCGATCTGCCTGAAGCTCTCGAGGTGGAACGTGTCGGCCGATGTGGCCGTAAGGAACGGCGCGTGAGCTGCAGCAGCGACGTGCGCGATCTTCTCGAGGAGCCGGGAGTCACGTGGGTTGTGAAGGGTGAACTCGAAGTCGCCCAGCAGCATACCGAAGGGCTCAGCGCCGGAGACAGCGTAGACCTCCTCGTGTACCTTCTTGAAGAGCGTGCTGTCCTCGACTTTGATGGCCCGCGTTAGGTCACGCCACAGCTCTTTCTTCTTGACGTCGAACAGTCGGATCCGGAGCCCTTGGCTCGTCACCGTCCGGTCCAACAAGTACTTGAGACCGCGCCATGTGGCCTCCAGGCGCTGCAGACTCGGATGGTGCATGACCTGATCGAGCTGGTGGGACGCGAGCTCGTCGATTGCCGCGATCTGGGCCTCGAGCGTCCAGTGATCGTCCTCGACCCGTTCGGCCGTCGTCTCGTGAGCCACCCGGTAGCGCAGCTCCGTCAGGCGCTCGCGAACCGACTTCATCGCCTCGGGATGCGCCATCGCGGCCCGGACCAACGCATCCTTCTGGGTCGCGGGGGGCGCGCTGCGCACATCGTCGAGCGCCCGCCGCAGCTCGAGCAGCTCGTGCACGGGCCCGAGCCGTGACGCGATGCGGTCAGGCAGGAAGTCGTCGAAGCTCTCGAACTGCAGGTCCACTGCGATCCTGGCGGTCGACGAATCGGTGGACAGCGCATTGTCGACCTCGAACGCGACGCGCGGCCTCATGTGCCGGAGAACCTCATTGAAGTTGTCGGCATAGATGTCGACGAATCTCCGATCACGCGGCGTGGCTGGCGGTTCCCGCCGCTGACCGCTGAAGTCCGCGAGCACGCCGACGACGAAGGGCAACTCCCGGTCGGCGGGGTCGTGCGAGGTTTCGGTATCGTAGACGACATGTACCCGCGGCGGCCGGACGCGGTGGAATCCTCGGTCCGAGCCGTCGGGCCTACTCACGGAGCACGGTGTCGACCAGGGCACATGTCCGGGAAGGTACGCGACAGCCGGCACGACGTCGACGATTCCCAGGCCGGTGTCTCGCCGCGCCCGTTGGATGAACCGCCCCGGATTCATCGGAGATGTTTGGACTTGAGTGTCAGCCGAGGAGCACCCATTATGCGAGCCCGATTCGTGTCTTTCGCTGCGGTGCTGACGCTGGCCGTCCTTCCCGGGGGCGGCGGCCGTCCTCGAGGGCCGCTACCGCCTCGAGCACGAGCTCGCTGAGGGCAGAATGGGACGGTCTGTCTAGGTCAATGACCTGGAGCTTGAGCGCACGCTCGCGCTCGAGGTGCTGAAACCAGAATTGGCTGCTGTCTTGGGGCGAGTCGCTTCCTTGTCCAGATCAAGACGACAGCAGACAAGTTTCCATGAAGCCGACGTGCCCGCGCACGTGGCCCGAACACAAGGAGGAGAACATGGGGTACAAACTCGTCGGGACCATGCTTGAGGCGTGCTCCTGCAACGCCATCTGCCCCTGCTGGGTTGGACAGGATCCGGACGGCGGCACGTGCGAGGGCACAATCGCCTGGCACTTCGACAGCGGCCAGATCGACGGCGTCGATGTGTCGGGTCTTACGTTCGCCATCCTCGTTCATCTTCCCGGGAATGCACTCGCCGGTAATTGGCGCGCCGCTGCATACGTCGACGACAGAGCGACAGCGGAACAGGAAGAGGCGATCCTGGGCGTCTACACCGGCAAGAAGGGCGGTCCGGTGGCCGATCTGGCGGGGCTCATCGGCGAGGTAGTCAGCGTCGAGCGGGTACCCATCACCTTTGGCGTCGTCGAAGGTCGAGGGCAACTCACTGTGGGGACTGCCGTCGATGCTGAAATGGAGCCCCTCCAAGGCGCCACAGGCCAGAGCACGACGCTTTGCGACGCGGTGTTCTCCGTCATTCCTGGCGCTCCAGCCTACGTTGGCACGGCACCGAAGATGAAGGCGTCGAGCCAAGCTCTTGGCCTCGAGCTCGATCTTCAAGGTCAAAGCGCCCTCCAGGGGCAGTTCGATTTCGAAGTCTGAGTCGGGGGCGACATCGCACGATTGCTCGAGCCAGTGAGGTCGCGAAGCTCGCTACCTCGGGCAGCGCTCTGGCTAAGATGAGCAGGGAACATGTCGCGTGAAGACGATCACGCATCGCAGCTACTTTCTCCCGGTCATCACGTCCCTGATCCTCTTGGCATGGGTGACCTTGTGGATCTGGGAGCAGTCTCCACACGGCAGGTACTTGAGCCACGCCGGGTCAGCCACTATGCACGTCGGTGCGGGCGGTGCGGCCCTGGAAGCCGCTGCTTATGTGGGCGGCTGGACGCTCATGACCGTCGCCATGATGCTGCCAACCACGCTGCCCCTCTTGGAGATGTTTCGCCGACTGACCTCCCGGCGGGTCGACCACAACCGGCTCGTCGCCCTGGTAATCCTCGGCTACCTCGGCGTGTGGCTGGCCTTCGGAGTGGCAGCGCACGTTCTCGACCGGTTTCTGCACGAAGTCTTTCTCAGCGGCGCCGGGCTTCAGGCCAATGCCTGGCTCATCGGCGCTGGGCTCTTGATCCTGGCAGGCAGCTTTCAGTTCACTCGTCTGAAGTACCGTTGTCTGGACAAGTGTCGGGCGCCGCTCAGCTTCATCACGCAGTACTGGCTGCGACAGGGCCGTGCGGCTAAGGCCCTGGTGCTGGGTGTCCGACATGGTGCCTTCTGTGTCGGTTGTTGCTGGGCTCTGATGCTCCTGATGTTCGCGGTCGGCACCGGAAGCATCGGGTGGATGCTGGTACTGGGCGTGGTGATGGCGGTTGAGAAGAACATGCCATGGGGTCGCAGGCTGAGCCCGGTCCTGGGCATCGGGCTGCTCGTCTGGGGCGGATCAATCGTCCTATACCAGGGCTGGCTCTTGAATCCCTGACGTTCGTATTCGTGATCGAGCGCTTATGAGAAGCAGCCCTGTCCACGACGAGACTCGCTCGCGCCTAAGTGCGATGCGATGGCCCGAGGGGACAGACGAGAGCAGAATCGACGTGCCCACGAGTCCGGGTCTGAAATTGCGAGCCCGGGGGCCGAAGCAGACCAGTAGCACATGCTGCGTCGCCGCTTCGCGACCGCGAGGAAGCGCGCTTCGATCCGAGATGTGGCCCATGCCGGGGGTGGAGGGGGAAACGGCGACCCGAGATCGCCGTAGCTCATTGTCTTCTTTTCTCTTACCTCAGTGCCCCGCCAGGGACTCGAACCCCGAACCTACTGATTAAGAGGCGGATACGATGCGAAGTTGTGGAGTCGGTTTTCGCACGTACGCCGAAGTTTCAAGCCGATCCTTCGCATATGTGCGAAATCCCGCAACGGAAGTTCGCATATCCTACTGACCAGAAACTGACACATCCCCTCCGGCGGTACCGCCGACCTGTCTAGCCGTGGCTCCTCCTTGCGGAAGGACGTCGCCCACCTTGTACGCGAGCCCGGCCCGAGGATGACGATGGGTCCGAGGGGAGTGTGCGACCTCAGTCCTCGTTCACCGCGGGAAGCTGCGGCACGCTCAATTCGAAGCCCGGATACACCTGGCCCGTCTCCGGACTGGGGTCGACAAAGCTCAAGTTCTGCCGATACATGAGCTCCGTCGACGGACGCGGGTAGATCCGGTCCACCTCGTCGGCGGACATGTGCTCGGTGGCCACCTGGGACCGGGGATGGTAGTTGGCCTCCTCGACCGCGTCGGTGCACTCCATCACGGCCATCATGCCGTTGTCTTCGTGGAGCAGCAGGTGGCAGTGGTTCACCCACAGTCCCGTGAAGTCCAGGAATCGGGTGCGGTAGACCACACGGCCGCCGTTCCTGGGAATGGGTACCGTGTCCATCCACCGAGGCTCGGGCAGGATGTTGTGCAGCGTCCCGTTTTCGTCCGGCACGTCGATGCGCAGCACCCACATGGGGTTGATGTGGATGTGGAACGGGTGGTCGACCCCCTTGGTGGTGATCCGGAACCCGTGGTCTTCCCGGAACATGGGCTGGCCCTCGGCCCGGGACAGTGGGAACGCTTTCCAGTGGAGACCCCACTGCCCCGGCTGGGGCAGCTTGTCGGTGTCGGTCTGGCTCCAGAGTGCCAATGAACAGTTGTAGAGCGCCCACTCCTCGGCCGTGTTCACCAGCGTCCGCACCCGTTCCGGGTCGTCCATCATGAACTTCCGGGGAAGCGGCGGCTCGGGGTTGGCGGCCAGGTCGAAGTCCGGATTGATGGCCATGGTGCGCGTGTAGTTGGGCAGCAGCACCAGGGTGTCGTCATGCCGGCCCCACACGATGCTCTCCAGCTCCGGATGGGCGTCGGCAAAGGCCTGGGGCACCTCCAGCAGCGGCCAGTCGGCGCCTCCGGTGCCCGAGTAGCTCACGACCCGGGTCCGGCGGCTGCCCGCGGGTACGTTGCGCCGCCGCGCCTCCTCCGCGCCCACCTGGAGCTCGTCCTCCCGTACCGGCATCAGGAACGCTGGAACGTCGGGCAGGACGGCGCCGACCGACGCGACATCGAAGTCGCCGCCCTCGACCGGCTCGCCTCGCACGCGCACGTACGCGACGACCACGTCAAGGATGGTCCGGGGAATGAATGGCCGACCCCGGAGCAACGTGGTCTGGAGCTGGGACTGGGTCTTGTCGCTGCTCAGGTGGTCTTCCCGGGCGATGACGGTGAACACACGACCGTCGGCGTCCAGGGGAGCCTTGAAGAACAGGTCGGCCCGGTTGGCGGGGCCCATGTACACCTCGTTGGGCCGATTGTACGCCCTGCGCAGCGAGTCCCCGTCCCGGTAGCAGTCCTCGATGTTCCGGAGCATGGTGCGGGCCCGGTCCTCGTCGCCCCGCGCCGGCTGGGCCATGGGGTTCGGCGTCCCCTTGCCCACCTCCGACAGGTCCCTGACCACGTGTCGGACCTGGCCGTTCTCCTCAGCGACCAGAGTGATGCCGTCGAAGGCCAGCAGGTGCAGCGGCAGCTTGGCGTCCTCGACCTCCTGCTCGGTCACCGCCTCGAGCCTCCTGCGGATCTCGGGCTCCCGGCCCTCCTCGTCGGACTCGGGCGGGACCTCTTCTTCCACCACGCGCCACAGGCGGTTGCGCTCGCTCACGAACTGGCCCTCCAGGACCATCAACCGCTTGAATCCGCTTCCGTCCACACTGCCGTTCAACGCGCGCCACCGCTCCACCGCTCCGGGACGCATGAGGATCACGCTGGGATCCCGCGTCCCGTTGACCGCCGTCAGGGGCGGGAAGCGCAGGTCATTGCGCCGCGGCCCCGCGTCCAGGTCCAGAGAGTTGACGAACACCCGCTGGACGAGCATGACCCGCTCCCGGTAGTCGTACGGACCCGTGCGCTCCGTGGGGTCGGGGCGTTGGGTCCCCGTCATGTGGAGATTGACCGCGTCGTCCACGTCGCCTTCCACGATGAAGAAGCCGGCCATTCCGCTGGCCACCTGATCGTGGGTCGAGCCGTGGGAGTGGGGATGGTACCAGTGGGTGCCCGGCGGGTGAGGCTGGGCCGGTGCCCCGTCGGGGGCTCCGTGGCGGGCCTCACCCAGCAGGAAGCGGTAGTCTGCAGCGCTCACCCGCTCGTATTCCCGGAGCCGCATCAGGTCCGCGTCCCCCGAGTCCTGTCGGGCCTGCCAGTCGGCCCGAGGAATCACGCGCAGCAGCACGTGGTCGGAGAGGGACCCGTCGGGGTTGTGGTTGGGCGGGACGTGGAGCCCGTGGGTGTGGATGTTGGTGACGTGTGCGGTGCGCTGGCCGTTGGTGTGGCTCAGGTTGGCGTAGCCGGGGACCCGGCGCACCGGAAGATGCTGGAAGGTCTCCTCGGGTCGAAAGAAGCCGATGAAGCCTGGACATCGGGCGGTCTCGGGGTCTTCCACCTCGGTGCCGTCGGCCGCCCAGACGAGCTTACACACCTCGCGCCGGTCATGGGGCAGGATGTCCACCAGATCGGGACACGGGCCTACCGGGGTCATCTGCCGGTCCAACCCCATGTGGTTGCGCAAACGCACCGCCACGGCCTCGTCGCCTCGGGCCCGGATCGTGGGAGCCGGACTCATTCCGCCGTAGCTGTACAACGTGGGGATCTCCACTCCTGGCGACGTGGACGGCCCCGGATTCTGGTTCCGGATCACGTTGAGCTCGAGGTGGTCGCCCGGCCAATCGCCGGGTCGCCAGATCCAGGGCTCCTGCCACGTCTCGACGGGCACCTGCTTGGGGTCCATGACGTCGTCGGCCGACGGCGCCTGCGACGCCTGTTGCGGGGGCCCGCCATGAGTCGGAGGACGAGCGTCGAGCGGGGCGGCGCCGGCCATGGACACGGCGACGCCAGTGGCGCCGAGCTTCAGAAAGTCCCTGCGATGGAGCGTGGAGGGATCGCGCTGCGACGGGTCGTGAGCCATAATCGGGTCCGTTGGGCAGGATTGGGGGGAGCAGGACCGTCTGGGATGCCTTTCAAGCTTCGAACGAAGCGACGCACCTAATCAGCCATGCCGCCACCCGTTTCGCAAGGGCCTCCGATCCCGACGCGCCGCGACCCAGGCTGCCGCCGGTCTCGTTGGGGTCGACAGGTGACCGTGGGCGAGCGCCCCGCGGGATCGCCTCTCACGTCCCTATTGTCCTGGCCCCGGCGACCGCGAACCCACCCTTTCTCCGGCGTCTGCGTGGGCTGGGCGACGTCGCTGTGCCTCGCTCTTGCCGCGCCCCTGGCCACCCAGGAGGTGTCCGGAAGCCTGGGCGGACGACTGGAGGACGACACGGGCCGCCCGGTGGAGGGCGCCGTCGTCTCGATCCGTGGGTCCACCCTCCCGGGCCCTCGCACCACGACCACGGACGGCGCCGGGCGCTTCCGCGTCCCCGATCTTCCCGTCGGAAGGTACGACGTCTCCTTCGACCGCATCGGGGTCCGCTCGATGACCGTGACCGGCGTCCAGATCCGTCTCGGGCGGTCCACCCCGCTGGGCGTCGTAACGGTCTCGCTCGACGCCGTCCATCTGTCGCCCGTCGTCGTCCGACGGACGCCCCGGCTGCTGGATCCGCGGAGCACCGATTTGAGCTCGGACATCCGCTCGACCGAGTTCCAGGACCTGCCTATTGGCCGGGACTATCGGACCATCGTCGAGATCCTGCCCCAGGTGAACCGGAGCTACCTGGGCGATCCCGTCAACGTGGCCGGCGCCACCGGCCTCGAGAACATGTACTTCGTCGAAGGCGTCAACGTCACCGACGTGTACCGTGGCCGGACCGGCACCGCGCTACCGTACAACTTCGTCGAGGCGGTCGAGGTCAAGCAGGCCGGCTACGAAGCAGAATTCGGGCAGGCCATGGGCGGGATCGTAAACGTCGTTACGCGCTCCGGGACCCCGGAGTTCGCCTGGGACGCCTTCGGGTTCTACTCCGGCTCCGCCGTGGCCGCCGACGCGGCGCCGGTACCCAACACCTTGGCCCAGCGGTCGTTCCTGGACGTGGATCTGGGCGTGAGCGCGTCGGGCCCCATCGTAGCCGACCGGGTTGTTGCGTTCGGGGCGTACAACCCCCGGTTCGCCCGGTCGGACCTGGAGCTCCCCAACCTGGGGATCGAGCGTGCCTCGTCGGACCGCCACGTGTTCGCCGGAAAGTTGCAGGTCAGGGCGTCCCCGAGATCGGACTTCACGCTGTCGGTCTTCGGCGACCCCACGTGGGAGCGTCGCGTAAGTCCCGCGCCCGGCATCACCTTGCTCAACCCCGATCCGATCCTGACCTCGGCCAACGAAGGAGGCGTCAACGGAGCTCTGCGCTGGGCGTTCAGGCCGAGCGACGCACTCCGTCTCGAAGCCGTGGTGTCGCGCCACACCCGCCGCGAGGACGCGGAGGGCGCCACGGCGTTGGGGCGCGAGCAGCCCAGCTTCATCGACCGCACCGGGCTGCCGACGATCCTGTTGAGTGGGGGGAACGGCACGGACCAACGCATCCGTAGCGCCCGAACCTCGGCGAAGCTGTCGGCGTCGCTGGAGGCGGGCGGTCACACCCTCAAGGCCGGTCTCGAGCTCCAGCAGAACCGCCTGGACGTCGAGAACCTGGAAGCGCCGGGCCAGGTGGCGTGGCTCACCGACGGCGTGTACAGGTCGTCGATCTTCATCCAGGACGTCGTGGTAGAGAACCGGGTGTCTACGCTGTTCGTGCAGGATGGCTGGCAGGTGGACGATCGACTCCACCTCAACGTCGGGCTGCGTTGGGACGGTCAGAGTCTGCTGGACCAGGACGGCGACGTGGGCCAGTCCATCATGGATCAGCTCCAGCCGCGTGTGGGCATCGCGTTCCTCCCTGGACGGGATGGCCGCACCAAGGTCTTCGCGCACGCGGGCCGCTTCTACCAGCAGCTCGCCCTGCTATGGTCCACCATCGGCCTGGCCGGGTTCGACCAGCGCCAGGTCTTTACCAGTACCGACCCACGTCAGCCCGGCGCCGTCGTGGACTCGACCCTGATCATCAGCGACCCCGACGACGTACGGGGTGGGACAGACGGTCTCCGCGGCGAGCACCACGACGAGGTGGCTCTGGGGGTGGTGCGGCAGCTCGGCGACCACGCCGTGTTGAGCGTCCGAGGCCTGCACCGGGTGCTGCGGGAGAGCATCACCTCCGCGTTCCGGCCGGACCGGGAGTTCGCGGGAGGGAACCCCGGCTCCGGGCCCCTGGATCACCTCCCCCCCTCCGAGCGGACCTACTCGTCTCTGGAGGTGTCCTTCCGGGCCCAGTCCGAGCGGCTCTCCGCGCTGGCGTCCTACGTGTTGTCCCGCAGCGAGGGGAACTACCCGGGCCTGTTCGTGGCCGACGCGGGCGGCCTGCGGGGCGGCAGCTTCGGTCCGAACAACAACCAGCTCACGTATTTCCCGGCCCAGCCGGTCAACGCCGCTGGCCTGCTGCCGAACGACCGCCCCCACGTGTTCAAGCTCTCCGGGTCGTATGACGCTACGAACCGCCTTTCGGCCGGCCTGATCGTGCAGGTCCAGTCCGGCACGCCCCTGAGCGAGCTGGGTCGGGTCACGGGTGGCTTCAACGCCCCCCTGTTCCTGACCCCCAGAGGGACTGAGGGACGCACGCCCACGACATGGGACCTGAACCTGAGAGTCACATACGCCGTCTCCACGGCCGGCCGAGTGATCGTCGACCTGCTGAACCTGGGCAATCCGCAGGCCGTCGTGAACGTGGACCAGCGCCGCTTCAACGGCGCGCGGGGCTCGCCCTTCGCCTCGTACGACGAGCTGGTCGCGAACCAGCGGGGCGAGAGGCCCGGGTTCGGTACCCCGGTCGCGTTCCAGCCGCCGTTCCAGGTCCGGGTGGGCGTGGAGGTCGGCAGGTAGCACAAGGGACGGCTCGGGGCGTAACGGTGATTGCGTCGATTTTCGCACAACGGTGAAGTTCTAGGCCGATTCTCCGCACATGTGCGAAGTCCCGCAACGGAAGTTCGCATATCCTACTGACACAGAAACTGACACACTTGGCCAACGGGCGGCACTGGCCTCCGGCCTTGACGGGGTCTTCGGCAATCTCGCCATCAACCACCGGCCCCTTCGCCGTGGAGGTCGGAATGGCGTAGTCTTCGTGCCGGGACCGCAGCCGATCCACGCGGACATGGACCTTCAAGGGGTGTAACCAGAGGACAGCAAGAAAGATGGCCAATCACTCCGCAGACGAGACGTTCGAGGTCTTCATCGACGACAACTTCCACTACATGGACGAGGACGAGCGCTATAGCATCGGCAGGTTCAAGACCTACGGGGCGGCCCTGGAAAAGGCGAAGTCGATCGTCGACAGGTCGCTGAACGATCTTCTCGAGCCGGGTAAGAGCGCCGATGAGCTCATGGCCAGTTACGTGATGTTTGGAGAGGATCCGTTCATTCGGCCCACGCCGGAAGGTGTCCAACGGTTTTCCGCCAGGGACTACGCGAGGCAGCGCGCACCCGAAGTCATAGACGGGGCGGAAAAACGGTGAGTCCGCCGGCTTGGCTCAGTCGCTGTACCTGCCACCGGCGTACGGTAAGCGACTTTTTCTCGGAGCCGTGGTGCTCCTTTCTTCGCTTGCCCTTTTTGGCTGTGGTGGCGACTCGACGGTGGCGGACACGATGCGAAGTTTTCGCGTCGATTTTCGCACAACGGTGAAGTTCTAGGCCGATTCTCCGCACATGTGCGAAATCCCGCAACGGAAGTTCGCATATCCTACTGACACAGTCGCGGGCCATCTCCGCTGTGTCGGCTCGTCCCCGCTCGAGCTCTACAACCCCGGCAGGCATCGGACCACGAGCCGGCATTGATCGACCCGCCGGGAAGTCAGTCGGCGAAGCATGGCAGATCCTTGGGAGCATCAGCGATCGCCGTCGCCCACTTCGACCTGCGAAGGATCGTCGATCGGGGTTCTGGGGGCGCTCACCAAGCCACGTTGCGGCCCAAAGTCTCGCGGGGTATGGTGATCCTATGATGTAGGCTGCGTGCATTACGCTGCGAAGTGAATCGCGAACGCCGCGGGTTGCCCTCCCCTCGCCGACGTATCGGATGAACAGGGGGGCACCCATGCGCTACAAGATTCGTGGGCACGTCGTCGACGTCGCTACCGGCAATCCCATCGGAGGGGTTCGGGTCGAGGCCTGGGACAAGGACTTCTTCCTCGACGACCATCTCGCTACGGCTTCGACAATCAGCGACGGATCATTCACCGTCGAATTTGACGACTCGACGTTCCGGGAGTTCTTCGACCGGTTCCCGGATGTCTTCTTCCGCGTCTACTGCTACAACCAGTTGCTGGCCTCCACCGAGGACTCGGTGCTCTGGAATATCCGCGAGCCAGCAGCCGCGGTGGAGATCGAGGCGATTCTCCCCGACCCTCCGGCAGCGGTGGAACGGCACGTATACCTGAAGATCGAGCGGATCGCAGACTACAGCACGGTCAAGCCGCAAGAGAAAGGTGGGAGCTACGGCCGCGACTGCATGCGGAACCACGGTCACATGGACGGCACCATCCCCCAAGCCGAGATCGACGCGCGTTCGCTCGACGCGGTCGTCTATCGGGAGTACCTGGACTCGGGGTATCTCGTACCCAAGCCCAACAAGCTGATTGCAGCGGACATCAACGAGCCCACGTACACGCACCGTGTGCCGGGAACTGTCATCTATACCCGCCCCGGGGAAATCCTGAAGGTTCACGTGTGGAACACCGACGACGTGCCGCACTCCTTCCACACGCACGGACTCCGATACGGCATCGACTCCGATGGCGCTTGGCCGTTCGGCACCGTTTCGTCAGACGGCCTCCGCAGGTCGGACGCGATCTGTCCGGGCGACACGTGGACCTACACATTCGAGGTTCCGAGCGACGCGATTGGAATCTGGCCCTTCCACGACCACACGCATCCCGGCGACAACAAGATCGAGCAGGGGTTGTTCGGCGGGTTCGTCGTCTTGGGTCCGTGCGATCGGCCACCGCGGCGCTTCCGCTTCCCGTGGGACGTCGTACTTCCGATCTACCTCGACGTCGCACGCCTCGAGGGTCGCGCCGTCCTGCCCGAACGGCAGCTCCGAGAGGACCCCGAGCTCGACGATGACGCGACCATCAGTCTCGAGCCTCACGTGCACCTCAAACATCTCAAGAAGGGTACTCGGCAGGTCGTGGCACACCATCTCGACTTCCTGGAGGAGTTCGCGATGATGAGCCTCGCGCTCCCCCCCCTTTTCGTGAACACGGACCACGTGCCGGCCTTCTTCCACGTGATGTCGAATCCGGACGCCGATCCGGTGTTCGACACGGGCGACATCGAGGAGTTCGGGGGACAGGCGGAGGTAGTCTTCGACGCAGCCGGCGACTTCGAGTACTTCTGCACGCACCATCCCGACATGACCGGCGTAGTGCATGTCGTACCGGGTGGCCCAGCCCTCGTCACGGTCACCATCGTCCCGGGTCCGGCGTTCAGCCCGGCCGACGTGAACGTTGGTATCGCCGGCACCATCCGCTGGATCAACGACGACGGCACGCATCATACGGCCACGTCGAGGAGTGGGGCAGCGATCTCAACGCACTGCATAAACGGGCGCGGCTTCGTCGGCAACTCGCCGACGATCGTCGGGCGGAGCGGTCAGCGTATCCGCTGGTACGTGTTCAACCTCGATACCGGACTCAACTGGCACAACTTCCACCCGCACGCGATGCGATGGAAGTTCGGCGGCGAGGCGCTCGACATACGCAGCATGGGACCGGCCGAGTCCTTCGTGGTGGAGGCCGAGATTCCGCCGGTGCTGCTCCTGACGCCCGAGGAGGAGGCCTCCCAAGACCCCGACGATCGACCGCCTGGGGCGACGCTCCGTCACCTCAAGGGTGACTACGTCTTCCACTGCCACGTTCACCACCACATGATGAATGGGATGATCGGCCTGGTCCGCGCGAGGCAGTCGGTATGGCTGACCGACGCGATGGCCGAGGCGATCGAAGAGCGGGTAGGCGCCCTACCTATCGACGACGGTACGAACGACTGCCCGGACGTCGAGCCCCGCCCGTGTCGCTCTCGGGCCGGAGGTCGATGGGAGAACGTGGTGGGCACGCCCGAGGTGCTGTTCATGCACTCGGTGCTCCTGCCGGGCAGCGATCGCGTGCTGTTCTGGGGTCGTACCCGGGCAGACCAGTCACGAGTCTGGGACTACTCGACGCCCGCGGGTGCGTACATGGCACCTGCGAACCAGCCGGCCGACCTGCCGGGGATGAACGCGACTTCGTCGAACCTGTGGTCGGCGGAGCACACGATTCTCGACACGCCCAAGGGATTGGTTCTGGCGCACGGCGGGTTCACGCCCAGGCGGTCGTTCACGTTCGACCCGGGACCCCTGATGTGGGCCCAGGTGGGTGACACGGCCGACGCGCGTTTCTATTCCACGACGCTCGGGCTCGGAAACGGTCGTGCGGCGACGCTCTACGGCTCGGCCTCCAAGTCGATCGAGGTCTACGAGCACGGTGTCGGCTGGTCGGCGCCGATCACCATGCCGGCCTCGATGAATCATCACGTCTACTACCCGTGGACCTACTTGCTACCCGACGGGCGTCTCTTCATCGCGGGGCCGCACGTGCCGACCCACCGCTTCGATCTGGCGGCACCGGGCGGGGCTGAGGCGTTTCCCACCGTGCACGGCGAGCGCAGCACGGGAGGGGAGAAGGGATCCTCGGTCATGTTGATCCTGCGCCCGCCCGATTACCGACCAATGGTAATGGTGATAGGTGGCAACCCGCCCGCCGCGCGAAAGACCGCCGAGATCATCGACCTCTCCGACCCCTCGCCGGCTTGGTCCCCGCTTCCCGATCTCAATGTGGAACGCATGCAGCAGTTCACGGCTACACTCCTACCGGACGGGCGCGTATTCATCGCGGGCGGCATCACCGGCGGCGCGGACGGCGGTCCCTGCGAGATTTACGATCCGGCGAATCCGGGCGGGGGGTGGGCGCTCGGCCCGTCCATGAAGCAAACGCGCACCTATCACTCCTCTTTCATTCTTCTGAGGGACGGAAGCGTGCTCGGCGGCGGCGCGCCCCCTGACGCGGATCCGCCGGCTGTGTATACACAGCACGAGCGGTTTTTTCCCGGATACTTCGACGCAGCACGACCCCAAATCGACAATGCTCCGCCCGAGATCCATTACGGGGGTAGCTTCAACGTCGACACGGCCGATCCGTCGTCGATCCTCGAGGTCGTGCTCCTGCGGGCCGGAGCCGTGACCCACGGCTTCAACATGTCGCAGCGAGGAATCGAGCTCGTGATCACTGGCACAGCGGGCGGCTCCGTGGTGGTCGACGAACCGCCGGTCGCCGACCTCGCACCGCCCGGATGGTACCTGCTCTACATCCTGGATACGAACCGCGTGCCGTCGCCGGGGGTGTGGGTGCGGGTCACACCGTGAACCCGCGACCCGGTCAACGGGGGTCCGCTTGAACGCCCATCGGTCAGTTGGTCGGCGGCAAGCGACGGGGACAGCGAGCAGGACAGGTGCGAAAACCCCGCGTACCGAGTCTCCGGGGCGGCTGAACGGAGCCGAGCGGGCCGCTCTGCTGCTGAGCGAGTGCGAGTCCGGCCGTTCCCACCGCGAGACCATCGATGATCGCCAGAGGCGACCGGCAATGAAGCCGGGCGGCGCCCGTTACACCTGAATCAGCCCCCAGCCTGACCGGGCCGACCGAGCGTCACCGTCCAGCCATCACGGAAGCCACTGGTCCACGTCAGAGAAAGCGTCTCGCCCTCTAGTAGTTGGGGTTCAACGCTACGTAGGCCTCGTAGGTGAGCTGGTCCCCGTCCACGGAATAGCGGCCCGAGTTGCCAACCATCGAACCGAGTGCCGCCAGCAGCTCGGCGTCGGTCGGCTCGTCGGACCATTGGGCGCGCGGCTCACCTCCCGTGACGTACAGCATGCTGTAGTTGGTCTCCGTGAAGATGAAGAGGCCTCGTCCTGGATCGGAATCGACCTCGCCCTCGGGGTTCGTCCAACTGACGACGATCCAGCGGCCGAGGAGGTCCGAATGGTCCTGGGCAGCGGTGGGAGTCCAGCCGATGGCGAAGACAGCGAACAGAGCGGCGAACGAGGTAGCGGCGAGTGCACTTCGCATCTGTGCCTCCGAGGCGAGGGAATCGTGGCGCGAGTGCTTCTATTCACTCAAACAGGCGTTCCTGCAAGTGTGGTGGGCCCTGTACCCCAGCTGCACCCGGGTGCTACGGCCGTAGAGCACTGGAATTGGGATGGTAGCTTTCGCTCGCCGTGAGCGCCTGCGCTACCCCAGACTCGAACAGAATCGGCGCGGCGATTGCCGCCAGCAGGGCCGTTCGAACGAGTGCGCGCATCTTCACCCTTCCCCCTGCAGGTGTCCGCCATTCAACGGACTTGCGATTCTGCGGCGCGACCTACTCGTCCACCGCGCAGCGACGTGAACACCGTAGGTGCGAACGGCGATGGACGCGACGATGGTGAAGACTCAGTTGTAGACTCCATCGCCCGGATCGTCCTGCAGCAGGTCAGTGAGGCCAGGTAGTACCGAACTCCGAGGCTCGTGGCGAACCGGTGGGGCGCCAGCTTGTACTCGGCGGTGAAGACGATGCCGGCATCGGTTGAGTTCAAACTCGTCTTCGATATTCGTTTCCACGGTGATCGGAGTTTATCGGGTAACCTGATTCTCGGGAATGGTGGCCTGTCCTTCGTCGTTAGCGCCAGAACGAACCCCACCTGAGGTCCGGCGCCCAAATGGAGCCGATTCTGCGCGAGGCCGTTTGAGCATTACCGGGACCTCGAAGTCGCTCAGGTTCCGACTCCCGCTCGGGTCCGTGGCGATGGAGTCGAGGGGAGGTCGCAGGTCCCGTTGGGGCAGGTCGGCCGGTCGATGAGGGAAGACCGCACGATTCCTCGCTTGCGTGGGTGGAAGGGCTGCCGGTCGATGTCACGGATCGGCACACCGAGAACCCCACCTCGGAGGACTGCCATGTCAGTGCGACGATTCAGCGCGGATGCGATGGCGCTCTGGATTCCCTTGTTCTCGTTGGCGTGCGGGGCCACCATGATTCTCCCCGGCCAAGGCCACGCGCAATCCCTCGACGAGTGTCTCGTCGGCGTATGGCAGGAGATTCGGGGCGGCGCGGACGAGAAAGTCAGCGAGTTCATCGCGCCGGGCACCGAAGTGGTGTCGAACCTTAATTCGGGCGTGCTCATGGCGTTGCAGGACGACGGCACCTACGTGACCGCCCCCTACGCCGAGGCGATGATCTTCCTTCGCGAGCCCCGTGACGAATTCGGACTCGGCACGTTCGGCCCGGTGCTCGGCTCCAGCGATGTCCGCGGCCGGGCCTCGGGACGCTGGTCGGCCGAGGTCGGGCGGCTGACCTTCATGGTCGACGAGGTGACCCGTACGGGAGAGACGACCGTGCGGCTCAGGGACGGCACCGTCATCACCGTCCCCATGCCCGTGCCCACGGCCGCGGAGATCCACATGAACTACACCTGCGCGGACGAGACGCTGGAGACTCGGCATACGATCGAGGCCTTCGGTACGATCGAGACGTTCTACCGCAGGATGGACGAGGGGTCGTAGCGGACCCGCGGATTAGAGCTCGGGAGCGAGCGCCAGCCCCCTGACGAAACGGACGACGTCTTCGTGGTGCCAGGCCGCGGCACCGAAGGGGAAGAGGACTCGGGAATGAGAAAGCGACACACTCCGGAGCAAATCGTCCGGAAGTTGCGAGAAGCGGATGCGCTGCTGAGCGGCGGGGCGTCCATCGCCGACGCATGTCAGCGGTTGGAGGTGAGCG
>JBDHHQ010000034.1:0-44635 GCA_039589315.1 Gemmatimonadota bacterium
CTCGATGAACGTGGTGGCGCTCCCGGACGGGACCGTCTTGACCGGATACTACGAGTGGCTCCGGATGGGTGGATCCGAGCGGTTGGGGCTGCTCTGGACGCTGCTCGTGGCGGATACGGCTGCCGCACCCAACCTGACTACTTCGAAGAACGGAATGGGCATGGGGTGGCTGGCGGCGGACCCGAGGGAATCCGCCGATCGCCTCTACATGGTGTTCGTGCGAGGCGGTGAGCTGGTGGTCGGCGTTGCTGACGGCGGCGGGGAGCGCTGGTCCGAGCCGGTGGCCGTGGCGACCGTGCCCGACGGGCAATTCGTGATCTCCGCGGCCGCCGTGGATGGGGCCGGGCGGGTAGGGGTGGTGTGGACCACACCCATGCCGTCGCCCGAAGGCCAGGTCTGCCATGCCACCTGGTTCAGCGGGTCTGAGGACGAGGGAGCCAACTTCTCCGCCCCCGTGATGCTGGAAGGCGCCCCCGGGTGCCTGACGGTGCCCGGCACCGCCACCCTGCTGGCCATGTCGGGCGAGTACTGGAACACCAACGAGAGCTACGCCCGCGGCGGGGAGTACCTGGGGCTGGTGGGGTTTCCCGAGGGCGGGTTCTACGCGGTGTGGACCGAAGCGGTGGACGACGTGACCCAGATCCTGGGGCGGCGGGTCCGGTACTGAACCGCCAACGCCTGCGTCACGTCTTCACCCACGGCCGAGCCGTAGAACCCCGGCGAGACCGAGGTCGAGCGGCACCCGGTCCAGGAGTGCCGAGGAGCGGTTCCGGTCTGTCTTGGCGGGCGCGTCGGGTCCATGATCCGAGAGATAGCCGCACTTGGGCTCCCCAATCGACCCGGTCTCCCTGGACCTCGTTCTGGTACTCCTTGGGGATGTCGAAGTAGTGGCCTCGACCCATGGCGCTCAGGCGCCAGCGGTCGTTGTCGATGAACTTGAAGCCGACCCCCTCTTACATGATCAAGGGAATGAGGGTGGCGACCGTCTTCCGACCTCCGGGTTCTGGTCTTCTTAGGCGTCGGGCTCGGGGGCGGGGGTCCGGGGAAGCCCTGGGCAACATTGGCGACGACCCGGGTCGGCGCTAGACCGGATAGTCGAAACAAGAGTCGCCGGTGCGCTCACATCGACGATCTCATTGATCGACCGAGTCCCAGGTCACTCAGGGCAGGTGGGAACGCCGGGCCCCGCCCAGACGCTCCACGATTCCAGCGGTGATACGCTCCGCGTTGGCGAGAATCGTGAGGCTCGTGCTCACTGCGATCGATCCCGGAACCGCGGCTCCGTCGGTCACGAACAGCCCTGGGTGTCCGAACGCTTCCCCGTCCGCGTCCACCACCCCGAATCCTCGGGAGTCCGCCATCGCACACGAGCCGACCTGGTGGCTCGTGTCGAAGTGCACGTCCTCATGTGCTTCGCCGTTCGAATCCACGAAGTCCACGTCCAGAGGACGACATCCATTGCGCTGATAGATCGAGTGCAGGAGCGCCTTCGTGCGCTTGTAGTACTCGCGTAGCTGATCCGAGAGCTCCAGGCTGAGCCTGAGCCTGCGTCGTGACCACTCCAGTCTGGCGGTCGGCGGTGTGAGTCCGAGCGCGAACAGTACCACCATTCGATGGCGATACTTCCGCATCAGCTCTACGTGAGCCTGACCCCAGTGAAGCGGCACCCCACCCTCGGGGGAGGTGATCCGGGCCGCGGCCATGGCCTGGAGCGGCAGTGGTTTGACGGCCTGAACCGTAATGCCGTGTGACTCGAGGAACTCGTAGC
Organism: Gemmatimonadota bacterium; assembly: GCA_039589315.1. Lineage (GTDB taxonomy): Bacteria > Gemmatimonadota > Gemmatimonadetes > Longimicrobiales > Gaopeijiaceae > JBDHHQ01. The sequence continues at coordinate 1,769 of JBDHHQ010000034.1, forward strand.
TCACCATGCCGGGGTGTGAGCGGCCGGTGAACATGTCCCCGTCCGGCCAATCCGGTCCCAAGAGTGCGGCCGTCTTCACACCACCATTGAAGGCGACTCTGGTGCCAACGGTTTCGCTCAGACCAGGCAGGCTTCCTCTCGACTTCAGGAGGAGCTTCGCTGAGCCCAGGGTCCCGCCTGCCAGGATGAGCAAGCGCGCTCGGTACCGAACATCCGCCCCTGCTGCCGCGTCACGGCAATCCACCTCGTAACGCAACGGCGGCAGACCATTGGCCGAGGGGATTCGCGTCTGGACTTGGCGAACGTGACGCGCTTCGATCCCGGTAATGAAGTTTGCGCCGGCCGCCTTCGCCTTGGGGATATAGTTGAAGTGGAGCGACTGTTTCGCGCCGTAGATACAGCCGGCCACGCAGAACCCGCTCCCGATACACCCGCGAATGGCGTAGGCCGCCCTGTCGCAAGAGTAACCCAGGTTCTTCATCATGCGCGAGAACAAGAGCCCGCTCTTCGGAATGTGGTCCACTGGGATCTGATGCACGTTCAACATGCGTTCGGCGACTTGGTAGTATGGGTCCAATGACTCTCTGCTGACCGACGTCGGCCAAAGGCGGCGGCCGTTCTCATCGCAGGTATCGAACGCCAGCGAGGGCGCCCTGAGGGACACCATTTCATAGAAGCCGGACGCACCGCCCAGCGCTTCGACGTACGTCATGCCGATGTTCAGGCCCTGATGGCTGCGAAAGTAGTCGAGGAAGTAGGACGGATCCTGGGTTTGTCGGAAGTCCCGAGGTGCGTCGATGTGAGGTCCCTCTTCCAGCACCGTTACGGACAGGCCTGACTCGGCAAGGCGCAGAGCGGGTGGCGCGGCTCCGAATCCGCTCCCGACGATCAGTACGTCAGTGACGATGGGATCCATGGCGCCGCCTATGCGAAGTTGCCACGCACGCCGAGTTCGTTCGCCAGGAACTCGTCGGCCCGGGGATAGGTCAGGTCGGTCCAGGAGCGAGGGCGGTACCGTCCCTCCCAACCGATCGTTGGACAGCCGTCGGAATCGTCGTAGATCCCGACGTACGACGAGATCTGAGTGAGGTAGATCGCACCGGCGTAGAGCCGGGCCGTCGTGGGATCCGCACCGAGGCCCTCGGTGATGACCTGTGCTCGTTCCTCTCCGCTCAGGAATTCGAACGCCGGGGAGCCGAGGCAATCTCGCGCCCTCCGGCAGAGGTCGGCAGCCAGATAGCCGGTGTGCAAATGAAGTGGGAATCGAGGGTCGAATAGGTGCCGGGTCGGGTCGTTCTGGCGCGGTCCGACACCCGGCACGACCGCATCCACGAACGCCGCCAGCACCCGCTTGACCCGATCGAGGTCTTTATCGAACTCTACCGGATACCAACGAAGAAAGACCTTCACGGGGGTGCAGCCGGTTACAGCCAGGGCACCAGCCGTGAGCCCCAGCATGCCGAGTGCCTTTCTTCTCGAGATCGCTTCCACCGGCCGCTCCCTGCGATGGGTTCGCAACGCGTGGAGAAAGCTCGCTCTGGTGGGTCAAGCAGAGATCAAGCGGGGGCAGAGCCCCTCGACTGCAACACCGGGGGCCACGTGGGAATCCCGCCGCCCGGACGCGTCACGGTCATCGGCGATGGGCTGGCCGTGGTGGACATGACCTTCGACCGGGGTCCGTTCCAGTTCGCCGATTTCGAGACGAACCTCACTGTGAACGGCGACGTCCTGCAGTTGACCGGCGCCGAGCTAATCCAATGGGACTTCCGGGACGGCGCCGGCGCCGTTCCCGCAATATGGGAAAGCCGCTGGCGTCGGGTGAATCAGCGCCGGTCCCAAAGCTACGCCGGGTCCACCTGTCCGGTCGGTTGGCAGGCTTGCGCAATCTACAGTGGCACTTGGAAAAGCCATTCGGAGAAGGAGCCCCTGCCAATGGACACGACAGCTTCCCACACGATTGCCGGACCGTACGACGTCGGCGACGTCGTTGAGGACTTCGCCCTGCCCACGTTGGACGGCGGTGAGGGCCGACTCACCGACTACGACGGCAAGGTCGTGCTGCTCGTGTTCACCGCCACGTGGTGTCCCTATTGTGGAGCCGAGGCCCCGTTTCTCGAGCAGGAGATCTGGCAGCGATTCAAGGACCGCGACTTCCAGCTCGTGGTCGTGGACATCAAGGAGTCCGCCGAGCTCATGCGACCCTTCCGCGAGCGATACGGATGGACCTGTCCGGTCTGGTCGGACGAGCAGGGCCATCTGGCTCTGAGGTTCGCACCACAGAAAGAGGGCCTGCCTCCGGAAGTCGCCGTCATCAACGCTCATTTCATCCTCGACGGCGCGCGGAGGGTGCTCTACCGCGACTATCTCAATATGGAGCGCTTCGACGCCCGCGCGGCGCCGGTCGTCGCGGAGCTCGAGCGGGTGCTCGGACCTTGACCACCCGAGGGGTGGACATATCGAAGCGCACGAGCCGTCGGAACCGTTTCTGATCCCGACGGTGCTGAGGGTGACCTCGCCAGGGCATCTGGATGTGGGACCCGTGGAGTACCCACCGCCCCGCGAGCGGAGACTGAGCTGGAACCCCTCGCCTTTGCTGATCTACGAAGGTACGATTCGCATCGAGGCCCCGATCCGCATCGGACGAGAAGCTGCGCCGGGCCCTCTCCCGGTGACCGCTGAGCTACGCTACCAGGCATGTACCCAGACCGCGTGCATGCCCCCGACCTCTCAGTCCGTACAGTTTGCCGTCGAGATCAGGAGTGGGCCGCGAAGCTCCTGAACGGGAGTCGCATCAACGTCCACCACGCCCGCAAGGTACCAGCGAAGGGTGTGTCCGAGCTCGTTGATCAGTCCCGCTGGCAGTCGGCGAAGCCCCAGTCGGAGCTCTCCCCTGCGGACCCGCCTACACTGACTGCCTCCCCCTCGAACACGGGCAGCGGCACACCGTCCACGTCATCCAGCTCTACGCCCAACAACGTTGCGGTCGTCGGGGCCAGATCGGTCAACGACGCCCCGTCCAGCTGCCCGGCGCTGACGCCGGGACCGACGCAGAAGAAGACGCCGTCTGCCACATGGTTGCCGCTTCGCCAGTCCCGCGACGGGACCCGGACCCGTCCCAACCTGGACGAGGCGACTGCCGTGATGGGCGCGTCCCGGTTCCATACCACCAGCAAATCCGGCATGCCCGTGGGCGTGCCGTCTGACGGAGCATCGGTCCGGATGACCTCGTCCACCAGGCGGCGGCCCGTCTTGGGATCGACCAGCTGGAGCAGATCCCGGCTCAGTTCGGAGCAGAACCGCTCCAGCTCTGCACCCGGTTGGATTCGACCCTCGGGCTCGCGACCCACCACGTTGACCCGAATCGCGCCTGCCACCTCATTGTGCGGGACCTGGAACGCCGTGCGAAAACGACGGGACCTCACGAGCGTGCGCCGAGCGAACCTGCGCACCCTTCGGTTCTTCGATCCCTGGCCCCAGAGCGAAGCCCGGTGCAGCAGCGACAGCGGCAGCGAGCGCTCCCGCCTGAGCAGCACCGCCTCGAGCAGATGCTCGCCCGTCGCATTCGCTTCCATGCCCATGTCCGAGAAGACGATCACCCGCGTGTCCGGACTGACCATCTCCAGCAGTTCGCCCAACTCCTGATCCAGCGCTTGGTAGACGCGCTTGACGGGGTTCCCGACCTCTTCCGCCAGTTCGACGTCGTACGCCGGGTGCGACGGGTCGCTCAGGTGCCAGCACTGGTGGGCGACGCAGTGCGACTCCTTGAACACGGTCAGGAACATGTCCCATCCACCCTGCCCCAGGAGCTCGCGAGAGTACGCCGCCTTCTGTCGAAGGCTGTAGAGGAGCCCTGACACGTATAGCGGATAGCTTTCACGGGGGAGCTTGTCGCCCAGGCACATGTAGCCAGGCGTCCCATATCTATCCATGGGATCGTCACCGAAGCGCTCCAATACGTCGGCAGCCAGCTCCGGCGGCGTGCTCCGAGTTGCACCCTCTCGCCCGTGGGTACGCCAATCGGCCAACTGGATGCCGCTCAGCTCGGTGGTGACCGGAGACTTGGGTACGTCCACCACCGCGACCCGGCGTCCGGCTCGGCTGATCGCTTCCCAGAAGGGCGGGGCATGGGCGTCCTCGGCCACGGCCCGCCTGAAAGCGTAGGAGCCGGGCACCACCTGGCGGTAGAAGAAGCGACCGTGGCGCTCGGGCGTAAGCCCCGTCCAGAACGTGGCCCAGGAGGCCTCGTCACCCATGGCCGGCGGGCTCGCGAGCGCCCCCCAAGCCCCCCGCTCCCGCAGCGACTGTAACACGGGAAGCTCGCCGGAATCGCACCACCGCAACAGCAAGGTGGGATCGGCGGAGTCCAGGCCGACGACCAGAACTTTGGCGAGCGAATCACCGTTGGGGGCTGCTGGCAGCATTAGCGGCTCCGATGGATCCGGGGTCTTCGAGCGCGGTTCGGCCCGATTTCACCTCTGGACGATGCAAGGCTCAGACCAGGCGGGTGATGTGCCGCACGAGCGGTCCGCCCGGCGCACCGTCGAAGCAGCTCGGAGCGCCCACCACCGTCGAGTCCGGACGCTGTAGCTCTGCCGCGCATCGTTGTGCGGTCTGGAGGTCGTAGCTCCGGCTCGATCCGTGGTCACCGCCGAGCGCCGCCGCCAACACTCGACCAGGTCTCCGTGTCCCTGCAGTGAAAGCGCGGCCCGAGACTGGTCAAGAAGCCGGGTTCTTTCTTATTCTGTATGGATACCCTCGCCCGGGGCATATCTACTCCGAAACGCGAATCTGCCGCGAGCCGGTGCGCGCCTCCGCGGGTGAGAGCACAACGCGTCCAGCCACGACCCGAGGGTAGGCATGAAGACACTTGCCGCCGCAGTAGTGGGCAGCGTGCTCGTGGTGCTTCCCGCGCCGAGCCGGGTCCACGCACCGATCTCCCAGCCGGGATACGAAGGGCCGCGTTCCGGTCAACCCACGACACCCGACGAGACGTCCGAAGCCTACACCGCCGTCATCCGGCGCTACTGCGTCTCCTGCCACGGCGGACGCCAGCCGAAGGGGAACCTCTCGCTCCGACGGTTCGACGTCGCCGAGGTGACCGCCGAGGCCGAGACCACCGAGAAGATCATCCGGAAGCTCCGGGCCGGCATGATGCCGCCACCGGGCAAGGACAGGCCGGAAGGCGACACCCTCACAGCCATGGTCGCGTACCTCGAGGCCACCATCGACGAGGCCGCCGCGGCCGCTCCCGACCCGGGCCATCGCACGTTCCAGCGCCTGAACCGGGCCGAGTACGCCGCTTCCGTGAAGGATCTGCTCGCACTCGACATCGACGCCGGGGCGTATCTGCCTCTGGACACGAAGAGCGCCAACTTCGACAACATCGCCGACGTCCAACTCCTGTCTCCGACGTTGATGGACGCGTATCTGACCGCGGCGGGCGAGATCAGCCGTCTTGCCGTGGGTGACCCGGACGCGAGTCCCAGCGAGACCACGTACAAGGTGCCTCGCCTGGCATCCCAGACGGACCACGCGGAGGGGGCGCCCTTCGGGACCCGTGGCGGCACCAGCGTGATCCACAACTTCCCGGCCGACGGCGAGTACGTCTTCCGGATCATGCTGCACGCCACGCCCACCGGACTCCTGTTCGGGCGAACCTCCACCGGTGAGCGGCTCGAAGTGTCCGTGGACGGTGCGCGGGTCGCGCTGCTGGACATCGACCGCTGGAAGTCCCAGTCCGATCCCGACGGGATGAACGTCCAGACCGAGCCCGTCCAGGTGCGGGCCGGCCCCCACCGTGTCTCCGCGGCCTTCATTCCGACGGCCGAAGGGCCGGTGGAAGACGTGATGGCGCCCATCGGCCACAGTCTGGCCGACACGCGCATCGGTCTCGCCTACGGCATCACGACTGTCCCCCATCTCAGGGACCTGGTCGTGAGCGGCCCGTACAACGTCACGGGTGTCTCCGACACGCCCACCCGGGGGCTCGTTTTCACCTGCCGCCCCACGTCTCCCGCCGAGGAGCGTGCGTGCGCCGAGGAGATCGTCACGCGCCTGGGCACGCAGGCCTACCGGCGGCCCCTGGAGGCGAGGGACACGGAGGCCCTCCTGTCGTTCTTCGAGGAGGGCGCGGCCGAGGGCGGCTTCGAGATTGGCGTTCGCACGGCGCTGCAGGCGATCCTGGCGAGCCCCCACTTCCTGTTCCGGTTCGAGGAGCGGGTGACCCCGGCGGGTCCCGAGGCCGACGTGGCTCAGGCGTACAGGATCAGCGATCTGGACCTGGCGTCACGACTGTCGTTCTTCCTGTGGTCCACGCCGCCGGACGAGGAGCTCGTCGGCCTGGCGAGTCTGGGCCAGCTCTCGGAGCCGGCGGCGCTGGAGGAGCAGGTGCGCCGCATGCTCGCCGATCCTCGCTCGGAGGCCTTGGGCACGCGGTTTGCCGCTCAATGGCTCCGCCTGCAGGATCTCGCAAAGGTCCATCCCGACGCACTCAAGTTTCCGGACTTCGACCAGCAGCTGGCCGACGCCATGCGGCGGGAGACCGAGCTGTTCTTCAACAGCTTGGTCCGGGAGGACCGAAGCGTCTACGACCTGGTCGACGCGGACTACTCGATCATGAACGAGCGCCTGGCGAGCCACTACGGGATCAGTGGCGTCACGGGGGACCAGTTCCGGCGCGTGGCCTATCCCGACGAGACGCGCCGGGGTCTGCTGGGACACGGCAGCGTCCTCACCCTCACCTCGCACGCGAATCGCACGTCGCCCGTGCTGAGGGGGAAGTGGGTCATGGAGGTGCTGTTCGGCACCCCGCCGCCGCCGCCGCCGCCGGGTGTGCCGGACCTCGAGGCCACCGAGGGAGCCCGGGAAGGCAAGCTGCTCACGACCCGGGAGCGCATGGAGCTGCACCGGGCGAACCCGGTGTGTGCCAGCTGCCACCTGTTCATGGACCCCATCGGCCTGGCCCTGGACAACTTCGACGTCACGGGCCAGTGGCGCATCCGCGAGAACGGGATGCCGCTGGACACCCGGGGTGAGCTCTACGACGGCACGCCCGTACAGACGCCCATGGACCTGCGCCAGGCGATGCTCGAGCGGCCGACTCCATGGATCCGCACGTTCACCGAGAATCTGCTGGCGTACGGGCTGGGCCGGCGCGTCGAGTACTTCGACCAGCCCACGGTACGCGGCATCGTGCGGGACGCCGAGGCGCAAGAGCACCGCATGTCGGCCTACATCCTGGGGGTGGTGAACAGCCCCGCCTTCCAGATGAAGTCCAATGAAGCGATCGCTGACGACGCGGACGACACCGTCAAGAGCATGTAGCAGCGGACCAGCGAAGACCGCGTGGCGCCCAACGGTGAAGATCCCCTTGGGCGCGAGCGGCAAGAGCGCCTGGCGCCGGTCCATGAGGGCTGGTAACGCCACAACGGAAGACGGATGCAGATCTAGGCCAGATCCGAGGAGAACGACTGGATGCTGATCACCGGAAAGCACCTCCCCCGGCGGACGTTCCTGCGCGGCGTGGGCGCGACTGTGGCGCTGCCGTTCCTGGACGCCATGGTGCCCACCCGCCGGCTGTGGGCCGAGGCCGCGGCCAAGGTCGACCGGACCCGCCTCGTGTGCATCGAGATGGTCCACGGCGCCGCCGGGTCCAACGAGCTGGGGTCCGAGCTGAACCTCTGGTCTCCCGCCCAGGTGGGTCGGGAGTTCGACCTGAGCACCAGCAGCTTGAGCCCGCTGGAGGGGTTCCGGGACCATCTGACCATCGTCAGCAACACCGACGTGCGTATGGCCGAGGCGTTCGAGGCCGAGGAGGTGGGCGGCGACCACTTCCGCTCCAGCGCCACCTTCCTGACTCAGGCCCACCCCAAGCAGACCGAGGGCTCCGACGTCCACGTCGGCACGTCGCTGGACCAGCTGTACGCCCAGCGGTTCGGACAGGACACGCCTATCCCGTCCCTGCAGCTCTGCATCGAGAACGTGGACCAGGCGGGCGGGTGCGCGTACGGGTACGCGTGTGTCTATACCGACACCATCAGCTGGGCGTCGCCGACCGAGCCGCTGCCCATGATCCGGGATCCCCGGGTCGCGTTCGATCAGCTCTTCGGCGCCGGCGGGACGCCCGAGGGACGGGCGGCGCGGCGCCGGACCAACATGAGCATCCTGGACTGGGTCACGAGCGAGGTGGCCACGATCAAGCGGCAGCTCGGGCCCGCGGACCAGATGCGCATGGACCGGTACCTGGAGAACATCCGCGAGATCGAGCGACGCATTCAGCGTATCGAGGCCCACAACACCAGCGGCGAGATCCGGGAGCTGCCCGAGGCCCCCGCAGGCGTGCCCGACTCGTTCGAGGAGCACGTCAAGCTGATGTTCGACCTCCAGGCCCTGGCCTTCGCGTCGGACATGACGCGGGTCTTCTCGTTCAAGATGGGGCGGGACGGCTCGGGCCGGGTCTATCCCGGCAGCGGCGTCGAGGAGGGCTTCCACCCGGCTTCGCACCACGGCGGCAAGGAGGATCAGGTCCTCGACTTCGCCAAGATCAACCAGTACCACGTCAGCATGCTGCCCTACTTCCTGGAGAAGCTGCAGGAGATCCAGGAGGGCGACGCCAACATGCTGGACAAGACCATGATCATCTACGGGTCGCCCATGGGAGACTCGAACCTCCACAACCACAGACGCTGCCCCCTGTTCGTGGCGGGTGGCGCCAACGGCAAGCTGACCGGCGGCGTTCACGTGAAGGCCCCGGACGGGACGCCCATGGCCAACGTCATGCTGAGCCTCATGCACGACCTGGGGCTCGACGACGTCGAGAGCTTCGGTGACAGCACGGGCGATTTCTCGCTCACGGTCTAGCGTGAGGCAGGCGCCGATGCACCGGCGCTGGAAAGCCGCAGGGTTCTCGGCTGCCACCGGCGCCAGAAGCCCAAGGAATTCCTGAGGATACGCGGAATGAGGTCGATGAAAGCCAACGGACGCCTGCGAGTCAGTGGCCTGGGCGCGCTGGGGATCATGCTTCTCCTGACCCCGGCTCCGGCCGAGGCGCCGGTAGCCGACGCGGCCATGACTGGCGACGGGGAAGCGGTTCGGTCGCTACTCAAGAGCGGGGCCGACGTCAACGCCGCCCAGGGCGACGGGATGACGGCCCTCCACTGGGCTGCGGCGCACGACGATGCGCCGATGGCGGAGATGCTCGTCTACGCGGGCGCCAACCTCGAGGCCACGACCCGAGTCGGGGCGTATACACCGCTCCTCGTGGCGAGCAAAGCTGGAAGCACGGCCGTGATCCACGCCCTGCTCGAGGCCGGTAGCGACGCCAACGCCCGCACGACCACGGGCGTGACTGCCTTGCACCTTGCGGCCGCGGCCGACGACGACGCGTCCATCGAGCAGTTGCTGGCCCACGGCGCGGATGCAGACGTCCGTGACTTCTCCCGTGGACAGACCCCGCTGATGTTCGCTGCGGCCAGGAATCGGGTCCGCGCGATCCGTGTGCTGATCGAAGCGGGAGCCGACCCGGGCGTCACCTCGTTGGTGCTCGATGTTCCCGACCGCGAGAAAGCCGACCGGGAGGACGGGCGTCGCCGCAACGAGCTCATGAAGGCCATGCGCGACGGCGCCCAGGAGCTCAAGGGTCCGGTCCAGGAGGAGCCACCAACCGCGCCCGAAGGCGGGGAAGGGGCCGAGGAGTCAGAGGAAGCCGAAGACACCGCAGCGGACGGAGCCAAACCGGGTGAGGCGGACACCTCGGAGGGCGCGGCGGTTGAAGACGAGGAGGTGGCGGCTACCGAAGCCCGCGACGAAGACGAGGAGGAGGCCGGAACGGAAGCCGGCGACGAAAGCGAGGACGAGGCCGAGGCAGAAGCCGGCGACGAAAGCGAGGACGAGGCCGAGGCGGACGACGACGAGCCCAAGCCCCTGACCTACGGCGATCTGGTGGGCGGCCACGGGGGCCTCACCGCACTGCTGCACGCGGCCCGACAGGGCAACACGGAAGCGGTTCTGGCCCTCCTGGACGCGGGCGCCGACATCAACCAGGTCAGCGCGGGCGACCAAACGAGCCCACTCCTGATCGCCACCATCAACGGCCACTTCGACCTGGCCAACGTACTGTTGCAGAAGGGGGCCGACCACGGCTTCGCCAGTGACGCCGGGGCCACGCCGCTCTACGCCGCGATCAACGTCCACTGGGCTCCCAAGGCTCTGTACCCTCAGCCCAAAGCGCATGAACAACAGGAACTTACATATCTAGACTTCATGCAGATTCTGCTTGATGCTGGCGCCGATCCCAACGTTCGCCTGACCAAGCACCTCTGGTACATGTCGTACAACTTCGATCTGCTCGGCGTGGACACGAAGGGCGCCACGACCTTCTGGCGGGCGGCCTACGCCACCGACGTGGATGCCATGAAGCTGTTGGTGGCCCACGGCGCCGACCCGAACATCCCGACCATGAAGGTGGCCGAGCGGCGGCGGCGTGACGACGGGGGCAAATCGAAGGACGAGGGAGATCCGTCGGGTCTGACGCCCATACCCGTCGGCGGCCCCGGTGTATATCCGATCCACGCGGCGTCGGGCGTGGGATACGGGAAGGACTTCGCGGCGAACTCCCACCGGCACACGCCGGATGGGTGGGTACCGGCGGTCCGGTACCTGGTGGAGGAGCTCGGCGCCGACGTGAATCGGCGGGACCACGAGGGCTACAACGCGATCCACCACGCCGCGTCCCGAGGCGACGTCGAGCTGATCGAGTACCTGGTCGAGATGGGCGGCGACGTGAAGGCTGTGAGCCGCAAGGGGCAGACCACCGCGGACATGGCGAATGGGCCGGTGCAGCGGGTCCAGCCGTTCCCCGAGGCCATGGAGCTCCTGGAGAGCCTCGGGTCGGAGAACAACCACAACTGCCTGTCCTGCTGAGGGCAAGGGTCCGAGCCGCCGTCGCGACCGGCGAAGACTTCGGCTGGGCGGCTCGGCGCCGAGCTCGCTCAATGCGTGCCTTGGCCCGTGCATTGCGTGCCCTGGCCCGACTCCCTGTGATGGTGGCTCTGCTCATATGGGCTTGCGCTCCTGGAGCCGACGAGCTCGCCCGCGATGACGCCGGCCTGGACGACCCCATCCGCACGGCGGACCCCACCACCCGAGGTCTCACCGACGCCGATTTCCCGCGCGTCCAGCAGATCGCCTCCGGCGTGTACAGCTACGAGCAGCTCCGGTCAGCCGGGGACGAACGGTTCACCACCGTGAGCCTCTTCGTCGTCACGTCCGAAGGCGTGCTGGTCGCCGACGGCCAGGGCAGTCCCGAGGAGACCGAGCGCCTCGTCGGGGCCGTCGCCGACGTTACGGATCTGCCCATAACCCACGTGGTGATCTGCTCCGACCACGGAGACCACACGGCGGGGAACGCGGCCTTTCCCCAGGACGCCGCCTTCCTGGCCCACCCGACCTCCGGCGCCAACCTGGCGGCCGCGGCGCAACGCGAGGACCGTGGGCCTGACGGGCCACCGGTCGTGATGCCCACGCGACTGGTGGAGGAGTACGAGGTCCTGCAGGTCGGCGATAAGGAGATCCATGTGCTCTTCCTGGGCCGGGCCCACACCGGAGGCGATCTGGTGGTCTACCTTCCGGCCGAGAAGGTCCTGTTCATGAGCGAGGCCTACCTGAACCGCGTCTTCCCGGCCATGCGGTCGGCCTACCCGTCGGAGTGGGTGGCCATGATCGAGCGAGCTCAGGCGTTGGACGTCGACGTCTACGTCCCGGGACACGGTTTCGTGGATTCCCCGTCAGTCCTCGAAGAAGAGCTGGAGACGTATCGGCAGGCGATCCTCACCGTCATCGCCGAAGCCACGCGTCTCTACGAGGCCGGGACGAGCGTGGAGGCCGCTGTGGCTCAGGCCCGGTTCGGTGACCTCGACGACTGGTCGCTCCGGGCGAGTCAGGCGGACCGCGCGATTCGGAGGGTCTACATGGAGCTGAACGGAGAGCTCCGGCCCTGATGTGGTGCCTCGAGTGGGAAGCGCTTCCCTAGCTTCGCCCTGCCGCCCTCCGGCCCACGGGCAGTGCCTCGTCTTCGGTGGCGATGATCACCCGGAAGCCCTGCTCCAGTCGCTCGGCGATGTCGTCCACACCGGCCGTCACCCCGCACGGCACGCCGAACTCGAGGCACGCAGCCAGAACCGCCTGTATGGCTACCTCCACAGCCACCATGTCACCCCCGTAGGCGCGGCCCAGATCTCCCGGGCCGGCGAACACGACGCTCAGGCCCGGCGTGCTCACGATCTCCCGTACGTTCTCGATCCCGGCGCGGTCCTCGACGATCAGCACGTCGATCAGAAGGCCCTCGGCGTCGCCCGGCCACAGGTCCGGCGTGACCGACACCGAAACCGCCGCCTCCTCCGCGCTGACCACGTGGGGGAATACGATGCCATGGACGCCGGCCTCGATCCCCTGGCTCGCCCGGTCCCGTGCCCCGGCGTGGTCTCCGTCGATGGGGGGGATCCGCAGCAACACCGGTTGGGGGTCGACGCCGGCTTCGGCCGCTGCATCGTGCATGCCGTTCAGGTACGCAATCATGCGCGGCACGTCGAAGGGACCGCTCTCCATTGAGTACAGGATGAAGTCGGCGTCCCGAGTCTGGACGATGCGGGCGCCCTGTTCGGGCGTCTCGTCTCCCGAGAACGTGCCGAAGACGGCCTGGCCCGACGCGAGCAGCTCGACGAGGGGACTGGGGGGCATCAGGGAGGTCTCCTGGGCAATCAGTGGTAGGGCGGGGCACACGGCCAGCGCCGCCGCCAACACGAGACCGGCCGAGCGCCAGGGCAGGCGGGACGGTTCGTGACCGCGACGCCCTCGCACGGAGGGGCCTGGCTTCGAGCACCAGGGAACAGCGCCGCATGGCAGCCCTGGGCTCCGACGGATCGGGGTACGGGCGGCGTGCGGGGGGGTCGACGGGGCGATTGCGGCTTGGTTGAGGGTCATGGCTTCGAGATCGCTGGGTCGGCTGGGTGAATCACCGCCGCACGGTCGCATGACGGGAACCGTCCCGCAACGGTCCGTCGGCTCGCTCGGAGCGAGCACCCACGGCCTCCGGCTGCCCAGAACCTGGCCTCCGTCTATCAGGTCACCCCGCGCTCGGGGGACGGCGCCGGCTTCGAAGCCGCCATGCGCGAGCACGTGGACGCCCACACTGTTCGGTGTCGGTGGCCCGGGCCTCGATCCAAGGCCCGGGCCACTTCGTTGCGTCGGTATGGCCGGTCTGGTCACGCCCCACGGAGCGCTCCTTCTCTCCGACGCCCTGGAACGGCACTTTCCCGACATACAAGCCGGCAGGGCCGGCCTATCACTTAACCAATAGGAAGCATTGCACCAGGAGGAGCGAGCCGTGGAACGACACATGGAGCAGGTCGAGGTGAGAACCACACCCGACGGGATGATCGAGATCGTCCAGCGCTGTGGCGCCGAGCAGCCCGCTGACGTATTCGTCCGGCTGCACCCGGATCAGATCGGGACGCTGACGAGTTGGCTGGCCGAGGCCCGTACGGAGGTGCAGACGGGAGGGGTCGAGGACGCAGAAGCGTACGCCGCGCAGGGCTAGGCGGTGATTGGCGAAACGCGGGCCGCAGGGGTTAGCCTACCACGCGCCGGGCGGTTGACTTCCCACCAGCTGTAGGACACCGGAGGTGATGCGATGGCCTATCGGATTCGTCGGGTCGACTACTTCCACGGCACGGTCCCCGATCAGCCGGGAGAGGCGTACAAGCTCCTCGCGGCGCTGGCCGATCTGGGCGTCAGCCTCCTGGCCTTCACCACGGTTCCCGTGGGACCCACCCACACGCAGGTGACCTTGTTCCCCTCCGACACCCCCAGGCTCGAAGCCGAAGCCGGCAGGGCGGGCCTGTCGCTGGAGGGACCGCACCGGGCTCTCCTGGTCCAGGGCGACGACGAGCTGGGCGCCCTTGCGGGGATTCACGCCCGCCTCGCCGACGCCAACATCAATGTGTACGCCTCCAGCGGGGTGACGGACGGGCGCGGCAGCTTCGGGTACGTCGTCTACGTTCGACCGAAGGACTTCGACAAGGCGGCGACGGTTCTGGGCGTCTGAATCCCGCGGGGACCGTCCATGGCGCGAGCTCTCGAAGAGAACCTCAGACGAACGGCGATCCCCGTCGAGATCCCGGAAGAGCACCTGCTCCTCCTGGAGATCACTGACCACCTGCACGGGGTAAGGCGCCAGACCGAGGCGCTCCTCCGTGAGATCCACCACCGCTATGCCGGATGGGCCCAGACGCTCGAGGATCTCCATCGCCATGCGATGGGAGACTTCTATCACTACAACAATCACCCCCGAGGGACCGAAGCGCTCGAGATCTTTATGGATCTCTACGCCCGGGTGGCGGCGCAGGCGGTGCCGGACACCGTGCGCCACGACGGTGTTCGCCGCTGGCTCTCCTATGCCGAGAAGATCGCTCGCGAATCGGGGCAGGCCGCGCAGCGGAATACGCGAGCCCTGGCAGTCGCTCTGGCCAGGCTGCGAGAGGACTTCGCGATCGCCCCCGCGCACCGGGTGACGGCGTCCGCCGGACTGAAACGGCTCGGCATCGTTCTCGCGGCTTCTCCGGGGAGCCTCGGGACGACGAATGAGTCCGGCTCATCGGCATCTTCCCCTGCGGGCATCCCTGGCCAACCCGACGCCCAATGGCCGCGGGAGCTCCTGGATCGCACCCTGGGCCTGCTGGCGGACGCCTTGGACGAGACGTACGCGAGCTGGCTGGAGCGGGACGATCCAGCGCTCTGGTTGGACGGAGATGACGCGTCGGATCGGCCACGGGCGGGAGGCCTGCCGCCGGGGCCCGGCGAGGAGGATCCGCTGCCTGTGGCACACGCCGCCCTGACCCGGTACCAGGAAAGCCTGCGCGAGCTCGACCGGAGCGGACCGCTAGTGGACTGCTCGGCCGAGCTCCTCACGCTGCCGGATAACGGCCAGCTCGTGCGGTGCTACCTGGAGAGGGGACGGGCGCTCCCGGCCAGGGAGACGGTCGGGGGGGCGCGGCAGCGGATCCGCTGGTTCTCCCGGACGTTGAAGCAGGAGGGCCTGACTTCACTGCACGGAGCCGCCCTGGGGGAGATTCGGCGCTGCTGCGCCGCCGTGCTGACCACCGCGGGCGAAGCCGAAGGACAGCGGTTCGTGGAAGAGGTCCTGGAGCTGATCAGGGCCGGAGGATTCACCAGCTCCGTTCCCGGTCTCGATCTCGTGGGCACGCTGGGGCGAGAGGTCATCGCCACGGGCAAGCCTCCGTGGGTGGAGACCGTGGTGGACGGGATCGTCGATCTGGACTTCCAGTATCCGGCCTTCTCGGGGTACACGGAGGAGTGGAAGGTGCGGGTGAACCCGGCCCACCTCCACAACGTCCGCACGTACCTGGCGATCATCGAAGCAGACCCGGGCCTGGCGCGCCGGCTCGTCGCCGCCCTGGTCACGCAGCTGAAGCTCGGCGGTACCTTCCTCGCCGATACGGATCTGTTCCAGCGAGACATCTCGTCCCTGCTCAGCCGGCCCATCGAGCCCGTCTACGACCAGGTCAAGCACCTGCTGAAGCTGTTCCCTGCCTACTTCACCGACATCGGCGCCGAGGGGGATCTCCGGGTCGTGTCCACCCAACTGGACGAGATCCGGGGCCGCGCGGACCCCCTCTGCCACTTCATCCGGAAGCTGAGCCACGTGGAGAGCAATCCTCTGCTGGTCCCGTTCGTGGAGGACGTGGCCCGCTTCTGGGCGGACGGCGATCCCACACACGTGCGGCGATACCTTCCGGACAAGCTGTACGAGAGCCTGGACATCCAGGATCCCAACTACCAGAGCCTGCACCGCATCTTCGGCGCTCTGGCCCAGGATGAGGGCGGGATCGAGGCCCTCTTCGGGTTGGAGACGGCGGATGTCGAGGCGAAGCTCCGAGAGCTCACCGAGGAGCAGCCCACCGACCTGGAAAAGGCCCGCCTGCTCTTCAAGGTCCGTGAGGAGATCGCCCGGAAGTACCGGCTGGACTCGACCGGCCTGCTGGAGCGGCTGGCAACGTGCAGCTTCGTAGACGCGTCTCGGGTAGTCGGCTTGGGAGAGGCTCTGCAGGAGCAGCGAGAAGACCAGTCCCTCGAGATCCTCCTGGAGATCCTGGAGGAGCTGCAGGCCGTCATCTGTACCCCCGGCGCCCCCGAGCCTGCCGAGGACATCTACCTCAAGCGCCACGTCGCGGTCGGGATTCCCAGCATGTATGGGTCGTACCGGGAAAAGCGCTTCGAAGCGATCGGGCTGTCGTTCCGGGTCGAAGCGCTGACCACGGCCATGTTCGCGCGGCGGCTCGCGGCGGTGGATCTGAGCGGCCTGGACGCCGGGGGCCTATCGACCGTGGCCGATTGGCTGCGCCTGCTGATCCGGGCGCTTCGCGTGGACGGCTGCGCCTCGCACGGGTTGGACGCGAGCCTGGAGATGCTGGACCAGGCCGTGTCGACACCTGGTGTCACCCGGCACCAGTTCATCAACGTCTTCCAGCTCTTTTCGCGCGCCATCGAGCGGTTGGTCCAGCAGCGGTTTCTGGCGGTCTACGAGGACACGGTGGAACGGGTCGTCGAGCGCCGGGCCGCCAGGGGGTTGCAGCCGGATTCGGTCGGCGCGAACGGGCCCGGAAGCGTGGTGGCTCGTTCGGAGGAGCTGGTCCGCGAGCTGATCGCCGACACCTTCGGGCTGTCGCTCCTGGACTCGCTCGTGGCCCGGGTCCTTCGAGGTCTGGCCGAGCAAGGCCAGCCCACCGAGGCGGGGGACCCAGGCACCGTCCGGGGAACGCCCGCACCGGCGGAACGTTGGGCAGTGCCGCTCTCGGGCGCGTCGGACGAGCGAGACGGCATACTCCACCTGGGGAACAAGGGGTACATGCTGAGGCGTCTGACGCAGCACGGCTTCCCGGTGCCGCCAGGCTTCATCCTGACCACCGAGCTCTTCAAGGCCAGATCGTCGGCCGGGCAGGCGTGGGACCCGCGCCGAAGCCTCGCCCCTCTGCTCGAAGACCAGGTGCGCAGAATCGAGGCGTGGGGCACGTCGCGGTTCGGCGACCCGAGCCGACCGCTCCTCCTCTCCGTCCGAGGCGGGGCCCCCGTCAGCATGCCCGGTATGTTGGACAGCTTCCTGAACGTGGGCATCAACCAGGAGATCGCCGCGGGGGTCGCGGCCCTCCGCGGCCGGCCCTGGGCCGCTTGGGACGCCTACCGTCGATTCCTCCAGTTCTGGGGCATGAGCCAGGGGGTGGACCGGGACCTGTTCGACGACCTCATCCGAGCTGCCAAACGACGGGCCTCGGTGCCAAAGAAGGCGCTGCTGCCGTGGAGGGAGATGCGGGGGTTGGCCGGGCGATACCGTGAGCTCCTCGGGGATCACGGTGTCTCGTTCATCGACGATCCGTTCGAACAGTTGCTGGCCTGTGTCGAGATGGTGGTCCGCTCCTGGGATTCGGACAACGCCCGCCTGTACCGCCGGGAGCTCCAGATCGCCGAGTCGTGGGGCACTGCGGTGATCGTCCAGAGCATGGTGCTGGGCAACCTGCACGATCACTCCGGGACCGGCGTCGCCCTGACCCGCCCCGCAAGGGCAGTGGCCGGTCGGGTCGACCTCCATGGCGACTTCATCATCCAGGGCCAGGGCGACGACGTGGTGAGCGGCCTGGTCGCCACCTTCCCCTTGGCCGAGGGGCAACGCGACGCGGAGGCGGATGTGTCGGGCAGGTCCCTCGAGAGCGACTTCCCCGCGGTACATGCCCGGCTGGCCGAGATCGCCAACGCCCTGATCTTCGAGCACGGCTTCGCCCACCAGGAGCTGGAGTTCACCTTCGAGAGCGAGAGGCCCGAGGACGTGTACGTACTGCAGGCCCGTGACAAGGTGCTGGCAGGGACTCGGACCGTGGCGGCCTTCCTGCCCACGGAGGCCTTGGAGCATTCTCGGCTCGGCACGGGTATCGGGGCCGGCGGGGGTGCGCTATCGGGCCGGGTCGCACAGAGCGCAGAAGAGATCGAACGGCTCTCGCGTCAGTTCCCCGGCGACCCCATCATTCTGCTCCGGCCTGACACTGTGCCCGACGACGTGCACCTGGTGTTGCGCGCGGAGGGCGTGCTGACGGCGCTGGGGGGGGCAACGAGCCACGCGGCGGTCATCACCCAACTGCTGGGGAAGACGTGCGTCGTCGGATGTCGCCAGCTCGAGATCGTGAACGGCGCGATGACCCTGGGGGGGCGTCCCCTGACTCCGGGGGACCACCTGTCCATCAGCGGATTGGACGGCTCGGTCTACCTGGGCAGCCATGCGGTGGTCGATACGAAGATCCGGGGTCGAGGATGATCTCGGCCGGCAGTGTGGTGGCTGTCGAGCACCACACCGGACAATGAACGCACAGAGGAGATCGTGGACTCAATGAGCAAGCCTCGGCCCAGCGAGCCGCTGGGCATCAACGGCCTGGGCCGGATCGGCAAGCTTACGCTCTGGCATCACGCGTTCCGGAAGCACTTCCCCGAGATCGTGGTCAATCTGGGCCGCGAGGCGGGTCGAGACCTGGAGGCGGTGTGCCAGACCATCGAGAAGGACTCCACCTACGGGAGCATGCACCGCTTCCTCTACGGGGTGGGTGCCGAGCCCTGCGTGAAGATCGTGGACCGGGAGCGGAAGCTGCTGACCGTGGCTGGCGTGCCAGTTCATGTATTACAGGAAGCAAGAAATCCTAAAGATATCAAGTGGAGAGAGCTAGGGGTGCGAATCGTCGTTGACACGACGGGCGCGTTCGGTGATCCGACCACCGCGCCGGAAGCGTCCGGCGGGGCGCTCCGTGGCCATCTGGAAGCCGGGGCCGAGAAGGTCCTGTACAGCGCGGCGTTCAAGATCAAGGACAAGACGCGCTCACGGCCGGACGATTCCGTGCTGCTCATCTACGGCATCAATCACGAGGTCTTCGATCCTGCGAAGCACGACCTCGTCTCCGCGGCCTCCTGCACGACCACGGCCTTGGCCCACATGGTCAAGCCCATCCTGGACCGTCTCAAGTACTCCAACATGCTCACCGCCGCCATGAGCACGGTCCACGCCGTGACCAACAGCCAGGGCGTGCTCGACACGGTCCCCAAGGCCGGCGCGAAAGACCTGCGCAGGACCCGCAGCGCCCTCAACAACCTGATCCTCACGTCCACCAACGCCGCCGCGGCCCTCGAGCAGGTCATCCCGGAGATCAGCGAGATCGGCTTCATGGCCGATTCCGTGCGGGTGCCCCTCCTCACGGAGTCGCTGATCGTCCTGAACGTGACCTTCCAGTCGCGTCTCAAGCCCGACGGCAATCCGACAGTCACCCGGGAAGCGCTGAACGGGATCTACCAGGAGGTCTCCCAAAACGAGCAGCAGGGCCTGCTCGTGTACAGCGAGGAGCAGAACGTCTCCGTCGATGTCATGGGCATGAAGGCCGCGGTGGTCATCGAGGGCGTCGAGACCCACACTCGAACGGGCTTCGTCCACGTCGACCTGTCCACTCTGCCTGGTCTCGACGAGGAGCTGGTCGCCCGGCTCGACTCGCCGATCGCGACCGTGCCCGTGACGCATGCCAAGGTGTGCGGCTGGTACGACAACGAGTATGGCAGCTACACGAACCTGCTGGCCGATCTGACGGTACACGTGCGGGAGCAGCTCGACTGAACCGGCAGACCGCAGGGGCCACATGCGCGTAAGCGGCTTCACCATCCTCCGGAACGGGGTCAAGTTCGGCTACCCGTTCCAGGAGAGCATCCGGTCGCTCCTTCCCCTCGTGGACGAGATGGTCGTCGCCGTGGGGGACAGCGAGGACGACACCCGCGACCAGGTCCTGGCCGTCGACTCGTCCAAGATCCGCGTCGTGGACACCGTATGGGACATGTCCAAGCGGGTCGAAGGGATGGCCCTGTCCGAACAGACCGATCTGGCGTTGGAGCAGTGCACCGGCGACTGGTGTTTCTACCTCCAGGCCGACGAGGTGCTGCACGAGAAGGACCACGACAGGATCCGGGCCAAGATGCACAGGTACCTGGACCGACCGGCCGTCGAGGGCCTGTGGTTCGGCTATGTCCACTTCCGGGCTGACTACGACATCCGGGACACGCTGGGGTACCTGCGGGAAGTCCGAATCGTCCGTAACCGCGTCGGGATCCGCTCGCGGGGGGACGCTTGCGGGTTCTACCGGGGGAACGGGAGTCCTCTCCGCGCACGGGCGTTCGGAGGCACCAAGCCCGTGGGAGCCTACGTGTATCACTACGGGGGAGTGCGCCCGCCCCGGGTACAGGGTCTGCGGGTGGCGACGTTCCACCGTCTGTACGACGACGGCGCCCTGGGCGACCTGCCTCCCGACGATCAGGTGGACGACTGGGTCTACGACTACCGCGGCTGCGTGCCCTACTCGGGCTCGCACCCGGCGGTGATGGCCGGCCGCATCGCCAGCATGGACTGGGAGCGCCCGCCCTTCGATCCGGTCCCTCGCTGGCGTGACCCGTACTGGTGGCGGGCGCGGCTCAAGAAGGCCGGGCTCCTGCCACGACGCTGGGCGGAATGACGGCTGGGCCCGCGCCCTCGCGGCGGCTCGGGCCCTCGCTCAGGCGGTCCGCGTGTTCGTTCGAGCCCACCTGCGCCGGTGCTTCAGATCACCGGTTCTGGGGCGGTCCTTCCCGGGCGCCGCAGCGATGCGGTCCCGGTCCCCGCCGCCAGGCGGCCCAATTCGGGTATCCGGTCTCGTTCCTGAGCACCACCGCCGTCTCCCCCATGCGGACCTCGGCGGCGATCATCTGCATCTCACCGTCCACCTCGACCATGGAGCCCGTCACCTCGACCTCCGCCCCCTCCTCCAGCTGCTCCTCCTGATTGTCGAGGTACCATGCGGGACCCAGGTGCACGTTAAGGGTACCGTCGGGTGTGGACAGCTCCGCA
This sequence comes from Gemmatimonadota bacterium, assembly GCA_039589315.1. Classification (GTDB taxonomy): domain Bacteria; phylum Gemmatimonadota; class Gemmatimonadetes; order Longimicrobiales; family Gaopeijiaceae; genus JBDHHQ01. The sequence continues at coordinate 22,737 of JBDHHQ010000034.1, forward strand.
TGAACGCCTTCCCCCCAACCGCGGCGCTTCGCCGTGACTCGCTCGACGGCGAGGATCTCGCCCGTCACCGTCTCCACGGTGGCTGCGTCGTAGTAGGGACCTTGCGGGTCCGCCGTGTAGCATGCGCACTGGCCCTCCAACGTCCCGACCACCCCCACGATCAGCGCACCGGCCAACAGGACGGCGACCGCCACGCGATGGAACATCTCGCCCTCCCTTCTCTCGAGGATCGACTTGGGATCTGGGGTCGGCCTCGATCCTCGAGGTCGACCACTGGTCGCTGGACTGACCTGGATCGATCCACGCTGAAGATTACAGGCCCTGAGGCTCTTCGTCTGTCGGGCATCCTACGTTGGCGGGGGTCGGAGGGCGGCCGTCCTGGTCACAGTTGAGCGATCCGGTCGTCCCCACTCGAGACCGCAACCGGTTGGTCGGACAACGATGCTACAGCGACCTTCGAGATCGACGGCGAGACCCTGTACATGATGTACGGGAACGGCGTTTCGTCGACCTGGAGGCGGGTGGAGTAGCGCCCCGGCGGTCTGTAGGAGGCGGTTACGGCTGAAGCCCCGCGCCCGACATCGAGCGTGGGGCTTTACCGCACCCGCAGGTCGGGGTGCTCAACGACGCGAGACCGGTTGGCCGGGGTGTTCCTCCCGGTGCCCGTGATCACCCGGCGAGGGTCCCGTCGAAGCCGACGCGCTTGTGGCTCATGTCGCAGAACGGCTTGTTCTGGCTGTGACCGCAGCGGCAGAGGAAGGTGGCCTTGCCCTCCCGGGTCTCCAGCGCCTTGCCGTCGTGGTCCACGAGCCTGAGGTCGCCCTCGATCTTGAGGGACCCGTCTCTCGTGACAGTGATCTTCATCTGTTCCCGGCTCTGCAGTGTCGGCGTGACTCATCGTTGGCGGCGGGGTGTCCGGGGTCGGGCGGCGCGACGCGCCCCGTTTCCCGGAGCGCCTGAGACAGACCCCGCACTCCCGCGGCGGTTCCGGCCAGGCCGGTGGCGGTCCCGGCCGATTGGCCCCTATTGTGCCGAGACCCGGCCAGGCGATCCGCACGCCGAGCCCAACTGCCTCGACCAACTTCGCCCTGCGAGGGTCCCATGAACGCCGGCGTCAGCCTGGTCCGTGCCTATCTGCTCCTCAACGGGTACTTCACGGCGACCGACATTCCGGTGATTCGCCAGAGCACCAAGGGGGGCTACCGGGAGCTCACGGACATCGACGTGATGGGCGTACGCTTTCCATTCGCGGCCCACGTGGTGCCCATGGGCGAGCCGGGGCCCCACGACGACCTGAGCCTGCCTATCGATCCCAAGCTCGAGATCGACGAGAGCGTCGTGGACGTGATCGTCGCCGAGGTGAAGGAGGGACGGCCGCAGCTGAACGCCATGTTCCGGACCGACGATGCGCTCGAACGGGCTCTGGCCCGCCTGGGTTGTGTGCCCCCCGAGCGGACGGAAGAGGTGGTGAAGATGCTGCAGGAGTCGGGTGTCGCGCGCCTCGAGGGCGAGGGCCTCCCGGCTACGTGCCGCATCCGCCTGATGGCGTTCGGGGCCGGTCAGACCGGACAACGAGAGGGATACTCGGTGGTCTCGCTCCGGCGGGCCGCGCGCTTCGTGGCCCGCAACCTCCGCGACTACCACCACGTGATCCGGCCCGCGCGCATCAACGACCCCTTCATGGGGATCCTCCACTTCCTCGAGAAGATCTCGCCCTAGCGGCCGCCCCATGGGGCACCGTCGAGCAGAGGGCGCCGTGGTCGCGGGGGTGGGGGTTCCCGCAGCGGGACACCCGGCACTTCCAGCCCGCTCGCGGGTTCATCGGGGACGGTGGGGCCGGTAGATTCCGCCGAGGTTCGGCGGGTGAGGGAGCCGGCCGGAAACCCATGCGAACGAGGCGAGCCAGCGTGAGCGTCTGGCCGAGAAGACGATCCGTCGACGTGGACATCGGCGGGGTGAAGGTGGGGGGATCCAATCCCGTGGTGGTCCAGTCCATGACCAATACGGACACGGCCGACGTCGCCTCCACGGTGACTCAGGTGAAGGAGCTCTCCGACGCGGGCAGCGAGCTGGTCCGAGTGACCGTGAACAACGACGCATCGGCCGCGGCCGTGCCGGAGATCACGGCGCGGCTCGCCGACGACGGCTACGCGGTCCCGATCATCGGCGACTTCCACTACAACGGACACCTGCTCCTCACCAGGCACCCGAACTGCGCCCGGGCTCTGGCCAAGTACCGGATCAACCCGGGCAACGTGGGCACGAAGCACAGGGACGCGAACTTCACGGCCATCGTCAACGTGGCCATCGAGCACGACAAGCCCGTGCGCATCGGCGTCAACTGGGGCTCGCTCGATCAGCGGCTCCTCACCGAGCTCATGGACGAGAACGCGCGTCGCTCAGAGCCCAAGGACGCGCAGGAGGTCCTCCGGGACGCCATGGTCGAGAGCGGCATGCGCTCGGCCGCGCTGGCCGAGGAGACGGGGCTGGGTCACGACAAGATCCTGATCAGTGCCAAGGTGTCCGGGGTGCCGGACCTGGTGGCCGTCTACAAGCAGCTGGCGCCGTTGAGCGACTATCCCCTCCATCTGGGCCTCACGGAGGCGGGCATGGGCGCCAAGGGCATCGTGGCGACGACGGCCGGCCTCACACCCCTCCTGATCGACGGCATCGGCGACACGATCCGGGTTTCCCTCACGCCCCGCCCTGGAGGCGACCGCGCGGAAGAGGTCCGGGTGGCCCAGCAGGTCCTCCAGTCACTGGGCATCCGGAGCTTCCAGCCCCAGGTGACGTCCTGTCCGGGCTGCGGCCGGACGACCAGCACGTTCTTCCAGGAGATGGCCGAGGACATCGAGGCCTACCTCCGGGAGAGCATGCCCGAGTGGCGCACCCGGTATCCGGGGGTCGAGGAGTTGGACGTGGCGGTCATGGGGTGCGTCGTGAACGGCCCCGGCGAGTCCAAGCACGCGAACCTGGGCATCTCGCTGCCCGGCACGTTCGAGGAACCGAAGGCTCCGGTGTACGTGGACGGCGAGCACTACACGACCCTCAAGGGCGAGGGGCTCGTCGAGGAGTTCAAGGGGATCCTGGACGACTACGTCCAGCGGCGTTACGGCGGTGGCGTGCCCGCGGAGCGCTCGGCCGGGTAGGTGGCGTCAGCTACCCGCCGCGAGGGACTCAGCCGGCGCCGCGGATCCTACCAGGGATCGCCAGCGGTTTGGGTGAGCTCCTTATCCACGACCGTCCACCCCAAGCCGGGCCTGTCCAGCAGCGCCACGTTCCACCACTCCCGGCCGATCTGGCCGCCGTCGCCGGCGCCGTCCTTGAGGAGCATCACGGCCATGTAGAGCACCCCGCTCCTGACCGGCTCGGGCATGAGGAACTGGAAGATCACACCGCCGTCCTTCACCCGGCAGGTGGATTTCTCGCTCACGTCTCTGCAATCGATGGCCTCCGCCGGCTCGGCGATGCGAACCTGGAAGCGCGTCTCCAGGACGTCGAGGTGCTGCTGGTTGATCCGGACGGTTCCTTCGATCTGGGGGGCGGCAATGATCGGGGAGATGTAGACCACGGTGTCGCCTCGCGGATGAAGCTCCCGCACGACCGCCTCCACTGCTTTCTGATCGGTGTGTTGGGCCGATCCCGGCGACGCGGCCAGCGTGGCGACGACGAGTGCAAAGAGAGCGCGCATGGGTGCCCGTTCGTGGAATGCGACTGCCAAAGCTCGAAATATAGGTGATCCACTCCTGCGGGCGGAGCGGTAGGCTCGAAATCCCATTGACCCCGCTGAGGGTCGCGGCCCATCGTTCTGCGCCCTGCAGGCTTCGACTACATCTGTCGATCTTGGCAACGCTCGCGCCCCGTCACGGATCTGAAGGGGCGAGCCACTCGCGACCACCGCCGTCCCGGATCCCGGGCAAAGAGGGAGCACCATGAGCTTCTCGAAGCGATTCCTCGCAGCCGTCACCGGGCTGATCGTGGTGGGCCTCATGGTCGGGGGCATGTGGTATCGCCTTCGACCCGGGGCGGGTCGGGAGGGAGCCCAGGCCGCCGAGACGGCCGACGCGGCCCTGCCGGACGTCTCCGCGACCCAGCAGTTCGCCACCGACGTCGCACAGCCCGTCTCGGGCGCCACGGTGCGGCAGGACACGCTCTGGATCACGGTCACGGCCGCCGGGCAGGCCGACGCGATCCAGGAGGCCGTGCTGACCGCCCGCGTGGAGGGGGTGGTGGAGCGGGTCCCGGTCGGAGAGAACGCACCGGTCGGCCCCGGGCGGGTGCTCTTGCAGATCGACTCCACCGAGTACGCCCTGGAGACGGCTCAGGCTCGGGCCGAACAGGTGGCGGCCGAGGCCGAGTTTCTGCGGACGACGCTGTTCAACGACGAGATCGAGGACCCTGAGGTACGAGCCCAGCGCGAGCGTCTGGCGCGCTCCTCCAGCGGCCTCGATCAGGCCGAGGTCGAGCTTCAGAAGGCCGCCCTCGATCTGGAGCGGACCACCGTGCAAGCCCCCTTCGCGGGCCGAGTGGCCGACATCCGGGTCGACCCCGGACAGTTCGTTTCGGTGGGGGACGAGCTCATGACCGTGGTGGACCTGGACCCCATCAAGGTCGAGGTCCAGGTATTGGAGGCCGAGGTGGCCTTCCTCGCCGAAGGCCGCCGCGCAGCGGTGTCGTTCGCCGCCTTTCCGGGCGAGTCGTTCTCGGCTCGCATCGTATCCATCAATCCGAAGGTGGACCCGGAGACCCGTACCGCCCGGGTGACGCTGCACCTGGCCAACCCGGATCACCGCATCAAGCCCGGCATGTACGCCCGCGTGTCCCTCGATGCCCAATCGTTTCCCGACCGGATCCTGGTGCCCCGGTCCGCGCTGCTGGAGCGGGACCGGCGGCCCATGCTGTTCGTCTACGACGGTGACGAGGGTGCGGGTCGGGCGGAGTGGCGGTACGTGTGCCCCGGCCTCGAGAGCGACTCCATCGTGGAGGTGGTGTCCCCGTGCGAGGAGGGCGAGGTGGCGCCCGGAGAGATCGTCCTGGTGGACGGTCACCACTACCTCGTCCACGACGCCATCGTGCGCCTCGTGGACGAACCGGCCCGAGAAGGAGGGAGGCCCGGACGATGAGCTTCGTTGCGATCAGGAGATTGGCCGTCAGCGCGGGGATCGCGGCGGTGGGCGTCGCCGGTGGTCCAGGGCAGGGCCCCGCCCAGGAACCGCCGCCGGCCGAGGCGGCGACCGGGCCCAGGGCCACCCGGGAGCTCACGCTCGGCGAGGCGCTGGACATCGCCGCACTCGGCAACCCCGCCTACCGCCGTGAGCTGAATCAGTTGGAGCTGGGCGGACCGCAACGACAGCAGGTCATCGGCGACTTTCTTCCGAGCGTGGACCTCTCGTTGGGCACGGCCCAGGGGTTCGTCCGGCAGGCCGTGGGAACCGACGACTTCGGACGCCCGGTCCCCAATCCAGACGTCCGGACCACCTATCAATCGAGCTCCAACCAGGCGCTGAGCTTCAACTGGACGCTCTTCGACGGCCTGCGGCGCTTCCAGGCCCTGAAGGAGCAGGACGCTCAGGTGCGCGCGTGGTCGGGGGCGGCCGAGGCCCGCCTCGCCACCCTCACTGCCGACGTGGAGCGCGCGTTCTTCGAAGCACAGCTCCGGCGCGAGCACGTGATCATGGAGGAGGACCTGCTGAGGGTACGGCAGAGAGTCCTGGAGGCGACCGAGCGGCTGTTCGCGCTCGCAGACAAGAGCCGGGCCGACGTCTTGGGAGCGAGGGTGGAGGTCCAGCTCCAGGAAAAGGCGCTCGAGGACGCCCGGAGCGAATACCGGAAGCAGCTCCTGGCCCTTCGACGCCACCTCGGGGATCCGTCCATCGGCGAGTTCCAGTTGGCCGAGGCGCCCCTGACGGTCTTCGACCCGGCCTCGTTGGACGTCGAGGCGCTCGTGGGGCAGGCCGTGGAGGGTAACCCGGGCGTCCGACGGGACGAAGCCGACGTGGCCCTTCAGCGGGCGGTGGCGAGGGGCGAGCGTGGAACCCGCTGGCCCACTGTGACGCTCTCAGGCGACGTCGCCCGCACCGAATGGGGTCTCGACCAGTCCGCCCTCTTCGACCTGTCGCCCGGCACCCAGTCGGCCGGCGGGCTCCGGCTGGCCCTCAGCTGGGACCTGTTCGACAACTTCAACCGTCAGTACAACGTGGCCGCTGCGGACATCGCCCACCGGAACGCCCAGGAGACGCTGCGGGACAGCCGCCTCCAGGTGGAGCAGGACGTGCGTACGGGCTTCATCGCGCTGGAGACGGCCTTCATCAACCTCGAGACGCTGGAGAGCGCCCAGGAACTGGCGCAGGAACGCCTGAGGCTCGCGGGCGAAGAGTATCTCCTGGCCGGGCGGACCTTCGAGGAGCTACAGGACGCCGTTTCGTCGGCCGCCGAAGCGTCGCGGGACGTCGTGCAGGCCCGCTTCGACTTCGTGAGCTCGCGCATCGACCTGGAGCAGGGCATCGGAGCCCGGATCGTGACGGACGCTGCGCAACCCAACGGCGGCCGGTAGTGCGTCCCGACCTGCGGCCGGGCCGGCGTGCTCGGGAATCGGGGCGCTGACATGTCCCTCTCGCGCACGTCCACCCGCCGCCCCGTGGCGGTGGCCATGCTTTTTCTGGCCGTCGTGCTCCTCGGCGGGATCTCCTATGCGCGCCTGCCCGTCGACCTGCTCCCCGACGTGAGCTTTCCCCGGCTGGTGATCTACACGGCCTATGCCGACGTGGCGCCGGCCGAGGTGGAGCGGCTCGTGGGGGAACCCATCGAGGCGGCCGCCGCGGCCGTGCCGGGCGTGGAACGGATCACGTCGGTGGCCCGGCACGGCGTGAGCCTGGTGACCCTGCGCTTCGCGTGGGGCACCGACATGGACTTCGCGATGCTCAACACCCGAGAGCGGCTGGACAACATCCGGGAGAGCTTGCCCGAGAGCGCCGAGCGGCCGCGCATCCTGCGGGTCGATCCCGACTCCGAGCCCATCATGCTGGTCAGCGTGACCGGTGGCGCCGATCTCTGGCAGACCAAGGACCTGGCCGAAACCGTGTTCCGCCGGCGTCTGGAACAGTTGGACGGCATCGCCGAGGCCGCCGTCACCGGTGGCCTGGACCGTGAGATCCACGTCGAGATCGACCCGGAGCTCCTGGAGGCGTACGCGCTGGAGCTGGACGAGGTCATCGCCGCCCTCGAAGGGGCCAACTACTCGGCGCCGGGGGGAACCATCCTCCGCGGCCGATACCGTTATCCGCTTCGGACCCTCGGGGAGTTCGAAACGGTCGGGGAGATCGGCCAGGTCGTGGTGGGGATGCAGCGGGTCACGGCCGACGAGGGAGAGTCCGGCGAAGACGGCTACCGGCTGATTCGGCTTCAGGACGTGGCCCGGATCGACGACGGCTACCGGGAGCGGGAGACGCTGGCGCGGTACGACGGTGCCGAGAGCGTCGGCCTCCTGATCTTCAAGGAGTCCGGGGCGAACACGGTGTCCGTGGCGGAGGACGCAGAAGGGGTTTTGGGCCTCCTGGCCGCCGAGTACCCGGAGATCCGTACGGAGGTGGCTTACAGCCAGGCGGGCTTCATCGCCGACTCCATCGGCAACGTGGTCCAGGCGTTGGTGCTCGGTGGGATCCTGGCCTTCCTGGTGCTGTTCCTGTTCCTCCGGGACCCCCGGTACCCCGTGGCGGTGGCTCTGGCCATTCCGATCTCCGTCGTGGGCACGTTCGCCCTGATGGACGCGTTCGGGGTCTCGCTCAACATCATGAGCCTGGGCGGTCTGGCCCTTGGCGTCGGGATGCTGGTCGACAACTCCATCGTGGTACTGGAGAACGTGTTCCGGCACCGGGAAGCGGGCGAGGGTGCCTTGGAAGCCGCGGCCCGGGGGGCCGAAGAGGTGCAGGGCGCCATCACCGCGTCCACTTTGACCACCATCAGCGTCTTCGGTCCCATCGTGTATGTGAAGGGAGTGGCGGGCGAGCTCTTCGAGGATCTCTCTCTGGCGGTGACCTTCTCGCTCCTGGCCAGCCTGTTGGTAGCGCTGACGCTGCTGCCGACGCTGGCGGCCCGCTTCGCAGGGGCGAGGCCGGCGCAACGGCAAGTCAGGCCCGCGCCGTGGGAGGCTGACCGGGAAAGCGACCGGGAGTCCCGGTGGAGAAAGCTGAGGCGCTCGCTCCGTCGAGCGGCTCTCGCCCCGGTTTGGCTCGTGCGGGCTCTCCTCGATCTGGGCGGAGCGCTCGTGCGCTTCTGGCTCGGCGGCATCGGTGCGGGGCTCTCCCGCGTGTTCGGGCCCTTCCTCCGCTGGTTCGAGCGCAGCTTCCAGCGCTTCGCTACCCGCTACCACGCGACTCTGTCCTGGGCCTTGGACAACAAGGGCTTCGTGCTCGCGTCGTCGGTCGTGGCGTTGACCCTGAGCCTCGTGCTGGCGCTCACGATGGAGCGCGACCTGCTACCGGACGTGGACCAGGGCTCGTTCACGGCCCGGCTCCAGCTGCCGGAGGGGACGGGCTTGGCTGCCACCGCCCGCACCACCCGGGAGATCGAGGCCGTGTTGCTCGAGGATCCGGGCGTCGAGGCCGTGTTCAGCACCGTTGGGCGGGACGTGCGGGCCTACGCTGAGGGCGAGGAGGCGTCGGGCCTGCACACCGCCGTGCTGCAGGTGCGGCTGCGGCGGGGTGCCACGACCACTGCCGTGCTCGGCCGGCTCCGGCCCGTAACGGACCGGTATCCTGCGGGGGTGCTGGCGCTTGAAACGGGCCAGGCCACTGCCCTGGGGCAGATGCTCGGCGGGTCGGAAGCCGACGTGGCGGTGCGGATCCGGGGCGAAGACCTGACCGCCGCGTTCGACTACGCCGAGACGGTGCGCGATCGGCTCGACGGTGTGGACGTCCTCGGCAACGTCCGCCTGGGTAGCGAGCGGGGCCAGCCCGAAGTGCAAGTAGAGATCCGACGGGACGTGGCGGCTCGCTACGAGATCGAACCCAGGGAGGTGGCCGAGACCCTGCAGCGGGCGATGCAGGGGTACGCCGCCACGCAGTTCGTGGATTTCGACCGGAAGATCGACATCGTGGTCCGCTTGCCAGAGGAGCGGCGCCACGCGGTGGAGACGCTGAGGGACCTGCGGATTCGCGGCGTGCCCATGAGGGAGCTCGTCGACGTCCGTGAGGCCACGGGCCCCGCGGAGATCCGGCGCGAGGATCAGGGCCGGGTGGTGACGGTCTACGCCGACGTCACCAGCGGTGGCCTGAACGGCGCGGTCTCCACCATCGACGCGGCCCTGCGTGAGCTACCCCCGCCCGCCGCGAACCTCCGGATCGAAGTGGGGGGCGAGAACGAGGAGATGCGCAGGTCGTTCCGGAATCTCGCCTTTGCTTTCGGGCTCGCGCTGATCCTCGTGTACATGATCCTGGCGGCCCAGTTCGAGTCGTTCGTCCACCCGTTCACGATTCTGATCTCGGTGCCCCTGGCGCTGGTGGGCGCCCTGCTGGCGCTAGCTCTGGCCGGTCAAGGGCTGAACACCATGAGCCTGATCGGAGTCGTCATCCTCGTCGGCATCGTGGTCAACGACGCCATCGTGAAGGTGGACTTCATCAACCGGTCGCGGTCAGCCGGCCGCGGCCTGCGCGACGCGATCCTCGAGGCGGGCCGGGTCCGGTTGCGGCCCATCGTCATGACGACCGCGACCACGATCCTGGGCCTCACGCCCATGGCGCTGGGTATCGGCCGGGGAGCGGACCTGCGGGCCCCCCTGGCCATCGCCGTGATCGGCGGCCTCGCCGTCGCCACCCTCCTGACCCTGGTGGTGGTACCGGTCGTCTACGCGAGCCTGGAGGGCCTGCGCGGGGTCGAGGTGCCGGTTCCCCTGGCGGACGGGTTGCAGCCCGCGGGAGTCGGCCGGAGCGGCGGGCCCGGGGGCGACTGACCATGATTCGCTTCAGCATCAGGCGGCCCGTCACGGTGGCCATGGTATATCTGGCCTTCGCGCTTCTCGGTGTGGCGTCGTGGAAGAACATCCCGGTCGAGCTGTACCCGGACACCGAGCTGCCCCGCCTCACCGTGACGGGCGATTGGCCCGGGGCCTCGCCGGAGACCGTCGAGGCCTTCCTCACATCGCCACTCGAATCGGAGATCCAGAAGATCGAGGGCGTCGAGAAGGTGACGTCCGAATCGTACCACGAGCTGGGGAGGGGCCGGTCCCGCATCGAGGTGGAGTTCGCCCGCAGCGCGGATATGGACTTCGTGCGGCTGGATCTTTCCGAGCGCATGGCCGCCCTGGAAGACCAGCTTCCGGCGGGTGCGGGCCGGGTCCGCGTCGAGCCCTACGTACCGCGGGAGTTCCAGGAGCAGGAACGCCCCTTCATGCGCTACACCTTCACGGGTCCGCACACGGACGAGGCGCTGCGGAGGCATCTGGACGACGAGGTCGAGCCCGAGCTCAGCCGGGTGACGGGCGTGGCCGTGATGGAGAGCTACGGCGGCCGGGACCGGCTCGTGGAGATCGAGCTCGACGAGGATCGTATCAACGCGCTGGGCCTGAGCGCGGTGGAGGTGGGCGACCTGGTGGGGGGGCTGGACCTGGTGCGCGAGGCCGGGGCGGTGCGATCTGGCGACCTCGAGTGGGCAGTCACGATCCAGAATCGCCCGACCTCGGTTCAGGAGATCCGGGACGCGGTGCTCACCGTGAGCGGAGGCCGGCTGATCCGTATCGCCGACGTGGCCGAGGTGCGGGACACGTTCGAGGAGCCCACGCGCTACTATCGCATCAACGGGCGTCCCGCGGTCCAGTTCACCCTCGCCAAGCAGATCGGGTCCAACACCGTACGGGTGGCAGACCGGATTCGCGAGGCCGTGGCCCTCGTCGAGCGTCGAACCTTGCCGGGAGCGCGGTTCATCCTCGACGAGGATCAGAGCGAGCAGATCGAGCGTCAGCTCAGCGACCTCCGGTACCGCGCCCTGGTGGCGGCCGTCGTCATCTTCGGTGTGCTTCTCCTGTTCCTGGGCTCGTTCCGCTCCGCGGGCGTCGTCTTCGCCACCATCGCGTTCTCGGTGCTGATCGCGTTGAACCTGGTCTACTTCGGCGGCTTGACCCTCAACCTGCTGACCCTGATGGGCCTGGCCATGGGGTTCGGGCTCATCGTGGACAACTCCATCGTCGTGCTCGAGAACGTGTATCGACGGTGGCAGGGAGGGGAGGAGGGCGCAGCGGCGGCCGAGGCCGGCTCACGGCAGGTCGTGCTGCCCATCCTGGCGTCGACGGCGACCACCCTGATCGTGTTCGTGCCGTTCGTCTACCTGCAAGGCGACCTACGGATCTTCTACGTGCCCCTGGCCGTGGTGGTGGGACTCACCCTCGTGGCGTCGCTGTTCGTGGCCTTCAGCTTCATTCCGGCGGCGGCCGCCCGCCTGCTGGGTCCGGACGTTGGCGCATCGTCGCGCAGAGGTCACCGGACGACGCCGGCGCGCTCCCCGTTCTACGTGCGTTTCTACTCGGCGGTGGTCGGGTGGACGCTGGCGCACCCCTGGGCCACGGTGGTCGTGGGCGTGTTGACCTTCGGAGGGTCCTGGTATCTGTTCGACGGCAACGTCACGCGGGGTGTCGTGTGGGGCGGCGTCTGGGGCCAGGACACGTACATCTCGATCCAGATTCGGCTGCCCCGGGGCTCCGACCTCGAGCGCAGCGACGAGCTGACCCGCTATTTCGAGGAACGCGTGGCGGGCATGCCGGAAGTCGAGCGGTTCCTGGCCAGCGTGCAGGAGAGCTTCGCCCTGATGCGGGTGACCTTCCCCGAGGAGCTCGAGAACACCGACGTCCCTGTGGCGATCAAGGAGCAGCTCCTGGCTTACTCGCTGGGCTTCTCGGGTGCCGAGGTGCGCGTCTTCGGCTATGGGCCCTCGTTCTACGGCGGAGGCAGCACGCCGCCCAACTACGCGGTGACCGTGCTCGGATACAACTACGAGCGGGTGCGGGAGATCGCCGAGGACATCGGGAGCCGCCTGCGCCGGCTGAGCCGAGTCTCGGATGTGGACACCAACGCATCGGGCATGTGGTTCCAGGACGATCGGGCGACCGAGTTCGTGGTGACGCTGCACCGGTCGGCGCTGGCCCGGTACGATTTGACCGTCGAGGATTTCGTTCGCCGCATGAACGCCGCGGTGCGGGGCCAGACCCAAGACGCCACGCTCAAGATCCGGGGCGAGGAGGTCCGGTTCGAAGTCAAGCTGGAGGACGCCCGGCAGATGGACGTTCTGGAGCTCCAGGAGACGCTGATCACCGGACCGGACGGAACCGTGATCCGGGTGGGAGACGTGGTGACCGTGGAGCCCGCGGAGCTGCTGGCACGCATCCGCCGCGAGGACCAGCAGTACGAGCGACGCGTCACCTACGAGTTCAGAGGTCCCCGAAGGCTCGGCGACGCGTTCTACGACGCGGTGGTGGGCGCGACCGAGCTCCCTCCGGGCTACGCCATTCGCGAGTCCGACGAGAATCGCCTGAGCGACGCAGACCGCCGGCAGATCTTCCTGCTTCTTGCCGTATCCTTCGCCCTGATCTACATGGTCACGTCTGCGCTCTTCGAGTCCCTTCGGCAGCCACTCTGCGTTCTCCTGACGGTCCCCATGGCCCTGATCGGCGTCTTCCTCATGTTCTTCTACACGAACGCGAGCTTCACCCGGGAGGCGTACGTGGGCGTGATCATGATGGGAGGGATCGTGGTCAACAACGCCATCCTGCTCGTGGACCACGTCAACCAGGTGCGGCGTGAGACGCGCCTGGAGCTGGGGGCCGCGATCCTCCGGGGTACGTTGGAGCGCGTGCGCCCCATACTCATGACCACGACCACCACGGTGCTCGGCCTCCTGCCGCTGGTCTTGTTCAGCGCCTCGGCCGACGCGAACATCTGGAACGCGCTGGCCTTCGCCCTCATCGGTGGGCTTCTGTCGTCCACCGTCTTCGTGCTCACGACCACGCCCGCGCTCTATCTGCTCTTCGAGCGGAGAGCCGCGGAGGCGACCGAGCGGAGCCCTGCACGCGGGCCGCTACTCCCCAGGGTGAGGCAGCCTGTCTGACCTGGGGGCAAGCGGCGCAGCCCCCCGAGTCGAGGACCGGATGCCCAACCCGAACCGAGGACCGGCGAATGAACTGCACACCCATGCTCGTCGTACGTGACGTAGAGGCCAGCTCCCTGTGGTATCGCCAGGTCCTGGGCGCCACCAGCGGCCACGGCGGCGACGAGTTCGAGATGCTCATGGCAGAAGATCGCCTTCTGTTGATGCTGCATAATCTGGACTTCGCCGAGCACCCCGCCGTCGAGGACCCGCGCGGGGGCGATCCGGGGCGGGGTGTCCTCCTCTACGTGAGCGTGGACGACGTCGAGGCGGTCTTCCAGCGGGCCAGGGAGCTGGGTGCTGAGCTCGTCGACGAGCCACATCTGAACCCGAAGGCCAGGGCGGTGGAGTTCAGCGTCCGCGATCCTGACGGCTACGGGATCACGGTCTCCCAGTGGCGGGGCTAGCAGGGACGCGCTGGAGGCCCGCCGGGATCGTCGACGAGGCGTGAAGCCGCTGCAGGACGCGCCGCGCTCGACGACACTGCGGCCAGCCTGACCCGAGGAGCAGCCGCACGACCCAAGCTCCGTTGACCGGGAACGGTCGGTGCGTTTCCTTACGGCCCTTGATCACCGCAGGAAGGAACCGGAACGGAAGCATGACCATGCGAGTGCGCTTCGCACCGTCCCCCACGGGATACCTCCACGTCGGGGGCGCACGCACGGCCCTGTTCAACTGGCTCCTCGCCAGAGGGCAGGGGGGCGAGTTCATCCTGCGCATCGAGGATACGGACCGAGCCCGATCCAAGCCGGAGCACACCGAGGCGATCCTCCACGGGCTGGACTGGCTCGGGCTCGACTGGGACGGGGAGCCCCACTTCCAGAGTGAAGGCGTGGAGCGACATCGTGCGGACGCGCTTCGCCTCCTGGACGAGGGCAAGGCGTACCGGGACTTCGCCGACCCGTCGACGGCAGTGGGCGCCGCCTCGGGCGCCGCGACCGACGAGGAGGGCCGGCGCCGGGTCCGCGAGCTGGCCGAGTCCGTGACGCCTGAGGAGTCTCGGGTCCGTGCGGACGCCGGCGAGTCGTTCGCCATCCGCTTCCGGGTCCCCGCTGGCGAGACGAGCTGGGAGGACGCGGTCCACGGGCGTCGGGCGGTCCAGAACGCGGCCATCCCGGATCTGGTAGTCCTCCGACGGGACGGCACCCCTACCTACAACCTGGCGGTGGTGTCCGACGATGCCGACATGGGCATCACCCACGTCATCCGGGGCGACGACCACCTGTCCAACACGCCCAAGCAGATCCTTCTGTACCAGGCGCTGGGGTGGCCGGTGCCCGTGTTCGCCCACGTGCCGCTGATACTCGGGCCCGACGGCAAGCGCCTTTCCAAGCGGCACGGTGCCACGGCCGTGGGAGATTACGAGAGTCGAGGCATTCTCCCGGACGCCATGGTCAACTTCCTCGCGCTACTCGGATGGTCTCCAGGTGACGACACTGAGGTCATGGATCGAGAGGAGCTCGTGGCACGCTTCTCGCTTGGAAGAGTGCTGAAGAAGAGCTCCGTCTTTGACGTGAAGAAGCTCGAGTGGCTCAACGGGCAGCACCTGGCGCGCACCGCCGCGGACCGCCTCGAGCCCCTTGTCACAGCGAAACTTCAGTTGATTTCAGGAGTGTCTTCGGATTATCTTCGGGGACGTGAGGTGTGGTATCGAAGCCTCATCGATCTGTTGCGCGTGCGCGCCCGAACCGTGGACGACATCGCACGGCAGGCGGTGGTTTACCTCACCGACGACCTCGAATATGACGAGCCAGCCGTCAGAAAACACTGGCTGAAGGACCCGAACACGACGGTTGACCGTCTGGAAGCGCTCAGGGAGCGCCTCGCAGATGTGGAATGGGAAAAGAGTGCCCTGGAGACCGCGATTCGAGGGATGGCAGAGGAGCTGGAGGTAGGTGCCGGAAAGGTGATACACCCCCTGCGGGTGAGCCTCACGGGAATGGCCGCGAGTCCCGGCATATTCGACGTGCTCACGCTCCTCGGAAGAGACCGGGCGCTGGAGCGGATGGACCGGGCGATCGAGGGGTTGAAGCGCGGCACGTTCGCTGGAACGCAAAACGAACGTACTCGGGCCTGAGAGCACGAAAAAAAGGCTTTCTTGACGCCCGGTAAACGACAACATTAGTGTAGCCCAGCCTCCCCCCCGGGCGGCAACGGCTTCAAGTGACCCAAGGCACGGAGCCCTGGATGCCCGCTACGCTGACGGAGCTCGAACAAAAAATCCTGGATTACATGGTGCGATACCTTCGCACCAACACCTATCAGCCCTCCATCCGCGAGATCGGAGAGCAGTTCGGGATCAAGAGCACCAAGACCGTGTCGGAGCACTTGCAGGCCCTGGCGGACAAGGGATTCCTGGAGCGGGATCCGTCCCGGTCCCGCGGCGTCAAGATCCTCGGCGTGGACCTCAACCCCGAGACCATTACCATCCCCTGCTTCCGCGAGCTCCCTCCGGACCGCAACGGCCTACTGACGGACCGGGCGGAGATGTTCCTCTCCATCGATCGGCGTCTCGCCGGTGCGAAGGGCTGCTTCTTCGTGCGGGCCAAGGGCGGCGTGTTGGCCGCGGAAGGCATCACGGAGGGGGACTTCGTCCTCGTGGAGCCCTCCGTCCCCGGCGACGTGGGGGAGGGCAACATCGTGGTGGCTCGGGTGAATGGCCGCACGGACTTCTTCCGCTTCAAGCGCAACGGCCTGGGGATCATCCTCCAGCCCCTCACGGCGGACGGACAGTCCACGGTGCTCGAGGACCCCACCAAGCTCAATCTCGTGGGCCGCGTGACCGCGTTCTACCGTCGCCTCGACGGCGTAGCGATCCCGGTGAGCGGCACCACGCACTGATCTTCCCCAAAGACGATCGGCCATGTTGAGCGACCGCAGGGTAGCGGCCGCTCGCTCGCCCGTGTGGCTCCGTGGATCCCGGGCCTGCCTCTGCCGCCCGTACAGCGGTGGAGCTCCGCTCGCGAAGGCGATTGCCCGTGCGATGGGGAGCCGGCTTTGACCCTGGAGACCGCTCCCCCGCTGCCCGACGACGTGGTCTGGATGGCCCGAGCGCTGGAACAGGCCAGGCTGGCGGGGCTCAGGGGCGAGGTGCCGGTCGGCGCGGTCGTGGTCCACGGCGGCCGTCTCCTGGCGGAGGGTCACAACCTGACGGTGAGCCACGTCGATCCGACGGCGCATGCCGAGGTGGTGGCGATCCGTCGGGCTGCCGCACGGGTTGGGGATTGGCGACTGCTGGACACCACGCTCTACGCCACCCTGGAGCCATGCGCCCTCTGCGCGGGAGCCATCGTGCTGGCGCGGGTACCCAGGCTGGTGTACGCCGCCACCGACCCGAAGGCCGGTATGGCCGGCACCCTGGGCAACTTGGTCCAGGACCACCGACTCAACCACCGCGTGGAGCTCACCACTGGCGTTCTGGCGGAGGAATCGGCTACTCTGCTGCGGCGCTTCTTTCAGGTACGGCGGTGAGCATCTGATTCGGGGCTGCCTCCGGATCCCCCAGATGCCGGGGCCGGTCGCGGGCGAACCGCCTCCCTTCAGTCCGCCGGACGGGGCTCGGCAAGAGCCGTGGCTCAGTCGCCCATCTCGACCACGTTCCTTCCCCTGAAGCGCAGGAACGCGGACAGGATCGCCACGCCGCCAAGGAGGGCGATCCAGTTGGGGAGGCCGAACGCCGTCCCGATGTCCCCGAGGAGCATGCCCACGACGGCCACCAGAACCGCATAGGGCAACTGGGTGCGCACGTGGTCCACGTGGTCCACCGCCGCGGCCGTGGAGCTCAACACCGTGGTGTCCGAGATGGGCGAGCAGTGGTCGCCCCAGATGGCCCCGGCGAGCACTGAGCTGATGGCTCCGATCAGCACGGAGTAGCCGACGCCGCCATCGAAGCCGACGCCCCCGCCCAGTGACACCACCAGCGGGATCACCAGCGGGATCAGGATGGCCATGGTCGCCCACGACGTGCCCGTCGCGAAGGCGATGGCCGCGGCCACCAGGAACACCAGGACCGGCACGAACTGCAGGGGGAGGGCATCGCTCAGGATCTGGGCGAGGAACTGGGCCGTGCCCAGCTCCTTCGTGACCTCACCGAGGGACCAGGCAAGGGTCAGGATGATGCACGCCATGACCATGGCCTTGATGCCCGAGACGGCGGCGGAGACGGCCTCGGCCACGGTCAAGATCCGCTGGGCGACCGACAGCACCACGGCGACGAGCGCACCGGCCAGCGAGCCCCAGAGCAGCGTGATGAACGGATCGGCCGCGCCGAACACGTCCATGAGCGACCCGTCGGGGCCCACCGTTGCCCGCCCCGAGCGATAGAGTCCCACCAGCACGACGAAGATCACGGTGAGCACCGGGATGGCCGCGTTCCACCACAGGTGCCGGGCGCCCTCCTTCGGCTCCATGGTCGGCGCGTCCGCGTCCACGGCGGGAGTCGAGCCGGGGCGGATCACGCCTCCCCCCGTGGCCGCCCGCATCTCGGCGGTCGCCATGGGGCCGAAGTCACGGTTCGTCGCCGACGTGAGGAACACGAAGACGAGGGCCAGGATCGGATAGAACAGGTAGGGGATGGAGTGGAGGAAGACCCCGAACGGGCTCGACTCGAGGAGGGCCTGTGCCAGCGTCGGATCGGCTGCCTGCTGCTCCGCGGCGATGCCCAGCCCCTGTCCGATCAGAGAGATCTCGTAGCCCACCCAAGTGGAGATGGGTACCAGCGCCGCGACCGGAGCGGCGGTGGAGTCCACGATGTATGCCAGCTTCTCGCGGCTGATCTTCAGGCGGTCCGTGATGGGCCGCATGGTGTTGCCCACGATCAGCGTGTTGGCGTAGTCGTCGAAGAAGATGGCCAGCCCGGCGAGCCACGTGGCCAGCTTGCCTTTTCGGTGGGTGCTGGCCCAGGGGGCGACCCGCTCGACGATCCCCATGGTGCCGCCGTTCCGGGCGATGACGCCCACCATGCCGCCCAGGAGCATGGTGAACACCACGATCTGGGTGTGGCCACCGTCCGTATCGGCCAGGGTGGGCACGGCGAACGTATCGACCGTAACACCGAAGGCGGCGATGGGGTCGAAGCCGGCTACAGCAAGCGACCCGAGCCACACGCCCGCGAACAGGGCGCTCACGACCTCGCGGAACAGCAGCGCCATGAGGATGGCGATCAGGGGTGGCAGCAGCGAAAACCAGCCCGGCGCGAACGTGGCGTCCACCGTGTGGGTCGTGCCGGCCACCGTCACCTGGAGCGGCAGAGCGTCTCTGCTCGTGACCATCAGGTCGGATGCTGCCGCGGTTACATGGTGGTTGACGCTTCCGGTGCCGAGCAGCTGCCCCTGCGCCGTCCGGACCTCGAAGTCGGCCGCTCCCTCGTCCGGGCCTTCCATCGTGATCGTGAACGGCACGCCGCTCAGGATCACCGTGGGTGCATCCGCTACCCCTTGTGCGTCCGCCGGGATGGCCCAGAGGCAAGCCGGCAGGGCCAGGGCGACGGTCCAGGCCAAGGCCCTGATCCCTCGACCGCGCTCGAGGTCCGGTCGCCGCGCGAGGCGTGCGGCTCCGCGACCCATGTCGCGGAGGATGGGCGCGACACCGCCGACCAGGGCGTCACTCATGCGGGCATCTTCTCCGGCGGCGGGGGCGCGAGCACTCGGATCGTCCGAGCGGTAAAAGCGCCCCCATCATGGGGATCCGTCGGGGCCGCTGTAAAGGCGCCACCCCCGCCGCGCCGACGTTGACAGTGTCGCGGGCCCCCGCCAAGTTTCCGGCGCCCGAGCGGGAGCAGGACCCCGCGTCCGCCGGCTGACCGCCGTGACATCGGGCCGTGGCGCCGCCTCGAACCGGGAGACCATGACCAGCCTCGACCGCATATCCATCATGAATGAACGGGCTGTCCGCCGAGCGCTGGAGCGCATGGCCAGGGAGGTGGTGGAGAAGCACGGGGGCACCGAGGGTCTGGTTCTCATGGGCATCCATCGCCGGGGCGTGCACCTGGCGAACCACCTGCGCAACGAGATCGAGCGTGCCGAGGGCGTCGCGGTGATCACCGGCTCACTCGACATCACCCTCTACCGCGATGACCTCCGCACCATCGGGCCCCGCCCAGTGGTGGGCGAGACCAAGCTTCCCCAGGGCGGAATCGACGACAAGACCGTGGTGCTCGTGGACGATGTCCTCTACACCGGGCGCACCACTCGGGCAGCCCTCAACGAGATCAGCGACTGGGGCCGTCCGTCCAAGATCTACCTCTGCGTCCTCGTGGACCGAGGAGGTCGGGAGCTGCCCATACAGCCGGACGTGATCGGTCGTGTGGTGCGGGTGCATCCCGATCAGCGCGTCGAGTGCCTCGTACCAGAGCTGGACGGCTCGTTCGCGGTCGACATCGTCCAGCTTGCCCCGGAGGCCGCGTGAGCCGGACGGCTCCGACTCTGGGTAAAGACCTCATCGGCCTCGAGAACCTGTCGTCCGAGCAGATCCTGTCCATTCTGGACACGGCGGAGCCCTTCAAGGAGATCTCCGAGCGGCCTATCAAGAAGGTCCCGGTCCTTCGAGGGAAGACGATCGTCAACCTCTTTTTCGAGGCCTCGACCCGTACCCGCGTGTCGTTCGAGTTCGCCGAGAAACGGCTGAGCGCCGACACGGTGAACATCGCGGCCACGGGGTCCAGCGTGGCGAAGGGCGAGACGCTGGTGGATACCGCCCGGAACCTGGAGGCCATGCATATCGACATGGTGGTCATCCGGCACTCCTCGTCCGGCGCCGCCGGCTTTCTGGCGGAGCGCATTCCGTCGAACGTGATCAACGCCGGGGACGGGTCACACGAGCACCCCACCCAGGCCCTCCTGGACCTCCTGACGATCCGGGACCACCTGGGGCCCATCAGCGGGCTGAAGGTCTGCATCATCGGCGACATCCTCCACTCCCGGGTGGCCCGGTCCAATATCTTCGGCCTCCTGACCCTGGGTGCCGAGGTGGCGGTCTGCGGGCCCCGGACGTTGCTTCCCGTGGGGATCGAGGAGCTGGGCGTGCGCGTCTTCAACCGCGTGGAGGAGGCCATCGAGTGGGCTAACGTGCTGAACGTGCTGCGCCTCCAGCTCGAGCGGATGAAGGGCGGCTTCGTGCCCAGCCTACGGGAGTACAACCGGGTCTTCGGCGTGTCGAGCCAGCGTCTCGCTGCGGCACCCCAGGACATACTCATTCTCCACCCCGGGCCCATGAACCGGGGTGTGGAGATCGACAGCGACGTGGCAGACGGACCCCACTCCGTGATCCTCCGGCAGGTGACCAACGGAGTCGCCGTTCGCATGGCGGTGCTCTATCTGCTGGCCGGGGGTGCGCCCGAACTGGCCGAGACCGCCAAAGGACCGTCCCCCGGGCGTGAGGAAGGAGCCCCGTGAGCCCCGCGAATCACCAGCCGATTCTGATCAGGGGAGGGCGGGTCCTGGACCCGAGCCAGTCCCTCGATGGCACCGCTGACGTGCTGCTGGCCGATGGCACCGTGGCTGCCGTGGGTGAGGGGCTCGAGGCTCCCGACTCGGTCCGGATCATCGACGCCTCCGGCCTGATCGTCACGCCGGGCCTGATCGACGTCCACGTGCACCTGCGCGAGCCCGGCGGCGAGCACAAGGAGACGATCGAGTCGGGCGCGAGAGCCGCCGCCGCCGGGGGCTTCACGGCCGTCTGCGCCATGCCCAACACCGACCCGCCCATCGACGACCCCGCCGCCGTGGGATTCGTGGCCGCGGAAGGCCGGCGTGCCGGCGGTGCGCGCGTGTACCCGGTGGGATGCATCTCCGTGGGCATGAAGGGCGAGCAGCTGGCCGAGGTGGGGGAGATGGTACACGCCGGTGCGGTGGCCATCACCGATGACGGCAATCCGGTCATGGACTCGGGTCTCATGCGGCGTGCTCTGGAGTACGCCCAGACGTTCGGTATTCCGGTGGCCGACCACCCGGAGGACCTGGCGCTGTCTGCCGGAGGGGGCATGAACGAGGGGCTGGTTTCGTCCCGCCTCGGCCTCCGGGGCAAGCCCAACGCCTCGGAGGACGTGCACATCGTCCGGGACCTGCTGGTGGCCGAGCTCACGGGTGGGCACATCCACCTGCAGCACGTGTCCACCCGCCATGGGGTCGAGGCCATCCGCCAAGCGAAGGCGCGGGGCGTGAGTGTCACGGCCGAAGCGTCGCCCCACCACCTCCACCTCACGGAAGAGGCGTGCGACGGCTACCGGACCGAGGCCAAGATGAACCCGCCGCTCCGGAGCGAGGCAGACCGGCAGGCGGTGCGTGAAGGGCTCAGGGACGGCACCCTGGACACGTACGCAACGGACCATGCCCCTCACCATTACGACGAGAAGGAACGCGAGTTCGACGACGCGCCCAACGGCATCGTGGGCCTGGAGACCTCGCTGGGCCTGGGGCTCAAGCTGGTGGGGGAGGGCCTGATCGACCTGCCCACGCTCATCGAGCGCATGAGCTGTCAGCCGGCGCGGGCCTTCAGCCTGCAGGGCGGCACCCTGGAGGTGGGCACGATTGCCGACGTCACTCTCATCGATCCGGCCGCGCAGTGGACAGTCGATCCGGCCGCGTTCCTGTCCAAGAGCCGCAACACGCCATTCGGGGGCTGGGAGCTGGTGGGTCGCGCGGTGGCGACGGTGGTGGGTGGACGGGTGGTGTGGGAGGGGTCGTAGGGCGACCTTCGGACCGTGCGGATCCGTCTCAGGCACCCAACGGAGGGGGGATCCATCTGTTTGCAGTCCGAGCGCACCACCTCCACGG
>JBDHHQ010000035.1:0-50562 GCA_039589315.1 Gemmatimonadota bacterium
GCCTGGGCTCGGAAGTCGATCGGACCTTCGGTCGGGATGGTACCCGACGCCGACAGGCTCCGGTCGGCTCTGCTCGGCTCGACCATCTCGAAGCCTTCGACGCTGACGCCGCGCGTCCCCCAGGACACGTTCGCGGGTCGGGCCAGGGCCACGAGCTCATCGCCCCTACGCAGCTCCACGCGATCCAGCCGAAGGTCGGTCTGTTCCTCGCCGAGGCGGAGAGCACCCATGACGTCGTGGCGCACCGAGTCGGCCCGGGCCAGGGAGAAGGAGAAGCTGACCGAGTCCGCCTCGTAGGCCAGAGTGACGCCCGCCGTGTCGAAAGCGCCTCCCAGAACGCGGGACGGACCCATGACCCCGTCCACGACAAGGGACCGGTTCTCGGAGATGACGTCCGTTCCCCGGATCTCGAACCGGGCCGAGTCCACGTCCAGGAGCTCGTGCGCGGCCTCCAACACTTCCAGATGGCCCGAGAGATCGAGTCGGGGTAGGGCCGCCCGGAGCTGGATTTGTCCTCGAGCCCGCCCGTCCAGGATCTCCGGGGGAGCAGAGCTTTCAGTGGAGTCCGCGGCCGAGTCCGCGGCCGTCTCCGCCAGGACGTCCCACAGTTGGGCCAGAGACGAAGCGCTCACGCCCACGTCAAGGCTGCCCGGCGCTCGTACGCTGTCCAGCGCCACCGTACCCGACGCGTCGAGGCGGACGCCGGCGACCATCCCACCGGCCGAGGTCAACGTGGCGTATCCGTCCTCCACGGAGACGGGCGCCCAGAGGCTGTCCACGACCCAGCGGTCGTAGCGTGACGACAGGAGGGACACCTCGGCCGTCCCTCCCAGCTGTCCGTCCCGGTCCCGGGCGAGGTCGGCCTGGAGGCGCCCAGTCAGGCTCACGTCGGCATCCAGGTTCATCAGAGGGCCCGGGTCCAGGTCGGCCAACTCGGCGTCGAGGCGAGCCCCGGCTCCCGGGTCCGTCGCGTCCATGCGAATCGAACCCGTCACATCGCCGAAGGACGACTGCAGGTCGACGTGGGCCAGCAGGTCATCCACCGGACCTTCCAGGTCTATGCTCCCGAACGCCACCTCGTCGGCTTCGAACATGGGGTGGACACCGGCCAGGGTGGGCAGGTGAAGACCGAGGAGCTCCGCACGGCCGTCCAACGCCGGAGCCGTCGAGCCTGCCCTTGCGATGGACCCGTCGTAGCGAACCCGGGACGCAGCGGTGGAAGTGAGCGTGTGGGTGAGCGTGGCGTCCAGATCCATGCCCCGGTCCAGTCGGCCGGTGGCGGTGCCGCGCAACGTGCCCCTACCCTCGATGGGGAAGGGAGCCCAGAGTTCCCGCACCAGGGCGAAGTCCAGCGGATCTGCTCGGGCCGAGAGGTTGTAGGCCGCAAGAGGGGCCGTTGCCGAGATGGCGCCGCTCAGCTCCACCGTGGAGGCGCCGTGCCGGCGGTCGACGGCCTCTACCGTCAGGCGCCCAGCCAGCTCGAGGCGGTCAAGCGGACCGTCGGCCGTCATTCGGCCACGCAAGGTCAGGTGTGAGGGGAGTGGGGCGTCCATCCAAGGCTCGAGGAGCGCCATCTCCAGAGGGTCGACGGTCAGATCCACCGCCTCGAGGCGTAGCGAGTCGCCGGTGTGGACGGTCACCGATCCGGTAACGAGGCTACCGTCCACCGCCAGCTCCGCGTCCGCCAGCGTGTAGACGGCCTGGCCACCACCGCTCGATGCGCGAATCGTACCCCGGCCGACACCCGACGGCAGGCGCGGCTCGAAGAAGGCGAAGTCGGCGGGATCGAACCCATCGGACGTGAGGTCCGCCTCGAAGTCGAGCCCGTCCCCGCCCCAATCGACGGCGCCCGATCCCTGAAACCGGCTCGAGGCGATCTGCAGCCGGGTCGCCTCGACGCGCGCCTCGGATCCGACCCGGCGCAGCTCGCCGGTGAGATGCTCGACCGCCATGGGCGTCGGGAACAGGCGCACTTCTGCCGAAAGGTCACTGACCTGCGCCCGCTCGCCGTCCAGCTCCGGACCGACCAGGTCCGCGTTTACGACCTCCACGTCCAGAGCCACCACCTCGATCCTACGAAGCCACTCGCCGTCGGCCGTGGGCTCGAAGACCCCGGAAGCCGTGTCCGGCTCGGGCCCCGCGGGAGTCCTCACCGAGAGGTGGGCGCCGTGGATTCGGGTCGACGAGAGGCGGACTTTCACGCGGGGACCACCACCCTCCACGGGGCCTCCGGCCTCTAGATCGCCGCCGCCTTCCTCACCGTCGGGATCGAGCCCTTCACGGATCGGGTCGAAGATGCGCTCCACGTTCACCCGGTCCTCGCCGGCCATCTGGACGATCGTGACGCGGGCGCCCCAGACGTCGGCGTCCCGGATGTGTACGAGCCCGCGGAGCAGGTCGCCCACTCGGTAGGCGAGTCGCAACGAGTCCACGGCGAGCGCCGGCCGGCCGTCGAGATCCACGACCGTCACGTCGTACAACGCCACCTCACGAAGGAGGTCGCCGGTTCGGATGTCACTCACCGCGAAGCGCCCGTCGAACCGGCCGTGCACTTGGGACAGACCCACTCGCAGCGCAAGGCCCGCACCGAAATGGGTGCGGGTGAGGACCACGACCGAGACTGCAACGATCAGCGCGCCCACCCCCAGGGCTCCAGCAGCCCACCGGAGCACCCGGCGCCACCGCATCAGAAGGCCTGTCCGATGGAGAGGTGCAGTTGGAATCGGCCCAACGACCAGAGGTCGTCGCTGCCGAACGCCACCGGGGGAATCAGGGGGGCCAGGCCCTCCGACACCACGTAGAGTGTGCCGTCGTCGCCCTCGGTCACGACGTCCTCTTCGTTGTGGATCTCGGGATCGAACGGGTCGAGCTGGGAGGTGATGGCCGGCAAGTCCTCGATCTGGCGGAAGTTGTACGCCAGGTCTATCCGAATGGGCCCAATCGGCGTCGGATACCGGATGCCGAGGCCGGGGGTGAGCTCGATGTCCCCCAGGGCCACGCTTCGGTCATCGGTCCAGACCTGCCCGAAGTCGAGGTAGAGGACGGTTTGCAGCTTCTCCGTCGCCCAGGAGCGGTATTCGACGTTGCCCACGAGGACGATATTCCCGCCGGAGGGCGCCTCCGTCCATCCGGAGGACGCCAGCGGGTTCGCGTCGCACGTCAGGTCCAGGATCTCTTCGGCTCGGCAGACTCCGGGCTCCGCGCTCTCCGGGCTGGCCACGAGGTTGCGGACGTCGGTCTGCAGATTCCGCGGACCCAGCCGTCCCTGGGCGAAGCCCCGCACGGTGCTTGCTCCCCCGCTGAAGAAGCGTTTCTGGGGCGCCGTGACGTCGATGTCCGTGGCTTCGGTGGTGACACCGCCAAAGCCGCGTGGCTGGAGAAAGCCGACGCGCAGGCGAGCGCCGATCACTCGCTGGGTCCTGCGCCCGAGCTCCCGGAAGGCCGAGCCCTCCAGGATCAGGCGATCGTAGGTGTAGTCCGAGAGCGTGAGCGTTCCCGCCTTCTCGAAGGCGATCATGCCCGTCCAGCCCCGCACGGGATCCGTCACGGGGTTGGTCCGGTCCGTGGACAGGGTGATCCCGATGGGAGAGAGCAGGTTGGCCGAGCTGACGATGGCGATCTCGTCGGGCTCGCATATCAGGAAGCTCGAGCAGAAGTACGCGTCCGCCGCGTCGTAGCTACCATACTGGGGCCGGTAGAAGATCCCGGTGGCGCTCAGCCTCCCGATGTTTCGGCTGAACAGGAGATCCGTGCCGACGGTCTGCCGAACGAACAGATTCGGAAAGCTCTCGCGCTCGAGGAAGACGCGGGTGGAAAACGAGTTCTGCGGCGAGAAGGCAACCGGCTGAAGGAAGTTGGCGCTCACCTGATAGTTGAGCCGGCCGTAGACTCCAGTGCCCGACTGATTGCAGAGGGATCCCGCGAGCTCGTCGGCCAGTGCGTTCCAGAGGCGCGTTGACACCTCCAGGCGACGCCCCCCGCCGCGGAAGTTCCGGCTGGTCCACCGCGCCTCCACGTTCACGCACTCGAACGTGCTGAGGCCTCCGCCTCCGCGGATTCGGTGCGGCGCCGCTTCGTTCACGCGCACCTCGAGTGGTACCACGGTGTCTGCCGGCAGCGTGAGATCCGAGAGGATCTCGGCGTGACGCACGATGTCCAACTGGAACACGTTCCGCTGCGCAGACCCCAATCGGTCCTCGCGGTACGGCTCACCCTCCTCGATCCCCATGACGCGTCGGACCGTAGCTTCGTCCAGGTCCCGGACGCCCTCGACGTTGATCCTTCCGAACCGCGCCCACGGACCCGGGATGACTTCGAAGCTCACCTCGGCCATGTACGGCGTACTGGCCGGAATCGAAAACCCCGCGAGGACCTCGACGTGGGCGAAGCCCTCGTTGCGGAAGCGGGTCAGCAACGCCTCTCGGGCGGCCTCTAGCTGGAGCAGGCTGAGAGGCTGACCGGGCTGCAGCGGCAGATCGTGCGTCTCGGGTGCCAGCACGGACACCCCTCCGCTGTCAGCGAGCACCCGGCTCACGCGGACCGGTTGCCCCTCGTCAATCTGGAACGTCACTGCCGCGCCCCCGCTCCCATCTTCGACCACGACCGTGTCCACGGCGGTCTCGCGGTAGCCTCTGCGGAAGTAGAAGAGGCGCAGACGAGGGATGTCACGGGCCAGCTCGGGGCGGCTCAGAGTGCGCCGTTCGATGGCCCAGTCTCCGCCGAACCAGCAGAAGGGTGCGAGCACCGCAGATCGGCAGTGGGTGGCTTCGGTTACGATCGAGCCCTGGATCGCCGATCCCCGGAAGGCTTCGTTCCCCTCGAAGGTGAGCCTCCCAACCTCCAGCGTATCCGCTCCCATTTGACCTCGAGCGGCCGGCGCGAGGCCCAGAAGACAGGAGGCGAGGAGAACGCCGATCCGAACGGGCGAGCCGGAGCCTCGGCGGATCCGGCAACGGGACCGGACGGATGCAGGCGCGGCCAGCAGTCGCCTCATGGGAGAGCAGGGAGGCGGCGTCGCGCCGCGAAGAAGTGTGAAGACGGCTGGCCGGCCAGGTCTGTGACCCGACGGATCACGGCGTATCCCGGACCGATCATGCATGCCCTGACGCTGGCGGATGGCCCCGCTTTCCGCAACCTCGGGGGGCCGGTAGTTTGCGGGCGATCCAGGGGGAATCCGGGGAACGGCCCCCCGCCTCGGCGGTGGCGGGCCGGTGCGGGCGAGACAGGAGGAGAGGGTGCAAGGAACGCAGCGGGGGAAAGCGACCGTCGCCCTTTGGGTCTTCGCTGTCGCAGTGGCGGCTGCGGCGGTTGCCCCCGAGCGGGCCGTCGCGCAGTTCAGCATCGGGGCGGACGCCACCTACAACAACCAGATACTCTCGGGAAGCTGGGGGTTCGGGGGGCGGTTGGGGGCCGAGCTTCCCGGTCTGTCCTTCGTGAGGCCCGAGCTGATCGCCGGATTCGTTTACTACCTGCCGAGCTGCGGTAACAACACCTGTGATTGGTGGGAGGCACAGGGCACCTTGTTCCTGTACAATCCGAGACGGGCGCAGGTCGAGCCCTACTTCGGCGTCGGGGCGAGCTACCACAAGTTCAACCTCAACACGTCGGATACCGACGGGGACGACTACAGCATCGACGTGCTCCTGGGCGCGAAGCTGGGTGACGGCACGGTCCGCCCCTACGGGGAGGTCCGTTACAAGATCATGGCCGAGGTTCCACTGAATCAGTTCGCGTTCACGTTCGGCTTGCGGCTAGGGAGGTAGGGTGGTGCACATAGGATCAGCTCCACTCCCGGGCCGCGGCCGAGGTACTTGCAAGGGTCGCTCTCCACGCGCGTTGTGGCATCGAGGCTGGCACCCTCGTTGGCCTGGCTCGCTCCCTTCCTGTTCGAGCTGCCGGCGGAACCCGGTGCTTGCGATGGCCGCCGCCTTGATGGTGTCCGCGTGCGCGTCCGGCGGCATCGAGGTCGACCACGACTTCGACCCCACCCAGGACTTCTCGCTGTATACCACGTACTCGTGGAGCACGGATCGGGGCTCACTGAGCCGTACACTGAACATCGAGGAGTTCACCGACGCCAGGATCCGCTCTGCCGTCGACGCCGAGCTGGCCCGCTCCGGCTTGAGAATGGTGGACCTGGAGACCGCAGAGCTGACGGTCGGTTATATAGCCCGCCTCGAGCCGCAGAGAGAGAGGGCCGTCGACGATCCGCGCGCAGCGGACGTGGACCGCTACGGCGGTGTGTACGATTCGAGCCCCTCGGATCGAGTCTTCGAGCAAGGCTCCCTGGAGGTCGGGCTCGTAGATGTGCGGCGCAACCGAGTGGTCTGGCATGCGCTGGCCCAGGCCGAGATGGATCCGAGCCGCGACGCCGCGGAGCGGGAGCGCCGCATCGTCCGCGTGGTGCAGGAGATGTTCAAGACCTTCCCGGGTCGTTGAGCGCGGGAGACCCGGTGACCCCCGGGCCCGGGTCAGGCGGTGACGTTCGCCGAGCCCAGCCCTCGTGCTCTACCCCCTTGGGCGACGGTGCCGCGGGTGCCATCCGGCCCTGAGTGGCCGCATCAGCTCCGGTTTGGTCATCCGCGGGTCAGGCCTCGTCGGGCGGTTCCGGTGCCGCCGCGACGGCAGCTCCACCGAACATGGCTCCCATCACCGGGTCCGAGACGCTCCTCAGGTGCAGGTCCCGCTGGGGGAACGGGATCTCGATGCCCGCCTCGGCCAGCGCCGCATTCACCCGCACGGTCAGCTCGCTTCGGATGCGGAAGTGATCCTCGAAGGTGTGGGTCCACGCCCGGAGGGCGAAGTTCAGCGAGCTGTCGCCGTGCTCCGTGAAGAAGGCCATCGGCTCAGGATAAGCCAGCACTTCATCGTGACCAGCGGCGACCTTCAGGAGAATCGCCAGCACCCGCTCCGGGTCGGTTCCGTATTTGACGCCGATCATTATCTCTACACGGCGGCGCTGGTCCGTGAGCGTCCAGTTCGTGACCTCGTTGGCGATCAGGTTGCCGTTCGGGACGATGACCTCGGCGCCGTCGAACGTGCGGACCGTACTGGAACGCATGCCGATCCGCTGCACGCGTCCGGTCAGCGTGCCGACCTGCACCCAGTCGCCGACTGCGATCGGCCGCTCGAAGATCAGGATCAATCCCGACACGAAGTTGTTGACCAGGTTCTGCAGTCCGAAGCCGATACCCACGCCCAGGGCTCCGGCGAGGAGCGTGATCCTGCTCAGGTCGATGCCGGCAACGCCGGCCGCCACGAGCAGCCCACCGACGAGGATCATCCAGTGCGTGAGCGTGGAGATCGTGCTGGGAACGCCCTTGGGTAGATCGAGGCGGACCAGCACCTCCTCGTCCAACACGAAACGGGTGAGCCGGGATACCTTGAAGGCGAGCCAGATCGCCAGGAAGAAGAGCGCCACCCCTTCGAGAGACCACGTGAACGAGCCCAACGTCCACGTCTGTCGCAGGCCGACCAATGCCCCCGCCACCACTGGCTCCCAGAGAGTGGCGATCCGCAGGACGAGCCAGATCCAGACGCCCAGGGCGAGCAGATTGATGACTTTGCCGACTCGGTCGGCGATCCGGTCGCCGTGCCGTTGAAGACCCCGGAGATGCAGGCCCGCACGCGTCCGGGGCAGGAGTCGGACCAGTCCCTTCGCCACGACGGTGCCGGCATAGAGGAGCACTGCCGCGTATGAGCTTCGGACGATGCCGTCGGTCAGCAGCTCCGCCAGAGAGCGATTGCCGACGATGTTGGCCAGTAGCGATATGACGAGGCCCGCCGCCGCGGCGCGGCCCACCGTGAGTGTGAGGCGCCACCAACGGCTGTCGCTGGCCGTGAGGGCGGGAGAGTCCTTCCGCAGAATCCAGAACAGCCCTGCCCCCGCCAACACCGTCTCCACGACGAGCAGCAGCCGGCCGAGGACCGGCACCCAGTCCAAGTTGGTCGCGAGCCCGTTCAGCACGACCAGGGCGGCGATGGCGTAGAGCGGGCGTTGCAGGAAGTCCCACACCAGACCGCGGAGAATGATCAGCGTCGGCGCAATGGATATGAGTATGGCGATCTCGCTGACCTCCACGGGCGGCGCCGCGTAAAGGAGAAGCGTCAGCAAGAGCCCCAGAAGGATGCTCGTCGACAGCGGATGGCGGAGGACGTGGAGTGGGCCTTTGAACCCTGCCTCCGGACCCATGTCGGGCATGTGTCGCCGAGCCGCCAGCAGCGCGAGCGCCAACAAGGCCACGAACATGACCTGAAACAGCACCCTGTTTCGGTTCTCCCCGGCGAAGTCCTCCAGCGCGTCCAACGTCGCCTGGAAGCTCAGGCCCGGATCGGTGGGCGGGGCGAAGACGCCACGGGTGTCGCTGAAGATCGCCCAAAGGGGGAGCGACTCGGGCTGGAGGAGTTGGAGCTGGAGCTGACGCAGCCGACTGTCGAGCTGGGTGACCTGGTCCGCGACCCTGGTCTGTTCCTGCACCAATCGGTCCTGGATGACCAACGTGCCCTCGAGGACGCCGCTGACCTCTTCGCCCGCAGCGTGAATCTCGTCCAGCAGGGCGGTGACCCGGAGCCGCATCAGCTCCGAGGCATCCTCCGATGTGAGCGTGGAGTCGGTGGCTGCCCAGAGCTCCAGCGCCCGCTGTAGATCACGTTGCCCCGCCTCCAGCGTTTCGATCCTGGCGCGAAGCTCCCTCCTCCAGCTCATGAGCCGGGCGTCGAAACGGGACCACAGGTTCCTGAGGTTCTCCACCCGGCGCAGCGGATACCGACCCGGGGTGACGCTCTCGGGGCTCGCCTGGAGGGCGTCCAGCTCAGCGCTCAGCTCCGTGAGCTCACGGACGATCTCTTCCACGTGCGGGCTGGGCAGCACGCGGCTTCTGATCGCGTCGATGAGGTTCTGGGTGCCCTCTTCCTCCTCCGCGAACTGGGAAGCGGAGATCGGTGCCGCCGCGGGTTCCTCCTGGGTCTCCTGATCCTCGGCGGCTTGCTGCGGTTCCTGCGGGCTGGGGGCCGACCGGGGCGCCGCCGCGAGCTGCAGCGGAAGGAAGCCCAGGCACAGGAGAAGCAGCGTCAGTGGGGGTGGCCTGTCTCGCATGTGTCCGTCGCTCACTCGTCCCAGATGGTCCTCGGGGAGGCTACCTGCGTGAGATCATCCACAGCCGACCACGGTCTTGGCAAGGTCGGCGATCGCTGCGAGTCTTGACCGGACAGCACGCTTTCGGCAGAATCCCGGCTCTTCAACATGTTGCGCACGCGGTCGCTCCGAGGAAAACCAACCCCTGGACGCCGCTTGAGCCCACTCGACGGTGAGGCATCGAAGATGAGATTCCTTGGTTCGATCTCCCGCGGCTCGGTCGTGGCCGCGCAGGTGGCGCTGCTGATCGGCGCCGCGGTGGCGCCCATAGCCGCCCAAGAGTTCCAGATGACGGGGAACGTGGCCTCCGCCACGGACGCCTCGCCCCTTCAGTACGCGGTCGTGGGAATCCCAGAGTTGAGCGAGTGGGACCTGACGGACGAGGCTGGAGCCTTCGCCTTGGACATCCCTGCACCGGGCACATACCGCCTGATCGTGCTGCGCCGCGGATTCTATCTGGTGGATGCCGCGGTGTACCTGGAGCCCACCGGAGCCGAGCCGATCCAGATCCTCGCGGAGCTCGAAGAAGAGCAGCCGGACAACCCGCTGGCGCCAGGCCGTATCATCGGTACGGTCGTCGATCAGGAAAACGGCCGTCCCGTGGGCCAGGCCGAGGTCAGGGTCGAGCCCACCGGCCAGACCGCGACGACGAACAACCGTGGCGTCTTCGACATCGAGAACATCTCCGGCGGTGCCATTCAGGTCGAGATCGAGCGGGTCGGCTACCAGACCCGTGTCGACACGCTGGCCTCCTTCCCCGGTGTATCTCTCGCGGTACAGTTTTCCATGGCACCCGAGGCCATCGCCCTCGAGGCGATGGTGGTAAGCGTGCGGTCCAACCACCTGGAGTCCGTGGGCTTCTACCGCCGCCAGCAGGCAGGCCTGGGGAGCCACTGGGACCGGGCGGCCATCGAGAGCTTGAATCCCGTGCAGCTGTCGGACGTCTTCCGCCGTCGGCCCGTGGCGGGGGTTCGGGTCGGCCGCGGTGATTGGGGCGAGGTGGCCCTCACGTCCAGCCGCGGCAGGGGTTGCCAGCTCTCCACCTGGCTCGACGAAATGAGAATGCCCGGGTTCGACATCGACACCTACCCGTGGGAGGCCGTGGCCGCCATGGAGGTGTACGTGGGCTCGCAGGTGCCTGCGCGGTTCCCCGATTCCTGCGAAGATGGGGACGTGTCCCGGTGATGGGGGACTCCTCCGAACGAGAGGAATAGAGAGATGAAGAAGATCCTGATGATCGTTGCCTGCGGGCTGGTGGGGCTGCCCGTAGCGGGACAGGCGCAGCAGTCGATGACCGATGAGGAGCAGGCGTGGTTCGACCTGATCCGGACCGACGTTCGCGCCCAGAAGGCCGCCATGGTGGGCGAAGCCTTGAGCCTTCCGGCAGACAAGGCCGCCGTGTTCTGGCCGCTGTACGAGGAATACGAGGGAGAGCTCAAGATGATCTGGGACAGCCACCTGGAGCTCATCGAGGCATATGCGGCCAGCTACGACAACATGACCGACGAGGTGGCCAATACGCTCGCCGAATGGGCCATGGACCTGGAGATCCAGCGGATTCAGCTCCTCCGCGAGACGTTCCGGAAGATGGCCGACAACGAGAACATCGGCGCCGTGACCGCTGCCCACTTCATCCAGTTGGAGAACCGGCTCGACATGCTGGTGAACATGGAGATCATGACGGCGCTTCCCATGCTGGAGCCGATGAACTGAGGGAGCGGATGGGGGACTAGCTGCCCCGCCGGTCGGATCCAAGCGTAAGAGGCCCGACGCCCTGATGGGACGCCGGGCCTCTTGCGTTTGCCACACTCCGGGGGTCGACGAGTCGCGGCGCTCGGGGTTCGCGATTGCCCCTAGCGCACAAAGCCCTCAGCGCGTCCCGCCGCACTCATCGGTCGCATCTCCCGCCGCCTGAGCACCGCCCGACGCTCCCCATGGTAAGACCCGGCGGCGCCAGGTCGACGGATGCGCGAACGGCCCGTCAGGACGGCGGCGGTGGGCTCCCCCTCAGCGTCACCGTCTCGCCGCCCCGGAGCACGGTGAGCGTCACGGGTTGGCCGGGCATCAGGCGTTGGATGGCGTCCAAGATGCGGGGCATCTGCTGGAACTCCTCACCGAAGTCCATCCCCATGGCGCCGATCAGGATGTCGCCACCGATCAGGAAGCTCTGCCCGGCGATCTCCATCTCGAGAACGCTGGGGCGAACGCCCAATGTCTCTGCTGCGGAGCCGGTGGCGACCCGCTGGACGAGGGCGCCGGTGTGCGGAGGGGGGACGTTCAGAATGCGCGCCAACGCACCCTCGAGCGGGAGCAGCTCCCAGCCCCAATACCTCGTGCTCGGGTCTTCCAGCGTTGCCCGAGCCTGGTTCGAAGTGACCGCGTAGCCCAGCCCCTGGAACCCACCCGTGGTGGAGAGGATGTGGCTCACGACACCGATGAGCTCGCCGTTCATGGTGAACATCGGCCCGCCGGAGTTCCCCGGATTGATGGCCGCGTCCGTCTGGAACAGCTCTACGGGCTCGAAGCTGGTGAACATGAACGGATTGTCCCGTCGCGCGCTGATGTGGCCCACCGTGAGGGTGTGGGTCTGCCCAAGAGGCGCGCCCACCACGAACACCTCGTCCCCGACCCTCGACTGGTCGGAGTCGCCTACGACGACCGGGGCCGTGGGTGCCGCTCTGGACAGCTCCAGCAGGGCGACGTCCGAGGCCTGATCCGAGGCGCGCACGCGGGCTTCAATGGTGTCTCCCGTCGTAAACTCCACCCACACTTGATCCGCGGCCTGAACGACGTGGGCCGCTGTGAGTATCTCGGTGGGTGAGATCACGGCGCCGGAGCCGAGGCCGCCAACCGAAGTGGGCTGACCGCCTCGCGCCACGTTCGCGTAGTCGGTTTGGGTCGTGTAGATGACCACGACCGCGTCCTTCACCCGATCGAAGATTGGGCCTACGTCCTGAGCGGTGCCGTTGGAGGGGACCGCTAACGAGGCCGCCAGAATCAGTGCAGAGAGAAAACGCAACGCATGGTCCTTTCGTTGTGGTCGGTCGGAGGGGCGGCCGGGGTCCGGTGGGACTGCGGGTCCGGTGGACCCGAGTTGGCCGCTTGTCCCTCGATTGGCCGTCAGTATAGGTTCGACCGGCAGCCCAGGCCACGATCCCTGGCCGGGGATTCCGCTCTTCCGGTGACCTCGTGAGACCGCTCCTACTTCTTGCAGCCCTGGTGGTTCCAGCGGTCGCCGCGGCCCAGACCGGCGGCGGCGAGGCGGGAGCGCTCCGGGCCGCCTGGGAGGCCCGTGCCATTGGGGGGGGCGTGCACCGTCCGAGTGGCGAGAGCGCCAGGATCACATCCCGGCCGGTCCGGTCCGGTCCGGGCTCCGCGGTAGGGTCACCGACCTCGGGGTTCGGCCGGCTTCAGGTCACCGCAGCCGATTCCACGTCGGAGGGCCGCAACGTCTTCAAGGACTTCGGCGGTGGCGTGGTGAGCCTCGGCCAAGACGCCCTGGACTTCATCACCGAGCCGTTCCACCTGTCGGAGCGGCAGTGGCTGGAGGTGGGCGTGGTGGTGGGGGCGGGCTTGGTCCTCTTCGCCTTCGACCAGCAGATCCACGACTTCATCATCGGCAGCCAGGACGAGGCGCCCTGGTCCACAATCAAAGACGTCGGCGATTTCTTCGAGCCGCTCGGTCTCATGAACAACACGAACCCTTTCTGGCTGGCCGGGATCGGCGTGACCTATGCGTTCAAACAGGAGCCGGCCATGCGGGTCTTCCAGCAGCTCCTCTTCTCGCACCTCGTCTCGGGCGCCACGATGGTGGTGCCCCGGTCCCTGATCGGGCGGGTGCGACCCCGGAACTCCCCCGACGACCCCTACGTGTTCCGGCCCTTCGATGGCACGTCGTTCCCGTCGGGCCACGCGTCCACGATCTTCGAGGTGGCCCGCGTCGTTTCTAACGCCCTGGACTGGTGGCCGGCGACCGCCGCTCTCTACGGCGTGGCCGGCACCGTCGCCTACCAGCGAATGGTCGAGGAGACCGACCCGGAGACGGGCGAGATCACGAAAGGGGCGCCCCACTGGCCCTCGGACGTGTACTTCGGCGCGTGGTACGGTGTGGTGGCCGCCAACATCGTGATCCGGAACGACGAGCCGGACGCCAATCCCCATATCCAGACGGGCATCCGCCCCAGCACGGGGGCCCTTCAGCTGCAGGTGCGGTACAGGTTCTAGGCAGCACGTTGGGCGTCAGACCATGCCCCGATCCGCGTTCGCGGACTGGGGCTCTCGGCAGCAGTGCCACGTCCCTCTACGATCGACCTCGGCGGCGGAGCGGACCTGGCGTCAGGCCGGTGAGGGCGCCTCACCCGGTGGAGGCCGGGGGGGCCCCGGGGTCGCTGAAGGCGGCGCGCTCGCTCCCGTCTTCGCTTGCCCACGCCGGAACAGCTTGCTCCAAACGCCCTCCACCACCGCATATAGCGTAGGAATGAAGAACACGCCCAGGATCGTGTAGATGAGCATCCCACCGAACACGGCGGTCCCCAAGGACACGCGGCTGCGCGCTCCAGCTCCCGTGGCGACAACGAGCGGGATCACGCCCAGGATGAACGAGAATGCCGTCATCAGGATGGGCCGGAAGCGAAGCCGCGCCGCCTCCGACGCTGCCTCGATGAAGCCCTTTCCTTGCTGCTCGTGCTGCTGCTTGGCGAACTCCACGATCAGGATCGCGGTCTTCGCGGACAGAGCGATGAGTAGCACGATGCCGATCTGGGTGTAGATGTTGTTCTCCATCGGCTGGATGAGACCCCGGCCCAGCGTCAGCAGCATCGCCCCGAGAATGGCCATGGGTACGGACAGCATCACAGACATGGGGTTGGCCCAGCTCTCGTACTGGGCTGCCAGGAACAGGAAGCCGAAGATGATGGCCAGACTGAAGATCAAGGGCGCCAGGTTTCCAGCGGCCTTCTGCTGGTAGGTAACCCCGGACCACTCATAGGCCATCTGACCCGGCAGAATCTGTCCAGCAAGGCCCTCGATGTAGTCCGTGGCCTGCCCGTCGGAATATCCGGCGTCGGGAGCGCCCGTGAGCGTGGCCGAGCGATAGAGGTTGAAGCGGTTCACCGTCTGTGGACCTACGGTGTCCCGGACCACGGCGAGCGTACCGACCGGAATCATGTTGCCGGCTGCGTCGCGGACCTCGAGGCGCGAGATGTCCTCGGTCCGGGCCCTGAACTGCTGGTCCGCCTGGGCCATCACCTTCCAGGTGCGCCCGAACAGGTTGAAGTCGTTGACGTAGGCCGACCCCAGGTTGGCTTGGAGGGTGTTGAACACGGTTTGGAGGGGGATCCCCAGGGCTTTTACCTTTTCCCGGTCGACTTCGGCATAGAGCTGAGGCACGTTGGCCCGGAAGTTCTGGTTCATGCGGGTCAGGACGGGACTCGCGTTCCCCTGCGCGACCATGTCGTTGGCGTAGGTCTCGAGCTGGATCAAGCCGAGGCCGCCCCGGTCCTGAAGCTGCATCTCGAATCCCCCCGCCGCGCCCAGGCCCTGAATGGGCGGTGGGGGAAACGCGAATACGGTGGCCTCCCGAATGGATGCCAGCTCGGGCTGGAGCCGGCCGAGCAGTCCCCACAACGAGAGCCCGAAGCCCGGTCGGTCGTCCCAGTGGTCCAGCGTTGCGATGGAGAATCCCGTATTGGAGCTGGCGACTCCGTTCAGCAGCGAAAACCCGCCCACTGTGATGACGTTGCGCACACCAGCGGTATTCAGGAGGATCTGGTTGACCTCGTCCATCACCGCTTCGCTCCGCTCGAGCGATGAGCCGGCGGGGAGCTCGGCGTCGATGAAGAAGTAGCCTTCATCCTCGCCAGGCACGAAGCCACCGGGGACCGCCGAGAAGGAGATGATCATGGCCACGAACATGCCGCCGAAGGCCAGCATCATACGGCCAGGCCGCTTGAGACCCCCGTCCACGAGGCCCATGTACTTCTCGGTCATGCGGTCGAAGATGTCGTTGAACCAGGTGAAGAATCGGCCCTTTCCCCCGGACTCCGAAGACGGCCTGAGCAGCATGCCACAAAGAGCGGGACTCAGGGTGAGCGCGTTCACCGAGGACAGCACGGTGGCCACCGAGATCGTCGCGGCGAACTGACGGTAGAGTCGGCCCGTCAGCCCGGGCATGACCATGGTGGGAATGAAGACGGCGAGGAGCACCAACGTCGTAGCCACGACCGCGCCCCCCACCTCGTGCATGGTCTTCTTGGCGGCTTCTTTGGGGTCCAGCCCCTCGTCGTCCATGACCCGAATCGTGTTCTCCGTGACCATGATCGAGTCGTCTACCACGATCCCGATGGCCAGGATCAACCCGAACAGGCTCAGGTTGTTGATGGAGAATCCGGCGGCCAGCAACACCGCGAAGGTGCCTACCAGCGAAACCGGGATGGCGAACGTAGGCACCAACGTGGCTCGCCAGTCTTGCAGGAAGATGAACACGACGAGGATCACCAGCACGATCGCCATCAGCAGCGTCGTGATCACCTCGCTGATCGACTGCTTGATGTAGTCCGTCGTGTCGAACGGGACCACGTACTCCAGCCCCTCGGGGAAGCGCAGCGAAAGCTCTTCCATGGTCTCGACCACGGCCTCCGACATGTTGACCGCGTTGGCCCCCGGAAGCTGGTAGATCCCGATCGCGATGGAGGGTGCCGCGTCGAGCTCGGCGTACCACGTGTAGTTCTGGGCTCCCAGCTCGATACGGGCCACGTCGCCGAGCCGGACGAATTCACCACGCGCACCCGTCTTCACGATGACGCTCTCGAACTGGCTCACCTCGGCCAGTCGCCCGAGCGTCGTGATCGTGTATTGGAAGTTGATGCCTGCGTCGGAGGGCGGTGCGCCGATCTGGCCGGCAGCCACCTGGACGTTCTGTTCCCGCAGCGCCTGGAGGACCTCGTCGCTGGTGAGATCCCGCGCCTTGAGCTTGGCAGGGTCGAGCCAGATGCGCATGCCGAAGTCCTTGGCACCGAAGACCTGCACCAGACCCACGCCCTCCAGCCGCGCGAGCACGTCCTTGATCTGAGTCGTGACGTAATTGCTCAGGTAGATGTCGTCGTACCGTCCGTCCGGGGAGATGACCGACACCACCATGACCAGCTGGGTCGACTGCTTCTCGACCTTTACGCCCTGACGGGACACCTCCTCGGGAAGCACGGGCATGGCGATATTCACCCGGTTCTGGGTGAGCACCGTGGCCATGTCGGGGTCGGTGCCGATCTCGAAGGTGACGGTCAAGTCGAGACTCCCGTCACTCCCGCTCTTGGAGGACATGTACAGCATGTCCTCCACGCCGTTGACCTCCTGCTCGATGGGCGCCGTGACCGTCTCTTCGACGACCGTGGCGTTCGCGCCAGGATAGCTCGACGTGACCTTGACGGTGGGAGGGGTGATGTCCGGCATGCTGGAGACCGGCAAGAGCGGGATCGACAGCACGCCCAGCAGGACGATCACGATGGAGATGACCATCGCGAAGATGGGCCGGTTGATGAACAGCGAGCTGAATGCGCCCATGGTCAGCTCCCCTCGCCTGACGTCGCCGTATCGCCCTCGTCGGCCGGACCGATGGTCGGCTGGCGTGTCTGGGTGGCCGCGGCCTGCACCACCGTTTCCGGAGTCACCGGGAACCCGGGTCGCGCACGCAGCATCCCGTTCACCACGTAGTCCTCGGTGCCGTCGAGGCCCTCCTCGACGACCACCGTCCCGTCATCCTGGATCGGGCCAAGCGTCACGTAGCGCTGTTCCACGATGTTGTCCTCGCCCAGGACGAGCACGTACTTCCCACCCAGGTCGGTGCCGATGGCGCGTTCTTCGACGAGGATCGCGTCGTAGCGGACGGGTCCGAGCACGCGGATCCGCACGAACAGGCCCGGAAAGAGGATCAGGTCGTCGTTGGGCAGGATTGCGCGGAGCTCGATCGTGCCCGTGTTGGGGTCGACGGTGTTGTTGATGAAGTCGATCTCGCCACGATGCGGGAATCGCCCGGTCTCGTTGGCAGTCTCTACGTGGACGACGCCGACCCGTTCGTCCTCGCCGAGTCCTCCCTGGGCAGAGTCGGCCCTGGCCTGCAGGAGGGAGAGGACCTCACGCTCGGGCACGTTGAAGTAGACCCAGATGGGCGATACCCGGGTCACCGTGGTCAGGAGCGTGGGCTCGCCGGCTCCGACCAGGTTGCCGAGGTCCACGAAGTTGCGGCTGACCTGGCCGGTGACCGGGGTCTCGACCGACGTGTAGTCCAGGTTGATGACCGCTTGGTCAAGTCGTGCACGCGCCGCCAGCAGTGCTGCGTTGGCTTGATCCCTCGTGGCCAAGGCTCGGTCGAGGTCCTGCTGGCTCACCGCGTTGGATTGGATGGCGAGCTGGATGCGCTCCAGGTCGGACTGGGACCGGCTGAGCTCGCTCTCGGCCGAAGCGACCGAGGCGACCGCCTCGTCGTAAGACGCCTTGTAGGGCTCGGGCTCGATCAGGAAGAGCACATCGCCGCGGTTCACGTAGCTCGACGGCGCGAAGTACATCTCGCGAAGCTGTCCAGAGATCCGGGCCCGGATCTCGGCGTACTCCGTCGCCCGGGTCGTGCCGGTGAACTCTCCGAAGGTCTGTACGTCGCTCCGCGTCGGCTGGGTGACCGTGACGGCCGGAGCCTGCAGCGGAGGCGGTCCCTCGCCTCCGCACGCCGCGAGTGTCAGCGCCATCGCCAGCAAGGGCGCAGCAGTCCGGAAGCCGTGATCTCGATTCAACGCGTCCATCTATCGATTCTCCTCGTTCCCACTCTCGGTTGGGGCGAGACCGTCGCTCCCGCTGTCTTCTGGGCCGTCGGTCTGATCGGACTCCAGGCCGGCTGATCCCGGCCCGGCACCACCGTCCAGCTGGCGATCCGCCTGGCCGTTCCGCTGGTCCGGTGCCTGCTCTTCGAGCACCCAACCCCCGCCCAGGGACCGGTTGAGGACCACGAGGGACTGCACGACCAGACCCTCGCTCTCGGCCAACTGGTCCTGCTGCTGGAACAGCGACCGCTGCGAATCCAGCAGGTTCTGGAAGTTGGTGAGCCCGGCCAGGTACTGGGTCCGCACCAGCTCCACCGCCCTGGAGCTGGCGTCCACGGCCTCCTGGAGCCGGTCTCGCCGTTGGCGTTCCCGGTCGTAGGCCACGAGCGAGTTCTCCACCTCTTCCAGTGCCAGCAGAATTGTCTGTTGATAGCCCAGCAGCGCCTGCTCGGTGCGGGCTTCCTGGGCCCGGATGTTGTTCCGGATCTTTCCGCCCTGGAACAGGTCCCAGCGGAAGCCCGGGATGAGGCCCCAACCGCCGCTCTCCGAGTCGAACTGACCGGTGAAGGTGTTTGCCACGCCCTCGATGAATCCGGAGATGGAGAACGTGGGGTAGAGGTCGGCCTTGGCCACGCCGATGAGGGCGGTCTGTGAGGCCAGAACGCGCTCGGCCCGCCGGACATCCGGGCGGCGCCGGAGCAGGTCGGCCGGGACGCCCGAAGTGATGGTCTCCGGCGTATCCGGGATGGGCGTCATCGTCGCGAGCTCGCCGTCCAGAGCGCCCGGCTGTTCGCCGATGAGCACGGCCAGCCGATTCAGGGCCGCGTTGAGGGCGGCCTCGAGCGTGGGGACGAGGGACTCGGTCTGGGCAAGGTTCTGCTCAGCCTGCGCCACGTCCAGCGCGGAGGTGAGCCCGGCGTTGAACCGGTCCTGCGTGAGTCCCAGGCTCTCGCGCTGGGCGTCGGCGTTGGACCGGGCGAAGTCCAGTCGCAGCTGCAGAGCACGGACGTCGGCGTAGTTGAGGGCCACCTCGGCGTACAACGAGACCAGCACGTCCCGGTAGTCCTCGATCCCGGCTTCGAGCTGGGCATCGGCTGCTTCGACGTTGCGTCGGATGCGGCCGAACAGGTCGATCTCCCAAGCCGAGCTGGCGGCGGTACTCCAATTCTCGATGGGATCGTTCTCGGCACCACCAGCGATGATGATCCGGCCGGTGGCGCTGTTGTCCGAGAACTGCCGGTACGAGTAGGAGCCTTCGAGCACCAGATTCGGGTAGAGGTCACCCTTGGCGATTCCCCGGAGCGCACGTGCCTCGGCCACACGCGCCACCGCGACGCCCAAGTCGAGGTTGGCGACCTCCGACCGTCGAATGAGGTCCGTCAGCACCGGGTCTCCCAAGCCCTCCCACCACCGTTCGATGTCGGGCGTCTCTGCGGTCATCTCGGCTTCGACAGCCGCAGTCCACTCGTCCGCGACCGGGACGACGGGCTCCTCGTAGTCGGGCCCGACCTTGCAGGCCGACACCAGGGCCAGGGCGGCCAGGGCCACCACGACCGGCCCCGGGCCTGGTCGAGCGAACTGTTGGTCAGCGACGGGGGAGCGTCCGCGAACGCCGGCGTGATCCTTCTGAACGCGGCCCATGCTCAGGTCCTTTGCATGCAGGGAAGGCAAAGCGAGAGGCGCTCTCACCCGCCTCTTCATCGAGCGTGGCGGGGAGCCGCGATGTCGGAGGGCAGGGGGAGCCGTCGAGTCTTCAGTGAGGGGGACAACTTCCTGCGCTTCCCGCCCTTTGGCAACACCAAGGGGGTCCGCCGCCCCGCAGGCTCAAGCTTCGTCCGCGGCGCTTGGTGGGTCGAGGGGCTTGCCGAGGAATAGGGCCAGACTCACCAGGAGCCTCTCGGCCGAGCCCAGTCCGGCACGGTGGTCGAGGACCTGGCGGGCTAGGGCCGGATCATCCGTGATCAGACCGTCGGCCCCGGCGCTGATGAAGTGCCACATATCCACGGGGTCGTTCACCGTCCAGACGTAGACGTCTCTTCCCCGGGCGCGGGCCGACCGAAAGAAGCGGCGATTGGCCAGATCGGCGTTCACGGCCAAGAAGTCGACGTTCGCCCGGGTCAGGTCGCCCACGGCGGTGGCCGCCAGCAGTCCGACGGTCCACTCCGGCCGCAGCGCGCGCACCGTCCGGATACCGGCGGCCTTGAGCGACATGACGACGACCTGGTCGGCCATGTCCTCCGACTCCACGATCTCCACGACCCGCTCCTCCAGCCGGTCCTCGTACCCGTAGTACTTGAGCTCGATGTTG
The DNA here is from genome assembly GCA_039589315.1 of Gemmatimonadota bacterium. Classification (GTDB taxonomy): domain Bacteria; phylum Gemmatimonadota; class Gemmatimonadetes; order Longimicrobiales; family Gaopeijiaceae; genus JBDHHQ01. The sequence goes on from JBDHHQ010000035.1 coordinate 20,249, forward strand.
ACCTTCCCACGTCCCCGCGCCAGCGCGAGGACTTCGCGCAGCGTCGGGACGCGCTCACCGGAGAACTCGGCCCCGAACCAGCTGCCGATATCGACTGCCCGGAGGTCGGACGCGGTCGCGTCCCACACGCGCATCGGGCTCCTGCCGACCTTCATGAGGTCGACGTCGTGGATGACCACGACTTCGCCGTCAGCGGACTCCTGGACGTCGATCTCCAGGAAGTCCGCACCATCTCGCAGCGCCCGTTCCATGGCGGCGAGGGTGTTTTCCGGGGCGTGGATCGAAGCGCCTCGATGAGCGATCACGACGACGTCGTCCTCGACGCGAACGGATCGCAGCACGAACGCGCCCACGCCTCCAGCCAACACGGCGAGAGCCAGAAGCGCTGCCCAAAGACCCGGCATGGACCATCTCATGGCCGGCCAGAGCCTACGTTCACGGCTCAACCGCTCGAGCGCTCGATCCGACGGCGCGCCGTCCCGTCCATGGGCGTCATAGAGCCGTACCACCAGGAGCGCGAAGCTCGTCGCCTGGAAGAAGCTCACGAGGAAGTTCAGTGTGCCCCAAAGGAGGACGAGAGCGCCCAGAGCCAATACCAGAACGGGCACCGATCCACCGATCACGGGCACGATGAGGCGCCCGAGTCCGCCGACCGCGGCGAAGGCGACGGCGCCCGCCAGGGAGGTGGCGAGGAGCCAGACGGCGAAGAGCCAGATGACGGTCCATCGATGCCCGGCGGCCCGGCTCCGGCTCTCGCTCAACGCGGCGCTAGGGCCCGCGTCCTCGAAGAGGAGGATGGGGAGTGCGAACGCCCAACCCGCCAGGCGCGGCACCAACGCCAAAGCCAGGCCCAGGCCCAGAGCCCCGACGACCGCCACGGCCGTCCAGAAGGCCGGCGGGCGCTCGGTCAGGTAGAAGTTGATGTCGAACTCACCGAGGAGGCTCAGGTAGGCGACGCCGCCGGCGGCGGCGAAGGGCGCGGCGATCAACAACACGACGCCTGCCACGCGGACAGCGACGCGGAAGATCCCCGCGGTGTGGCTCACTCCATGCGCCATGGCAGCGCGAACCGATACGGTCTGGCCATGGGCGGTGCCGAAGCCGACGGCCATGAGGCAGGCCTGCTGAAGCGCGGCGATGGCCAGGGCCGTCCCGCCCAGCAGCACCAGGGCCACGAGGCCCACAGGGCGGAGTACGAAGTGGAGGATGTCCAGGTCCGCCAGCGCCGACTGGCCGGACGTGGCGATGATCGCCCTCAGCATCAGGCTCGCGAGAGGGGTCAGTATGGCAAAGGCCGCCAGCGCGTAGAGCACCTCGACCGCCACCAGGCGTGGCCAGGACGCCCGGAAGTCGTCGAGCGCCTGCCTCGCCAGGCGGATGATCTCGGTCACGTAGCCATCTCCCCGCTCGCCCGCCGGACCGACCCGGGCCTCACAGCTCGAAGCCGAAGATGAATCGCCAGCTCCGGTGGCGGATCCTGGCGTCCGTGGCCCAGCACCTCACTCTGGGAGACGCCCAGCAGGTCGGTGACCCGATCGAACGGCGAGTTTCCCGAGCCGAGCCCCGCTCCGAGCGTGAAGCGGACTTCCCCGACCGTGACGTCAGCGCCGACCGTTCCCAATGTGATGTCCCAAGGTGCCGTACCGATGGCGACAGGCTCGTCCGGCGCCGCGCTGAGGTCCGTCACCAGGCTCGCGAAGCCCTGGACCCTCGCACTGAACCGATGCTCGACGCCCACTCCCCAGTTGAGGACGGAGTTGGCTGCGTGCGTGAGGCCTACCCGAACGGTGTCGCCCTCCACGGGAATGGCGTCCGCAGCGATGACGTCGTAGGGATCCAGGGCAGCGAACCACTCGGCGCTCCCGTGCAACCGCGTGTCACCGAGCGTCCAGGCTGCCCCGAGCCCCACGGAAAGCGGGGACCTGTAGCTCGAGTCGAGGCCGTCCTGGAGGTCAGCGGCGAGGGCGTCTCCTTCGTCGTCGCCGAAGCGGCCGCGGCTGGCGCCCACGCGGCCCTGTCCCAGCAGTTGGACACTGGGCGTCGTGAGCGTGAGTCCCAGGTCCAGCTTGGACACCTGGTAGTAGACGCCGACTTTCCATAGAAGGCGAATACTCCAGTAGTTGTGACCGCCAATATCGATGTCCGCCTCGCCGACTCCAGCGCTGTCCAGGGACTGGCCGATTCCCTCGAACCGGGAGCTGTGGGAGCGCAACGCGCCGAACATGGTGGCGCCAAGACCGATCCGGGCCCCTGGCCGGTGCGCCCACGACACGCCGGCCCATGAATCCCTCACGTCGTTCTCGAAGCGGACCGTGCCCACCACCCGCTCCAGTCCTTCCTCCGGATCGATCTCGTCCGCGTCGAAGATGAGCTCGGTGCCGACGTCCGTGTTCACGCGCTGCCGCGTCAGAAGGGAGTACGCCCAGGTGTGCGCATCGCCACCGAACGGGAGCCGCCCGGCGATCAACGACGGCTCGAGACCCGACCGGGTGGTCGAAAGGTCCACACCCTGGCCGGCGCCGTTCTCTACCGTGATGGACTCGAACTCGAACACCTGGGTGCTCAGGACGAAGCCTGGGCCCTCCAGCAGAGAGAGCCGGGCCGGGTTGTAGAATGTGGCCGCGAACCCGTCTACGCTGCCGATGACCGCTCCACCCAGGAGGCTTGCCCGGGGGCCGTACTGTTGGGTCCAGTAGTGGGCGTCCTGGGCTGCCAATGCGTGGGGGGTGACCCCGACCAGCAAGACGGCTGCGACGAGGAGCGTCCGGATGGGGTCTCTGGGCATTGTCCGTGGCAAAGAAGGCCCACGTCGGGCGGGTCGGGATCATCCTGGGGCATCAACCGGTCTTGCGCCAGCCACGGACGGGACCCCCCCCGCACCGTGCCATGAATCCGCCGCGCTCCTCGGGCGGTGCACGACTCAGCGAACGGATTTCCCCGGCTCGGGTCACTGGAGCGAGAACGGGTCGACCACGCTGCGCGCGGTCGACCCGGGGCCCATCGTTCAGGGGTCGGACTGTGAAACCCGCGCTCTACGCCGCCGTCCGCAGCCTCCGCAGATCCTTGAACCGGATCAGCTTGTGACTCTCCGGATCCCACAGAGTGAGCCGGATGCACGCGAACGTCTCCTTGAGGGTGATCCGGGTCACCCTCTGGAGTGCGGGGTTCTCGTCCAGGCACTGCTGGAGCTTGTAGTTCGGGATCTTGGCAGCGATGTGGTGAATGTGGTGGATGCCGATGCTTGCCGTGAGCCACTGGAGCGGCTTCGGCAAGACCAGGTAGGAGCTGCCCTGCAGGCCCGCATCGAAGAAGTCCCAGTTCTCGTGGTCGTGCCAGTACGTGTCTTCGAACTGATGCTGGACGTAGAACAGCCAAACCCCCAGTGTGCAGGCAAAGAGCGTGACGGGAAGCTGCACCAGGAGGAACGCCTTCCATCCGATCAGCACGATCAGCGCTGTCACGACTGCCACGAGGGCCACGTTGGTCTTCCAGACGCTGGACCAGGCCTGCTTCCAGTTCTTCGGAATGTCCCAGGGATAGCGGTGCTTGATCAGGAAGTGGAACGCGGCGCCCGGCCCGAACAGCACGACGGGGTTCCGATACACGCGGTAGTGGAGCTTACCCAGCCAGTCCAGATTCCGGTATTCGTCCACGGTGAGCGTCGCGATCTCGCCGAAGGTGCGGAAGTCCAGATCCCCCGAGTGGGCGTGATGGTAAGCATGGGTCCGGCGCCAGTACTGATAGGGCGTGAGCGTGAGCACGCCGATCCAGAATCCGACCAGATCGGCAGCTCTCTTCGACCTGAAGAACGAGCCATGCCCGCAGTCGTGTTGGATCATGAACAGGCGCATCACGAACGCCGCGGTAGGCACCGCCAGGACCAGCGTCAGCCAGTAGCCCACTTCGAGGCTTCGGTAGGTCGCGTACCAGAGCAATAAGAACGGGACGGCCGAGGTCATCAGCTGCCCCACGCTCTTGCGCAGCTCGGGTCCGAAGTAAGGACGGACCATGTCGATGTAGGGATTCCCGCTCCCCGGGCTCTTTTCCGTGCTCAGAGGGATCTCCAGGCTTGGTAGTTCTAGTGTGGGATGTCTTGGGTCCGGCTCTCCCTGCCCGCCGGCGTGCCAACTCTAAATTTCTCATGACGGGGCGCAAGTGGCAACCTGCAGCTTCGATGGCGATTTGCGTTGGGTGCCCGGTCCCTCCGCATACTTGACCCGCTACGCTGTCGAGCGCGAAGCTTCCAAGCCTCCGAGACGCCCGGCTCGTCCCTACTTCATCGAATGGTCATGATCAGATCCGTCGCCCTCGTATGCTCGCTCCTGACGCTTGCCTCTTCCGGCACTAGCGCCCAGGAGGCCTTCCGCTCGAACACCACGGGCTTCTTCCTGAACGGTCACGTGGGCGCCGCTGCGGGCAACGTCGAGGACGGTGACACCGAAGCAGGCTTCGGCGGCGGGCTGCTCGCGGGGTACGGGATCAACCCGGTATGGCAGATCTTCCTCGGTGGAGACGCCACGTCCATCGACGTGAGCAACCCTGATTTCACCGGCGCCTACACGCTGTACCAGGGAGACGTTGGAGCCCGGCTGAACTTCCCCGATCCGAGCGCCGCGTTCGTCGGGTACATCGTGGGAGCGGTAACGGGGCAATTCGCGACGGGGACGATCGCTGCCGGCGACAACGAGGGGCGGGACGCCGAGCTGGGAGGGTTCGGAGGCACGGTGGGGACCGGCTTCCAGTACTTCTTCTCGCCGGCCCTCGCGCTGGACACGGTGATCCAATTCACCTTCGGACAGTATACGCACGCGGACGTGGACGATCCGAGCGTCCAGGGAGGCAGTCTGTCCAACAACCTCCAGAACTGGGTCACCCGGCTGAACGTCGGTCTGACCTGGTATCCTCAGGCGCGCCGCTAGAGCGGATAGACGGCGCCCTCACGGGCGATCTCGAACCCGCGTCGCCGGATCTGCTCCGCTTCCGGGCTCTCCTCGTCGAGCGCCGGGTTGGTGTTGTTCAAGTGGGTGAACACGATGCGCTTGCCCTCTCGGGTCAGTGACTCCAAACGGGTCATCGTGTCGGGGATCATGGGGTGCGGGATGTCCTCGATCCTCCGACCCGGGACCTCCTCGGGGCGGAAGAACGCTCCATCCAGCAAGGCGACGTCCACGTCGTTCACCACGTCTTCGACGCGTAGATCCCAACGGTTCCAGGCATCGATGTCCGGCAGGTAGAGGAGCGTGCGGCGCAGGCCGCGGAACTGGAACGTCACCGTGTCGGAGAACTCGGGGCGGTGGGGTACCGGCGTCATCTTCACCTGGAAAGCGCCATCCACGTCCATCCAGCGGTCCGGCTCGATGTCCGGGAAGTGCAGCCGCCCCTCCCGCACCATCAAGCTCCAGGGGCCGTTCTCGGTGAGGAACCGACGCATCTCCGCGGAGCAGTAGCACGGCGTCGGGGCGATGCCCAGCCCCTCCCTGCCGAGGAGCGCCAGCCCCAGGTAATGGCCCATGTGGGCGTGGGTCAGGAAGATGCCGTCGAAGGGCCGCCGCGCCTGAGCCCGAGAGCGAAAGGCGGGCTCGTCGATCAGGTCCATCTGTTGACGAAGGTCCGGGCTGGCGTCGACCAGGTAGAAGCGTCGGGACTGGGGACGCGCCCGCTCGGGGAGCACCAGGGCCAGGGACGTCACGTACCTGGGGGTCTGCTCCCGGGCTCGGTCACAGGCGTCCGAGTAGCAGCCGGCCTGGGGCATGCCGCCGTCCTGCACGGAGCCCAACACGAGGGCGTAAGGTGGCTCCTGAATCGACGGGTGACCTCGGCCCGACGTGGGCGATCCGATTCCCTGGCGACTGTTCAAGATGCCCGCACCACTCGCCGCCCCGAGGGCGCCCAGGAATGCCCGCCTGCTGATCATGCTGCTGTCTCCACTCTGTTCGGCCGCTTCCTGCCACGTACCCGAGGGACTGGATCACGGCGCGGTCCGGAGGTACGCGCTCGACGGCTCCCGGAAAGCTCAGCTCTTTGCCCGCTTCCCATCCAGGATAGCTCGAGGACGCTGCCGGGATAGAAAAAAGAAACGCCACCGGGTCAGCCGCCCCGGTGGCGTTTCACATCTGTCGCAACCCGGCGCGAAGGCCGCTAACCGGCGCGAACAGCTACGATCTTGTCCGGCTCAGATGCCGAAGCGGCGATCGCTTGCCCGTGCAGGGTTGCGCACAGTACTTGGACTAGACAATTGATCACCTCCTTGTTTCGGGACTACATCGGGCACAACGCCGGCGGGGTCGAGCCCCGCAGTCCGAACGGGTGGCCCCCTCTGGAGCCTCCCGCCCAGCCCAGACCGTAAAAGGTCGACCCGAACATAAAGCGAATTCTGGGAGAGGGGCAAGCGTTTCGATCGAAACGCTCGATATGGCTCCGCTACGGCGGCCATCGGCGGGGCGATGGCTGCCGCGCAGCCGGCCCGCGCGAGCCGTTTCGGCGACCGCCGTCCCGCATTGCCGTCGAGAGAGTGGACCGCTTCGGGCCACCCGTCGGGCACGAAGTGGCCGTGGCGTCCCCAGAGACCCATTCTAGTGTGGTGCCGCAGAAGTCTGGTAGCTACCGAGGGGGCCGATGCGCCCGAGCCGGCAAGGCGCGGAGACGAGTAATAGCAGCGCTATTGCGAGGAGCCGCAACGCCGCCGGGCGGGATGCAGCGGCTCTCGAATAGCATCACGGCTTTTGCAGCACCACACCAGGGTCGTGCCCTGGCACCGCGTTGCGGTTCGGGAGGTCGGACGATCTCGCCGGATCGGAGCCTTGACGCAGCCACCGAGGAGGAAGCATGAAGCCATCGAGTCCGAGCGCGCGCCCCGCCACCGGTGGCGCGGTACGCCTCGCCGCGGCGGTCGTTCTGTCACTGGCCTGGGCCGGCACGGCCGAGGCCCAGCTCGAGCGGATCGCGCTTCAGCCCGTTCCCACCGAGACCAGGCAGTTCGGCGAGTTGGCCGAGGGCCCCTACGAGCGCCTGGTCATCCAGAACGTGATGGTGATCCCCGGCCACGGCGGTCCCGCGGCAGGCCCGTACGACATCCTGATCACCGGCAACGTGATCGCCGACATGCAGCGCTTCGACCCCATCTCCGCTGAGCGCGCCGCCGCGGCCGGGGAGCCGCTGGAGCGGCTCACGGGCGACCGGGTGATCGACGGGAGCGGGCAGTACGTCATGCCCGGTATGATCAACCTGCACCTCCATCTGCGGGAGGAGGCGCTGCCCCTGGACTACATCTACTACATGCAGCTGGCCACCGGCGTGACCTCCGTCGGGCCGGCCGAAGAGGAGCGGGTCCAGGATCAGCTGGAGGCCATCCGCAGCAACGAGATCCTGGCTCCGCGACTCTTCCCAATCTACGGCTGGGGTTCGAAGACGGACTACACGGAGGAGCAGCTCCGGGACCCGGCGCTGGCACCCCAGATCGCTCGTGAGATGATCGCGGCCGGAGTTCGCCAGGTATACCTGAACAGCCTGTGCTGGAACGCGGAGCTGTTCGGCGCCGCCGCACAGGCCGTGGAGTCGGCAGGCGGCGTCACCGGCGTCCACATCCAACCTGCCAGCACCACCGTCGTCGACGCGTTGGACGCGGCGCGGCTGGGCGTATCCATGATCGTCCACCACTACGGCTACGCCGAATCGGCGCTCAACCGGGACAGCCAGGACTACCCCGTCGATTACAACTTCAACGACGAGAACAAGCGCTTCCGGGAGGCCGCCCGGGTATGGGTGGAGGCGGGCGAGAACCCCGAGACCCGCCACCGGCTCCTGAACGACGTGGTGGATTCGCTGGTCTACTACGGCGTGACCATGCAGCCGAATCGGGCGACCTACGAGGCCAACAGGGACATCGTCCGGGCCCAGGGGCTGCCCTGGCACGAGAAGTACACCCACCAGGCGCTTTGGGAGTGGCACCTGCCCAGTCCCGAGCACCACGCGGCCTTCCAGTACAACTGGACGTCCCTGGACGAGTACTACTGGCACTACATGTACGACCTCTGGGGCGACCTGATCTTCGAGTTCAACAAGCGGGGCGGGCGCGTCGCCTATGGGACCGACGACAACTATCAGTGGTCCACCGGTGGCTTCGGCAACATCCGGGAGCTCCAGCTGGTGCTGGAGTCGGGGATGCACCCCCTGGAGGTGCTGCGTAGCGCCACGAAGAACAGCGCGGACTTCCTCATGGAGCCGAAGCTGGGCCTGATCCAGGAGGGGTACGTGGCGGACCTGCTGCTCGTAGACGGCAGCCCCGCCGAGAGCTTCCGCTACCTCTATCCGTTCGGCCAGATCATGATGGATGAGGAGACCCACGAGATGTACCGCACCGAGGGCATCATCCACACGATCAAGGATGGGATCGTGATCAACAACGACGCGGTGATGGAGGAGGTCGCCCGGATCGTCGCCGAGTCCAAGGTCAACGCCGGCCCCGACATCGTGACCGAGCCGTTCCAGGTGGCGCCGCGTCGGCCCGCCGGGACCGACGGGTCCGGTTCGAACGATCCGGGCAGGCGTTGAGCGGGGCGTTCACCCGCTGGTGGAGCGCGGAGGCGGTGCGGCAGCGCGCTGCGGACACGCTCGGGAGCGGCGGCTGTCCAGGTCGTCTGAACCCGGCGGCTGTCCAGGTCCTCTGAACCCGGCGACCTGAGCTGCTGTGAAGAAAAGGTAGAGGGCTCGCGTGGCAATGCGTCACGCGGGCCCTCTCAGCGACGGGAGGCCCGGAACCCGACGTAGAGCTTGGCCAATGCAAAGCGGCCGACGGCGTCGCCCCTGGCCGTGACGAAGACGCCGGCCCGTTCGGATACGTCTATGTCCAGGCCGATCTGGAGGTTCAGGCCTCCGGCCACCGCCCAGAGCGACGGGCGTCCCGTATCGTGCTGGACGTTCATGGCCCACCCCCCTCCCAGCCGCCCGGTGCCCCAGGAGCCGAGCCGGGGCGCGAAGATCAAGTTCAGACCCAGGTTGGCGACGTGGGTGCGGGTGGCGCAGGGCAGACCGCTGCAGCTCGCCAGGGGCCTCCGGTTCTCTTCTTCCACCCAGAGACCGAGCTCGGGCTCGACCAGGAGGGTGGATTTCCACGGAATGCGGAGGTTGGCCACGGCCACCACGGCAGCGACGGTCTCACCCGCCGTGGACCGGCTGAAGGGGTTCTCCCGGGCCCCCATGCCGAGGGCGACGGACCACGCCCGTTCGGGGGCTCGATCGTTGGCTGCGTCCCCCTTGGGCACGTCCTGTTGCTGGACCCCGGGAATCGGGACATCCTGGACCTCCTGGCCCGGAGCTTCCACCGGCATTCCCAACGCCACGAGGGCGAGCATGGTCCAATACCTCATCGCCTCCGTCCGCTTGGGATCAGCCCAACGCCCTGGGGTCTCTTACGGCCACGGCTCCCGCTTCCTTTCCCCAGCAGGCGCCACGCGCCGGTCTTGTCGACCGCGAGGGCGACGAGCGCTCAGCTGGAGGAGTCCGGGAGTCCGTTCCGTATGAAACGCCCATCCGTTCCATGAAACGGGCGCCCTATGGCACCGGATGGCCCGAAAACGCTGGGCTGATCGGGCACCCGGCCGTCTCCCCACAGTGGGCACGCTTCCTGCTCTACGCACCGGAAACGGAACCCTTTCGAGGCAACTGGCGTTATTGGTGTCATCGGACGCCCCGCACGTTTCCTCTGACGCAACGACGCGAGAGGCAGAGGCCTGGCATGTTGATGAAGAAACCGGACCCGATTCCGTCCTCCGAGATCACGCCCCATGCTCTCTACGTCAGTCGGCGGAAGTTCCTGGCCGGCGTCGCGGGCCTCGTGGGGGCCGCTGCGGTCCCCGGAGCCGTGTGGGCGCATGGCCGCCGAGACGGTCTGCCCGTGCAGCAGGCCTTCCAGGACGCGACGGACGAGCTCGGCGACGAGCTCACGCCGTGGGAGGATGTCACGAGCTACAACAACTTCTACGAATTCGGCACCGGCAAGGAGGATCCGGCCCGCTACGCCGGTGAGTTCCGGACGCGCCCGTGGACCGTGAAGATCGAGGGGCACGTGAACAAGCCGGGCGATTACGCCCTCGACGACCTGCTTCGGCCGCACACCATCGAGGATCGGATCTACCGGCTCCGTTGCGTCGAGGCCTGGTCCATGGTTATCCCGTGGCGGGGATTCGCGCTGGCCGACCTCATCAAGCGGGTCGAGCCCACCGGCTCCGCCAAGTACGTGGAGTTCCGCACGCTGTTGGATCCGGAGCAGATGCCGGGTCAGCGGCGTCCGATTCTGGATTGGCCCTACGTGGAGGGCCTCCGGATGGATGAAGCCATGCATCCGCTCACGCTCCTGGCCACCGGCCTATACGGCCGGGATCTGCCCAACCAGAACGGAGCGCCGCTGCGGCTGGTGGTGCCGTGGAAGTACGGCTTCAAGAGCGCCAAATCCATCGTGAGCATCCGATTCGTGGAGGAGCAGCCCATCAACAGCTGGCAGGCCGCCAATGCCCGGGAGTACGGGTTCTACTCGAACGTGAACCCCGAGGTCGATCACCCCCGTTGGAGCCAGGGGCGGGAACGGCGCATCGGAGAATTCCGGCGACGCCCCACGCTCATGTTCAACGGCTACGCCGACGAAGTGGGGCACCTCTACGCCGGCATGGACCTGGCCAAGCGCTACTGATGGGCGTGGGTGAGACCGCGATGACGAGCTCCGCCGTGCACGAGCGCACGGCTCGCCCGGCCGTGACCGCCGCGACCACCCGCAAGCGGCAGGTGCGGGCGTTGAAGCTCGCCGTGTGGGTCGCCGGGCTGGCGCCCCTGGCCTGGCTCCTCTTTCGAGCGCTCACCGACGACCTGGGCGCCAACCCCATCGAGGAGATCACCCATCGCACCGGCGACTGGAGCTTGCGGATCTTGCTGGCCGCCCTGGCGGTCACCCCGCTTCGGCGGATCACCGGCTGGAATCAGGTGATCCAGGTGCGCCGCCTCGTGGGTCTGTTCGCCTTCTTCTGGGTGTGCCTTCACTTCCTGACGTACATCGTGCTCGACCAGTTCTTCGGATGGTCGTACATCGTCGAGGACGTGATGGAGCGCCCGTACATCACCGCGGGGTTCACCGCGTTCGTATTGCTGATCCCGTTGGCCGTGACGTCGACCAAGGGGTGGATCCGCCGTCTGGGAAGACGTTGGACGCGCCTGCACAAGCTGGTCTATGCGGCGGGGCTACTCGGTGTGATCCACTACCTCTGGATCACCCGGGCGGATGACCGTGCGCCCCTGGTGTACGGGGCGATCCTGCTCGTGCTGCTGGCGTTCAGGGTGCCGTGGCGCCGCCTGCGAGGGAGGAGTTAGGGGGGCGGTACCGACGCTCGCGGACCGCAGGCCGGCCAGCGCCGTCGCTTGGCCGATACTCCCGACGGGCGCGTCAGGCCTTCTCCCAGGCCCGCTGGAACAGCAGGCCGCTCACCAGCAGGGCCAGGGCGATCCACAGCACTCCCCACACGGCCGTGGGCACGCCCGTCAGCTCGGAGAGCATGTACGCGTCCGACGGTAGATGCGAACGGTCGAGCACGTCGCTCTTGATGTCCAGGATGGCGTAGAGTGCGCTCGTCAGCCCCAGGACGAGCAGCACGCCCCGGTTCACCCCGACCGAGAGCTTCCGCGAAGCCACGAGCAGGGTCGCGCCGAACAGGATCCCGAACACCAGGCCGAAGGCGCTGCGCACGAAGACGAGCGTCAGGATCACCGTCGCGGCGCCGATCAGCGCCGTGAGCCAATGGGGCCGGATCCTCTTGGACTGGCCCGCCGTCAGCAGCAGGGCGCCCCAGGCCAGGCTTCCCAGGTAACCGGCGGATAGAGTCAGGAAATCGCTTCCGCCGGAGCAGTAACAAGCGCCCCCCTGATAGGGATCCAGCACGATGCGCTCGATGGACCCTCCCGTGAGGACCGCGACTAGACCGTGGCTGACCTCGTGGAGCAGCACCACGAAGACCTTGAGGGGATAGACGATCGGCGTCTCCCACAGGAACCACAGCGCTCCGAAGTAGAGCGCGAAACCGCCGAGGAACTTCAGCTTTCGCTTGGTCGTGGCCTTCATGGACTCTCGTCTGGTGCTGGTCGGGAGTGCTCTTGGATCCCTACGACTCGTGCTCGAGCCCGGTTTCGGCGGTCGTGCGGCGCCCCTGCGGGCCCCGGCCCCACGCTACCGCCTGCTCGCCTCCTACACCGCCACCCACCCCGGATGGTCCGCCGAGGCCCCGAAGGCCCTGGTTGCCGCGCCAGAGCTTGCGTAGCCGGTGGGGCAGGCGGCACGTTCGCTCATACCCCCCTTTTGCGTGACTCGCCTCAACGCCGAGCCGCGAGAATTGGCGACTGACTCCGTTTTGGCGCCGGTGCGGGCTCCATTCCGCGCTCTGGCCGAGGGCCTGTTACCCGAGACGCGGGATCTGGACCCCCCCGGGTGGCAACGGGCCGAAGAGATCATCGAGGGCGCGCTCGCCGACCGACCCGCTTCGGTTCGGCGGCAGATCCGGCTGTTCATCCGGGTCGCCAGCCTGCTCCCCATCGCCCGATACGGCCGGCCGTTGGCGTCCCTCTCCCTGGAACGCAGGACCCGCTTCCTGCAGGGGCTCCAGAACGCGCCAGTGCTGATGCTGCGGCGGGGTGTCTGGGGACTTCGTACCCTCGTCTTCATGGGGTACTACGCCCAGGAGCCGGTCCGGGAGGCCATCGGCTACCGCGCCCGGCCCGAGGGCTGGGCGGCTCGCGGCATGGGCTCGGCTCCGGCGGACCCGCCCCCGCCCCCGGACGCCCATGCGTGAGGTAGGGGCCGACGTGGTCGTGGTGGGCTCGGGGGCCGGAGGCGGTACGGTGGCCCAGCGCCTCATCCCGTTGGTGGAGGGAGGCCGAAGGGTGCTCGTTCTGGAGCAGGGACCCCGGCTGCAGGCCCACGAGCTCAGCGGGAGCGAGCTGGACATGGCGCCGGCCCTGTACGCCGACGGCGGAGGGTTCCTGACGGCGGACGGCACCATGACCCTGGCCTTCGGTCAGGCCTACGGGGGCTCGACGCTCGTCTACACGGGCACGTCGCTGAAGGCGCCGACCCGCATCATCGCCAAGTGGAACGTCCCGGGCCTCGAGCACGCCGACGTGATCCGGCGCACCGAGCGCTACATCCACGAGAACAACGTCCACCTGTTGTCCGAGCAGGAGATCAACGACAACAACCGGCTCTTCGTGGAGGGGTGCCGGGCCGCGGGGTACGAGGCGCACCAGTTTCCGGTGAACGTGAGGGGATGCCGAGGGGCGAGCCTGTGCAACCTGGGCTGTCCCAACGGTGCCAAGCAGGGGACCGATCAGGTGCAACTGCCCAGGGCGGAGAACGCGGGCGTGGAGGTGGTAACGCGGGCGAGAGTCGAGGCGCTCGACGACCGAGCCCTCACGGTGCGGGTCACCGAAGTGCCCCCCGGCGGCAAGGGCGAGCCGTCGAGTTGGGAACCCGGTGAGTACCGGGTCCATGCCGGGAGCGTGGTACTGTGTTGTGGGTCGGTGGGCACGCCGGCGCTCATGCTGCGGTCCGGGATGGGGAGCGGACTCCCGAGGCTCGGGGAAGGATTCACGTGCCACCCCGCCTTCATTCTGGTGGCGGAGCACGACAGGGAGATCACCAACGACGTCGGCCACCCGAAGAGCTATTACATGGACCGGGCCGAAGAGGAGGGGTACGTGCTGGAAACCTGCATGTACTTCCCCTTCACGACCGCGAAGAACCTGACGGGATTCGGACCGGATCACAGCGCCATGATGCGCGCCTTCCCACGTCTGCAGATGATCCTCGTGCTCGCCTGCGACCGGGCGGTGCCGGGTAACCGCGTGGCGTTGGACCGACACGGCAAGCCGGTAGTTCACTACCGCTTCACGCCGGAGGTCGTCCGCAGCCTCGCCGCCGCCACCCGGGCGGCAGCCCGCATCTTCTTCGGGGCAGGGGCCGTCCGCGCCCATGCGCCCTTGGCCGATCCCCCTCTCCTCGACGCCAGCGAGGTGGGTGCGCTCGACCAGCGCATCCAGGAGCGCCATTTCATCCCGGGCAAGGTGTCCGTCTCGGCCGGCCACCTCATGGGCGGCTGCGGTATGGGGCGGAACCGCTCGGACTCGGTGACCGATGCATGGGGCCGCGTACACGGGATCCCTTGGCTGAGGGTGGCCGACTCCAGCCTGTTCCCCGACTCGGTGGAGATCAACCCCTACCTCACCATCATGGCCCTGGCGGACCGGGTGGCCGAGGGCCTGCTCGAGGACCATGCGAGCTGAGACGGTCGGGGCGCCGACGAGGGGCGGACGGACGGGGTCGTGGAGGCCGGCCGGCGCGCCCGACCCCCAGCGGGAGCGTCATCCGTGAAGCTCACGGGCGGACAGATCGTGGCCCGCGCCCTGGCGGATGAAGGCGTTCCGCTCACGTTCGGGATCCCGGGGACCCACAACATCGAGCTGTACGATGCGTTGGGCGCCTCGGACGAGGTCCGCCCGGTTCTGGTGACGGACGAGCAGAGCGCCTCGTTCATGGCCGATGGCTTGTGGCGGGCCTCGGGACAGCTGGGTTGCGTGAACGTGGTGCCGGGCGCCGGGCTCACGCACGCCATGTCGGGGATCGCCGAGGCCTACATGGACAACGTGCCCATGCTGGTCCTGGGATGCGGGATCCGCAGGGACACCGGGATGGCGTTCCAGCTGCACGACGTCGATCAGCAGTCCATGGTGGCCCCCGTGACCAAAGCCACCTTCCTGCCAACGACCGGAGGGGACCTCTACAAGGCGATCCGCGACGCAAGCCGAATCGCGAGACAACCGCCCGGTGGGCCCGTCTTCGTCGAGGTGCCGGCGAACCTCTACCTGTTCAAGCACGACGTGGAGCTACCGCCAACCTCCAGCCCCTCGGCCCAACCGACCGTCCACGGTCCCGAGCCCGATCGCGCGGTCGTATCCCGCGTGGCCGAGCTGGTCAGGGCAGCGAAGCGGCCGCTCCTGTACGTGGGCGCGGGTGCCGCGAGCTGCCAGGGCCGTGTCCTGCAGCTGGCCGAGCGGCTGGAGGCACCCGTCTCGACCACCTTCCAGGGCAAGGGGGTCTTCCCCGAGCCCCATGGCCTCTTCCTCTGGCCGGGCTTCGGCAAGGCGGCTCCCGGTTTCGTGCAAGACGTGGCCCGGGAATGCGATCTGACCCTGGCGATCGGGTGCCGCTTCAGCGAGGTCGGGACAGGAAGCTACGGGCTCGAGCCACCCGGACCGCTGGTCCACGTCGATGCCGCGCCGGACGTACCTGGCCGGAACTACCCCGCTCAGGAGGCGCTCGTCGCGGACGCCGAGCTCTTCCTCCGCGCGTTGGACGAGGAGCTCGGCGAGTTCCGGGCCGAGCGGGACGAGGCGTTGAGAGAGGAGATCCGCTCGGGTCACGCACAGGTGTGGGAGGACTGGCTCGCGGACGTCGGGGGGCCGGGCGTGACGCCGGCCCACCTGCTGCGGACGGCACAGCGGCTCTTCGGGCCCGACACGATCTTCACCACGGATAGTGGGAATGGCACTTTCTTGGCGATGGAGTGTCTGCGTCTGGAGGAGCCCGGCAAGTACCTGGCCCCCGTGGACTACTCGTGCATGGGATACGCGCTCCCTGCGGCGCTGGGCGCCCGCCTCGCCCGGCCGGACTGCCCGGTCGTCGCCCTGGCCGGCGACGGCGCGTTCCTGATGACGGGCCTCGAGGTGCTGACCGCCGTCGCGGAGGGGTTGGGCGTGGTGATCCTGGTGCTCCGGGACCGAGAGCTCGCGCAGATTGCCCAATTCCAGCAGGTGGCCCTGAACCGGAAGGTCGCCAGCGAGCTGCCGGATTTCGAGGTGGAGGGGATCGCCCGCGCCACCGGCGCGCGGTTCTTGGCGCTGGACTCGGACGACAGGGTCGAGGAGATCCTCACGCGGGCAGAGGCATATGCGGCGGCCGGAACGCCGGTTCTGGTCGACGTCGACATCGACTATTCGAGGAAGACCTTCTTCACCCGGGGAGTGGTGAAGTCGACCCTGGCGCGCCTCCCGTGGCCGGACCGGTTCCGGTTCGTGGGGCGGGCCTTGACACGGCGCGTGACCGGCTGACCCTTGCACATTCCCGTTGCGGCACCCGCACATGGGCCCGCAGAGAACCGCCGGAGCGGACACCAGGCATGAACGCGGATCGACTGACCGGGGCGCTGGAGGTGCTGGGAGCACGGATTCCCGGGCCCGTAGCGCTCTACACCGCTCCGGCCCGGGAGCCCCTGCTGCGCACCTTCGCGAACCGCGGGATCGACGTGCTCACGGGCTGCCCCAGCGCCGTCTTCCGCGATGACGTCGCGTTCTGGCCGAGCCTGATCCAGGCGGAGGACCGGCCGTCGATCCGCAAAGCTTCCGAACGGCTCTCCGCCGCCGGTGAGATCACGCTCGAGTACCGGATCCGACTTCCCGACGGAGAGACGCTCTGGGTGCGGGATCACATGGCCTTGCGAGAGCCGAGCGGGGCCGCGGACGCCGTGGTCGTCGGTCTCCTGCTGGACGTCACGGAGCTGCGGCGCCTCAGGGGCGACAACACCGCCCTGGAGGAGCGCATCATCGCGGCGCAGCGCATGGAGTCCATGGGCGCGTTCGTGGGCGAAGCCGCCCATGATTTCAACAACCTTCTTACGGCCATCCTCTCGTCGGTCCTGGTCCTGAGAGACGAGCTCTCGTCGGCCCAGGCGCAGAAGGACCTGGATGTGATCGAGAGCGCGGCGGGTCGGGGAGCTGCGTTGATCCGTCAGCTCACGGCCTTCGTCGGCCGTTCTCGCCGCTTGCCCGGGCCGCTGAACCCCTTGGCCGTGGTCCGCGAGCTGGAACCGGTTCTCCGACGGTCTCTGGGCCAGAACACGACCCTCACGGTGGAGGGCCCGGCCGACACGTGGGAGGTCCGAGCCGATCGAGCCCGGCTGGAGCAAGTCGCCCTCAACCTGGTCCGGAACGCCCGCGAGGTCCTGCCCGGTGGAGGCACCGTCCATATCTCCACGAGAAACGTCGTGCCGGAAGCGCCGCTCCGAGCCGCCGGGGGAGACCTCCTCCAGGAAGGCCGTTACGTCGTGCTGAGCGTCCAGGATTCGGGTCCCGGCGTTCCCGTCGATCTACGGGATCGCATCTTCGATCCGTTCTACACCAACAAGGAGGACGAAGGCGCCTGTACCGGCTTCGGACTCACCGCCGTTCGGCGCATAGCCAGGAGCTACGGGGGCGCCGTCCGAGTAGGCGGGTTCCCGGGCGCGGGGGCGGCGTTCGAGGTCTATCTGCCGGTGAGCGACGCCACGGGAGTCCTTCAGGATCAGCCCCGGGCGCGGGAGGGCGGCGTCGGGGCGCGAATCCTCGTGGTCGAGGACGACGAGGCGGTGCGCGGCATGCTGGAGCGCGCTCTCAGGCAGTTGGGCTATGCCGTCGTTGCCGCGTCGTCGTCGGCGGAGGCGTTGGAGATCTTCCACCTGGTGGGACCCTCGCTCGACCTGGTCGTGTGCGACGTCGTCCTGCCCGATCGGCCCGGTCCCGTGCTGGTGGAAGCGCTCTGCAAGAGGCGTCCGAGCTTGGGCGTGGTCTACATGTCGGGCTACGGCCCTGACGTGCTCGCCAGCCACACGGAGCACCTCGATGTGGCCCCGCTCCTGCGCAAGCCATTCGCCCCGGCCGATCTCCAGGAAGCGGTCACCCAAGCCCTTGCCAGTCCGGCCGCGCGCCGGGGCGAGCGATCCAAGGACATCGGCTAACGGGCGTGTGATGCGGCCTGGCCACGCGCCACTCCTGGTCATGGCGGTCCTCGCATTCGGCGCGTGCGAGCGGGGCCCCGAGCTCCGCTACGTCTTCTCCCCATCCGGGCTCAGCCTCCGCCAAACGCCGGCCCTGGAGGGCGGGGTGATCGACGTGCTGCCCTACGGGGCGCCGGTGACGCTGATCACCGCCGCCGACAGTGCGGTCGATGTCGTCGTGGACAGCATCTCGGGCAAGTGGCTCCGGATCCGATCGGGCCTCCTGGAAGGCTACGCGTTCAGCGGCTATCTGACTCGGTTCCCGCCACCGGCCGAGCCGGACGTCTTTCCCGACACGGGGTTGGTGAGGCGGCGTTTCGTCTATGGCGCCAATGTCCTGAGCATCCGCGACCGTCCCGACGCGGTGAGCGGCCCCCTGGCGTTCGTGCAGTACCGCGACTCGCTGGACCTGCTGTTGGGAGGCTGGCGCGAGCGGCCCGACGAGCTCGAGGGGATCGAAGGGGGCTGGGTGCGGGTCCGCTGGCGGTCCGTGGAGGGTTACGTCTTCGACGGGTACCTCTCGGAGTTTCGGCCTCTCGAGGAGCGGATATCGACCGCCGGGCGCCAGTTCACGCTGAAGCACGTCCACGGCATCGACACGTTGACGCTCCATTCCGCTCCGGACGCCGACGCCACGGAAACCGGAACGCTCGCGTACGGCGATTCGCTCCGGGTGATCCCTGCGGCGAACCCGATCACCACGGAGCTGGACGGATTGTCGGGGACGTGGGTATACGGCCGGAGCCCGGTCATGGAGGGGTTCGTCTTCGACGGTTTTCTCTCCGAAGCTCGACCGCCCCCCCGGGACAGCCTGCCGGCGGGTGAGCCGCCTCCGAGGCCGCAGCGGCGCTACGTCCTGGCCAGGCCCGGCGCCCGCGTCTGGAGCCAGTCCGAGAAGCGGGTCTTCACCAAGGGCTTCGTCCACTACGCGGACTCGGTGCTGCTCCTGTTCGGAGGCGGGACGCGTTCGCCCGCGCTTCAGGGCAACGGAGCAGGGGAGACGCTGGTCCAGGTCAGAGGCCGTGACCTCGAGGGCCTGGTCGCGGCCTCCGCACTGTCTCCATTGCCTGTCCCCCCGGTCGACGCCGACTTGAGCACGTATCTGGCTCAGACCATCGGCCAGACCGGCGGTGCGGACACGGTGCCCGGTTACGACGCCCAGGCCGATACGGGCACCGTGATCACGCGGTACGAGTGGGGCGTCTCACGCACCCATCGCGTCCTCGGACCCGGGTCCGCGGAGACGGCCTACCGTTTTCCGGACCTCACCCTGGCGCAGGCTCACCGCATCCTTCGGTTCACCCGCTTCAACGAGTATTTCGAGACGGCCGAGTTCCCAACGGGCGCCGCCACCGTCGGGGCCTACGAGGTGACCGTGCGGCTCGCTCCGGGCGGCGATGTGATCGGGACCTACGCGGTAGACACCCGTGACGGGTCCGTCACGGCCATCGAGAGCGATTCGGCCGGGGTCGTGGTGACGTTCCGGACCACGGCCGACACCGTGGACGCCGACTCCACCGGCGTGAGCCCTGCCGACCCTGATTCCGCGGGAGTCGGTGCCATGGATCCCGGCACCTCCGATCCCGCGCCCGGCGCCGGACTGGGGATGGCCGACATTTCGGAGGCCACCTCGGCCTGGGACCTGTCCACGGGGCTCACGACGCCACCGCCTCCCAAACTGGACACCGACGAATGAGAGAAGAGGGATTCGCCCAACTGTACGAGGGCCTCGTGACCTGGCTGCTCGAGCAGGGAGTCCCCTCCGCTTCGATGGTGTACATCATCCTGGGCCTCGAGCTGGTCACGCTGGTGCTGCTCCTGATGGCGGTCTACTGGGCGACCCGGCTCCTCCTGTTCGTCGTGATCCGCCGGATCTTCCGCGGTAGCGAATCCAGGTTTCTCCAGATCGCTCTCGACGAGAAGGTCCTCCGGGCGATTACCCAACTCACACCGGTGATCGTGTTCCTCGTCGCGCTTCCCTACCTATTTCGGGAGTTCGAGGAGGCCACGCCGATCCTGGCCACGCTGACCTACCTGTACCTGATCTTCGTCATCCTGCGGAGCGTGCTCACATTTCTGGACGCGGCACGGGCGTACTTCAAGCACCGGCCGTCCTACGAGCGGAGACCCATTCACATCTGGGTCCAGGTGGCCAAGATCGCCGCTTACGCCTTCGCCGCCGTGCTGTGCCTGGCCGTCCTCGTCCGACAGCCCCCTGCCATTGTGATCGGGGGGCTCGGGGCCACGTCAGCCGTGCTTCTACTGGTGTTCCGGGACACCCTCTTGGGTTTCGTGGCCGGCGTCCAAATCTACGCCATGGACATGGTGCGCGTCGGGGATTGGATCGAGATGCCCAAGTACGGCGCAAACGGCGACGTGGTCGAGATATCCCTCACGACGGTCAAGGTGAGGAACTGGGACCGCACCATGACCACCGTGCCCACCTACGCCCTGATCTCCGACTCGGTGAAGAACTGGCGCTTCATGTCGGCCGGGGGCGCGCGGCGGATCAAGCGGCCGCTCCTGGTGGACGTGAACAGCGTCCGGGCGTGCGACGGCGACATGTTGGAGCGCTTTCGAGACTATGAGGCCGCGCTGACCGCGAGTCGCCGTGGCGCCGCCGCGAACCGGGGCGGCGACGGCCAGGAGCGACCGCAAGCGGCCCAGGCTCAGGCGACCGCAGGGGCCGGGGAGCAGCCCGACGCTGGCGCGGGAGCGACGCCGGACCCCTACGGCGTCGACGAGGACGGCAACCCCCTTACGAACCTGGGCATGTTCCGGCAGTACATCGAGTGCTACCTGAAGCACTCACCGCGGATCAGCAAGGCCCACACCCAAATGGTGCGTCACCTGCCGCCTACCGCGGACGGAATCCCCCTGGAGATCTACGCTTTTGCCGACGACGCTCGCTGGGTCGTATACGAGAAGACACAGGCCGATCTGTTCGAGCACTTCATGGCCATGGCGCCCCGGTACGACCTGGTGCTCTTCCAGAGCCCGGCGGGCCGCGATCTGACGGAGATGGGATCCCTGGACGCGCGTCCGCAGTAGAAGCGGGTTCGCGTCCGGCCGTTTTGGCCAGTCCGAACCCGTCCACCCGAGCGTCGGGGCACCGCCGACCGACGAAAGCCGGAGATCGAGCGTGCGTTCAATGTCCAGATCCCTGACGGCTCTCGCCGCCGTCCCCCTATTGGTGCTCGTCGCCGCGTGCGGCGACAGCTCGACGGAGCCCATCGTCCCTCAGGTCATCGAGGAGGTGACTTTCGATCCCGCCCTCGAGATCGATCTTTCCCAGATGACCAAGTTGTCCTCGGGCGTCTACATCCAGACGCTCGACGAGGGGAGCGGGGATGGCGCGGCGGCCGGGGCCACGGTCGACGTGGCATACGTGGGCTTCCTGACCACCGGGGTCGTCTTCGACGCCGGAGCATTCGACTTCGTGCTCGGAGGGGGGAGCGTCATCCCCGGCTTCGACGAAGGCGTCACGGGCATGAAGGTGGGCGAGCGGCGGCTGCTCATCGTCCCGCCAGGGCAGGCGTACGGACTCTCGCCCCGAGGGAACATCCCGGGCGGCTCGATCCTGATCTTCGATCTGGAGGTCCGGTCGATTTCGTGACCGGATCGCAGCTACGCGGAGCCACCGGCACGCTCATCAGCCACCTGTGGCTGGTGCGCTAGAGGTCGGCAGGGATAGCTCCAGCGGGCGGAGCAACGGGTGGAGGGTCAGCATCCCGCGGGGGCTTGAAAGGCGCGCGGGACGATATTCGAGAGGGATTCGCTCCGCCTGGCCGGTGGTCCCTATCCGGTGGTCTCCACGGGCGTTTCGCCCGGAACGGGGAACCACCTGAGGTGCTCGAAGTCGTCTGACACGCGTACGCGCTGATCGGACGGCAGGTGACCGGGCCGCGCCTGGGCGAAGATCCTGCGGGCCTCTTCCAGAATTCCGGACAGCTCCGCCTCTGCCGCCCCACCGCGGCGATGATCGGGATACTGGATCCCCTCCAGCCCGTATCGGATGTCTCGCAGGCTGGCAGGGGGCGGCACGACCCCTCCGCGATGCTTCCACAGCCCGGTCTTCGGCTCGAATCGGTAGTCATCCAGGAGACGCCAGCCGTGATCCGCGATCATATGCACCGCCTCGAGGATGAAGTCGAAGACGGTCTCCGAGATGAAGTAGTTGAAGTTGACCCGTACCCAGCCCGGCTTCACGCCCTCGCAGCCGCGGGCGATCTCGCGGCGGAACTCCCGGGAGCGCTCGAGATCGATGCCGAGCAGCCGATGCCCATAGGGGCCAGCGCAGGAGCAACCACCCCGCGACTGGATGCCGAAGAGGTCGTTGAGCAGCGCGACCACCAAGTTGTGATGCAGGTAACGGCCTTCGTCGTGCAGGACCACGAAGGAGACGATGGAGAGCCTCTCCGCGTCTCTGCTGCCGAGGATCTGGAGGTTGGGGTTGGTCTCCCAGGACTCGATGGCCCGGCGAATGAAGCCCTCCTCCTTCTCCCGGATCACGTCGGCGCCCACCGCCTCCTTGAGCTGGAACACCAGGCCTGCCCGGATCGAACCGACGATGTCCGGCGTCCCTCCCTCTTCCCGGTGCTCGGGGTCCTCGAGGTACCGGTGCTCCCGGGGATTCACGTAGGACACCGTTCCCCCACCGGGGACTACCGGAACCGTATTGGTGAACAGCTCCCGGCGAGCCACGAGGATGCCGGGCGTGCCGGGTCCGCCGATGAGCTTGTGGGTGGAAATGAACACCGCGTCCTTGTGCCCATCCTGATCCATATGCATAGGCACGTAGGGTGCAGCCGCGGCGTAGTCCCAGAATGACAGGGCGCCATGCCCGTGGAGCAGGGCGCACACCTCGCGATGATTGGTCATGATGCCGGTCACGTTCGACGCGGCGGAGAAGCTGCCGATCTTGAGCGGCCGGTCCGCAAACTCGATGAGCTTGTCTTCGAGCTCCTTCAGGTCGACGCCGCCCTCGAGGTCCTCGTCGATCGTGTGCACGTCGGCGATGCTCTCCCGCCAGGGCAGCTCGTTGGAGTGGTGCTCGTAGGGACCGATGAACACCACGGGCCGTTCCTCATGGGGAATCGACTCGAGAAGCTGGTACTTCCGGTCCAGGTCGTTGGGCAGCCTGAGGTTGAGCACACCGATCATCCGGTCTATGGCTCCGGTCGAGCCCGAGCCGCAAAACACCACCACGTGCTCGGGGCCGGCGCCCACGCAGTCGCGGATGATCTGCCGCGCGTCCTCCCGGAACCGGGTCGTCTGCAGCCCCGTGCCGGAGCTCTCGGTGTGAGTGTTGGCGTAGAGGGGCAGAACCTGTGTGCGGATGTAATCCTCGATGAAGCTCAGGGAACGCCCGGACGCCGTGTAATCGGCGTAGGTCACCCTGCGGGGGCCGTAGGGCCCGACCACCGTTTCGTCGGCGCCGATGACGCCGGCGCGAATCTGTTCGATCAGAGCGGAAGCGCGGTCCATTTCGAGCTGGCCTTCGTGGGGCGGACGGGCGGCCCGCCTTCGGGTAGCTGGGTGTGTGAGCCTTACCGACCGGGGGCTGCGGAATCGGTACTCCACGCCGCGTGACGCCTGACGCGGAGCAGAAAAACATAGACTACGCCCGACGAACCGCAAAGCTCCTCGCAGGTGGGCGTCCGACTCAGGGCGCGGCGCCCTCGACTCGGCGGTAGATCGGGAGCGACGCGTAGGGTCGGTCCACGGGCCAGTCTCCCCTGGGCAGCACTTCGTGCCCGCCCAGGACCAGGAGTCCCCCCTCGTGCATGTGGCCGAGAATCTCCGCGAGAAGCTCGGTTTGGAGCCCTGTCTCGAAGTAGGTGAACACGAGGTTCCGGCACAGCACGAGGTCGAAGATTCCCTCGGGCATCGCTTCCCGAATGTCCTGCCGGACCAGTGTCACCGGGCGTCGGAACGAAGCACGCAGACAGACGCCCCGGTCCGTATCATCGAAGGCGGTCTGGATCCACTCCGGCGGCACCTCCTTCAGCGCACCCCGAGGGTAGCAGGCGATCCGGGCCCGTTCGAGCAGTCGCGGGTCGACCTCGGTGGCGACGATCTCGAGCATGAAGCCGGCCGGCCGATGCGACCCGCTCATGGCCCAGGCCAAGCTGAGGCTGAAGGGCTCCTCACCGGACGCGCATCCCGCGGACCAGCAACGCACTACGCTCGCTCCGCGGTCGAGAGCGGCGGCGGCGAGGTCAGCGAAGCCCCGGCGCCTGAGGGCGTCGAAGGCCGCGCGGTCCCGGTAGAACCTCGAAACCGTGATCCGGCAGAGGCCGTCCAGGAGCGCCATTTCCTCGGGATGCCCCTCCAGGTAGCTGCGGTAGGCGGCGCCATCGGCGAGGTCCAGTGCCCGGATCCGCCGCGAGACGCGCTTGCACACCTGACCCCGTACCCTGCGGAAGCCGGGCCACCGCATGCGCAGCTGTGGCAAGGCCCACTGGAGAAGGGCGACGCAATCGGGGTCCTTCATGGGCGCGGCTCTTCGCTGCGGGC
Organism: Gemmatimonadota bacterium; assembly: GCA_039589315.1. GTDB lineage: Bacteria > Gemmatimonadota > Gemmatimonadetes > Longimicrobiales > Gaopeijiaceae > JBDHHQ01. The sequence continues at coordinate 44,605 of JBDHHQ010000035.1, forward strand.
GAAGGGTGCCTCGGTGAACAGCCTTCGGTCCCGTCGGACGCGTTTCCGTGAGCTCGCTCGCGGTACCCTGGAGCACGTGCGGCAGTTCGCCGTCAGCGGTAGGGCACCTGAAGGGAGCCCTGGAGACGCACATCATCGTCGTCCAGCAGGCACCAGTGCAGCAGCGCGACTCGAGATGCGGGGGTGAATCCCAGGACCTCCTCGTACGGGACCCTGCGACTTCGTCCCGGCGCCAGGGGATCGGGCCAGGTGTCGCAAGGCGCGAGGAGAATGAGCGGTGCGTTGTCGCCGTCGACGAAGGTGTGAGCCAGGGCCAGCCGCGTCGACTGACCGTGCCTCCGGATCACTCGGCTCGCACCGCAGCGGCCGGGTCCACTCGGCTCGCCCTCCATGCGGGGGTCAGGGAGGCGAGCACCGCGGTCCCGAGAAGCATACCCGCGACGACAGCGAAGGTGAGCGGGTCGGTGGGGCTGACACCGTAGAGCAGTCCACCGAGCAGGCGCGTCAGGCCCAGCGCCGCCACCGACCCGACGGCCACCCCTACCGCGCCCAGCACCAGGCTCCTGCGGAGCACCCACTGGGCCACCTGCGTGCGCCGGGCGCCCATGGCCAGACGTACGCCGATCTCGCGGGTCCGGCGACGAACGGCGTAGGCGGTGACGCCGTAGATCCCCACCGCGCCCAGGAGGGCCGCCGCGACGGCGAACGCGCCGAGGAGCGAGAGGACGAAGCGGAGGTTGGCTCCGAACTCGCGACCGATGCTACCCTCGATCTCGATGCGGTAGAACGGGACATCGGGATTGACGCTCCAGACCGCCTCCTGCACCGCCCGCACCACGCCACTCGGGTCGGAGGGTGCCCGCACCGTGAGCACGACCCGGTCGCCGGGGAACGCACCCTGCTGCGCGAAGGGCCGGTAATAGGCCATGGCCGGCTCCTGGGCCGGACCCCTGTTACGGGTGTCCGCGGCGACCCCCACCACCCGCACGTAGTTGCCCATGCCGTCCAGTCCGGTGTTGATCCGTTGGCCGACGGGGTCCACGTCTGGGAAGATCCGCTTGGCCAGCGCGGAGTTGACGACGGCGACCGGCTCTCCGTCCGGGCCGTCGCCCGGACCGAACCCCCGCCCCCGGACGACGTCGACACCGGTTGAGACCAGCGCTCCCTGGGTGATCACCGACCAGCCAACCACGGGCGGGTCGTTGCTGTCGTACTCCCGGCCCTCCACACGCAGGCCGGCTTGCCAGCCGACGCTCAGAGGAGCCGCCGAGGACAAGCCCGCGTCCTCCACGCCGGGCACGGCCCGCACGCGATCGAGCATGCGGTGGTAGACGTCTTGCCACTCGGCGAACTCCATCTCCCGGGCTCCCGGAAGGGCGAATCGCAGTGTGGCGAGCCCCTCGGTCCTCACGCCCAGGTCGACCCGAGCCAGGCCCGCCAGGCTGCGGAAGGTCAGTCCGGCTCCCAGTACCAGCACGACGGCCAGGGCCACCTCGGCCACCACCAGGACGCTCTGCAGCCTGCCGGCCCTGCGTCCGTCGCCTACCCCGTCTCGGGCCCCGAGCGCGGCGCCCGGGGCTTGCCGGGCCGCAAGGATTCCAGGCAGCGCGCCGACCAGCAGGATCGCGCTCACCGTCACGCCGCTCAGGAACAACAGCACAGGACCGTCGATGCCGAGCTCGCCAGCGCGCGGAAGGCCGGGGGCGGCCCGCAACGCCGTCACCGCCGCTGCGCCGATGGCCAGCCCAGCCGTGCCACCCAGCACACCGAGCACGGCGCACTCCGCCAGGACGTGCCGCACGATTCGGCGCGCTCCGGCGCCCAGGGCCGCCCGGACGGCCAGCTCGTGGCGCCTGCCGACCGCCCGGACCAGGACCAGGTTCACTACGTTCGTGCAGGCGACCAGCAGGACGAAGCCCACCGCCCCGAACAGCATCCAGAGAGTGGCGCGGGTGGACGCCACGGTCCGCTCGTGAAGGGGAACGAGGTTGTAGCCCGTCTGGCCGTTGGACTCGGGGTCGATCTCCCGGATGCGGGCGGCAATGGCGTCCATTTCTGCCTGGGCCGCCGGGAGGCTCTGGCCCTCGGCCAGCCGCCCGATCACGGAGAAGTACCAGGCCGACCGCTCCGCCGTGTGGTCCCCGTCGAAGTCGGTGTTGAACTCGGGTACGTCTCTGAGCGCCTTCATCCAGAGGGTCACGCCCGCGGGGAAACCGAAGCCGGGTGGCATGACCCCGACCACCTCGGCGGTCTCGTGGTCCAGCCGTATCGTGCGCCCGACCACGCCCGGGTCCGCGCCGAACCGGCGCGACCAGAGCCCATGGGACAACACCACCATGCGCACGTCGCCGGGCATGGCCACCCGGTCGTCGAACGTGCGACCCAGAGCCGCCGGCACGCCCAGCGCGTCGAAGAAGTTGGAGGACACGTTGCCCACCGGCAGGCGCTCGGGCTCGCCCGTGCCGATCAGGTTCCACTGAACCGCGCGATACGCCGCCAGCTGGCGGAACGTCGTGGCCGCGGAGCGGGCGTCCACGTAGTTGGCCGGACTCGAGCTCCTGGTCTGTCTGCGGGGCGTCGTCTCGAACACCTGGACGAGGCGATCGGGCTCCGGGTAGGGAAGGGGACGCAGCAGCACGCCGTAGATCACGGTGAACATGGCCGCGGTACCGCCGATCCCCAGCGCCAGAGTGCCGACAGACGTGACGGTGAAGCCCGGGCGGCGGCGTAGTGAGCGCACGGCGAAGCGGAGGTCCTGCATCAGGCCTTGCACGCCGCTCACCCACCGGCGCCTGCGTCCTCGCCGTCGAGCGAAGCGGACTGCCTGTGACTCGTGAAGCCGTCGGTCACCGAACGCCCGCTCGGCCTGGGCCCGGGCTTCGTCCGGCGACAGCCCCGTCGCCATGAGCTCCTCCGTCCGCAGCTCCAGGTAGAGCTCCACCTCGTCCCGGATCTCCTCCGCCGGGTCCGTGGGAGCCGACCCGGGCCGGGTGGCGGAACGGAATCGATCGAACAAACGCATGGCCACGCCTCCCCTCACGCCCGCCGCGTGCGCAGCACACGGTCCACGGCGTTGACGTGGCGGGTCCACCGGTCCGACTCCGCCTCCAGGGCGCGTCGTCCGGCAGCCGTGAGCTCGTAGAACTTGGCTCTGCGGTTGGTCTCCGTGCGCCCCCAACTCGCGGCCAGCCAGGACTTCGCCTCGAGCCGATGGAGAGCCGGATACAACACGCCCTCCTCGACCCGCAGTACGTCCTCGGAGGTCTCACGGATCCAGCGCCCGATGGCGTAGCCGTGCTGCGGCTCGTCCTCGACGCTCTGGAGGATCAGGAGATCCAAGGTACCAGTGAACAGGTTGCTTCCAGCCATGATCTTGCCCTCGTGCTCGGCGTTACGGCGCCTCGACCGTCTCGGTGGCCGCCGACTGTTGGGACGCCGGCTCCACCCGGTCGCTTCCCTTGGTGAGCTAGGGGTACGCTCACGTATACGTGAGACACCCCTAGGTGGTCAAGGGTTGCAAGCCCGTCCCACCGCAGCCGTGGGCCAGGCCCCAGGTGATGATTCGAGGAAAGCCAGGTGATGGACGCTCGTCATCCTTGCCCGGAGACGGCAATCATACGGGATGCCACGGCACCGGGGAGTTCGAGGGCATGAGGATGAGAGCCTGGATCAGCAACGAGGCCGACCCGGGGACCGGCGGTGATACCGTCTACGATCTCTGGGGCGAGATCTGGTAGCGCCGGAGTGCAGCGCGGGTGATCATCGTGTCATTACTGGCGTGAGCCGTCGCGCCGTGAGCATCCATGGCGCGGCGGCGCGCAATCGCTTAGCCTGACAACACCTTCGAATCCGATCCACGAACGGGCGCTCGCCAAGCACCAGCGGCCGGTCGGGCCCTCGAATCCATGGCCAAGACACAGTCCTTCGACATCTCGACCGGCGTCGACCTGCAGGAGGTCGACAACGCGGTGAATCAGGCGACCAAGGAGATCCGCACCCGCTACGACTTCAAGGGCACGAACTGCAGCCTCGAGCTGGACCGGAGCCTGGGCGTGGTCAAGCTCGAAGCGGACGACCAGTACCGGTTGAAGGCGCTGTTGGGCGTTCTGCGCGAGAAGCTCAGCCGCCGAGGGGTGCCGCTCAAGAACCTCGACGAGGGCAAGATCGACGCCGGAGGGTTGGGGCGGGCTCGCCAGACGATAGGCCTCAAGCAAGGCATCGATCAGGAGACCGGCAAGAAGATCTCGAAGGACATCAAAAGCGCCGGCTTCAAGAAGGTCCAGGTGCAGATCCAGGGAGAGGAGCTCAGGGTCTCGGCGCCCTCCCGGGACACGCTCCAGGACGTAATCGCCCTCGTGAAGGGGAACGACTACGGCGTCGAGCTCGTGTTCGGGAACTACCGCTGAGCCGAAAGGGGGTCCGGAGGGAGAAGAACCTGGCGCCTTCTGTCGCTACGCTGTCTACTGTGCACGCCCGGGGAGCTCACCCTCGGCAGTAAGGCCACCCCCCCAAAGGAGATCACCATGCGCATGATGCTCAGATGGACGGTTCCAGCCGCGAAGGGCAACGAAGGGATTCAAAACGGTGCGATCCAGCAGACGATCGAGATGCTGATGGCTGATCTGCAGCCGGAGGCTGCGTACTTCCTCGCCGAAGGCGGCAAACGCGCCGGGGTGATGGTCTTCGACATGACCGATCCGGCGCAGATCCCCCAGATCGCGGAGCCCCTCTTCCAGGCCCTCGAGGCAGACGTCGAGTTCGTTCCGGTCATGAATGCCGACGACCTGAAGCGGGCACTCGACCGCGTGGGCTCCTGACGGGAGCGCTCATGGACCGACGAATGTCCCCGGGGGCCCTGGCGCTCGCGCTCCTCCTGGCGGGAGCATGCACTCCGGCCGGGGCACCCGAAGAGGCGACCTCGGAGTCGGCCGTCGAGCCGTCGCCGGGCTCCGCAGCGCCGCACATCTACGTCTGGGCACGGGACGAAGACGGTGCGGACAGCGACTTCCTCGCCGTCTTCGGTGCCGACCCTGCGTCGCCCGACTACGGCCGGTTGGCCCACCACAGCGAGCACGTCATGCCCGCAGGGGATCGGCTGCTCGTCAACGGGTTCCGGTCCGGGCAGACGTTCGTGATCAACCTGGCCGATCCGGCGGCGCCCTTCGTCGAGGCCTCGTTCACGAGCGCCGGGCCGTACACGTACCCGCACAGCTTCGAGCGGACCCCGGACGGCAACGTGCTCGCCACCTTCCAGAACCGGGGCGACCCCGACTCGGGTGCCGGGGGTCTCGTGGAGCTCGATCCCCTGGGCAACTACCTGCGGGGCACCGACGCCGCAGATCCCGTGGACCCCGAGCTTCGTCCGTACAGCCTATCGCCGATTCCGGGCCTGGACCGCATCGTCACGACCACGGGCGACATGTGGATGAAGCTCGAGGGGCGGTCGTTCCAGATCTGGCGGATGTCGGACCTGTCGCTACTCCAGACCGTGCTTCTGCCGCCGGGTCCCCGCGGCGATGAGAACCTCGACGTGGCCGAAGCGCGTGTGCTCGACGACGGGAAGACGGTCATCGTCACGACGTTCCGCTGCGGCATGTACACGGTCACGGGGGTCGACACCGACGAGCCCGTGGTGGAGCTGGTGCAGACCTTCCCCTTCGAGTCGTACGACGTGGGGGACGAGTGCGGGCTGCCGTGGCTGCGTGGTCGCTTCTGGGTGCAGACGGTCCAGAAGAGCAACTCCCTGGTGGTCCTGGACCTGTCGGATCCCCATCGACCCCGGCAGGTGAGCGAGTTGGCGTTGGGCGAGGGCGTCCTGCCGCACTGGATCTCGGGCGAGGTGGGCGGCGACCGGATCGTCCTGACGGGAGAGGGAGACTGGCTCGGCGGCCGAGCCGTGCTGCTCCGTCTGGATCCCGATACCGGCGAGCTCAGCGTGATCGAGGACTTCCGGACGCC
>JBDHHQ010000036.1:0-83488 GCA_039589315.1 Gemmatimonadota bacterium
AACCGGCGCGAACAGGGCGACCAGCGCCGCCGGCAGGGGAAAGTAGAAGTAGAACAGCGGGAAGCCCCCGAACCAGCCGTCGCTCCACCCCGTGAGACGTCCGCTGGAGAACAGGTGGTCGACGGCCGAAGAGAATGGAAAGACGTGCAGGCCCAGATCTCCCCCTGCCGGGGTGGTGGGGGAGAGGAGGAGTCGGGGGTCGAGGACGGCGAGGATGCACCCTGCCGTGAGGACCGGAAGCAAGAGCCCTACCCGGTCCCGGCTCATCCCCGTCGCTTACGCATGTACAGGCCCAACAGCTCCCTGACCAGGCTCACGGAGCTGCCGGTGGCCACGAAGCGTGAGTCATCCCGCGGGGTGGTCTCGATGGGGAACTCCTGGATCCGACGTTCGTCCCGTGACAGCGTCACCAGGAGCTCCGTGTCCCAGAGCCAGGCGGCGCTTTCGACGCGAGAGAGGGCACGGAGGAGCACGTCGCCCCGGAACAGCTTCAACCCCGCCTGGTGGTCCCGAAAGGACGTGCCGAACAGGCGGCGCACGGCGCCGTTGTACACTGCCGTGTTCAGGCGCCGGGAAAAGGGACGGTCACGGTTGAGGGACGGGTCCAGGGCCTTGGAGGCGATCACGGCGTCGTATCCGGACTCCAGAACTTCCAGCATCGGGCCGACGTAGGAAACGTCGATCTCGAGATCGGCGTCGATGAAGCCCAGGTACTCCCCTCGGGAGGCCTGGAAGCAGCGCGTCAACATGGCGCCCTTGCCAGAAACGGAGCTCTGGATCAATTGCACGCACGGAAGGCCGAGACCGAGGACAACGTTGCCGGTGCCGTCGGTGGACGCGGAGTCGCCCACGACGATGCGATAGGGGATGTCCAGCGCACCGAGGTAGGCGTCGACTCTGCGCACGGAGTCGCCGATGACCGCGGCCTCGTTGTGGGCCGGGAGGACGAGCGTCAGTTTCGGGAGGGTCAACCGTCCGGGCTCCGTGCCAAGTCGAGTGGGCGGATGCCGGCGTCCGGCGGCGCCCGGAGTCCCGGCTCCAACATTATCGAGGGGTTCGATCCAATTCTAAAGTCCCACCCCCGCTTCCGCAGCGAGCCTCTCACAGGATGGGGTCGCTTTCCGGTGGAGACCTGCCGGGTGTATCGGCCGGAGGCCCGGGGCGAGTTGTCGGAGATCGTCACCGGCGCAGCCGAGGATTCCTTCCTACCGAGGGGCCTGGGCCGAAGCTACGGTGACGCCGCTTTGAACGGTGACGCGGCCGTGATCTCGCTCCTTCGACTCGACCGTCTTCTCTCCCTGAACGAGGACGAGGGGGTCCTGGAGTGTGAAGCCGGGGTCGGTCTGGGCGACATCCTCGATGCCGTCGTGCCGAGGGGCTTCTTCCTCCCCGTCGTGCCCGGCACCCGCTTCGTGACGGTGGGCGGCGCGATCGCGAGCGACATTCACGGAAAGAACCATCACCGGGACGGCACATTCTCACGCTTCGTCGTCGATCTCACGCTGCTCACACCCGGGGGCGAGCTCGTACGGTGCTCCCCGGAGGTATATCGGGACCTGTTCTGGGCAACAGTGGGCGGCATGGGTCTGACCGGGATAATCGTGACGGCGCGCATCCGACTTCACCACATTACGACGCGATATATATCGGTAGACTATCGCAAAGCACCCGACCTCGACGCAGCACTCGCATTGTTCGACGAGGCCGATGACCAATATCCGTATTCAGTCGCTTGGATTGACTGTCTTTCGCGGGGCCGAGCGCTCGGACGATCCGTGTTGATGTTCGGCGAGCATGCCACCCGGGAGCGCGTCAAGGACGCCCATCTCGACGTCGCCTCGAGTCGCGCACGTTTGAGTGTGCCATTCGACGCTCCGGGCATCGCGCTGAATCGTATAAGCGTCCGCGCGTTCAACACGTTCTATTACGCCCTGCACAGAACTCGTGATGACGCCCTGGTGAGCGCCGACCGGTTCTTCTTCCCACTCGATGGAGTACGAGACTGGAATCGGCTTTACGGGCGTCGGGGTTTCGTCCAATACCAAGCGGTCCTTCCGCTGGACCGAGGGGGCGAGGGCGTTCGCAGGCTTCTGGAGGGTCTGTCGGCTTCGGGACTGTCGTCCTTTCTCGCGGTGCTGAAGAAGATGGGTCCAGAAGGCGATGGTCACCTTTCGTTTCCCATGGAAGGATATACACTGGCACTCGATATTCCCCGGCGCCGCGGTCTCGGCAAGCTGCTGGGCGCTCTCGACCGTATCGTATTGGATCACGGTGGTCGAATATACCTGGCGAAGGACGCGTCCCTGGTGGCCGGCGCGTTTCGACAGATGTACCCGGGCCTGGACCGCTTTCAGAGCGTGAAGAACGCCATCGACCCCGACGGCCTTTTCTCGTCGTCGCAGGCGAGACGCCTCGGCATTACGGACGCTAGTAGGAAGGAGGGTGACCGGTCGTGAGCGATGCGGGCGAGGGAGTGGGGGCCGAGCTGGGCGAAGGTGCCGGACCGGTTCTGATCGTCGGGGTCACCTCGGCCATCGCCCAGGCCACGGCCGCGGCGTTCGCGGCCCACGGCCACGACCTGTTGGTCACGGGTCGCAACCCGGAGGAGCTCGAGGCGGTGGCGGCCGACCTCGCGCTGCGACACCGGGTCGAGGTGGAAGCGCGCGTCTTCGACGCCCTGGACTTCGAGGCCCACGACGGGCTGATGGACGCTGCCGGGATGGGGCCTCTGAGCGGCGTCGTGTTGGCGCTCGGATACATGGGCGATCAGGAAGAGGCGCAGGGCGACTTTCGCGAAGCACGCCGGATCGTCGATACCAACTACACGGCGTGCGTGGCGCTGCTGGAGAAGGCGGCATCGATCCTGGAGGACAGGGGGCGCGGGTTCATCTGCGTCGTGGGGTCGGTGGCAGGCGATCGCGGGCGTCAGAGCAACTACCTCTACGGATCGGCGAAGTCCGGCCTCGCCGCGTACCTGCAGGGGCTACGGAATCGGCTCCATCCGGCAGGGGTGACGGTCACCACAGTGAAGCCGGGGTTCGTGGACACGCGCATGACATACGGCAAGGAAGGCATGTTCCTGGTAGCGTCGCCCGAGTCCGTCGGTCGGGGCATCTACCGGGCAGCGCGCCGGGGTCGGAGCGTCGTGTATCTGCCTGGCTTCTGGCGCCTCATCATGTGGGTGATCCGGAGCATCCCCGAGCCGGTGTTCAAGCGCCTGAAGCTGTGACCCGACGGTCATGACCATGCCGCTACCTCCTGTCGTCCGCCTGCTCCGGCCTCGGCACTGGGTCAAGAACCTGTTCGTTTTCGCGCCCCTCGTGTTCGCGGGCCAGATGACGGATCCCCAGGCCACCCTCCGTGCAGTCGCGGCGGCGGCGGTGTTCACGCTCGCGGCGGTGGTGGTCTACGTTCTCAACGACCTGATGGACCTCGAGCGCGACCGGCAGCACCCCGTGAAGAGCAAGACACGGCCGCTGGCGGCGGGGGACGTGTCCCTGACGACTGCCCGGATCGTGTTGGCCGTGTTGGCGACGGGCATCTTCGGTGCCTTGCTGGCGCTCCCGTCACTGATCATCCCGGTCGGACTCTATCTACTCATCAACCTGGCCTACAGCGCCGGGCTCAAGCGGGTGGCGGTGGTCGACCTGTTCTGCGTCGCGTCGGGGTTCCTGCTGCGGGTCTACGCGGGCGCGCGGGTCATCGACGTCCCGCTGAGCTCGTGGATGCTCATCACCACCCTCTGCCTGGCTCTGTATCTGGCTGCCATCAAGCGAAGGCAAGAGCTCGCGACCCGAGGTACGGACGGCCGTTCGGTGCTCCAGGAGTACTCGATCCCGTTGCTGGATCGGTACGCCGAGATGTCGGGAGTGGCCGCGTTGCTCTTCTATGGGCTCTACGTCATCGAGGTGCGTCCCCGGCTCGTGGTGACGATCCCGCTCGTGTTGTTCGGGCTCTTCCGGTATTGGTACCTGGTCGAGCGAGAAGGGCACGGCGAGTCCCCGACGGAGGCCGTCTGGAACGACGTGTCTCTCGCCGTGACGGTGCTGGCCTGGGGTGCGCTGTCGGCCTATGTCGTCTGGGCGGGCTAGGCTGGCCGCGGCGGCCGCCGGCGCGGCTGCCCTCGTGCTGATCGCCACCTGGCGGGGGATCGGTCTGTCCCCCGATTCCATCTCCTACCTCTCGGCGGGGCGGAGCATGGCGTCGGGTGGAGGCCTGCGCGTCTGGCACGGGGCACCGTTGACGGATTGGCCGCCCCTCTATCCGGCGCTGTTGGCGCTCCTGGCCCGGATCGGTCTCGATCCGGCCCACGCGGCCCGCGGCGTGGCCGTGGTCGTCCACGCCGCGACCCTGGGCGTGGCGGGCGCGTGGCTTCTCACCAGATCCCGGTCGGCGCCGGTCGCTTGGGCTGGTATCGCGGCCCTCGCGGTGGCGCCTCACCTGCTGTGGGTGTCTTCCTGGGCATGGTCCGAGTCGCTGTTCATGCTGTTCACCGTGGGTTGCCTGGCGTGTCTGGACGTCACGGTCCGCCGTCCGGACCGGCGGTGGATCGCGGCGGCGGCGGCGCTGGCGGCGGGGGCGGCGCTGACCCGGTACGTGGGCGTGTCCGTCATCGGGGCCGGTGGCCTGTTCCTACTCCTCAGAACCCGCGGGGACCTTCGCCGCAGGGTGGCGCGGGCGATTGGGTTCACCCTGGTCGCCACCGGGCCCCTGGCACTCTGGCTCCTACGGAACCACACTCTGACCGGGACCATCACCGGCGAGCGCGCTCCCGGCCAATGGGGCCTGGGATTCAACCTGAGCCGGGTGCTCCTCTACCTGTCAAGCTGGGTGCTTCCACCGGCTGGGGAGGGCGCCTGGATCGGCGTCGCGCACGGAGCACTCCTGTTGCTCCTGGGCGCGGCCCTGTGGCTCGGCGCGCGCCAGCTTCGGTCGGTTGGGGAGGGTGGGGACGAGCCGCGGGATCTCGAGGCCATGGTCGCCTGTGGACTCTTCTTGGCCGGGTACGTGGCCCTTCTGGTCTGGTCGGCTACCACCGTCGCGCTGGACGTCCTCAACCACCGGCTCATGGCCCCGCTGTATCCGCCTCTGGTGATCCTGGCGACGTTGGCCGCCGACCGGGCGCTGTCCGCCACCGCGGGGGATCGGGCCGTGCTGCGGCGCACCCTGGCGGGGGCGGCCGCGGTCTGGCTCCTGCTCACCGTTCCCCTCACCGCCCAGGTGTTGGGTCAGGCTGCCGCGGGCCTGGGCTATCGCTCACCGGCTTGGCGCTCGTCCGAGCTGGTCGCACACCTTCGGAACGATCCTCCGAGGGGTGCGGTGTACAGCAATGACGCGCCCGGCGTCTACTACCTCACCGGCATTCCGGCGCGTTGGGGCCCGCGACGGCACGTATACAACTCTCCGCAGACGATCCCGGACGACATCACCCCGATTCGAGAGGCCCGAGCCGAGGGGACGGCCATCGCCCTCGTCTGGTTCCGTCATGTGCCGCCGTATTTCATGGCCGCGACGGAGGTCGAATCCCGTCTGGACGTGGAGTCGGTGGCCAGGACGGCCGACGGCTTCCTGTACAGGATGCGTTGAGGTGACCGACCAGGGCCAGGAGACGTTACACCCCGACGACGGCGATCGCCTGGACGGCGCCCTGGCGGTGTGGACGGGGCGACACGGCCCGGGCACGGCCTGTCGCGTCGACGTGGGCTTCGAATGAGCGTTCGCCCGTCGCGGTGGCCCGTCGCGTTCGTGGTCGTGGTGGCAGCGGCCGTTTTGGCGGCCGCCGGATCGACATCCGGGATCGGGATCTCCCCGGATTCGTCCCGCTACCTTTCGGTCGCGAGCTCTCTGCGTGAGGGCCGGGGGTTCGTAGGCTGGACCGGAGCTCCCGTCACCCTTTGGCCACCACTCTACCCGGCGCTCATCGGCGCCCTCGGGCTGCTCGGAGTGGGGGGCGGGGCCGCGGCGCGGGTGCTGAACGTGGTCCTCTTCGCCGGGCTGTGCGGCGGTGTGTACGTCTGGCTGATCCGGCGGCTCTCCAGCCGGGCGGTCGTGGCCTCGGCAACGCTCGCCGTGGTCCTGGCCCCCACGCTGGTCCACCTCACGCTGTGGGCGTGGTCCGAGCTGGTGTTCATCTCCCTCTGCGTGACCTCCCTGTTCGCTGTCGAGCGTGCGATCCGGAGCGGCGAGCTCGGGCCCGTCTGGTGGGGGGCGATCCTCGCGGGCGGCGCGGCGCTCACTCGGTACACGGGTGTGGCGCTCATCGCCGCCTGCTGTCTGGCCCTGCTGCTGCCCCGCCGCAGCTGGATCGCTCGCCTCCGGGCCAGCGTGACGTTCGGGTTGGTGTCCTCCGCGCCGCTCGCCCTGTGGTTCGCCCGCAACTGGGTGCGGGACGGGACGCTGATGGGTCCCCGCCCCCCGTCCCTCCTCGGCTTCGGGTTCAACGCCGGGCGCCTCGCCATGCAGCCCGTGGAGTGGTGGCTGCCCACGCTCCGGGAGGGCAGGGTACAGCCGGTGCTCTTCGGACTCCTGGCGGCCGCGGTGCTGACGTGGATGTTGGCGGCGTGGCGCTGGGCGGGTGCCGCACCCCTGGGCAACGCATGGGACTCAAGCCCCGATGCCGCGCCGGTGGCGCCGTCGCTCGGGAGTGCGCCGTCGACGCGGTTCGGGCCGGATGCTCCCTGGGGGAGTCGGTACGAGCTGCTGGTCCCGGTCCTTCCCTTCCTCTTCTACGGCGCTGCCCACTTCCTGCTCCTGCTGTATTCGAGCACGACCGTCTACCTCGAAGTGATTACCAGCCGCTACACGGCCCCGGCGTACGTGCCGGCGCTGCTCTTCGCCGCGGTGGCGGCGGACGGATTGGTGGCGCGGGCCGGCGCGCGCGCAGCTGCCCTCCTGGGCCTCGGCGCAGCCATTCTGGGGCTCTGGCTGGTCCAGGCGGTTCCTCTGGATCTGCGGCTTCTCGAATCGGGGCGAGCCGGCCTCGGTTACGCGTCACCCGAGTGGCAGGCATCACCGCTCGTGGCCTATCTCCAGGAGCACCCGCCCACGGGCACCGTCTTCAGCAACGCCGAAGCGGCCGTGTACGTTCTCACGGGGATCCCGGCGGAGCGAGGCCCCACGCGACCTCTCGACGGTGGACCGGGGCCTACCGAGGACGTGGCGCGCTTCCGGGAGGCCCTCGCCTCGGGAGAGCCGGTCCACCTCGCCTGGTTCAAGGAACGGGTGGCGGAGTACTACCTCGGCTGGGACGAGCTGGACGAGCTGTCCGCGCTCCAGCTGGTGTCGGAGCACGACGACGGGGTGCTGTTGCGGGTCAGATAGCCACGCTGCTGTCCATGGCAACGCCACTGTCCAGAGCCACGCCGTCATCCCTTCGCTACGCCGTCACCCTTTCTCGGGCCGCCGTGCACCGCCACGCCGCTACTCGAAGAGGCGAGTGTTGTAGAGGACCCATGATCCGGTGAGCATCGCGGACGCCACCACGACGACGACGGTCACCGCGCCGAGCAGCCAGACCCCGAGCCGGCTGGCACGGGTCGGGCTGCCCACCGACGCCGGGGCCGGTCTCGGATGGAGACGTCAGGAGCTCCGGGGCACGCGGATCTCCTCGACCAGCTCCTGGACGTGGGCCGGTGGAGGGGCCGTGACCCGGGACACCGCCAGCGCCACGGCGAAGTTGAGCAGCATGCCCACGGTGCCGATGCCCTCGGGTGAGATCCCCATCAGCCAATTGTCCGCGGTGTTCGCTCCCGGATCGACGAACTTGAAGTAGACGATGTACGCTGCCGTAAAGGTGATGCCGGTGACCATCCCGGCGATGGCGCCCTCCTTGTTCATACGCTTCGAGAAGATCCCGAGGATCATGACAGGGAAGAACGACGAGGCCGCCAGGCCGAAGGCGAAGGCCACGACCTGGGCGACAAAGCCCGGCGGGTTGATGCCGAGGTATCCGGCCACCAACACCGCGGCGGCCGCGCTCACCCGCGCCGCAACCAGCTCTCCCCGCTCCCCGATCCCCTTCCAGAACGATCTCTTCAGCAGATCATGGCTCACGGCCGACGACACCACGAGCAGCAGGCCAGCCGCAGTGGACAGCGCCGCGGCCAGCCCGCCGGCCGCCACGAGGCCCACCACCCAGTTGGGCAGCCGGGCGATCTCGGGGTTGGCGAGCACCATGATGTCCCGATCGATGACCAGCTCGTTCTGGACCGGCTGGCCGTCCGCGGCGAGCCGAGTGGGCCCGGCATATTGGATGAGCCCGTCGCCGTTGTGGTCGTCGAACCGGATCAGGCCGGTCCGTTCCCACTTCGTGAACCACTCGGGCACCTCGGCGTAGGCCCGGTCCGAGACGGTGTTGATGAGGTTGGCCCGGGCGAAGACGGCCACAGCGGGTGCCGTCGTGTACAACAAGGCGATGAAGATCAGCGCCCAGCCCACGGAGATGCGGGCATCCCGAACGCGGGGCACCGTGTAGAAGCGGATGATGACGTGGGGAAGCCCCGCCGTGCCCACCATGAGGGCCGCCGTGATCATCAACACGTCCAGGGTGGACTTGGTCCCGTCCGTGTAGGGCGCGAAGCCGAGCTCCTGGTGCAGACCGTTCAGGCGGTCCAGCAGGTACGTCCCGCTGGCTTGCTCCACGCCGCCGAAGCCCAGCTGGGGGATCGGGTTCCCCGTGATCATGAGGGAGAGGAAGATGGCGGGCACCGTGTAGGCGAAGATCAGCACGCAGTATTGGACGACCTGCGTATAGGTGATGCCCTTCATGCCGCCGACGACCGCGTAGAGGAAGACGATCGCCATGCCGATGATCACGCCCGTGGTGATCTCCACCTCCAGGAAGCGACTGAAGACGATGCCGACACCGCGCATCTGACCGGCCACGTAGGTGAACGAGACGAAGATCGCGCAGACGACCGCCACCACCCTGGCCACCTGGGAGTAGTACCGATCCCCCACGAAATCGGGGACCGTGAACTTGCCGAACTTCCGCAGGTAGGGCGCCAGCAGGAGCGCCAGCAGGACGTAGCCCCCGGTCCACCCCATCAGATAGACCGAGCCGTCGTACCCCAGGAAGGCGATGAGCCCCGCCATGGAGATGAACGAGGCCGCCGACATCCAGTCGGCCGCAGTCGCCATACCGTTCGCCACGGGCGACACGCCGGAGCCCGCCACGTAGAAGTCCCGGGTGGATATGGCCTTGGACCAGAACGCCACCGCGATGTAGAGGGCGAAAGAGGAACCGACGAGGACGAACGTCCATGCCTGGACGCTCATTCGTCCTCCTCCACCCCGTACTCCCGATCGAGGCGGTTCATGAGGTGCACGTAGATGAAGATCAGCGCCACGAAGACGTAGATGGAGCCCTGCTGCGCGAACCAGAATCCCAGGGGGAAGCCCGTGCCCGGTATGCGGATCCGGTCGAGGACGTCGACCATCACGATGCCGAAGCCGAAGGACACGAGGAACCACACCGCCAGGAGCGCGGTCACGTAGCGCAGGTTTCGAGACCAGTAGGCCCGACGGTCGGGCGGACGGGGCGACATGGGCAGCTCCTCTGTCGTGAAGGTGGGACAAGATCGGGCCTCTCCGAGGCCGGGGCAAAGCGGCGGCAGGAGACCCTTGACCGGTCGGCAGGTCCGGGGGAGCTTGGAGCCGTCCGACGCTCCGCACACCTCCAGGAGATTCACATGGCCGGCACCTCCCTCGTGGAACGGATGAAGGGCGCAGCCCTACTGGACTTCAGCACCGGCATGACCATCATCACGGCGGTCCTCGGCTGGATCCCGTTCGCCGTCATCATGGCAATGCTGGGTATGGGCTGAGTGCCGAGCCCCGAAGAGGCTGCCACGGTGGATTCCGACCCCGGCTCACGGGGCTCGATCGCTCTCTACGTCGCCTTCGCGGTGGCGGCGCTGGGCTTGCACCTGGCCATCGCCGCCTTCGCCTTTCCCGGTGTGCTGTCCGACGGGTTGATCGAGACCGACGGATATCTCCGCCTGGTGCGCGTCGAGCGCCTCTGGGAGACCGGAGCGTGGTTCGACTCGACGCTGCCGCGCGTCAACGCGCCGTTCGGTGACACCCTGCATTGGACGCGTCCCTACGACGTGTGGATCCTGCTGGGCGCCCTCCCTCTAATGGGAGCTGCACCCGCCGGAACGGCGATTCACTGGTCCTCCGTCGCCTCGACTCCGATTCTGCTCGTCCTCGCCTGCCTCCTGGCTGTCTGGGCCATTCGACCGCTCGTGCCGACTCGAGCCCGGCAGCTGGCCATGCTGGTGCTGTTCTTCCAGGCGGGCATTCTCATGGTCAGCCTACCCGGGCGCGGCGATCATCACACCCTGATCATCCTCGTGTTCGTCCTGACGTTGGGAGCACTCTTCAGGCTTCTCGGGCCGGAGTCGACGCCCCGGTTCACGGCTCTGGCCGGGTGCGCGATGGCTCTGGGAATCTGGATCAGTACGGAGTTCCTGGTCGTTTGGGCCGCAGTCCTGTTCGCCTTGGCGCTTGCCTGGGTCGCCGAGGGTGGGGAAGAGCTCGCCGGACGCGCCCGGACTCTTCTCGTCTGGACGGCCGGCGCGACCTTGTTGGCGCTGGTGATCGAGCGCGGGCTCTCGGCCGTCCTCACCGTCGAGCATGACAAGATCTCCATCGCCCACGTGGGTGTGGCCGCTTTGGGCGCCGCTGTCTGGAGCGCGATCCTGGCTCTCGGTCGGCGTGAAGGACCGGTGGATGCGTTTTGGGGCCGGCTCATGCTCATGGGCGTGGCTGGCGCCGTCTCAGCCGGTACCATCTCGCTCTTGTTCCCGGGGTTCTTTGCAGGACCTTGGGCCGACCTTCCTCCGGAAGTGAAGCGCTTCCATACCGAGATGATCCGGGAATACCAGCCACTCCTGCCCACCCCCGAGGGCATCGGGCAATTCGTTGCGTTCCTGGGCCCGGTCGTGCTGGCACTGGGATATGCGGTCTGGCGGCTGCGCCGGGACCGGGGGACGGACCGCTGGTCCGCATGGTTATTGCTGACGTGCCTGCTTCTCCTGTACCTGCCTCTGAGCATGCGGAGCCTGCGGTTCGCGCCTCCGGCCGAGGTCCCCGCCGCCATCGCTCTGGGGTCAGTCCTGGCGTCGGCGTTTCGGCGCTTCGACGCGCGCTACACGCTCCCGCTACCGGCGGTCCTGAAGGCCTCGAGCACCATGGCGGTGCTCTGGGGCTTTCTGATCGTCGGCGGACTGCTGACGCCGGAACCCGCCGGACCCCAGTCGGCCAGCGTCGGCCAATGTCGCCTCGACCGCCTCGCCCCATTCCTCGAGAGGCCCGACGGGTTGGGCGACCGCAGCAGGATCATCGTGGCGCATCAGGACTTCGGGCCGGAGCTGCTCTATCGGACGCGCCATGCCGTGTTGGCCACGTCCTTTCACCGGAACATGGACGCGGTACGGGAGGTGCGCCAAATCCTGAGTGGCTCGGATGACGAACGGAGCCGGCAGGCGATCGAGAGACGGGGCGCGGACCTGATCCTCATCTGCCCTCAAGCGAGAGGCGCCTACTTCAGACCCGCCCCCGAGCAGAACGGTGGGGAGGCGCTGTACGGCCGCATGGTCCGCGGAGACGCCCCGGAGTGGCTCCGGCCCGTGGCTTTGGCCACGCCCGGCACCGAGGGATTCATGCTCTTCGAAGTGATCCGCTAGAGGGGGACCCTAGCGCACCAGCCCGTGCTTCGAGATCATCCGGTCGAGGCGCGGTCGGGAGACTCCGAGGATCTTGGCGGCCCGGCTCTTGTTGCCACCGGCCTTCGAGAGGATCCGCTGTACGTGGATGCGCTCGACCGCGTCCAGGCTCTCCTCGTCCTTGCCGGCCGCGAACGACTCGGCGCGTGGCCCGAGCGAGAGGTGCTCCAGCGAGAGGGCCGTGCCCTTGGCCATGACCATGGCTCGGGTGAGGGCGTTCTCCATCTCGCGTACGTTGCCTGGCCAATCGTAGCTGAGCAGGGCGGCCGTGACGTCGTCGGGGACCGCGGGAACCGCCTCCCCCACCTCGCCGCTGACCTTGGACAGGATGTGCTCCGCGAGGAGCGGGATGTCGCCACGACGTTCCCGCAGGGGAGGCACGTCGATCTCGATGACCCTCAGGCGGAAGTACAGGTCCTCCCGGAACTCCGCACGCTCCACCATCTCTTCCAGATTCCGGTGCGTGGCGGCGATCACCCGAGCCTTGGTTCTCCGCGGCTCCTCGCTTCCGACCGGGTGGAACTCCCGCTCCTGGAGAACCCGAAGGAGCTTGGATTGGAAGGACAAGCTCGTATCGCCGATCTCGTCGAGGAAGACCGTGCCAGCCGCCGCCTGCTCGAAGCGTCCCCTCCGGTCCGCCGATGCGCCCGTGAACGAGCCCTTCACGTGTCCGAAGAGCTCGGACTCCAGCAGGCTTTCGGGGACCGCGGTGCAGTTGATCGCGACGAACGGCTCGGAGGCGTTGGGTGAGTTGGTGTGGATGGTGCGGGCGATGAGCTCCTTGCCCGTTCCGGTCTCTCCACGGACGAGGACGGGGGCCCGCGTACGGGCCACCGTTCCGATGAGCTTGTAGACCTCCAGCATCTTCGCGTTCCGGCCCACCAGCTCGTCCGCGGGCACGTCCGCCATGACGACGTCGGCTCCGTCCCCCGGAACCCGGCTCGCGCGGTCCTTGAAGCACTGCTCGACCACCGCGTCCACCCGATCGAGGTCCAGGGGCTTGATGAGGTAGTCGTAAGCGCCTTCCTTCATCGCGTCGATGGCGCCCTGCATGATCTCGTACGCGGTGATCATGACGACGTCGACATCGGGACAATCGCGACGGACTCGTTGGAGCACGTCGAAGCCGGACAGGCCGGGCATGCGGACGTCGGTGATGACCAGATCGGGTGCGAAGCTCGAGAGGTTGGACAGCGCGCCTTCGCCGCAGTCCACCGCCATCACGTCGTAGCCGCTCCGGCCCAGGTGCCGATGGAGGGTCTCCCGGTGGGAGACGTCGTCCTCGACGATCAGGATCCTGCCTGTGCTCATGGGTCGATCCCACCCTTGTCGTAAGCTGGGGTCAACCGTCCCCACCTCTGGTTTTCGTCCCACTGCTGTCGCCAGTGGAGGGCGTCACGCGTCCGTCCGCCCGGCGGGTGCCGACCTCGGCAACCAGCTCCTCGGACCGGCGCTCGACCCGCCGCCCGAGCCGGACGGCTCGGGATTCGCGCTCGGTGCCTCCGGTGCTCCCGCTTCCGATTCGTCGCCGTCCTGGCTGAGCGGCAGCTCCACCACGAACTCCGTGCCGGCGTCGAGCTCCGAGTGCATGTCAAAGTAGAGCCTACCGCCGTGGTCTTCCACCGTACGCAACGCGACCGAGAGGCCAATGCCGGAGCCGTCGGGCTTCGTGGTGAAGAACGGCTCGAAGATGCGGTCCCGAACGGCGGGTGGGATGCCAGAGCCGTCATCCGCGACATGAACCTCCACCGCTGCCTTCGCTGGGTCGGCGTTAACCGACCAGACGCGGAGCGTGCCCCCGGTCGGCATTGCGTCGGCCGCGTTCAGGAACAGGTTCAGGAATACACCCTTGAGCTGGCCCATGTCGGCGGAGACGGTGTCCTTCGCCTCCAGGCGGGTCTCCACGGTGATGCCGTGCCGGGTGAGCTCCGGGCCCACCAGCTCCACGGCTTCCTCGATGACGGTGTGCAGGGATCCCGCCGCCGTGATCTCGGGAGGGCGAGATCGGCCCAGTTGCAGGACACTGGAAACGACCCGCTCGAGCCTACCGACTTCCCTCAAGCAGATTTCGATCTCTCCCGCTGTGTCCTCCGGCAGATCTCCTCGGTCGACCTCCCGGGAGAGGCTCTGGAGGTTGAGCTTGATGGAGCTGAGTGGATTCCGGATCTCGTGTGCCAGGTGCGACGCCAGCTCGCCGATGACCGCCATACGGCTGTTTCGGTCGATGTGCTGCATCATTCTACGGATCCGGTCCGCCATCCGCCCAATGGCCAGAGAGAGCCGACCCACCTCGTCCTCGCCGGGGGGAGGGAGCCAGGGATTCAGCTCGCCCTCGCCGATGCGGTCGGCCGCGGCGCTCAGCTCCTCGAGCGAGCGCATGAATCGGTTGATCAGCAGGCTGAAAGCCAGGGCCGTGGAGAAGGCGACGAGCAGCACGAAGAGCGCGTAGCTGCTCTGGAGCTGGCGGAACGGGCCGAGGAAGTCCGCCATGCCGGCCGTCACCACCACCGTCCAGGCCGGCGAGTCGAGGTTCACGAACGCCGCCACCCGCTCCTGACCCCCGTCCCTGAACCTGTAGCGGCCACTCGGAGCGGACAGGAAGATCCGGCCCTCGGCCTCACCCAGAGAGGCCAGCAGCTCGGCCGCGTCGGTGTACGCGTCGCAGCCGGCTACGTGGAGGAGCGCGTCCCGGGTCCGGTCCAGGACTACCGTGGTGCCGTCGCCGCCCAGACGCGTGCGCAGACTCTGCCGATCGAAGAGGGTAGCCAGGGACACGGTCCCCGACACCCGCCCCACGAACGCCCCGTCACCGCCGAGCAGATCCTGGCTCAGCGTCAGGTCCGAGCCCCAGGCGGCGACCAGGCAAGCCTCCGGCGCAATCTCCGGCACCTCTTCTCCTGTGATCGTATGGAGCAATTCGCCATCGGCGCGGCGAATCGCCACGGAGCTGAACCCGTCTTCCACCAGCGTCGCGAGGTCCTGCAGCCACGGCTCGTCGGCAGCCTGGGGCAGGGCAGCCGCTCCGGCGTCGCCCGTCGCCAGGCTCGCTACTGAGGCGCTGGCCGCGAGCTCGGCGAGCTGGCGATGCAGACTCTCGAACGAGCCCGCCAGCTCTGTGGCCGCCTCGGCGGCGGCGGCGTCCACATTGCGCTGGACCAGCTCGGTGAAGGCGCCACGGGATTGGACGTACGCGAAGCCCGCCACCGTGATGAGCGGCGCAATGGCGAGGGTGGCGAACAGTACGAGGATTCTCGTCCGTAGCGACATATCGGCCTTGAGGGGAATCGCGAACTGGCTGTGGACGGTGGCTGCAACCGTCATGCCCGACCCGGGCGGTCAACGCCAGTTTCGCACCGACCGGAGCCTCGATCTACCCCGCGAGGTGAGGCGTCGATCCGGCACGGTTGCGGGGCGGCGACAAAGAAACATTTGTTTTTTCCCGTCGAGGGCGCAAGATTGGTTGACGGCAGGTGGGGAAGGCGGAGACGGCAGGGGCGTGCCTGTAACGGTCTGCCCGAGCGTCTATGTCACGTTCCGTTGCAAGAGCGGATCGGACGAAGGCGCCCACAGAGTGTGAATTGTCAACGTTTTCAGGGGTTTCCGGAGCGGGATCGAGTCTGGCACGGAGCTTGTCTCCTCTCTGCGCGTCAAGCGACTCGTAGGTGCGGCGACCGGATTGGCTGGTTGCCGCGAACCTCCCCGCGAAGGCCGCTAGGCCGGAGGAGAAACAGCATGATCCAGTTGTGGGAGAGCTTCTGGGCGGACGATTCGGGACAGGGACTCGTTGAGTACGTCCTGATCATCGCCCTGGTCGCGATCGGCTTGATTGCGATCATCACCGTTTTCCGGAACGCCATCGGACGAATCTTCAAGGTCATCTCCGATACGTTGAACGCCGCCCCCACGGGTAGCTACGGAACCTGACGGAAAGACGGTCCGATTCGGGTCGTGCGGCGGTTCACCGCCGCGCGGCCCGGTCGACCGGCGACTGGCTCGATCTCCTCCAGAGGCCTTCGTCAACGAAAGGACAGAGAGATGATGAGGCTCCTGGAAAACCTGTGGAATGAGGACGCCGGGCAGGGCCTGGTGGAGTACGTGCTGATTATCGCGCTGGTCGCGATCGGCTTGATCGCGATCATTACCGTCTTCCGGAACGCCATCGGGCGGATCTTCAAGGTGATCTCCGATACGCTGAACGCCGCTCCGACGGGCTCGTACGGAACCTGATGAACGCTTAGGTCGTAGCTCGATCCGGGTCGTCCCGCGGCCTCCGCTGGATGACCCGGATCGATCTACGACTCCCAGGTAAACATTCGTTCCGGACGGATCGTGCCGGCACGAGCATCTGACGAGGAAGGCGACATGCTGAGGCGAGTCACGATCGAAAGAGCGGCTCGTGGTTGGAGCCTCGGATGGGTCGTCCGACAACAGATACGTCGGATAGGAACAGTATGAACCTCCTCCTTCTAGCCCAATCTGTCGCCCTGGTGGCCGTCATGAGCCTGGCCCTCGGCTGGGACGTGCGGACCCGCCGGATCCCGAACGCTCTGACCGTGTCGGGGTTCGTGATAGCGCTCGTGCTACGGGTGCCCATGGGCGCGTCGGCGCTCTTGGGCGGTGTGGCTGGAGCAGGGGTCGCGCTGCTACTTTCACTGCCACTGTTTGCGCTGGGGGGTCTGGGGGGTGGGGACGCAAAGCTGCTGGTCGCTGCTGGAGCCTTCCTCGGACCGCAAGGTCTCGTTACCGCCGCGCTGGCCGCAGCCGTGCTTGGCGGTCTCATGGCGGTTGCGACGATGGTGCGTCGCCGAGTATGGCTTCCGGTCCTGCTGAGCTGCAGAGATTTGCTCCTCAACCTGGTGACCCTGGGCCGCGCCGGTGAGCGTCCGTCTCTGGACTCTCCCGCCGCCGTCAAGATTCCGTACGGTGTCGCCATCTCACTCGGCACCCTCCTGGCCTGGTTCGCACCGCTCTTGGAGGGGACCGTCTGATGGCTCGTACACGTTGGCCTCGCCGCCGCGCCCGTAGCGGCGAAAGCGGGCAAGCTCTCGTCGAGTTTGCCCTGATTGCACCCGTCCTGATTCTCCTGGTTGTGGGAATCTTCGAGTTCGCCCGGGCTTGGCAGGCATTTCAGGTCTTGACCGACGCCGCCAGGGAAGGCGCCCGGAACGCCGTCATCGATCATGCGCTCACCGCGACCGATGTCGAGAACATCGTACGGCAGGCGCTGAATCGGGCGGCGCTCAATCCCGCCAACATCGATTCACTGGGCGTGAACAACCTCACGGGTGGCGGTGCATGGACTCGCGCGACGACGGCTCGCGGAGATCAAACCGAAGTCTTCCTCTCCTACAACTACGCCTGGATCTGGCTTCGGCCGCTCCTGGGGTGGTTCGGGAGTGACGGCCAGGTGACGCTGAAGACGAACATCATCATGCGGCAAGAATAGGCGGGAGGGCTCCCTGATGAGACGTAATCGGGTCTTGATCGTCCTGGCGTTGGCGATCCTTTCCGGATCCATCGCCGGCTATTCGGCCCTCCGCTTCATGCAGGAGCGGCCGACCCCACTCGTGGCTTCCGAGCCCCGGAGCACACAGCCGGTGGTCGTGGCGGCACGGGACCTCGCGCTGGGCGACGTGGTCAGCGAAGAGGACGTTCGAATGGTGGAGTGGCCCGGGGACGTGATCCCCGAAGGCTACGCCAGCACGGTACCGGAGGTTCTGGGACGAGGCGTCCTGACCACCGTGACCATGAACGAGCCGCTCCTCGAGGCCAAGCTCGGCGACGTCGGTGTTGGTGGCGGAATGCCTCTCATCATCCCGGAGGGAATGCGTGCGGTTTCCATACGCGTGAACGACGTGATCGGGGTGGCGGGATTCGCCATTCCGCAGACCCGAGTGGACGTGCTGCTAACGATCACGCCGCCCGGTGGCGACAACCCAATTACGAAGATCGTTCTACAGAACGTGCCCATGCTGGCTCTGGACCAGACGATCCATCGGGACGAGGAGGGGAATCCGATCCCCGCCACGGTCGCCACGGTGCTCGTCACCCCGGAAGACGCCGAGAAGCTCGTACACGCTGCGGCTCAGGGATCCATCCAGATGGCGCTTCGCAACGTGCTGGACCTGGAAGCGATCACTACGGATGGAAGCCGTGTGGCCAGTTTGCTGGGAACCACCTCAGGCGGTGGCGGAGGCCGGGGGCGGACGGTTCGGGTACCGCCCACGACGGGGGCCGATACCACCTCGGGCATCATCGAGGTCTATCGCGGCGGGGTTCGTACGCTCATCTCCTACTGACGAGGTCGAGAGTCCATGGGGCTGAAAAAGATGGGGCGGCCTTCGGGCTGGCTGCTCGCGATTGTGGCCGCGGTTTGGCTGACACCGGACGGCGCAGCAGGGCAGCAAGTCCTTTCCCAGGCGGAGCGCACCATCACGGTCGCTCAGGGGGCCTCGGCCCTGCTCACGCGTCCCACCACCCTCGAGCGTGTCTCCATCGCCGACGAGGGGATCGCCACGGCAACGGTTCTCTCGCCGCGCGAGATCCTGATCAACGGCGTCGGGGTCGGAACGACCAGCCTGTTGGTCTGGGCCGAGGGCGACGTGGTCCGGCTGTACAACATCGAGGTGCAGGCGGACGTTCAGGCTCTCCAGCGTCAGATCGACACGCTCTACCCCGACCACGACATCGTGGTGACGACGGCAGGGAACACCTTGATCGTCTCTGGCGTGGTCCGGGATCCCGTGGTCGTGAGACGCACCATGGAGCTGGCGAACAATACCGGGGCCCAGGTAGTCAACAACCTGCAGGCGCCGGCTCCCGAGCAGATCCTGCTGCACGTGGAGTTCGCCGAGGTCGATCGCCAGGTGGTGAAGCGCTTCAGCTCGGACCTGCTCTTCCTCAACCCCCAGAACTACGACAACCTGGGCTCCGACGACCTCTGGAGCATCGAGACCTTGTCCGAGGGTATCGTGAACTTCACGGTGCTGGGCGATGACGCGGCGTTCGACGCCTTCCTCACCGCTCTCAAGACCACTGGCCAGTTCAAGAACCTAGCCGAGCCCAACCTCATCGCTCTGGAGGGTCAGGAGGCGACGTTCCTGGCCGGCGGCGAGTTCCCGTATCCCGCGATCCAATCCGGGGGCGGCGGCGCGGTGGCATCCAACGCGGTCACGGTGCAGTTCCGCGAGTTCGGTATCCGACTTCGCTTCACGCCCAATGTGACGAACACCGGAAACGTGCGCCTGAGCGTGGCCCCGGAAGTGTCGACGCTGGACTTCGGCACGGGTCTCACATTCGGGGGCTTCCAGGTGCCGTCGCTCATCACCCGTCGCGTGGAGACGGAAGTCGAGCTCCGCCCCGGCCAGCACCTGGCCATTGCGGGCCTCATCGACAACGGATGGCAGACGACGGTCGACAAGATCCCCGTGCTCGGGGACATCCCGATCATTGGTGTGTTCTTCCGCTCCCAGGCAGCCAGGCAGCGCCAGACCGAGCTTCTCGTGCTCATCACGCCCCACATCGTGGAGCCGAGTGACGTGAAGCCCGCGCTGCCCACGGGAGAGCCGGAGACATGGAATTGGGACGGGCAGATGCGGGAGATGCAGTCGGACACCGTCCAGCAGCGATAGCCGTCAAGGACCAGGGGAGACATGGGTCATGAGCACCGGCCGGCCGATCGTCAGGCACGAGCGAAGGGCCGCGCCGGTGCTCGTCTCCAGTACTGATCTGAAACACGACCTCCCGGGCCCACCCGGGTGGCCAGCCGGAGCGATCTTGCTACCTCCGGCGCGTCGAATTCGGAGACCCGTCGGCGGAGACGGAGGGCACGGGTTTCCAATGCCCCGAAGGCGGGGTAACATCGCCTCTGTCGACTCGCTGTCGGTCCGTTCGGGACAGAAAGAGATAGTGGACGACAACTTCGCCAATGTCCTCATCGAGGGCGGTGGGACGGAGC
Organism: Gemmatimonadota bacterium; assembly: GCA_039589315.1. Taxonomy (GTDB): domain Bacteria; phylum Gemmatimonadota; class Gemmatimonadetes; order Longimicrobiales; family Gaopeijiaceae; genus JBDHHQ01. The sequence continues at coordinate 19,684 of JBDHHQ010000036.1, forward strand.
CACTCGACTTCGCCGCGTCTCCCCGGCCTGTGGGAGAAATGCGGGGGGGCGGTGGCGCACTCACCGGGTCCCGCGTGAGTGACCTGAGACTCGTAGAGTAAGCGCGCCAGAATCCATGCCAGAATCGCTCCGATGTGCCCTGATCTCGGTAGACGAGGCCTTCCGTAGAACGGTCACGGAGATCGCTCAGGATCCCCAGCGGTCCCTAGAGCTGGCCCTGGACATTGCCACGCCCGTGACGGAGCTGCGTCGGGACGCTCTCGATCAGGTCCGCAGGGCGAGTCCGGAGGTCATCTTCCTGGATCTGGGAGACGACCCGGTGATCGGGCTCATGTTCGTCCGGGCGCTGACCGAAGAAGCGCCGGGCCAGATCGTCATCCTGTCCGGTCCCAGGCTCGACGCCGAACCCCTCCTGGAGGTGATGCGGGCGGGCGCCTCCGAGTACCTGCCGAAACCCGTCGAGCCCGGTGATGTAGCCGGGGCGTTGGCCCGGGTCTCCCGCAAGGTCCGGGGGGCGGAGAAGAAGCACACGCCCGAGGGCAAGCTGATCTCGGTCTTCAGTGCGAAGGGAGGCGTCGGAGCGAGCACCACGGCCACGAACGTCGCCGCTCAGTTGGCGCGCTCCACCGGCAGACGCACCCTCCTGGTGGATCTGGACGTCGAGATGGGCGCGGTGGCCCTCCTCCTGGGACTCCGCCCCCGGTTCTCGTTCCTGGACCTCATCGAGAACTTCCACCGACTGGACGAAGGGCTGCTCGAATCCTACGTGGAGCGGCACAAGTCAGGCCTGTACGTCCTATCGGCGCCCCCCCTCTCGGAGGGGCTGAACGTGACCCGGGAGCAGACCCGCACACTACTGGAATTCGTGCGGGAGCACTTCGACTACGTGGTGCTGGATCTGGAGAAGGGGCTTTCTCCGGTGAGCATGGTGGGCATGGAGCAGTCGGATCTCGTGCTCGTCATCACGACCCCGGAGCTGCCGACGCTTCGGAACGTCAAGCGTGTGCTTCCCACCGTCGAGCGAGCCACGGGTGCCGGCCAGGAGAAGATCCGCGTGATCCTCAACCAGTACAAGGAGGGCATGGGGATCTCGCAGGGCGACATCGAGAATACGCTCGGCTACCAGATCTTCTTCACCCTGGAACGAGACGAAGGGGTGCTCCACAGCGTGAACGTAGGCAAGCCCCTGGTCCTGAACGGTTCTTCGAAGTACGCCAAGAACGTGAAGGCGCTGGTGTCCGAGATCAGGGGTAGCGATACGCAGGCCGCGGCCGGGCTCACCGGCCGGCTGAGGTCCGTGTTCCGCCGGCGCAAGGCCGAGGCCGGCCCATCGAGCAGCAACTAACGTGAGAGAGTAGAGAGTGCCATGAGCGATTCAGGCGAAAACCCGTTCTCTCGATCGACGGAGGCTGATCCGGAGAACGGTCGCAAGGGCGTAACCGGCACGGCTCTGGACCAGCGTTCGGCGCTGGGGGAGATCAAGGGCCGCGTCCACAAGAGCCTGATCGAGCGCCTGAACCTGGCCAACCTCGAGAGCATCGAGCGGGATCAAGCCGTCAGTGCCATACGCCAGGTGATTCAGGACCTTCTGTCCAAGGAAGCGTTCGCGCTCAACTACGACGAGCGGGAGAAGCTGGCTCAGCAGGTCCTCGACGAGATCTTCGGACTGGGTCCTCTCGAGCCATTGATGCAGGACGAGGACATCTCGGACATCCTGGTCAACACGTTCGATCAGGTCTACGTGGAAAAGCACGGGAAGCTGCACCCGACGGACATCCGCTTCCAGGACGACCGTCACCTGCTTCAGGTCATCGACCGCATCGTGTCGGCGGTGGGCCGCCGCATCGACGACTCGTCACCCATGGTGGATGCCCGGCTGAGCGACGGCTCTCGTGTGAACGCCATCATTCCGCCGCTGGCTCTGGACGGACCCCACGTCTCGATCCGTAAGTTCAAACGGGATACGCTCTCGGGAGACGACCTTCTCCGTTATGGCTCCGTCACGGAGCCCATGCTCGAGCTGCTCAACGGCATCGTCCGTGCCCGCCTGAACGTCCTGATCTCGGGGGGAACCGGTTCCGGGAAGACCACGCTGCTCAACATCCTCTCGTCATTCATCCCGCACAACGAGCGGATCGTGACGATCGAGGACTCGGCCGAGCTCCAGCTGCGGCAGCCCCACGTGGTCCGGCTCGAGACGCGCCCGCCCAACATCGAAGGCGAGGGCGAAGTCACCCAGCGGAGCCTGGTCAAGAACTCCCTGCGCATGCGGCCCGACCGGATCGTCGTGGGCGAGGTGCGTGGATCGGAAGCGGTGGACATGCTCCAGGCCATGAACACCGGCCATGACGGCTCACTCACGACCCTCCACGCCAATACGCCCCGGGACGCGCTCTCGCGGCTCGAGACCATGATCTCCATGGCCAGCTTGAGCCTACCCGAAAAGGCCATGCGTCAACAGGTGGCCAGCGCGATCCAGGTCGTGCTCCAGGTGGGCCGACTCTCCGACGGAGGGCGCCGCGTCCTTTCCATTTCGGAGATCGTCGGGATGGAAGGTGACGTGATCACGATGCAGGACCTGTTCCTGTACGAGCGGAAGGGTCTCGACGATGACGGGAACGTGATCGGGCGGTTCAGGCCGACCGGGATTCGGCCCCGATTCTCCGACAGGCTCGAACACTACGGCATCAACCTCTCGAGCATGCTCTTCAGCGAGGCGCTCGAGCAGGGCTCCGAGGCGGGTCGGAGGTGGTAGCATGACGACCGATGCGTTGGCGGCGCTGCTGATCTTCGTCGCCGTGGCCTTGGGGACCCTATCGGTGGTCCTGGTCATCGAAGTGTCCCGCGGCTTCTACCGTCGCCGCGCCGTCACGAAGCGGCTCGAGCCCATCGCGCGGGGTCACGAGCGCTCGACGCCGAAAGGGCTGCTGAAGGACGATGCGGGCTCGGGCGGGCCATCGGCCATCCCGGTGTTCCGCGACGTCGCCAACCTCCTGGAGCAAGCCAGGCTGCAGTGGAGCGTGGGGACCTACCTCCTGTTGACCCTGGGACTCCTGTTCGCCTTCGGCTTCGCTGCGCTGCTCGCGTCGGGGTCTCTGATCGTCGCCACCATCGCCGCAGTGATCGGCGCGTTCATCCCGTACATCAGCGCCCGCCGAAAGGCGACCCTACGCCTGTACAGGTTCGAAGAGCACTTTCCCGAGGCCATCGACCTGCTCACCCGGGCCATCCGGGCGGGGCACCCCCTTTCGGCCGGCATGCGGATGGTCGCAGAAGAGGCTCCCGAGCCCATAGCCGAAGAGTTTCACGAGACCTTCGAGCAGCAACGCTTCGGCCTCGCCTTCGAGGACTCGTTGCTCGGCCTTACCGACCGCGTGGATCTCGTGGACGTGCGCATCTTCGCGACGGCCGTGCTGGTGCAGCGGGAGGTGGGGGGTAACCTGGCCGAAGTGCTGGAAAACCTCGCAAAGACGATCCGCGCCCGCTTCGCCATCCGGCGTCAGCTCAGGGTGTACACGGCCCAGGGACGACTCTCGGGATACGTGCTGGGCGCACTGCCAATCATGGTCGGACTCGCGATCTTCTTCCTGGACCGCGAGTACATGATGACCCTGTTCACGAGTCCGATTGGCCGGTTCGCAGTGGTGCTCGCGGTGATCATGCAGATCATCGGGTACCTGTGGATCCGGAAGATCGTGAACATCGAGATCTGAAGAGGGCCCGATGCTGTACCTGATCGCCATCAGCGTGGCCATGACCGTGGGCTTCCTCGTCTATCTGGTTGCCGTTGCCCTCCCGGAGACGTCCAAGCCCGTTCGCCAGCGTCTCGTGGAACTGGGACTCGACACGAGCGAGGTGGTCGCCCGGCGCCGCCGGCAGATCCAGAGAGACCAGGTCCAGCTGTTCATCGAACAGATCGGGCGGCAGCTCGAGAATCGATACGAGGGCCAGGCCTCGGAGACCCGGAAGTTCCTCACGCAGGCGGGTTACCGGACCCCCAACGCAGTGGCCTTCTTCTGGGGACTCAGGGTCGTGCTCACGGTGGGCCTGGCGGCGTTCTTCTTCTTCCTGTCCACGGTGGCCGGCACGCTTCCCGCCCTGGCCGTCGGAGCCGCCGCCTACGGCGCTGCCATGGGGTACGTCGTGCCCGTGCTGATCGCCCGGAGTCGGAAGAAGGCGAGGCAGAAGGAGCTCACGCTGGCACTGCCGGACGCTCTCGATCTCATGGTGGTGTGCGTCGAGGCCGGGCTGGGCTTGAACCAGGCGCTCCAGCGGGTGGCCCTCGAGTCCCGCCACATCAGCCAGATCATGACCGAGGAATTGTCTCTGGTCAATCTGGAGATCCGGGCCGGCACGGACCGGGAGCAGGCGCTGATCAACCTGGCGGAAAGGACCGGGGTCGACGACATCCGGTCGCTGGTCACGATGCTGATCCAGACGGACCGCTTCGGGACATCCATCGCCAAGTCCCTGCGGGTTCAATCCGACACGCTTCGCATGAAGCGTCGCCAGCGGGCCGAGGAGGCCGCCGCCAAGACCGCCATCAAGATGGTGTTCCCGCTGGTCTTCTGCATCTTCCCGGCGCTGTTCGTCGTTATCCTGGGTTCGGGTCTGCTCCAGATCTTCCAGCAGCTCGGCGGCTTGGGCGGGTGAAGCACGTCCAGATGATGAACCGTACCCGGGGTACCCTCCTGGGCACTCGCATCGGTTTGGCTGATCGGTGGTGGTCGCGTATGCGGGGATACCTCATCCGTCCGCGGCCCGTGCTGGGCGAGGGGATGCTGCTCGTGCCTTGCCGAGCGGTGCACATGTTCGGTGTGCGCTTCGCTCTGGACGTTCTGTTCCTGGATCGAAACGGACGGGTCGTGGAGACCTACCCCGATCTTCGGCCCGGCGGGCGCACCAGCGTCGTGCGGGAGGCTGCATACGCCCTGGAGCTCCCAGTGGGCACCGTCGAGGTGACCGGCACCCGGGAAGGGGATCTCCTTTCGTGGACTCCCGTGGACGGAGTTCGTCCCGAGCGGCCGGAGCTCCTGCAGGCAAGGAAACGGCGGGCCCGGAGTCGGAGGGCAGATGCCCCAGTCAACGAGTTGTCGGTAGAGTCGGGAGAACACCCATGAACACTTTCAGCAGGACCCTGGAGCTATCCTACGACGGCGTCGACGTCGAAGCGGTTGCAGATTCGCCGCTCGCGCCCCAGAGCATCGCGGAGACCGGGCTTCCAGAGGAAGCCATCGTGGAGCTCCTCCTCAAGGTCCTCTACGTGCAAGGGGCGCGTCAGGGCGAGAGCGTCGCTTCGACGGTCAGGCTTCCGTTCCCCCTGATCGACGACCTGCTCCTTACGCTGCAGCAGCGGAAGATGGTCGAGGTCCGGGGAACCCAGGGTCACGGCCGGAGCGGCTACGTCTTCGACCTGACCAGCGAGGGCCGCGCTCGCGCACGGGAGGCACTGGCGGTCAGCTCGTACGTCGGCCCCGCCCCCGTGCCGCTGCCTGTATTCCGCGACTGGATCGGCCGTCAGTCGGTCCGCAAGCACCGGGTCCCACCGGACCGTATCCGGAGCGGGTTCGACGATCTGGTCCTCGCGGGCGAGGTGCTGGACGCCCTTGGGCCTGCCGTCAACCACGGGCGCTCCCTCTTCCTCTACGGGCATCCCGGCAACGGGAAGACTGCCATCGCCGAACGGATCGCCCGCCTGATGGGAGGCGCGCTCTACATGCCCTTCGCGGTGGACATCGACGGCGAGATCATGGTGGTCTACGACCCCGTTCACCACCGCATCGTCGAAGAGTCGGAGGAGGACGACCCCACGGCGGTGATCAAGAGGGCCGTGGCCTACGACGAGCGCTTCGTTCGCATCCATCGCCCGACCGTATTCGTGGGCGGCGACCTGACGATGCCGCAGCTCGACCTTCAGTACGACCCGGTGGCGAAGCTCTATCAGGCGCCCTTCCAGGTCAAAGCGTCCGGCGGCGTGCTCATCATCGACGACTTCGGCCGCCAGTTGGTCGGGCCCACCGAGCTGCTCAACCGGTGGATCGTGCCCCTCGAGAAGGAAGTGGACTTCCTGAGCCTCCACACGGGGATCAAGTTCCCCGTGCCGTTCGACACCTTGTTGGTATTCGCCACAAACCTCGACCCCAACGACCTCGTGGACGAGGCCTTCCTGCGAAGGATCAACTACAAGGTCCAGATCGGCAGCCCCGGTCGGGCCGAGTGGGAGGAGATCTTCCGCGGTGTCTGCGAGGAGCGGAGCATCGAGTTCGATCGGTCAGCGCTGGACCCGATCTACAAGAAGTACTACGACCGCTACGGCATATGGCCCCGGGGGTGTCACCCGCGTGACATCATGGACCACCTGGAGGCCCACGCCCAGTACGAGGGCTACGAAGCGCGCATGACGTCAGAGGCTCTGGACCGTTCGTGCCGCTCGTACTTCCTCGTCATGAACCCGGACGCCCTCGACAAGAAATCCAACGTAGGACGCGTCGCCACGTAGGAGGCTCCCGGCCCACCACTCCGTCGTGGACGGAGTCAGCGGATCCCGGACGCGCCCGAACAACTAAAGGAGAGCCACATGGCCTTCGGTGAGGAGCGACCATTCCGCGAGCACCTGGTGGACCTCGAGGACCGGCTGGATGCCCGGATCAAGGGTCTCGAGAGTCAGAACCGGTCGCTGCGGCGCCTGTCGACCGCATTGACGGTCCTGATGGGTCTCGGCGTCATCACCGGCGTGGTGCACGTGATGAGCCCCGGTGCCCTCGATTTCGTGCGTCCTGCGGCCGGGGTCATCGAGGCCAACGGCTTCGTGTTACGAGACGGCGACGGAGCCGTCCGCGGACAGTGGATAGTGGAGGACGACGGCCGGGTCCGCCTCGGATTGAGCGACCTGACCGAAACACGTCGCATGAGCTTCTCGGTGCTCAGCGGAGGCTCGCCGGGGCTCGCCCTCTCCAACCGGGATGGGCAGACGCGGCTCGCCATCGGCGTGGGCTCGGACGAGTCGGCCAACCTGGTGTTCGCGGATCGGTCGGGCATGCCCCGGGCCGTCCTGGGACTGGCTTCGGACGAATCCGCTGGGCTGACCATCGCTGACGCCAGCGGCGCTCGGCGGGTCGAGCTGGGCGTGGATCGGGGTGGCTCGGCCACGGTACTGATGCCGGGAGCCCCGCCGGAGCCTGTGCCGGAGGAGGGGAACGAGAACCGGTAGGACGCGGTCTTGCTTCCAAATCTCTCCGAGGCCCGCTGGAACGTCCGGCGGGCCTCGGTCATTTTCCATCCGCCGCCCGCCGGCGAGCTTGACGACCTCACCTCGGGGCTGGACGTTTGGCGGACGTAGTCCCAGGTGAACACCGGAGCGCCCATGATCCGTCCTCAGGGGAGTGTTTCCCAGATCCGCGTGACCCGCTACCGAGACCGTGCCTCGCGCGTGAGGAAAGACGTGGTGGCGGTCGAGGAGCCCCTCGAGATTCGACTGATCGAGACCGGACCCCAAGGACCGGAGCGCCACGAGGTCGCGGTCACGATGCGAACCCCAGGAGACGACTTCGCGCTGACGGCGGGCTTCTTGTTCACGGAGGGCATCCTGAAGGACCGGGCGGAGGTGGCCGAGCTCAGCTACTGCCGCGGGGACGAGCCACAGCAGTACAACATCGTGGAGGCGCGGCTGCGGGCGGGCGTCGCCGTCGATCCAGCTCTGCTGACGCGGAACTTCTACACCAGCTCCAGCTGCGGCGTGTGCGGCAAGGCGTCCCTCGAGGCCGTGGAGGTCCGGGGCTGCAACACGCTGGCGGGCGACCCGGTCCAGGTGGCGGAGGCGATCATCCGGTCTCTCCCCGAGGCGCTCCAGCAGGGACAGCGGGTGTTCGACCGGACCGGTGGGCTGCACGCTGCCGGGCTCTTCGCCCCGGACGGAACGGTGATCTCGGTGAAGGAGGACGTCGGGCGCCACAACGCGGTGGACAAGGTGGTGGGCGAGTCGTTTCTGGCTGACGGACTCCCCCTGTCGGGACACGTGCTCACGGTAAGCGGTCGAACCTCCTTCGAGATCATGCAAAAGGCCCTGGCCGCGGGGATCCCCATGGTGGTCGCCGTGGGGGCACCGTCGAGCCTGGCGGTGGACCTGGCGAGCCAGTTCGGCATGACCCTGGTGGGCTTTGCCAAGCCGCATGGGTTCAACGTCTACGCCGGCGCCCACCGCGTCGTCGACGGGGGTACGTGAGCGAGGAACGCGATCCACAGCCGGGGGCCCGGCGGGACCTTCTGGGATGCGTGCTGGCAGGGGGGCGCAGCGCTCGCTTCGGCGCTTCCAAGGCCCGGGCGAGGCTGGAGGGTCGCGGGCTGGCGGCCTGGAGCCGGGCCGCCCTGGCCCGGGTGCTGACCCGGGTCGTCCTCGTCGGCGGAGACGCAGAGCTGGCCCGGGAGTTGGGTGTCGAGGACCGCCCGGATCGTGAGCCGGGGCAGGGCCCGCTCGGCGGATTGGCCACCGCCTTGCACTGGGCAAGGGACGAAGAGCGGGCCGGGGTCCTGGTGCTGGCCTGTGACCTGCCCCTCGTGCCGGCCGGGCTTCTCAGAGGACTCCTGGAGCGATGGGACGGCCGTCACGCCATCGTGCCCGAGAGCCGGGGGCCGTTGGGCCTGGAGCCGCTGTGCGCCGCCTACCCGGTGGCGTTGCTCGGCGTCGTGGACGAGTCCCTGGAGTCGGGACGCCGCTCCATGGCGGAGCTGGTCCGGGTGATCCCACTCGACGTCGTGCCTCTGGCGAGCTTCGCGAACCTGGGTGAGCCCGAGGAGCTGTTCCTGAACGTCAATCGGCCCGAGGACCTGGAGCGAGCCAGACAGGTCGTCGCCGGGGAAGAGGGATCCCACGATGGCTGAAGGCGGACCCTTCGTCGTGTGCGTCATCGGGAAAAAGAACAGCGGCAAGACCACCCTCACCGTCGCCCTCGTCGCGGAGCTCGTGGCCCGGGGCCACCGGGTCATGACCGTGAAGCACGGTCACGGCTTCGACCTGGATACGCCCGGTACGGACTCCTGGCGGCACAGGCACGAGGGCGGCGCGGCGAGGGTGGTGATGGCAGGTCCGAACGACGTGGCCGTGGTCGGCGAATGGGACGCGGAAGGAGAGCCGGGGCTGGGCGCGATCGTTCGACGCTTCCTCCCGGACGCCGACGTGGTGGTGGCCGAAGGGTACAAGGCGGAAGCGTTGCCCAAGATCGAGGTCTTCCGGCAAGCAGCGCACGCAGACCCGGTCTACGACGGGAATCACCCGTTCGCAGGGAGCTTCCTCGCCATCGCGACCGACGTCGACGGCTTCGAGGCCGACGTTCCGGTGTTCGCCCTCGAGGCGCCGGACCTGGTACCTAGGCTGGCCGATCTGGTAGAGGTTCGACTGAGCCACCCTCGGCCTGAGCCACCGCCATCCGGACGCGGATGAGGGTGTCCGGCGTCACGGATATGGAGGTGATCCCGCAACCGACCAGAAACGGGGGCACCTCCTCCGGATGATCGGAGGGGGCTTGTCCGCAAATGCCGATCTCGAGCCCGTGACGGTTGAACGCGTCGACCGCCATGCGGATCATGGACTTGACCGCCGGCGACCGAGCGTCCACCGGATGGGCGTAGTGCTCCAGATCGTCCCGGGAGACGGCATAGACGGTCTGGACCAGGTCGTTGGACCCGATGGAGCCGCCGGACAGTTTCATGGCCCCGATGAACCGATCGGCGTCCAGGACGTTGGAGGGAACCTCGACCATCAGGAACAGGGGTACGCCGGCCTCGGGCGAGAGGCCGAAGCCGTCCAGGAGCCGGACCACCTCCTGCCCCTCCTCGGGCGAGCGGCAGAAGGGGATCATGAGCTGGAGGTTGTCGAGACCGATCTGCTGTCGCACGAAACGAAGGGCCTCGCATTCCATCTCCGACGCCGGCCGGAACCGGGGGTCGATGTACCGTGAGGCACCCCGAAGGGCGATCATGGGGTTCTCCTCGTCCGGCTCGAAGAGGCGGCCGCCGAGCAGGTCCCTGTACTCGTTGGACTTGAGGTCACCCAGCCGGACGAGGACCGGACGGGGGTAGAACGCCGCACAGATCAGCGCGACGCCGTACTTGAGCTGATCGACGAAGAACTCTCGGCGGTCCGCGTACCCGGCGGTCCTCCGCTCGATGGCACCGACCAGCGTGCGGAGCTCGTGGGGATCTTCCGCCCGGAGCCGCGCCTCGAACGGCGCGAGTCCTCCGGCCATCTCACCGGACTCGATGAATGCCCGGAGCTCGTCGTAGTAGAGAAGCGCCAGGGGGTGGATCCCCACCTCGGCCGTGAGGATGAACTCGAGCCGGGCGAGGCCGACGCCGTCCGACGGTAGGGTGGCGTCGTGCAGGGCCTTGTCGGGGAATCCCACGTTGAGCTTCACGGCCGTGTCGAGATCCGGTAGCCGCCCCACCTCCACGCGTTCGACCTCGAAGGAGTGCTTCCCCTCGTACACGTAGCCCGTGTCGCCCTCGGCGCACGAGCCGGTGACTTCGGTCAAGGGCTTGAGCAGCTGCGTGGCTCCCTCGCATCCGACGATGGCCGGAATCCCGAACTCCCGGGCCACGATCGCGGCATGAGACGTGCGTCCCCCCCGCTCGGTGACCACCAGCGAGGCTTCCTTCATCATGGGCTCCCAGTCGGGAGTGGTCATCTCCGTGACCAGCACGTCACCGGGGTCGAAGACGCGCTCGGCGGTGGGAATGTCCTCGAGCTTCCGGCCCGCGCGGAGCATGTTCCGCAGGACCCGCTTCCGCACGATCACCTCTTCGTAGTCCTCATAGACGCGGACGCGTCCCGCGCCGATGCGTGTGCCGACGGCGGCCCCCGTCGCCAGGACCTTGCCCCAGGCCTTCAGGTCCGCCACCAGCTCGGGGGCCATGACGTACGTCTCGAGGACGCTGCCGCTGGCGTCGTTGGAGTGCACGGTCTCCGGTCGAGCCTGTACGATGAACAGGTCGCCCGAATAGCCGTCCTTGGCCCACTCGATGTCCATGGGCTGCCCATAGTGCTCTTCAATCACCAGAGCCATGCGCCCCAGCTCCAGCGCCTCCTCGCGGGTGAGGGACCACTTGCGCCGGTGGGCCGCCTCGACGTCGACGCTCTCGGTGGCCGTGCCCCCCTGCATGGCGTAGACGAGCTTGCGGTCCTTGGCACCCAGCGTGCGATGGACGACGGCGTTGCGCCCCTGCCGGAGCCCTTCCTTCCAGATCACGAAGGTGTCGGGCGACACGCTCCCCTGGACCACGAGCTCGCCCAGCCCGTAGGCCGACGTGACGTGCACCACGTTGGAGTTGCCGGAATCGGGGTCCAGGGTAAACATGACGCCCGAGGTGGCGATGTCGGATCGAACCATCTTCATGACCACCACGGACAGGGCCCCATCCAGCGGATCCATGCCCTTGCTCAGCTGATAGGACACGGCGCGCTCGGTGAAGGCGCTGGCGCAGCAGCGCTTCCAGGTGTCCAGGATCTCCCCGAGCCCGCGGATGTTCAGATACGACTCGTACTGACCCGCGAAGGAGGCCATGGCCGAATCCTCCCGCGTGGCGGACGATCGCACGGCCGCGTCCACCTCCCGGCCGTACTCCTCACACAGGTCCTCGTAGCCGCGGGCGAGGCCTTCGCGCACTGCCGCCGGCACCGGGGTGGCCAGGACGAAGGCTCGAGCCAGCGCCGTGCGGGCGTGCATGTCCAGGTGGTCGCCGGTGGGCGCGTCGGCGAACAGGATGGTCAGACACTCCCTCAAGCTCCGCCCACGGGCGGCTTCCGCCTTCAGGCCCCGCATGTGGTCCTCCACGTCCACGTGGGTCCATTGGTCCGGTGCCTGCGGTTCTTCGAGGAACGCATGGTAGGCCGTGGCGCTCGTGGCGAAGCCGTTGGGCACGTGCACCCCTTTGGGCACGAGCTGCTGGTACATCTCGCCGAGTGAGGCGGCCTTGCCACCCACGCGGGCCGTATCGGCCCTGCCGATCTCCGAGAACCAGAGGATCACCGGGTCGCCGGGGTCCTTCACGGCCAAGCGCTGCGCCGGGGCCTCGGTCCTGGAGAGGGGATCGCCGAAGATTGGCGGGGAATCGCTCATGAGTGTCTGCTCCGGAGGACAATCGCGCGGGCGGGGCGCCCGTCGGCGCGGCCGCCGCTGGGTAACGGCCGCAAAGGGGTCGGGCTTGCGGTCGGATTGGCCGCTCCCGGTGGCGTTACGCGGGGCTTCGAGGGGGGCACGCTGGTCACGCCGTGTGGACCGTCTCGCTATTCGGGATGGTACGGGTATAGGTAGCTTCCCAATAGTAACGCGACGTCAAGGTGTGACGTCGTCTTCTTCGCAGCGCGGCTGGGACAGGTGGACGGACACGCGAAGGGCCCCACGAGCGAGACGATGGCTTGGGGCCCGGGAACGGGCAGGGAGCGGCGCAGGCCGGGCCGCCGTGGGCGCCCAGGCGCCGCGGCGTCCCGGAACGCGTGGTTCGCGATTCTGTTCGTCGGGGGGTCGCTGGTGGCTCTGGCCGTGGCACCGCTGGTGGCCGCCCGGCAGACCCGCGAGATCCGCGCCGAGATCGCCGGCGTTCTGGACCCCACCCGGTCGGCGGTCGCCGAGTTGGAGTCGGTTCTCGCCCGTCAGATGGTGGCGCTCCAGGCCTACCTCCTTTCGGGCGAAGCCCGATTCCGGCAAGCGTACTTCCAGGCCCTGGGGGAGAACGACGAGCTCCAGGCGCGTCTCAGCGAGCTCGCCAGGTTGGAGGTGTTGGACCTCGGGGATCTCCAGTCCGACGTCTACACGCTGTCCTTCCAATGGCACGATCATCACGCCGCGGCGCTGAACGGCCTCATCCCCCGTACCATGTACATGAGCAGCCTCCCCGACAATCAGGCCCGCTACGAGCGGGTGCTGCGGGCGACCATGGTCCTGGACGAGGCGGTCGCGAGGGAGGTTCGGCGTGGCCAGGCACGCATGGAGGAGGCCACCGACCGCCAGCTGAGGATCACCATCGGCTTGGTGGGCCTCGCGCTGTTGGCCACGCTCGTGGTCGCGGTGCTCGCGCGGCTGCTGCGCGGCCTGGTGGTGGAGGCCGACGTCCGGAGGGGTGAAGCCGTCCGGGTACGGCGGGAGATCGACGCGGTGTTGGAGGCGACGGGCGAGGGCGTGCTGGGGGTCGATCTGGACGGTCGCTGCACGTTCCTGAACCGAGCGGGCGGCGACCTCCTGGGCGTAGCGCCGCGGGGCGCCCTTGGACGCGACCTCCATGATCTGGTGCACGGCGGACCCGAGGGTTTGCGGTGCGATCCGGAGGACTGCCCGGTCCCGCCGCTGTTGGCAGGCCGTGAGCCCACGCGCCTGCTCCGTGGACACTTCTGGCGGCACGACGGCACGTCCTTTCCCGTGCAGTTGGAGGCGAGGCCCATGCTGGACGGACGGCGCCTGAAGGGCGCCGTGTTGACGTTCATCGACCTGACGGACGTGCGCAGGGCCGAGCGGGCTCTCCGGCAGGCGGTTGCGGGCAGGGACGAGATGGTCGCGGTGGTCTCACACGACCTGCGGGGGCCGGTGGGCACCATCAACTCGGCCGCTCAGCTCCTCTTGGACGTGCCCATGCCGGCGGAGCAATGGCGGGACCACGTGAGGGCCATCGAGCGGTCCTCGGGACGGCTGGGTGGCTTGATCAAGGCCCTGCTGGACGTCGCCCGCATCGAGGCCGGTGTCCTCTCGGTGTTCGGGAGACCCTACCCGGTGGAGGCCCTCGTGGACGAGGCCGTGGGCCTCGCCCGGGTCAACGCCGGGCAGCAGGGTGTCACGATCGACCGGGCCGAGTCCGAGGCCACGCTACCGCTCGTCCTTGCCGACCGGCCCCGGGTCCTGCAGGTCTTCGCCAATCTGCTGGACAACGCCATCAGGCACTCTCCGGAGGGCGGTCGGGTGGTCGTGGGGGCCGAGCCGAACGGCGCGGAGGTCGTGATCTCCGTGCGCGACCACGGATCCGGAATCCCCAGGGACCAGTTGACCAGGGTCTTCGACCGATTCCGTCAGCTGGAGGGCGGCGGGCGCACGGGTGCGGGTCTGGGCCTGGCCATCGTCAAGGGCGTGGTGGAGGCTCACGGCGGGCGGGCGTGGGTGGAGAGTCGGACCGACGAGGGCAGCACCTTCCTCTTCACGCTGCCGGTGGCCGAGGAGGGCGCGGCGGCGGAGAGGTCGGTGTCCGGCGGCGGTCAGGGGCTCCCTGCTTAGTGCGGTGTTCTGCAGCACGACACTAGAAGTCCAACCCCTCGCAGGCGTTCCGAACGATGGACGCGTAGTCTGGCACGAGGGACAGGCTCACGGCATCGCCCCGATCGTACGCCCGGTTCGAGGCGAGGTGCACCGAGAGCGTGCGGGCTCCACCCTGGGCCGTGGGTACGCTGACCAGCGCCTCCACGTTCGAGCCGGTGTAGGTCGTACCGACGATCGTGCCTCGCAGCGACCCGTGCTCGACCGTTTCGAAGCCTTCGGGCCGGACGGCGACCATGACGGGCGTGCCGTCGGCCAGGCCGGTCCTGTCCACACTGCAGAACGTGCCGAAGTCGGTGAGCACACACCCGCCGGGGCTCTGGACCACGCCCTGCAGCAGGTTCGTCCGACCTACGAACGTGGCCACGAAGACCGATGCCGGATGGCGGTAGATCTCCCGCGGGGTCCCCACCTGCTCGACCTTGCCCTGGTTCATGACCGCGACCCGGTCGGAGATGGCCAGCGCGTCGCGCTGGTCGTGGCTGACGAACACGCATGTCATGCCAGAGTTGCGAAGGATCGCTACCACCTCGTCCCGCACATTGTCTCTGAGGTGCGAGTCCAGGTTGCTGAACGGCTCGTCGAGCAGCACCACGACCGGCTCGGGGGCGATGGCCCGCGCCAGCGCGACCCGTTGCTGCTGACCGCCGGAGAGCTCGTGGGGGTACCGGTCGGCATGACGAGGCAGCCCGAGGCTGGCCAGGACCTCTTGCGCCCGTACGGACCGGCGGGACCGGGACAGCCGCTGGAGGCCGAACGCCACGTTCTGGCCCACCGTCAGGTGAGGAAAGAGCCCATAGTCCTGAAAGACCATGCCCACGCCCCGCCGTTCCGGAGGGACCCAACGCCCGTTTCCCGCGACGGACTCGCCCCGAATCCACACCCGGCCCTCGTCGGGCGCCTCGAAGCCGGCGACGGTGCGCAGCGCCGTGGTCTTCCCGCATCCGCTCGGTCCCAGAAGCGTGAGAATCTCACCTTGGTGGACTTCCAGGTCGAAGCCCGCCAAGGCCGCCACCGGGCCCGGCCAGTAGAGCTTTCGCACTCCCTCGAGGGAGATCACCGACATCGAATTGCCCCTGGTGCAGATCTTCGCCGAAGCGGATGAGTCTGTAACGGATACACCGAGGTGCCGCTGCGGGTCACGTGCCGGAGCGGTCCGACAACCAAGATAACCCCGTTCCCAGCGGCGGCGGGCTGGTGTGGGGCGATCTCCGGGGGTGAGCGACGCGAGGCCCGTCCCTCCGCTACGCGGGTCGGCGAATCCAGCGGCTCGCGTCCCTGCCCGGGGTCACGCTGGCCGCGGGCCGCGAGAACCGAGTGGCGACTAGCGGCTCGAGCTCCAGGCCACCAGCCGCTCCACCTCGTTCGTCGTGAAGCGGGTCACCCCCATGCTGAGCAGGCGCTCGGCGGTCTCGGTCTCGTTCACGGTCCACGCCCCGATTGCCACGCCCTCGTCTACGAGGGGAATGCCCTGCCGTGACCACGGGCCCGGCTCCGCGCGTCGTCCATCTGGTCCGCAGCGTCGACGATGAAACCGATGGGGTGATCGGGCGCCTGACTCGAGACCCGCTCGAGCGTGATCCAGTGGAGGGAGATGAACACCGTCCGGTCCAGGTAACCGGACGACCGCGCCACGGATACGATCCTGTCCAGGTCCTCCATTTCGCGGTAGGCCTTGATCTCGCAGTAGATGCGCTGCACCTGTGGACCGATTCGCTCCAGGGCCTCGGCCAGGCTCGGGATCCGCTCGCCGGCGAAGTCAAGTGAGAACCAGCTTCCGGCGTCCAGGGCCTTGAGCTGGTCCAGCGTGCGCCGCCGGAGGGGGCCCACACCGTTGGTTGTGCGCCCGAGGCGAATGTCGTGGAAGAGCACCGGCGTGCCGCAGGAGGCGATCTGAACGTCGAACTCCACCGCGCTCGCTCCGTACGTCACCGCCCGGTTCAGGGCTGCCAGGGTGTTCTCAGGGGCGACGGCCGAATAGCCGCGGTGTGCGATGATCTCGATGTTGCCGCTGCCGGAGCCGGCCATAGGCGATGCTCAGCGGAGAGGGGATCCCGAGTGCGCGGAACTTCGGCTGTGGAGGTCCGGGCAGCAAGCGGGGTCCCTGCCGGGACCGGGTCGACCGGTCAGGCCTCGGGGTGTAAGGAGCAGCGAGCCGCCGAGCACGCGCCCCCGTGTCCCATGTAGTAGAGAAGGAGCGTGGATGCAGGCACGAAGTCGAAGTGCGGTGCCCGGTCCTCCTCGACGTAGGTGACCGAGATCGCCGGACCGTTCTCGTCCATGTCGGTGCCATAGAGCCAGACCCACACCCGGTGGGCCCGGCCCCGGGCCTGAACGGCCCAGGCCTCGCCGATGAGGCGAAGCGATTCCCGCTCGATGGAGCCGCTGACGCGGACCTTGATGCCAAGGCCGGAATCGTCAAGAACTTCAGAGATGAGCTCTGTATGCATGAGTCCAGGATCAGGGTCCCTACACCTAATAGGTTCGGACCCTCGGCCCGATCGCTGAAGCTCGGCCCCTCCGGCGGGGCCACCTGGATCCCGGCGTGCGAAGCCGTTCCAACGTCTGGCCCGTTTGCCTCGTCCAACCAGATGAACCGAGAAATCGACCCGGGGATGACCTCTGGAAGCCAGCACAGCCGACGCGAGGCCGCGGATTGACGTGACAGACGCGGTGCTTGCAGCGAACGGAGACGCCGAGGCGTTCGAGCGCCTGTACCGCGCCCATGTGGCGCGGGTGCACTCTCTCGCCCGCCGCATGGCTGGCGACGACGCGGCGGATGACCTGACGCAGGAGGTCTTCATACGGGCGTGGCGTAAGCTGGGGACCTTCAAGGGGTCGTCGAGCTTCGGCACCTGGCTGCACCGGCTTGCAGTGAACCTGATTCTGTCGAGACGAACGACGTTGGCCCGCCATCGGGAGCGTCACGTGGATGTGGAGGGAATCCTGGAGCGTGTGAGCGGACGGCAGGAGTTGCCCGGCTTCGCCATGGACTTCGAGGCGGCATTGAGCCGTCTGCCCGACGGGGCCCGGCAGGTGTTCGTGCTCTACGACGTGGAGGGCTACTCCCATGACGAGATTGCCGCAGCCATGGGGATCAGCACCGGGACGTCGAAGTCACAGCTTCACCGGGCGCGTATGCTCCTCAGGAACCACCTGAACTAGAGGCCGCAGATGAAGCACGAGTGGACGGACCGTCTTTCGGACTACCTCGACGGTCATCTGGCCGAAGACGAGGCGGTCCGGGTCGAGCGTCACGTCGAGGAGTGCGCGGAGTGCAGCGCGACGTTGGAGCAACTCCGCGCCGTCGTCCAGCGGGCCCGGCGCCTCAGCGACCGGGAGCCGAGCCGAGAGCTCTGGCGCGGTATCCGCGAGGGCATCGCCCCGGACACGAAGGCACCGGATGTGATCGACCTCGTGAGCCGCCGGGAGATCGACGGCTGGCCGGCCGGGCGCCGCGTAGTCCGGCTCACCATTCCGCAGCTCGTGGCTGCCGGCCTGGCTCTCGCACTGGCTTCGGGGACCGGCGCCTGGCTCCTCCTCCCCGAGGTGCCCCTGGCGTCCGGCTCCGCAACGCCGGAGATCGGCCAGGCGGTGCCGGCGCTCCGCACCGCCGCTGGCGAGCCGTCGTCCGCGGACGTGGCGACGGGGGATGCGACGCAAACGGACGAGTTGGGCGAGCTGGAGGAGCTCCTGGCCCGGCATCGCTCGGAGCTCGCCCCGCATACGGTGCGCATCCTGGAGAAGAACCTCGCGGCCATCGATCGGGCGATCGAGGATTCTCGCCGGGCGCTGGCCGTAGATCCGGGCAACACCTTCCTGGAGGGCCATCTGGAGCGGGCTCGCCAGCGCAAGCTCGAGTACCTCCGTGACGCCTCGGTGGCGTTCCAATGGTCCAGCTGACGCCCCTCCTGGTTCTGGCGCTGGCGTCCGTAGGCCCGTCCGCGGCCGCGCCCGATCCCGTGATCGCGGCAGGCTCGGCGGCCCCGGCGGACACGACCGTCACCGTCACCCGGGGTGACCGCTTGGTCCTGCAAAACCTCTCGGGGCGGGTCTCCGTAGAGACGTGGGGACGAGACGAGGTGCGTGTGGTCTCCAACGGGGGCGACGAAGCCGGGGTGCGTGTCGACCGACGAACCGGCGCGGTGCAGGTGCGCCCCGATCGGCGCTACGAGGGAGACCGTGAGCGGTACGTGGTCACGGTGCCGGAGTGGATCTCGATCGACGTGCGGGGGCACGAGTTGGACGCCTCGATCCGTGGCGTGAACGGAGGCGTGTCGGTCAGGACGGTCGAGGGCGACGTCGAGGTGTCCGACGCTCGGGGCCCGGTGTCCGCTCGGTCGGTCGAGGGGACGGTAACCGTGGAAGACGTGGACGGGCCGGTAACGGCCGCGTCGGGCGACGACGACATCTTCGTCCGCCGGGTGAGGGGTCCCGTGGTCGCACAGACGGTCGACGGGGACGTCGTGCTCGATGACGTCTCCGGGGCGACAGTGGAGGGGGGCACGGTAGATGGGAGCATCTACTTCTCGGGTGCCCTGGCATCCCGAGGGGAATACAGGCTGGTCACCCACGACGGCGACGTAACGGTGGCGCTCTCGCCGCCGGTGAGCGCGTCGGTCGTGGTGTCGACCTTCGACGGCGACTTCGAGTCCGACTTCGCCGTGACCATGGAGCGATTCGCCGCAGGGAAGGAGCTCCGCTTCACGCTGGGGGACGGCGGCGCGAAGCTCTTCCTCGAGGCATTCGACGGCAACATCAGGCTGCGCCGCCGCTGACGCCGGTAGGGGCGCGATACAACTCGCACGGGAGGAACGATGAAGAGGTTCGGGAAACTGGCACTCGTGGCCGCGGTGGCTCTGGTGGCGCTGGGTGTGTTCCAGGCGCGGAACGCAGACGGATCGGCCGGACACGGGTCGACCCTCGGCAAGGTTGCCCACGTGACGCAGGGCGTCGTGGAGCGAACGGTGGACCTGGTGCACTGGGCTTCGGATCAAATCTGGGGCAACGCCGAGGCGAAGGCGTCGAACGCGTCCGCTCCATCCAGCCAGGAAGGCGAGTTCCGCTGGGAAGGCAGGGTCGATGGGGGAGACGCCATCGAGATCAAGGGCGTGAACGGTGACATCGTGGCCGAGAGGGGCAGGGGGTCGTCGGTGGAGGTGGTGGCCGAGAAGCGAGCGCGGCGGAGCGATCCCGACGAGGTGCGCATCGAGGTGGTTGAGCACAGCGGGGGCGTCACGGTATGCGCCGTGTACCCGGGCCGGGACAACCGTTGTGAGCCCGGCGACGGTGGCAAGAACAGCGTCCGCAACAACGACGTCCAGGTCACCTTCCACGTACGCGTTCCGGAGGGAGTGGACTTCCATGGACGG
Organism: Gemmatimonadota bacterium; assembly: GCA_039589315.1. Taxonomy (GTDB): domain Bacteria; phylum Gemmatimonadota; class Gemmatimonadetes; order Longimicrobiales; family Gaopeijiaceae; genus JBDHHQ01. The sequence continues at coordinate 39,344 of JBDHHQ010000036.1, forward strand.
ACCGTGAACGGAGACGTTCGAGCCGCGGACCTCGCGTCCGACGTGGCGGCAGCCACGGTCAACGGTGGGCTCGAGCTGTCCACCTCCGGGTCCGTGGCGGCACAGACCGTCAACGGTTCGATCCGCGCCGTCATGGACAGCCATGATTGGGATGGCACCCTGGAGTTCGAGACGGTCAACGGCAGCATCTCGCTGGACGTCCCCGATGACCTCGACGCCGACGTCGAGGCGTCCTGGGTCAACGGAGGTCTGGAGACCGACCTGCCGTTCACCGTCCAGGGCCGCATGTCCCGACGGCACGCCGTGGGAGCCCTGGGCGCGGGAGGGCCTGACATCGAGCTGACGACCGTGAACGGGTCGATTCGCATTCGCTGATCAGAGCGAGACACACATACAAACAGGGGTGAGACACATATGAACGTGAGAAACGCGGGATTCGTCGCGCTCGCCGCCGCGCTGGCCGCGTCGGGGTTGGCGGGCCAGGAGTCGTACGAGCTGGGCGGGACCGACGTATCCATCTACAACCTGGCTGGAGAGGTGGAGGTGGTGGGTGGTTCCGGCTCCGACGTGGTCGTGGAAGTGACCCGGGGCGGCTCCGACGCCCAGCAGCTGAGCGTGGAGGTGGACCGGATCGACGGCCGCGAAACGCTGCGGGTCATCTACCCCTCCGACCGGGTCGTCTATGACACTCGGGGCTGGAGCGGCAGCACCCAGCTCCAGGTCCGGGACGACGGCACGTTCGGCGGCCGCGGCGGCGATCGGGTGGAGGTATCCGGGTCTGGTCGAGGTCTGGAAGCGCATGCCGACCTTCGGATCACGGTTCCAGCCGGCAAGGACGTCCGCGTGTATCTGGCCGCCGGAGAGATTCAGGCGGTGGACGTCGCATCCGATCTGCGGCTGGACACCCACTCCGGCGCAGTCGAGGCCAGGAGCATCCGGGGTGACCTGATCGTGGACACCGGATCGGGGAGCGTAGTCGTGGAGGACATCACCGGCGCCGTGATCGTGGATACGGGATCGGGGAGCGTGGAGCTCCGGCGCGTGGACGGCGGAACCGTGAGCGTCGACACCGGGTCGGGCGGAGTGCGGGGATCCGACCTCACCGCCGGCTCGGTGAGCGTCGACACCGGCTCGGGGAGCGTCGAGCTGAGCGGCGTCGGCTCCGCGGATGTGTACGTGGACACGGGTAGCGGCAGCGTCGAGGTGGAGCTCCTTCAGGACATCGACCGCCTGGAGGTGGATACGGGCTCTGGCTCGGTTACCGTCCGCATGCCCGCCGACGTCGGAGCGACCGTCGAGGTGGAGACGGGAAGCGGCGGCATCGACGTGGACCTGCCGATTCAAATCCGCAGCGTACGGCGGGACTACCTGCGTGGCGTGATCGGCGACGGTCAGGGAACCATCGTCATCGACACGGGCTCCGGGGGCATCGAGCTCCTCCGCAACTGAGCGGCACCCACCCAGGCGCGAATCAGGGGGCCCGGCGACGACGCCGGGCCCCCTGATTCGTTATGGGCGCCTCTTGATTTCACGGCTCACGGAGGGAGAATAGGTCCCCTATCCGTGATCGTCACTCAGCAGAGGGCAGACATTCCATGGTCGTGCAGGACGTCGAGTTCAACTTCCGTCATCCGGTCGAGGTCCGGTTCCGTGACATCGACATGGGCGGTCATGCCCATCACGGCCAGGCGCTCATCTACATGGAGGAAGCCCGCGCCGCGTATTGGAGGACCGTCGTGGGTCGCCCGGGCCTGGACGACATCGACTACGTCCTTGCCGAGGTCACGGTCCGGTACCACCAGCGCGTATTGTGGCCGGACACGCTGGACGTGGGCGTCCGGGTGACGCGCATGGGTCGGAAGCACTTCGAGATGACCTACGAGGTGCGGTCCCCCGAGAGAGGCCGCTTGGTCACGGGTCACACGACGCAGGTCATGTACGACTACGACGCTGGCAAGTCCAAACGGATCTCCGCCGAGACGCGCGCCCGCATCGGAAGCTTCGACGGCCCCTTCTGAGCCTCGGGCAGGAGCGGCGCGAGAGCTCGCGGCCAGAGCCGCTCGGGACACGGACCGTAGAGGCCGATCCCCCGCCTTACCTGCTCGAGCGGGCCCCGGCTGTAAGAATCTCCCCCTGCCGGCGCATAGACACCCTGAGGCCGTGGGTCTCGGTCGGTCCCTTGAGGGTTGACGCCAGGCCCGGGACGCTGTACATGGACTCGGTCCGCCAGTCCGGCAGAGCGAGATCGCACGGGCCGCACCGGTGGCTCCGGGTCAGGGACCCTGCTGCGCGGAGGCAACAGGACGTGCAGGATCACGACAGAAACACGTGACCCGAGCTCCCGCCGATGAGCGGGATCTTTCGGCAGACGGGCGATGTAAGAATACAGCGACGACGCGGGGCCAGTTGGCCCGCGCCATGCAGGAGCACTCTCGGACGCTCCCGACGAAATCAATCCCGGTTGACCCTTTGGCCGGGATATGCATAAATTCTCAAGCTTAGCAAGTATTCTTTTCGGCCCGGGCCAAAGCGCTCGCGGGTAAGTGCGAAACCGTGTTGGAATAGGCCCCCCGGGCCTTGGACTCCGCACAGGTCCAACTTCAGGAGACTGGAAGATGATCGGACGGCTGATGAAGGGCACGCTGGCCTTGATAGCGGCCCTCCTCGTGATTCCTGTCGCGCCAACGGGCGGTCAGGCGCAGGAGCAGGAGGTCACCGGACGTTTCCGCGTGTTGGTGCCCAACCTCGAGAGGCTGGACGAGCAAGCCGACAAGAACTTCGGTAAGGACGTGGCGAAGGAGTTCCGGGAGCTCATCGACGATCTCGCTACGCACCAGCCAGTCGAAGAGAGGGAGGCCAAGGACGCGGCCAAGAAGTTCAAGCTCGACTATGACGAGCTCACCTGCATCCAGACCCGACAGCTGGCCAGCCAGATCAACGCCCAGCTGGTCATGTGCGGCACCTACGGCCAGACCGGGACAGAGTACGCGGTCGACGCCACCTTCATCTCCGTGGCCAACGGCGAGAGCTTCGACGTGGAGCAGTTCACGGTGCCGGAGAAGGACAAAGAGGCCGCCGCCCAGTCCATCTTCGAGTCGTTCGACCTGCTCGTGCAGCAGACGCGCTTCGCCGCTTTCTGCGGCGACTACGCCACCTCCCAGCAGTGGGACAACGCTCTCACGAACTGCGACCGGGCCATCGAGCTTTCGCCTGGCGCCGTCAGCGCCCGGTACACGCGAGCCCGGGTGCTGATGGAGCTGGACCGGATGGAGGAGGCCTACGAGGAGCTCGGTCAGGTTATCGAGTTGAACCCGATCCACGAGAACGCGCTCCAGACCTCCGGGTTCGTGGCGATCCAGCTCGGCCGGATCGACGAGTCGCGGGCCCACTACAACAGCTACCTCGAGCTGAATCCCGGCAACTCGCAGGTGCGGATGCACGTGGCCTATGAGCTCGCCCAGGAAGGCGATCCGGCCGGCGCGATGATGATGATCGAGGAGGGCTTGAACCTCGAGCCGGACAACATCGAGCTCCAGAAGCAGCACGGGAACTTCGCGTTCGCCGCGGCAACGCAGGCCATGGGCGACCAACCGGCTGCCGAGGACGCGGAGCTAGCCCCGGAGGTGGTGGAGCTCTACAACAAAGCGCTCGTGTCGTTCGAAGCGGTCTACGCGGCCGAAGGTGCGGACATGAACGCGTCTCAGGTCCGCAACATGGTGGCCGCCAACATGCAGCTCGGCCGCATGGACGAGTCGCTGGGCCTGGCCGAGCGGGCGCTCCAGACCCACGCCGAAGAGGGAGCCCTCTGGTCGATCTACGCAGATGCCCTGGGTCGGGCCGGTCGCATCGACGAGGCCATCGACGCCCTGGACGAGTTGAAGGCCATCGATCCGGACTACCCCAACGTCTCCGTGCGTCAGGGCCGCTGGCTCCTGGACGAAGGCCGGGTGGAGGAGGCCCTCCCCAGGCTCAAGGAGGCCGCAGAGCGGGGTGAGCAGCCCGTGGACGTGGTGGCCGGTCTGGTGTTCAGCCGGGGCTACTCCGAGGGCGTGCAGCAGAACGACTTCCGCTATGCGCAGGAGATGTTCATCGCCGCCAAGACCTTCGACGTCAGCGACCGGATGAAGGCTCAGCTGGACTTCTGGCATGGCTTCGCCCTGTACAACAGGGGTCGGATCACTCAGGAATCCCAGACGCTGGAGACGGCGCAGCAGACGTTGCCCCTGTTCCAGCAGGCGATGACGCTGTTCCGGGCGGGCGCTACCTACGCCAACGAGCAGCCGTCCATCAATCTGCAGCAGTTCCTGGACGCCACCAGCACCTACATCGAGATCCAAGAGGCGATCATCAAGCGAGGGCGCTGATCGCCCCCTGGGTCTCCAGCCACCGAAGGCGCCGCGGGGATTTACCTCGCGGCGCCTTCGCATTGCCCCCCACTTATGTGGTGGTGCTGCAAGAGTCGTGATGCTATTCGAGAGCCACTGCATCCCGCCCGGCGGCGTTGCGGTTCCTCGCAACAGCGCTGCCATTACTCGTCTCCGCGCCTTGCCGGCTCGGGCGCATCGGCCCCCTCGGTAGCTACCAGACTTCTGCAGTACCACACTAGCTTGCGACATGCCCGGTCTTCCCTGTGGGGCTCGGTGAGGTCAGCAAGCTGCCGCCCCACCGCAGCTCCTCCCCGGCTCATCCCTCGAATCCCGGCTCCCCCGGCGACCCATTTGGAGGCGAGTCGGGAGTGGGGAAGGGTGGGGAGCACGCGCGCGACGTGACCCATGACCCGAAAATTTCCCGAAATACCCCCTCGAGTCCTGTCGGCAGGTGCGAGCCGGTCAGGCTGGAAACCCACAGAATAACAGCAAGAGGGGCCGAATCCGGACCTCGGCAGGCGAATTCGCGCGGTCCTCGTTTTTCTTGAAAATGGATCCTTGACGTCGGCGGGGTCGCGTCCCATCTTGGGGACCATGGTGGCAAAAAGTGGGGAAGTGTGGGTAAGCTGACTAAACGGTGGGCGATCGGGGGCCGTGAGCGGATTCTTCGGCAGATACGACTACCAGATGGATGGGAAGGGGCGCGTCAGCCTCCCGTCGGCATTTCGTCGGGCGGCTGGCAGTGAGCGCTTCGTCCTGCTCCAATGGCAGCCGCCTGCCCTGACACTTCTGCCCGAGGCCACCTGGGAGGGCGTCCAGAGCCGGTTGATGGACTATCGCCGGAGCCAGCCAGAGGCGTGGAACGAGGTGATGGCCATCGCCTCCCAGGCCGTGGAGGTGAAGCCCGACAAGCAGGGGCGGATCCTGGTGCCCGCCTGGCTGCAGCAGGCCGCTTCCCTGGACGGCGCCGTTCGGCTCGTCGGGAACATCGACCGCATCGAGATCTGGAACCCCGCCGCGTTCGACGCGGCCTTGAGCGAACGGACCGAAGACTTCCGTCGGTTCGCCTCCCAGATCTTCGGCTGACGCGTGGGAGACGATGCATACCATGAGCCGGTGCTCGTCGAGCAGGTTCTGGGTTACCTGGCACCGAGGGGTGCGGGCCTCTTCTTCGACGGCACCGTGGGGGGTGGGGGGCACGCCCGGGCGGTGCTCGAGACTTGCGCTGAATGCCGCCTCCTCGGTTGCGATCGCGATCCGGAGGCGCTTGCCGAGGCCCGGAAGGCTCTGGAGCCTCTCGGTGCCCGGGTGGTCCTCGAGCGCGGACGGTTCGACCAGGTGATTCAGGCCCGAGTCGGAGACGCGGTCCTGAGCGGTGCGCTCCTGGACCTGGGAGTCAGTTCGCGCCAGCTCGACGCAGACGGCCGCGGCTTCGCCTTCCGCCGCGGCGTGCCCCTCGACATGCGCATGGAAGGTGCGGAGGGGTCTGCTGCCACCGCGGCGGAGCTGCTGAACGAAGCCTCCGAGGGAGATCTGACCGAGATCTTCCGCACCTTTGGCGAAGAGCCCCGGGCACGACGCTTGGCCCGGTTCATCGTGCGCCGCCGGGCCGAGCGTCCTTTCGAAACGAGCGACGATCTCGTCGGCGCGCTGAGCGCTGCCCGGGGCAGCGCCCCCTCCCAGCGGGACAAGGCCCGGATCTTCCAGGCCCTGAGAATCGCCGTGAATCAGGAGCTCCAGTCCCTCGAGCAGGGCTTGGAGGGCTTGCTGCCGGCGCTCCTCCCCGGCGGCACCCTCGTCGTGATCAGCTACCACTCCCTCGAGGACCGTGTCGTCAAGCTCACCTTCCGGAGCTGGAGCGCGGCGTGCGTATGTCCTCCCGAGTTCCCGGTGTGCGTGTGCCGGGGCGTCCCCCTGGGCGTCACCCTCACGAAGAAGCCCGTGCGCCCCAGCGACGACGAGGTCGCCCGCAACCCAAGAGCCCGGAGCGCCCGTCTGCGGGCCTGGAGGAAAGCGGCGTGAAGCGCCTGTCCGGATCCAGTCTCGTGGCGCTGGCCGTCGCCGCCCTCCTGGCGTCCCTCACGCTCGTGGCATGGCGCCAGGGTCGGGCATTGGAGGGACTCGCCGCACTCGACGTGGTCCGGACCGAGGTGTCCGTCGCGGTCGCCGAGCGGGACGAGCTCGCCCGCCGTATTCAGCGCTTGGAGAGCCGCGGCTACGTGGTCGAGGTCGCGGAGCGGCGTCTGGGCATGCACACGCCCGAGGCCGCGGAGATCGTCTACCTGACCGGAGCACAGCGGTGAAGCGGATGACCAAGCTGGAACGCAGAGCCGCTTTCCGCCGGCGCCTCCTGTTGGCCGGCTGGCTCCTGGGATCCGCCCTGATTCTGTTGAGAGCCGGTGAGCTGCAGCTCGTGGAGGGCACCGAGTGGCGGAGTGTAGCCGGGAAGCAGCATCGCAAGACGGTTCAGGTGCCGGCGCCGCGGGGCTCGATCGTGGATCGAGACGGGGTTCCCATGGCCGTCAGCCGGGAGCGCGTGCGGGTGGCGGTGGCTCCCCATGAGCTCGAGGACGCACAGTCGGCGGCCGAGCGACTGGCCGATGCCCTGGAGCTGTCGACCGGCCGGGCCAAGCGCCTCACCACCTCGAAGAAGCGATGGGTGGTCGTCAGCGGTCACTATCCGCCATCCGTCAAGGAGACCCTGGGAGGCGGGGGCGGCATCTATCTGGAGCGGAGCCTGCCGAGGTACTACCCCCACGGGGATCTGGCCCGGCCCTTGCTCGGCAGCGTACAGGATGGCCGCGGCGCCGGCGGGATCGAGCAGGCGTTCGACTCCCTGCTCAGCGGTGACGCGGGCGAGGAGATCCAGGCTCGGGGCAGCAACGGCGATCCCGTCCCGGGAGAGACGGTCCTGGTCGAGCCTCCGCAGCCGGGGGGCCAGGTGGTCCTCACGTTGGACATGGATCTGCAGGAGATCGCCCACGAGGCTCTGAGCGATCAGATCCGTGAGACCGGAGCCCGGCGGGGCGATCTCCTGATCACGGACCCCGCCACGGGCGAGATACTGGCCATGGTCTCCCTCCCGGGAGGGGCCACCAGCGGCCTGGCGGCGCTCACGACCCCGTACGAGCCGGGCTCGACGCTGAAGCCCTTCACCGTGGCGGCCATCCTCAACGAGGGCGTGGCCACGATGCAGGACAGCGCAGACACCGGCGTCGGCCAGTGGCGTGTGGCAGGGCGCACCCTGCACGACGTGCACCCGAAGGGCGGCTACCTCACCCTGGCGGAGGCGCTTCGCTACTCGTCCAACGTCGGCGTGGCCAAGCTGGCCCAGGGCCTGAGGCCGGCCGAGCAGTACGAGAACCTCCGGGACTTCGGCTTCGGGGTCATCACCGGGATCGGGATCCCGGGAGAAGCGGCTGGCATTCTCCGTCGGCCCGATCGTTGGTCCGGCCAGTCCGCGGCTTCCCTGGCGATCGGCTACGAGATCTCGGTGACGCCGTTGCAGATGGCCATGGCGTACGGTGCCCTGGCCAACGGAGGCAAGCTCATGGAGCCGCGTCTCATCCGGGAGGTCCGCGACCGCCGGGGACGCGTGGTGACCCGAAATCGCCCACGCGTGGTCCGCCGTGTCGTACCGAAGCGCGTCACCCGAGAAATCACGCCGGTCCTCGTGGAGGTCGTCGACCAGGGCACCGGGACCCGCGCTCGGCTGACCACCTTCTCGGTCGCCGGGAAGAGCGGAACCGCCCGGGCGTACGACGCCAACGGCGGGTACGCGCAGGGCGGCTACTACTCGTCCTTCATCGGCTTCTTCCCGGCCGAGGATCCGCAGCTGGTCATCTTCGTGAAGCTGGAGCGACCCCAGGGAGCCTATTACGGCGGCGCCACCGCGGCTCCCGTGACGCGGGCCACCTTGGAGGCCATCCTCGCCGCCCGGCGGGCGCCCATCGATCGCCGGGCCCTGGCCGCCATGGCCCGCCGCACCGAGCGCGACGGGTCCGAAGCCGGGGAGGTGCCCGTCGCCTTCGCGTCCCAGTCACTGGACCCGGTCACCTCGCCAGCTCCGCCCTCCCCGCCCGACGCGACGGCGCCCGTTCCCGTCCCGGACGTCTCGGGACTCTCGGCCCGGGCCGCGATCCGACGCCTCCACGCGCTGGGGCTCCACGTCTCGTGGGGCGCCGACGGGGCCATCACCGGAACCATACCCGCCGCCGGTACGCGCTTGGCGCCTGGCGACACCGTCAGCCTGCGGACCCGGACGGGGGACGATGGCTGAGGTCGCTCTGACCCTCGGCTCCGTGGCGGCGGTCCTCCGCGCTCGCGGCCTCCTGACGGAGGTGCACGGGTCGGAGGACGTGGCCGTTTCGGGGGTGAGCCAGGACTCCAGGTCGGTGGAGCCGGGCGACCTGTTCGTGGCGTGGGTGGGGCTCGAGCATGACGCCCACCGCTTCCTGTCCGCAGCGGTGGCCGCGGGCGCGGTGGCCGCGGTGGTCGAGCGTCGGATCTCCGACGTGTCGGTGCCCCACCTCGTGGTGCAGGACGGCCGGCTCGCGGGTGCGCTGGCCGCGGACATCATCGCCCGTTCGCCCTGGCGCGAGCTGTACACGACCGCAGTGACCGGGACCAACGGCAAGACGACCACGGCGATCCTGGCCCGTCACCTGCTCGGAGCGAAGGGCCCGTCGACGGCCATCGGCACGCTGGGCCTCATCGACGCGGACGGCGAGGTGCGGCCGGGGACCGAAGGGCTGACCACGCCCGGGCCCGTACAGCTCGCGGGCTGGCTCAGGGAGATGGCCGACGACGGCGTGGCGTCCGTGGTGATGGAGGCGTCTTCGCACGCGCTGGACCAGCGGCGCTTGGACGGGATCCGCTTCGACACCGCCGTCTTCACCAACATCGGCCGGGATCACCTGGACTACCACCGCGACCAGCCGGCCTACGTCGCCGCTAAAGCCCGGTTGCTCGAGCTGGTCAAGGACGACGGCAACGCGGTCGTGAATCAGGAGGAGCCGGCGTGGGCCGCCCTGGTGCGCCAGGGCGTACGGCGGCTGTCCTACGGGACCTGTGAGTCTGCGGATCTGAGGGCCCGGGAGGTGGAGCTCCACGACGGTGGTGCACGCTTCGAGCTGGTACACGGCGGTGACGGGGAGTCGGTGGACGTTCCCCTCTTGGGCCGTTTCAACGTCGAGAACGCCCTGGCCGCTGCGGGCGTCGCCGTGGTGGCGGGGATCCCGCTCGCCGAGGTGGCCCGCCGACTCCGGACGGCTCCGCAGGTGGACGGCCGCCTGGAAATGGTGACCCGCGATCCCTGCCCGGTGCTGATCGACTTCGCCCACACCCCCGAAGCCCTGGGCCGGGTGCTGGCAACGCTACGCCCCGTCGTGCGCGGCCGGCTGATCGTGGTCTTCGGCGCCGGAGGCGACCGTGACGCCACCAAGCGGCCGCTGATGGGCGGTGTGGTGGCACGTTGGGCGGACGTGGCGGTGGTCACGTCGGACAACCCCCGCTCCGAGGATCCCGAGGCCATCATCGACGACATCGTGGCCGGCATGCCCGGCTTCGACGGGATCCGCCTGGCCGACCGGCGTCAGGCCATTCGGGCCGGCCTGGAGATGGCGACGGAAGGCGATCTGGTGCTTCTGGCAGGGAAGGGCCACGAGCGCCACCAGGTCGTGGGTCGTGAGCGGCTGCCACTGGACGAGCGCGAGGTGGTGCGCGGCTACCTGAGCGGAGGCGCGGTACGGTGACGGCCTTCGTCTGGACGGACCACCAGGTGCGGGCCGCGTTGGGCCTGACTCCGACCGCGGGGGACCCCTCGGTCACGTACCGGGCGGTCAGCACCGACAGCCGGAGCGTGGGCCAGGGCGACCTGTTCGTGGCGTTGGAGGGAGACCGGTTCGACGGCCACGACTACATCGGTCAGGCCGTGGCCCAGGGCGCCGCCGGGGCAGTGGTCTCCCGTCCCGTGGACGCGGGCGGCGCTCGCTGCTACGAGGTCGACGGGACGTTGCGGGCCCTGGGCCTCCTGGCCCGTCACCGCCGCCGGTCCCTGTCGGCCCGCGTCGTGGGCATCACCGGGTCGGCCGGGAAGACCACGGCGAAGGACCTGACCCGGGGCGCCCTGTCCCGGGAGCTCCGGGTGCACGCGACCCGGGGCAACCTCAACAACCAGATCGGCGTTCCCCTCACGCTGCTGGCCGCCCCGGAAGACGCCGAGGTGGTAGTCGTAGAGATGGGTACCAACGAGCCCGGCGAGATCGGCATTCTCACTGCCATCGCAGAGCCCGAGGTAGGAGTTGTGACCACCGTCGGCGAGACCCACCTGGAGAAGCTCGGCTCCTTCGCCGGTGTCCTGGCCGAGAAGCTCGACCTCCTGAGGGGGCTGCCGGCCACCGGTTCCGCGGTGGTCGGCGACGAGCCCCCCGAGCTCGCTGACGCGGCCCGCGCCATCGTACCGGGCGTTCGGGTGGCGGGATGGACGGACCGGGCAGACGCCGATCTACGTCCCGCCGACCCCCGAGTGGACGACCAGGGCCGCTATCGCTTCCGGTGGCATGGCGAGGAGGCGTCCCTGTCCTTGCCCGGACGCCACGCAGTCGTGAACGCCCTTCTGGCCCTCGCGGTCGCGGACCTGGTGGGCGTCTCCGCCGTCGCGGCCGTGAGTGGCGTCTCCGGGGTCACGGCTGGGTCCCTGCGGGGAGAGATTCGCCGGCTGGGCGGCTTGACCGTGCTCGTGGACTGCTACAACGCCAACCCGCAAAGCGTCCGCGCCGCGCTGGACCTCCTGGAGGCCCTGCCCGCGGCAGAAGGCCGGGTGGCTGTCCTGGGCTCCATGCTGGAGCTGGGGGATCGATCGGACGCGCTCCATGACGAGCTGCTGGCGGACGCCCTCTCGCGCCGCTTCGAGCTCGTGGTGGCCACGGGGGCCTTCGCGGACGCCACGGAGCGCTCCGCCGACGCGTCCCGCGTGCTGCGCGACGGCAGGCTCGTGGTGAGCCGACCGGTGGAGGGGGCCTACGACGCCATGTCCGGGCGACTGCGGGCAGGAGCCGCAGTGCTGCTCAAGGGTTCCCGCGGAGTTCGCCTGGAGCGGCTGCTGGAACCGCTGGAGCGGGACTTCGGCACCGGTGCAGAGGAGGTGGCCTAGTCGTGCTCTACCACCTGCTGCCCCAGTTCGCAGACGTGCACATCGTGTTCAACCTGTTCCGGTTCATCACGTTTCGGGCCGCTGGCGCCGTGGTCACGGCGCTGCTGCTCGCATTCGTGCTCGGCCCCGGGACCATCCGTTGGCTCACCCGTCTGCGCGTGGGCCAGGTGGTCCGTACCGTGGGTCCGGAGACCCACCTGGTCAAGGCCGGGACGCCCACGATGGGCGGCATCTTGATCCTGCTGTCGGCTACCCTCTCGACGCTGCTCTGGGCAGAGCTGACCAACGTCTACACGGTGGTCTGCCTCGTCGCGCTGCTCTGGATGGGGATCCTGGGCTTCCTCGACGACTACCTCAAGGTGGTCCGAGGCCGGACCGAGGGTCTCGTCGCACGCTACAAGATGGTCGGGCAGTGGACGTTCGGCCTGGGCCTGGGGCTGTTCCTCGTGTTCTTCCCCGCGTGGCCCATCCCGCCCAACTGGACCAGCCTGCCGTTCTTCGCCGATTGGGCGGCCGTGTTCTGGACGCCGGTCTACGTCGTCTTCGTGGGCGCGGTCGTGTCGGGCACCTCCAACGCGGTGAACCTGACGGACGGCCTGGACGGGCTGGCCACCGGTCTGTCCGGCATCGCCGCCGCCACCTTCGGGATCTTCGCCTACGTCATCGGCCGGGTCGACACATCCCGCTACCTGGGCCTGTTCTACCTCCCGGGCTCGGGCGAGATGGCCATCTTCGCCGTCGCGCTCGCCGGCGCGGCGTTGGGCTTCCTCTGGTTCAACGCCCATCCCGCAGAGGTCTTCATGGGCGACACCGGTTCGCTGGCCCTGGGCGGAGCGATCGGCGTCATAGCCATCCTGCTCAAGGCCGAGTTCCTGCTGGTCATCGTCGGGGGCGTCTTCGTGATGGAGACGCTCTCGGTGATCCTCCAGACCAGCTACTTCAAATACACCGCACGCAAGCACGGAGAGGGCCGCCGGATCTTCAGGATGGCCCCGATCCACCATCACTTCGAGAAACTCGGATGGCCCGAGACCAAGGTGGTCATCCGCTTTTGGATCCTCGGAATCCTCTGCGCCATGCTGGGCTTCAGCACGCTGAAGATCCGTTGAGGGTGGGGGCATCGATTGAAGGAGAAGGGAGCAGGACAGGTCGCCATCGTGGGCCTGGGTGCCAGCGGACGAGCCGCGGCGCGGTTGGCCCTCGAGCACGGAGGAGAGGTCTATGTCTCGGATCTGCGCGTTGACCCCCAGGCTGCAGCTGCTGGAGCCGAGCTCGAAGCGCTCGGTGCCCACGTCGAGCTCGGGGCTCACGACGAGCACCGGATCGCGTCAGCGGACACCGTGGTGGTCAGTCCGGGAATCCCGCCCGACGCTCCGGTTCTCCGGGCCCTCGTGGGGCGGAACGTCCGCTGGATATCTGAGCCTGAGTTCGCCTTTCGGTTCCTCTCACGTCCACTGATCGCCGTGACCGGGACGAACGGGAAGACCACCACCGCTGCGTTGACGGCCCACCTGCTGGAGGAGGCCGGAATCGCCGTGGGACTGGGCGGGAACATCGGGGGAGGCTTCGGCCCGCCGGCCTCGGAGCTGGCCCTCATGGATCCGCCGCCGGACTGGTTCGTCCTGGAGGTGAGCTCGTTTCAGCTCGCCGATATCGACACGTTCGCGCCGGCGGTCGGCGTGGTCACGAATCTGGCTCCCGACCACCTCGATCGGTACCCGACCGTCGAGGCGTACTACGCGGACAAGGCGAGGCTCTTCGACAACGCCACCGCCGAGAGCCGGTGGGTGCTCTTCCGCGACGACCCCGAGGTCGGCGCCCTGGCGGGCGACGCGGCGGGCGTGCGGTACTGGTTCGGCGAGGCCGACGACTTCGAGGGGGGCTACCTGGACGGGGACGACCTGGTCCTTCGTCTGGGCGGCACCGCTACGCCCCTCGGGTCGGTATCCGATCTGGCGCTGCTGGGCCGTCACAACGCGCTCAACGGCCTGGCGGCAGCGGTGGCGGCTCGACTCGTGGGAGCGGAGCCCGCCGCGCTCCGGCGGGGGCTCGCCTCCTTCTCGCCCATGTCCCACCGGTTGGAGCCCCTCCTCGAGCGGGGCGGGATCCTCTGGGTCAACGACTCCAAGGCGACCAACGTGGCGGCGGCCCGGAGCGCCCTGGCCAGCCTCGACAGGCCGGTCGTCGTGCTGCTCGGCGGCTGGGACAAGGGCGAGGACTTCGGTGACCTGCTGCCGGCTTCCGGACCCCCTGTCCGCGCCGCGATCGCATACGGTGCTGCGGGGGAGCGGATCGCGGGCGCCCTGGAGGGCGCCGTGCGGGTGGTGCGGGCGGAGGCGCTGGAGGATGCGGTCATGGCGGCTCGCGCGGAGGCGCGACCCGGTGACGCGGTCTTGTTGGCCCCGGCGTGCTCGAGCTTCGACGCCTTCTCGGGCTACGAGGAGCGGGGCCGCCGGTTCGCGGCCCTGGCTCGGGGGGAGGACTGATGCGGCGGCGCGTCGACGTTCGGCCCGCGGGACCCGTCTCCCTGCCCGACACCGGCCTCGGTCGTGGATGGGAGCCGGCCGTGATCATGACGGCGACACTGCTCCTCCTCTCGTTCGGGCTGGTGACGCTGTACAGCGCCAGCTCCTTCCTGGCCCAGCGGCAGAACCTGGCGGATTACTTCTACGTGCTGCGCCAGGCGGGAGGTGCCGCCCTCGGCCTGGTGGTCATGGTGGTCTGCTCCCGGGTGCCGTACACCTGGTGGCGGAGCCTGGCCTGGCCGCTCGTCGCCCTCACCGTGCTTCTGCTGCTCCTGTTGATTCTTCCGGGAACCCAGGCCATCGCCCCCGAGGTCAACGGCGCCCGTCGCTGGCTCCGGCTCGGCGTGACGGTGCAGCCGTCGGAGCTCGCCAAGGTCGCCATCGTCGTGTGGACGGCGGCGTTGGCCGTGAGGAAGCAGGAGCTCCTGTCCAGCATGAGCAAGGGCCTTCTCCCGTTCCTCCTCATCTGGGGTGTGGTGTGCGGGCTGATCGCGCTCCAGCCCGATCTGTCGACTGCCTGTCTCGTGGGGATGCTGGGAAGCCTGATCGTGTTCGCGGCGGGCGGACGCGCGGGGCACTTCGCGTTACTCGGCCTCCTCATGACCCCGTTCCTCTGGACCCAGCTGAACGTGGCGTTCCGGGCCCAGCGGCTCATGGCCTTCCTGAACCCGGCCGCGGACCCCTCGGGCGCGGGCTTCCAGGTTCGTCAGTCCCTGATCGCCATCGGTTCGGGCGGGATCACGGGCGTGGGGTTCGGCGAAGGCCGCCAGAAGTTCGGCTTCCTTCCCGAGGCTCACAACGACTTCATCTTCGCGATGGTCGGCGAGGAGTGGGGCCTGGTGGGCGTCGTGTTCCTGATGTCCCTCTACCTGACGTTGATCCTCGTGGGCTTTCGCATCGCGGGGCGCGTGCCGGATCTGTTCGGCCAGCTGCTGGCCATCGGCGTGACGAACCTGGTGGCGATCCAGGCCGTGCTCCACATGGGCGTGGGCCTCGGGCTGGTGCCGCCCACGGGCCTGACGCTGCCCCTGGTGTCCTACGGACGCTCCAGCCTGATCGTGACGCTGGCCGCACTCGGGATCCTGATGGCCGTGGCGCGGGGCGTACACCCCGAGAGGCGAAAGGCCCGTGCATGAGCAGCGAAGGGCCGTGGCCGTCTTCGCCGGTGGGGGCACCGGAGGGCACCTCTACCCGGCTCTGGCGCTGGCCGACGCCCTCGTGGCGATCCGTCCGGACGTTCGCCCCTTCTTCGTCGGCGCCCGCAGGGGAGTGGAAGCCCGGGTCCTCCCCGCCCGCGGGCTGGAGCACGTCCTGCTGCCGGTCCGAGGCCTCCGGCGAGACAACCCGTTCGCCAACGCCGGCGTTCTCTGGGACCTCCTCCGCTCTCTGCTCCAGGCGCGCCGCCTGTTCCGACGCCTTCGGCCCGGCCTCGTCGTGGTGACCGGGGGCTACGCCGGGGCTCCGGCCGGAATCCTAGCGGGGAGGATGGGGATCCCGCTCGTCCTCCACGAGGCCAACAGCTATCCGGGCGTGACCATTCGGCGGCTGGCCCCCAGCGCCACGGCGATTCATCTGGGCTTTCCGGAGGCGCGCGACCGGCTTCCCGCCAGCGCGAGGGGTCGGACCGTGACGAGCGGGAACCCGATCCGGCCTCCCGGACAGGTCGGCCGGGATCAGGGCCGTCACGCGTTCGGCCTGCAGCCCGCGGCCACGGTGCTGCTGGTCGTGGGGGGCAGCCAGGGGTCCCGGGCTCTCAACGACCTGGTGCTCGCCGCGGTCGAGGCGGTGGTAGCGGGTCGACTGGTCCGGCCCGCAGCGCTCCAGCTCCTCTGGGCCACCGGCCCCGACCACTTCGGCCCGGTGCGCCGCCGCCTCGAGGCTGCGGGCGACCCCGTGTGGGTGAAAGCCACCGACTACATCCACCGGATGCCGGAGGCGCTGGCCGCCACCGATCTGGCCCTGAGCCGGGCCGGCGCCATGTTCACGTCGGAGTTCCTGGCCTGGGGGATTCCTGCGGTGCTCGTCCCCCTGCCGACAGCGGCGGAGGACCATCAGACGCAGAACGCCAAGGTCCTCGCGGAGGCCGGTGTAGCCGTCCACCTGGCCGAGGCCGAGCTGACGTCCGAGTCCCTCTGGAAGGTGGTGACCGACCTGAGCGAGGACGCGGACCGGCGGACGGACATGGCCCGAAGGGCACGGGACCGGGGTCACCCCTCGGCGGCTCACGAGATCGCCCGTTCACTGGCCGCACTGCTCGCGCCGCCCGCAGACCACGATTCGGCTCCGGCGCCCCGGGGGCCTCGTGGCCAGGGCGGAGCATCCGTGCGGGGGGAGAGGTGACGGATGCCGGCTTCGACGCGGTGGTCGGCGTGGACCTCCATGCGCTCGCCCGAAAGGGGACCGTCCACTTCATGGGCATCGGGGGCGCCGGCATGTGCGCGCTGGCCGAGCTCATGGCGCGTTCCGGCGGACACGTCTCGGGCTGTGACGTGCGCCCCGGCTCAACGACCCAGTCGCTGGAATCGCTCGGCGTCCCCTTCCACCATGGACACGACATCGACCATCTGGAGGGCGCCGTGGCTCTGGTGATGTCCGCCGCGGTCCCCGCCGACCACCCCGAGGTCCGGGCGGCACGGGAGGGTGGGATCCCCGTGCTGAAGCGGGCCGCTGCGCTGGGCGCGCTGGTGAACCCCGCCACCGTGGTCGGGATCGCCGGCACTCACGGGAAGACGTCCACCACCGGCATGACGGTAGAGGTTCTCGCCGCGGCGGATCTCGACCCGACGGGCCTGGTCGGAGGCCGGGTGGCGTCCTGGACGGGCAACCTCCGCATGGGTGGTGGCGACCTGTACGTGGTCGAGGCCGACGAGTACGACCGCTCCTTCCTGTCGCTGGAGCCGGACGTGGCGGTCGTGACCAACCTGGAGGCGGACCACCTGGACACGTATGGCGACCTCGCCGGCGTCGAGGCGGCCTTCATCGAGTTCGTGGAGCGGGTGCCGTCGGCCGGGCGGGTGGCCGTGTGTGCCGACGACCACGGGGCCTCCCGCCTCCTGGTGGGCCTGGGCGGCCGCGGGTACACCTACGGCCTGCAGGCGGGTGCTCAGCTCCGGGCCACGGACCTCGCGTTCTCGCCCGCCGAGAGCCGCTTCAGCGTGGTGGAGGACGGTCGGCGGGCGGGTGCCATGACCCTCTCCGTGCCCGGGCTCCACAACGTGCGGAACGCACTGGCCGCCGCGGCTGTGGCCCGCCACCTGGGGGCCTCGTGGGACGCGATCAGGGACGGCCTGGGCGCCTACCAGGGCGTTGCCCGGCGTTTCGAGCGCTTCGGGGAGCACGGCGGCGTGGCGGTCGTGGACGACTATGCCCACCACCCGACGGAGATCCGCGCCACACTGGAGGCGGTGCGCAGCGCCTTCCCGGGCCGCCGGGCCGTGGCGGTCTTTCAACCTCACCTGTTCACGCGCACTCGCGACTTCGCCGACGAGTTCGGCGACGCCCTGACCCGGGCGGACGTGGTGTGGCTGACCGACGTGTACCCGGCCCGTGAGGCGCCCATTCCGGGAATCGACGGCATGACGCTGGTGGAGGCCGCGCGGGCCGCCGGGTCGCGCGAGATCCACTACCACGCCGACGTCACCGGGCTGGCCCAGGCGGTGGCCGGAGAGCTCCTTCCGGGGGACGTCTGCGTGACCATGGGTGCCGGCTCGATCGAGGCAGTGGCGGGGGAGCTGGCGGGAAGGCTGGAGGCGATCCGTGCGTAGGGTGAAGGTGTTCCTGGGCCTCGTGGTCGCGCTTTTCGTTGCATGGGGCGTGGTGGCGGTGCCCGGCCTCCTGGTGGAGACGGAGCTCTTCCAGGTCGTGGATTTCCGCCTGGAGGGCGCCGCGTACCTGACGCTCGAAGAGGCGGTCGACGCCTTGGGCGTTCCCCAGCGCGCCTCCATCTGGGACGACACGGAGATCTGGGAAGTGGCGCTCGAGGCGCACCCCCTGGTGTTGGACGCCCGGATCGGCCGCCGCCCCCCTGGCACGCTGCTCCTGAAGGTGAAGGAGCGTGTGCCGGTAGCGCTGGTGCCGTCACCCGCTCTCGAGCCGGTGGACGTCACCGGCAACCGTCTACCCATCGATCCCGCACGGCACCGACTCGACCTACCGGTGATCCGGCCCTGGTCGGGGGTCCCCGGCTCCGATCTGACTCCTGAGCAGCTGCGGGCCCTGGCTCAGGAGATTCAGCGTCTAGCCGAGGCGGACCCGCAGTTCTTCGACGTCCTCTCGGACGTCGCTCGCGACGAGCGGGGAGACGTGGTGGTCCGGGCCGGTGAGCCTGGTGTCGCCTTTCGCTATAGCCCACCGCTGCCGGTGCAACGCCTGAAGGACGGGCTGCTGGTCCTGGACGACGTGCTCGGCCGATCTGAAAAGACGCCGCGAACCATAGACCTGCGTTACGTGGATCAGGTGGTCGTCCGCTACTGACGACCCCCAAACCGGAACTGCGACGGATGCGCTCGAACCTCATCGCCGGACTCGACATCGGAACGACCAAGACCTGCGCCGTCATCGCGGAGCTCGACGGTGACCCGCGTGGCCGCTTCGAGCTGAAGGTGCTGGGCGTCGGTCAGGCCCGCACCAGCGGCGTGCGCCGCGAGGTGGTAACCCACATCGAGGAGACCACCGAGTCGATTCGGGCCGCCATGAAGGAGGCGGAGCTCATGGCCGGCTGTGCCGTGGATCGACTCTACACCGGCATCGCCGGCGATCACATCGATGCGTTCTCGTCGCATGGCGTGGTAGCGATCGCCGCCGACGAGGTGTCGCCGGCGGACGTCGAACGGGTGCACACGGTGGCTCGGACGGTGGCGCTGCCGCCGGATCGGGAGCTGCTCCACGCCATCCCGGTGGAGTACCGGGTCGACCGCCAATGCGGGATCCTGGATCCGGTGGGCATGGCCGGCACCCGCCTGGAGACGGACGTCTACCTGGTGACTTGCTCCTCCGCGACGGCCGGCAACATCCGCAAGGCGGTGTCCCGCTCGGGCTACTGCGTGCAGGAGCTGGTCCTGGAGCCCGTGGCGTCCGCTCGCGCGGTGCTCACCGAAGACGAGAAGGAGGTGGGGGTGGCCATGGTCGAGCTGGGAGGGGGCACCACGGCGCTGGCCGCCTACTACGAAGGCAAGATCAGGCACCTGACCATCCTGCCGGTGGGCGGGGTGACCGTGACGACGGATCTGGTCAAGGGCCTCTCCATCCCGTTCGCCGAGGCCCAGCGAGCCAAAGAGGTACACGCCGTGGCGGTGGCGGGCCTGGTGGATCCCCAGGAGACGGTGGAAGTGCCGGGTCCCAGCCCGGGTCAGAGGCGACACGTGGCACGCGAGCTCATCGCTCACGTGGTGGAGCAGCGGCTGGACGAGATGCTGGGCATGGTCCACGACGAGCTAGAGCGGCAGGGCCTGCTCGGCAAGCTCGGGGCCGGCATCGTCCTGACCGGAGGCGCCGCCGCGCTGAACGGCACCATCGAGCTGGCTCAGCAGATCTTCGCGGCTCCCGTCAGGGCGGGTGTTCCGTCCGAGGGACTCGGCGGACTGGCCGACTCCGTGGGCCGCCCGAAGTTCGCCACCGCTGCCGGCCTGACGCTGTACGGCGCCGACCGATTCGGAGAGACCGGCCGGGGAGCCTCCACGCTGGCATCGGGCGTGGTTTCGAAGATGGGCGCCTGGCTCAGAGAGTTCTTCTAGGAAACAGACGTCGAAGCGCGCACTACCCAACGCCGAGAGGCAAACACCCCGGAGGCACAGATGATGATCTTCGAGTTCGAGGACACCCCCATCCGAAACGCTCGGATGAAAGTCGTGGGTGTCGGAGGCGCCGGCGGCAACGCGGTCAATCGGATGGTGGAGGAAGACCTCGACGGCGTCGAGTTCATCACCGCCAACACCGACGCGCAGGCGCTGAAGGGCTCAAGGGCCCAGGTGACGCTACAGTTGGGCAAGAAGCTGACACGGGGCCTCGGCGCCGGAGCCCGACCGGAGATCGGCCGACAGGCCATTGCCGAGAGCGTGGATGACGTGCGCCGCTCTCTCGAGGGTGCCGACCTGGTGTTCGTCACGGCGGGCATGGGGGGCGGTACCGGCACCGGCGCGGCACCGGTGATCGGAGAGATCGCCCGGGAGCTGGGCGCCCTCACCATCGGCATCGTCACCAAGCCCTTCTCCTTCGAAGGAAAGAAGCGGTCGCGGCAGGCGCAGCAGGGCTTGGCCGAGCTCCGCCGGTGCGTCGACACGATGATCGTCGTCCCCAACGACCGGCTTCTGTCAGTGGTCCCCAAGGGCACGTCGTTCAAGGAGGCACTGAAGAAGGCCGACGAGGTGCTGCTGCACGCGACGCAGGGGATCAGCGATCTCATCCGCGTCAGCGGTGAGGTCAACGTGGACTTCGCGGACGTGCGGACCATCATGTCCTGCCGTGGGCCCGCGCTCATGGGCTCGGGCTTCGGCGAAGGGGACAACCGGTCGCAGGAAGCCGCGCAGGAGGCGATCTCGTCTCCGCTTCTGGACAGCGTGTCCATCGCTGGCGCACAGGGAGTGCTCATCAACATCACCGGTGGCATGGATTTGGCGATCGACGAGGTCACGGAGATCTCCACGATCATCCAGGAAGAAGCCGGCGACGAGGCCGAGATCATCTTCGGCGCAGTGCATGATCCGACCCTGGAAGGCCAGGTGCGGGTCACGGTGATCGCCACCGGGTTCGAGACGGCCGACAGCCAGGCCGACAAGGTGCTCCGGCCGAACTTCCGCAGGGTCTCGCAGCCGGCCGGCGGCAGCCAGGCCGAGGCGGGCCAGAGCGTCGCGCGGAAGGCCGCCCTGGCAGGCGGAGGTCAGACCTCGCTGCCGATGCCGGCGCGGCGGCTCGAGGTTCCGCTGCCCGGGGGCCTGCAGATGAGCGGGAGCACCCAACTCACACCCGCGGTCATGCCCGTCAGCCGGATGCCGGAGCGAGTCATGACCACGCACGAGATCGGGGAGCTCGACATCCCGACCTTCATCCGTCGGCAGATGGACTGAGGGAGATCGCGTTCCGGCGTAGGCCTGGCCGAGAGCCGCGCCTCGGCGTTCTGCCGGCCGCGTGTCGGATCATAGGCACGGGGGTTCCCATTGGGGGACTCCGTCCTATTGTTGTAGGTTGGGGATCGGCTTTCACGTCGCCCCGTGTTCGGGACCGTCCGCAGTGGGCGCGCTGCCTCATGGACGGGTCCTGGCGATCCGATACAAGAGGGTATGGAAGAACGGCGATACAAGAGGGCGTTTGCCGTCCTGGCGCTGCTGGCCGTCGCGGTCGCGGCCGTGGCGTTGACGCTGCCACCGAAGGAATATCCGGACACCGGGCGCGTGTCGCCGATCTACGCCGTCGCGGCCGAGCGGCTGGACGTCCACACGCTGGCAGCAGGCGAGACGCTGGGCGGCCTGCTGGCGAGAAGCCCTCTCGAGCCCGGTGCCGTGAACGAGTTCCTCCTGGCCTTCCGAGAGCACGCCAGTCCGCGCCGCTTGCGCGCCGGTGTGGAGGTGTCGTTCCGCTGGCTCGGTGAAGGGCATCTCCGGGGCATCGACGTCACGCTGAACCCCGATGAGACCGTGCGGCTGACGCGGAAGGGCAACGGCTGGCAGTCCACGGTCGTCGAGACGCCGATCTACACGGACACGGTCTTCGCGACGGGCGAGATCGAGACGGTCCTGTGGAACGCCGTCGTGGGGAACCCGGGCCTCCACGATCTCCCCGCGGGGGACCGGGCGCAGATCATCCATTACCTCGATCAGGTCTTCCAGTGGCAGATCGACTTCTCGCGTCAGATCCAGGCTGGCGACACCTACCGCTTCGCCTTCGAACGTCAGGTCCGTCCCGACGGGTCCATGCGGAGCGGTCACGTGCTGGCCGCCGAGCTCGTCAACCAGGGCAAGGCATTCCACGCGTTGTGGTTCGACCCCAACGAAGACGGCAAGGGCACCTACTACGACCTGGACGGCGAGTCGGTCAGGCGGGCCTTCTTGCGGAAGCCCCTCGAGTTCCGGCGCATCTCATCGCGGTTCAGCGGCGGCCGGTTCCATCCGGTGCTCAAGCGTTGGCGGGCCCACCGCGGAGTCGACTACGCGGCCAACTCGGGCACCCCGGTCATGGCCACCGGCGAAGGTATCGTCCAGCGCAGGGAGAACGCCGGCAGCTGCGGCAACATGATCCAGATCCGCCATTCGATGGGCTTCGTGACGAAGTACTGCCACCTGCGACGGTTCGCCAAGGGAGTCCACGTGGGCACGCGGGTCGCCCAGGGCGAGGTCATCGGTCAGGTGGGCATGACGGGCCTGGCGACCGGCCCCCATCTGCACTATGAGATGATCCGCCACGGAAGCCACGTGGACCCCATGGCCATCGAGCTTCCCGGTGGGGATCCGGTCCCGACCGAGGCCTGGTCACGGTGGGCCGGCCAGATGGGGCCACGGCTCGACTTGCTGAACCGCATGGTCGATCCGCTGGCCACCTTGGAGTCCACGCGCATCGCTGACGACACGGACGAGATCGACGGGTGACCGACCTCCGGCTCCGCCGGATCCGACCTCGGCTGCAACACTTCCCACCTGAACCCACCGCTGCGTGGGCTGGATGGACGCTTCTTCACTCGCATTCCTGATCGCGGCGGCTGGTGCCGCGGGCCTGGCGTTTCTGATCTATCAGAGGCGCGAGCTGGTCGTGCCGGGACGCCCTCTGTTGGCGGCGTTGCGCGCTGCCGTGCTGGTGCTGGTGATCGGGTTGATCTGGAACCCCCAGCTCCCGGGCGACATCGCGCCCCAGGCGGCTTCCGACACCTGGGTCCTGGTGGACCAGTCCGAGAGCATGGCCGTGGCCGGCGCCGACGGCTGGGCCGGCGTTCTTGCCCGGGTGCGAGAACTGGCGCCGCCGGACGCCCGCATCGCCACCTTCGGCAACGACGTCCGCGTGATCCACAAGGACTCGCTGGACCGGATCACCCCTGACGGACCCGCGACTCGCCTGGCGACGGCCGTCGAGCGGGCGGCCGAGTCGGGGGCCCGCAGAATCGTCGTGGTGTCGGACCTCCGCATCCAGGATCCCGCCGCCACTGCCGCTGTGCTCGGGCGGACCCGGGCCGAGGTGGTCATCGAGGGCGTGCCCTCGGACCTGCGCAACGTGGCCGTGGCCGAGGCCATCGCGCCTGGTGCGGTGGAGGCGGGCCAGGACATCGGCGTGGACGTGGTGGTGCAGGGTGAAGGCGTGGCCGAGGGCGACACGGTCACGATCGAAGTGCGTGGCGACGGCAGGTTGGTGGCGACCGGGCGCACCGTGCTACCGGCAGACGGCCGGCAGGTGCGCGTCCCTCTCACCGTGCCGGCGCCATCGGACGACGGCCAGGTTCGCATCACCGTACGCGCCATCCTCGACGGCGACGTGTTCCCGACAGACGACGAGCGGGTGCTTCGCGTGGACGTGGGGCCGGACATTCGCGGCGTCGCGCTGGTTTCCCTGCGACCCACATGGGAGCCGCGCTTCCTCCTGCCCGTTCTGCAGCAGGTCACGGGCCTGGAGGCCCGGGGATACCTTCGCCTCGCCGATGGCCGTTACCTCCTGGCGGGCGGTGGGGCGAGCGATCGGCGGAGCATGACCGAGGACGCGGTCCGCCAGGCCGTCGCCGGCGCGGAGCTACTGGTGCTGGACGGGGTCGGCGCGGGTGCGCCCAGCTGGCTCGCCGAGCACGCACGGGCCTCGGGTCGTCTGCTGGTCTTCGCCCATGACCCTCAGGGCGCGGCGCTGGCGGGTGTCGAAGTGGGAAACCCTCTGCCCGGAGAGTGGTATCCAGTCCCGGAGATCTCCGCGTCGCCCTTCGCGGCCGATCTGGCCGGGGCCACCTTCACGGGGTTGCCGCCACTTTCGGGCCTGTTGCCATTGACGGGTGCAGCGCTCCCTCCGCCCCTGTACCTGGCGCGGGATGGGGCCGGCCGGCAGGAAGCAGCGCTGGCTCTGGCCACCGCGAACGGCAGGCGGAGGGCGGCGGTCCTGGCCTCGGGGTTCTGGCGCTGGGGGTTTCGGGACGGTGTACCGAAGGAGACCTACCGGCGCTTCTGGGCGGCGGCCTCCGGCTGGCTCCTGGCTACCGAGGCCCTGGCCGGGGGGCCCGGGGTGCGGCCGACCGCCCCGGTCCTGTCACGGGGTGAAGCCGTGACGTGGCGGGCACCCGGGTTGGGGGGGGATTCGATGCGCCTGAGCGTAACGCGGGATGGCGTCACGGTGGTGGATACCGTCTTCGTGGTCCCCCCTGACGAGGTGTTTCGGACCGGCGCCCTGGCGTCGGGCACGTACGAGTACCGTGCCGAGACCGGTGACGGCTCGGAGGAGGGGGCTGGGGCGTTCGACGTGGAGAGCTACGTCGACGAGCTGTTGCTGCCGCCCTCCGCCCCGAATCCCCTGCCGGCGGAAGATGGCACGGTGGCCCAGCAGGCTGCGCCGGTGGGTCGGCCGCTGCGCACGCAAGCAGTCCCCTATCTGTTGCTGTTGTTGCTCTTGTGCGGCGAGTGGATCGGCCGGCGTAGGCTCGGGCTCCGCTGAGCGCGGATGACCGTACGGAGCAGGGCCTCCGCCCGGCACTTCCATCACCGACGACCTACCGAACACGGCGAACGCATGGCGCGTCTCTTCAAGAATAGGGCGGAACGGAAGACAGGATTCTGGAAGCGGCTCCGCCGCCTGGCCCTCACGGACGTGCGCGTCGCCGTGCGCGGCCTCGACCAGGACGCGCTGGAAGAGCTGGAGGAGCACTTGCTCGCGTCCGACTTCGGCGTCCAGGCCACGCTCCGGCTCATGGACCGGGTCGAGGAGTCGGCCCGGCGAGGAGAGGGTCGGAGCGAGGGGGGGCTGGGAGCGGTGCTGCGCTCGGAGATGGAGGAGATCCTGGCGCCCACGAAGGAGGCCTACCTCCACGCCGCCGACACCGGCCCGACCGTCTATCTCATCGTGGGTGTCAACGGGGTGGGGAAGACCACCTCCATCGGCAAGCTGGCGCATCAGCTCCGTGCGGAGGGGCAGCGGGTGCTGCTCGCCGCGGGGGACACGTGGCGGGCCGGCGCCGTGGAGCAGCTGCGGCTGTGGGCGGAGCGCATCGGCGCCGAGTTCGTGGGGGGCCAACAGGGCGGCGATCCAGCTGCCGTAGCCTACGATGCCATCGATGCTGCCGTGGCCCGGAACATCGACGTGGTTCTGGTGGACACCGCTGGACGGCTCCACACCCACCGCAACTTGATGGAGGAGCTGCAGAAGGTGGATCGAGTCGTGCGGCGGCGGCTCGAGGGTGCGCCACACGAGACGCTGCTCGTCCTGGACGCCACGGTGGGCCAAAACGCCCTGTCCCAGGTGGAGGCCTTCGGGCGGTCCGTCGAGCTGACCGGCATCATCTTGGCCAAGATGGACAGCACGGCCCGGGGCGGCGTGATCGTGGCGCTCCAGGAGCAGTTCGGTCTGCCCGTGAAGCTCGTCGGGACGGGAGAGGGACCGGACGACCTGACGCCCTTCGACGCCCGGGATTTCGTCGAAGGCGTCTTCGCCGAAGATTAGCGACCGCCGCCCGTCGGAGGATCGGCGCAAGGGCGGCTGAGCCCCGGGTCTCCGCACCCGAGCGATGGCGCAGATGGGCTTCTCACAACTCGACAAGCCGGTTCAGTTCCTCAAGGGCGTGGGTCCGAAGCGGGCCGAGGCCCTGGGACGCATGGGAATCGTCACGGCCCGGGACCTCCTGTATCACGTCCCCCGGCGGTACGACGATGCGTCCACCCTCACGCCCGTGGCTCGGCTCGAAGTGGGGATGGACGCTTCGGCGCTGGGACGCGTTCGAACCAAGGGCGTCGTCCCCACGCGGAAGGGCCTGAGGATCTTCCAGGCGGTTCTCCAGGACGACAGCGGCATGATCACGTGTGCCTGGCCGGGGCAACCCTGGCTGGATCGCAAGATCCACGAGGGGGACCGGCTGCTGGTCACGGGTCCGGTGCGCTTCTTCCACGGCCGGCAGCTGCAGCCCCGCGAGTTCACCGTCGTGGCGCGCGGGTCCGATCGGGAGGACGGAACGGGGGGCGACGAGCCCTTGGCGGCAGGCACCATCTTCGTGTCCTATCCCGCTTCGGAGGAGGTGCCCCAGTGGGTGTTGCGCCGCGTCTTCGACAGCAACCTGGACGTGCTGCTGCCCCTGGCGGACGAGGATGAGTACCTGCAGCCGGCCGACCGAGAGTCTCTGGCTCTACCGGCACTCACAGAGGCACTGGCGGCGCTCCATCGCCCCTCGCGCCTGAAGGCGGTGTCCGCCGCCCGGCGACGGTTGGCGTACGACGAGCTCTTCTTCCTGCAGGTGGCGCAGGCCCGGGTCCGGTACCGGGAGACCGTGGAGCGCCCAGGCATCCGTTTCGCCCGGACCAATGAGCTGATCCGGCCGCTCCATGAGCGCCTGCCCTTCGACCTCACCGGGGCGCAGGCCCGCGTGCTCCGGGAGATCTATGACGATATGACTTCGAGCCGGCGCATGAGCCGGCTACTCCAGGGCGACGTAGGCGCCGGGAAGACGGTGGTGGCGCTCTTCTGCATGCTGCTGGCCCTGGAGTCCGGGTACCAGTCCGCGCTCATGGCGCCTACGGAGATCCTGGCCGAGCAGCACGCCTCGAAGCTGCGAGAGCTGCTCGACGGCATGGGCGTCGAGGTGGCGATGCTGACCGGCCGTCTGGGCGCGTCCGAACGACGCAGCGTGCTCGAGGCGTTGGCCTCCGGGGAGGCGCCGATCGTGGTGGGTACCCACGCCTTGATTCAGAGCGATGTGGCGTTCCACGAGCTGGGCCTCGTGGTGGTGGACGAGCAGCACCGGTTCGGCGTCCGCCAGCGGATGGCGTTGGGCGAGCGGACTCCTCGGCCGGACGTCCTGGTCATGTCCGCGACACCGATTCCCAGGTCCCTGGCCATGACCTTCTACGGGGATCTGGACCTCAGCATCCTCGACGAGATTCCGCCGGGTCGGCGCCCCGTGCGGACCCGCCTGGAGCGGCCGAAGGCCCGGAGCGACATCTATGCCGCCGTGGGCCATGAGCTCGACCAGGGCCGTCAGGCCTACGTGGTCTACCCCCTGGTGGCGGAGTCCGAGAAGCTGGACCTGCTGGCAGCCACGGAGGAGTATGAGCGTCTACGCGAAGAGACCTTTGCCGATTACGAGGTGGGGCTTCTGCACGGCCAACTGCCGGCCGACGAGAAGGACCGGGTGATGCGCGCCTTCCGCGCCGGTGACATCGACCTGATCGTCGCCACCTCGGTCATCGAGGTGGGGATCGACGTGCCGAATGCCACGGTCATGGTCATCGAGCACGCGGAGCGCTTCGGGTTGGCTCAACTCCACCAGCTCCGGGGGCGGGTGGGGCGAGGGGGCGCGGAGAGCTACTGCATCCTCATCGCCGAGGCCGGTGACGTGGCCTTCGAACGCCTGCGCACGCTGCGTGACACGCAGGACGGCTTCGCCATCGCCGAGGCCGATCTCAGGATCCGGGGCCAGGGCGACCTGTTCGGATCGCAGCAGCACGGCCGGGGCGTCATGCTCCGGTTCGCCGACCTCACCACCGACGAGGGTCTCCTCGTCGCGGCCCAACAGCGTGCCCGGCAGGTGGTGGAGGCCGATCCCGAGCTGGCTACGCCGTCCTCTCGCCGCATCCGGGAGGTCCTTCAAACGCGGTATGCCGAGCGCCTCAAGCTGTACCAGGTCGGCTGAGGGCCCCGGACGGGCAGCGCGCCGGTGTGGATGCATCGGCGCCAGAATGGCACAGTACCTCAGAGGCACCCCACTAGGGCGCCCAGCTGCCCAGCCGTAGCCGGGCGCCCACCACGAAGGCGCCATCGGGCCCGGGCCCGACCTCGACGGTGACCGGCGGGTCATAGGGCACGTTCGGAGGGCTTCGGTCGGTCAAGTCGATGATGAAGAACACCACGGACGCCGCCAGCGCCACCTGACCGACCAGCAACGCGGCTCGCGCCTGGCGGTCCTTGTCCAGGGTGTCCTGGTACAGGCTCTCCAGCTCCTCGTCGGTGAAGGATCCGTCCGGGTTCCGGCCCTCGCAACGATCGGGATTCTCCAGGCAAGATTCCTCCACCCGGGCGAAGATCTCGTCGGCCTGGCTGTTCAGCGAAAAGCCGTACGCCGCCGCGCCGGCGGACACGGCCAAAGTCGCCCACTTGGCAGTTCCGGCGAAGCTCCAGCGGTCGTCCTCCGCCGCCTGGGCGGCGTCCTGATCCAGCGCCCACGTCAGTCCTTGCGTGGCACCGGGAGGCTGAGCCCAGAGCACGAGTGCCGAGTGGTCCACCGCGGCCGTCTCGCTGGCCCCGGGTGTCTGTCCGAGCGTCGGCGCCCCGCCAACGGCCGAACCCACCGTCGTCACGACCAGGGTCACGCCCAGGAGGTGGGGCGCAGTGTTCATCGCAGCTTCGCGACCCGTCCGCGACGCAGCGGCACGTAGATCGCCCCGTCCTGCACGACCGGTGGCGAGTTGACGCTGTCGCCGATCTCGAGGGACCAGAGCACCGAGCCGTCGTCCCGGGAGATGGCGACGACCCGGCCGTCCAGGAGTCCCGCGATGACGGCGTTGGCGGTGAGGGTCAGGGCGCCCGTCGCGGCGGCGCCGAGATCACAGACGCGCACGGGGTCTCCCTCCGGGGAGACCGACCACAGCACCCCCGCGGTGGTCAGTACGTAGGCCTGTCCGTCTCGCGCCAGGACCGGTGCCGCGAGGACCGGGGCCTCGACGTATGCCGTCCATCGCTCCTCGAGGCTCTCCTCGTCCAGGGCCAGCACGTGGCCGGATTGGAGCGGCAGCAGCACGGTGCCGCGCCCCGACGCCGGCGTCGCGGATACCCTGGCCGGCACCGGACGTCGCTCCAGGAGGTCACCGTCTTCGATGTCCACGGCGTAGAGGGTGTCCCGAATGGTCGCCACGAGAAGCCTGTCGTCCGTGATCACGGGCGCGGCGGCCGTGGGAGCGCCCAGCGGCGCACGCCAGAGCTCCTGCCCGTCCTGTGCCCGCA
The DNA here is from genome assembly GCA_039589315.1 of Gemmatimonadota bacterium. Taxonomy (GTDB): domain Bacteria; phylum Gemmatimonadota; class Gemmatimonadetes; order Longimicrobiales; family Gaopeijiaceae; genus JBDHHQ01. Next base: position 68,482 of record JBDHHQ010000036.1, read on the forward strand.
ATGCCACCACCAGCCCCGGCTCCGTCGCCAGGAACAGGCGTCCACCGGACAGGATCATGGGTACGGCAAGTCCCGGGTAGTCCTTCTCCCACTCCTCTCCGCCGTCCACGAGCCGAAGGCCGTAGACCCGGGCCCGTATCTCGCTGGTGGACAGGTACAGGCGGAGCCCGTCGCTCACCGGGGAGGTCACGAACGGGCCGTGCTTGCGATGCTCCCAGTAGATACCGCCCGACTCCGACGACAGGGCGATGACCATGCGGTTGGTGGTCGCGGTGACGAGCACGGGCCCCAGGGGCACCGGGGGGGCGGACAGGCCCCGCCCGGTGTTCTCGTTCCACTCGACTTCCGGTGCGTCTTCGGGAATCCGCTCGTCCGCGAAGGCGTTTCGATCCGGGCTGCCCAGGTAGGTGTGCCAGGAGTACTCCGGATCGACGGGGGCGTCCCGGACCGGACGGAGACACCCCGCGCCCATGACCACCACGGTCAGGAGCAGGACCGTCGCGGCAGGCACCGGCCACCGGTCCTTCCGGTGGGCCGGACGGCCGCGGGCAACGACGGCGGGGTGGCCGACGCCGCGGGACCGGTGGGCCTGCCTGGCGGCCGGCCAGCCGCCACCCTCGTTGACACCTCGCGGCGCGGGAGTCAACGTTGGGCGCCCGTTTCCCGGCGGGCGGTCGAACCCCCACTCCAGGCTGAGCTCATGTCCATAGCGACGACTGTAGAAGTTGGCGACCTGTCCCGCCACGTGGGCGAGACGGTCACGATCAAGGGCTGGGTCGAAACCGTCCGCGCGCACGGCAAGGTGGCGTTCGTGGTCCTGCGTGACGGCACGGGCACTCTCCAGGGGGTCCTCCTGAAGAAGGAAGCGTCCCCGGAGGAATGGGCCCTCCTGGACACCCTCACCCAGGAAAGTACCGTCGCCATGACCGGAGAGGTCCGGGAAGACGCCCGGTCACCCGGCGGCTTCGAGCTGGGAGTTCAGGGTCTGAGCCTCCTCTCCCTGGCCGAGGACTACCCGATTCAGCCCAAGGAGCACGGCGTCGAGTTCCTCATGGACAACCGCCACCTCTGGCTCCGCTCGAGCCAGCAGCGGGCTGTGCTCAAGGTCCGGGCAGAGGTGGAGCAGGCGATCCACGACTTCATGTACGACCGCGGATTCGTACGTATCGATACCCCGATCCTGACCGGGGCCATCGGAGAGTCCGCAGGGACACTCTTCGAAACCGACTACTTCGGTGAGCAGGCCTTCCTGGCCCAGACCGGACAGCTCTACGTGGAGACCGCGTGTCCCGCCTTCCGCAAGGTCTACTGCTTCGGACCCACGTTTCGGGCCGAGAAGTCGAAGACGCGCCGCCATCTCACCGAGTTCTGGATGGTCGAGCCCGAAGTGGCCTTCGCCGACTCGGAGGAGAACATGCGCCTCCAGGAGACGTTCGTCAGCTACCTGGTCGAGCGAGCGCTGGATCGCTGCGGAGAGGAGTTGGAGGTTGTGGAGCGGGACACCACGCTGCTGGAACAGGTGCGCCCACCCTTCCCGAGGATCAGCTACACCGAGGCCGTCGAGCTTCTCGAATCCAAGGGCAGTGACATCCGGTGGGGGAAGGACCTGGGGGCGGCCGATGAGACGCTGCTGGCGGAGTCCTACGACCTTCCCGTGCTGGTGTACAACTATCCGAAGGATGCCAAGGCCTTCTACATGAAGTTGAATCCGGAAGACCCGCGCACCGTGCTCTGCAACGACATGATCGCGCCCGAGGGCTACGGCGAGATCATCGGCGGGAGCCAGCGGGAAGACGACCTGGAGGTGCTCCGCTCCCGGATCCGCGAGGAGGATCTGCCGGAGGAGTCGTACGGGTGGTACATGGACCTACGCCGCTACGGCACCTTCCCCCACTCGGGATTCGGTCTGGGCATCGAGCGTACCGTGGCGTGGATCACGGGCCGCTCCCACGTGCGGGAGCTGATCCCGTTCCCGAGGCTGTTGAACCGACTGACCCCGTAAGGGTCCGCCCGGACAGTCGGGCTTTACGGCAAGGCCGGAGGTACCCCGGCAGTGGGTCGACGGACCCGGAGCAGCGGGTAGTGCATCACGGGGTCGCCGGGCCCCGTGACGGTCCGAGCGCCTCGCGAGGACCGGAGGCCCTACTCCGCCGACGCCTTGAGCTCCTCCCAGAGGGCGTCGAGGGTCTCCAGGCCCGCTCCTGGAATCGGGATCCCCCTGTCCCGGGCGAGCTCCTCGAGCTTCTCGAACCGCCGTCCGAACTTCCGGTTCGCCTCATCGAGGGCCGCATCGGGGTGGACCCCCGCGAGTCGGGCCAGATTGACCACCGAGAAGAGCAGGTCGCCGATTTCCTCCAGGAGGTCATCGGGGTCGCCGGCATCCAGCGCCTCGCCCACCTCGTCCAGCTCCTCGCGGACCTTGGCCAGCGCTCCGGACGCTTCGGGCCAGTCGAAACCCACCCCGGCCACGCGGTCCTGGATGCGGTAGGCCTTGAGCAACGGATCGAGTCCCGACGCCAGGCCGCTCAGGACGCTGGCACCCTCGGGTCGCTCCCGGGCCTTCAGGGCCTCCCAGTCCTGCCGCTCACCTCCACCGAACAGGTGTGGATGCCGGCGGATCATCTTCCGCTCCAGGCGGCGGACCACAGACGGACCCGTGAATCGCCCAGCCTCCTCTGCCAGGACCACCTGGAAGGCCACGTTCAGGAGCAGATCTCCGAGCTCGCCCTCGAGGCCGGCCGCGTCCTCCGCCCGGATGGCGTCCACGACCTCATGGCTCTCCTCCAGCAGGTGAGGGATGAGCGACCGGGGTGTCTGGGCCTGGTCCCAAGGACAGTGCTGCCGGAGGAAGCGGACCAGGGCCACGCTCCGGTCCAGGGATCCCGGGGGCGTCCCCTCCTCGGGCTCGAAGGGCAGCAGGCCGTCGTCGTCTCGATGACGCATCTTATCGTCTCTGTCGGCGATTCTCGGAGGTACCGGGCGACCGGTCGGGGTGGGAACGGGCCCCCCGCAGGCTTGATCGCAGGCTGTTGATTCGCATCTTTACGCGACCATGTCAACGGATCGCCGAACCCGAGCCTGGATCGAGGTCCAAGCCGGGGCAGTCCGCCGGAACCTCCGGCGCGTCCAGGAGTCGGTGGGTCGAGGCGCAGCCTTGATTCCGATGGTGAAGGCCGACGCATACGGCCTGGGCCTGTCCAGGGCCGTTGCCGCCATGGGGCCCGTAGACCCCTGGGGGTACGGGGTGGCCACCGTCCAGGAAGCCGCCGCCCTCCGCGCGCTCGGCGTCGAGCTCCCGGTTCTGGTGTTCAGCCCTCTCCCGCCCGGCTCCTACGACGCCGTCGTGGAGTTGGCTGCCGTGCCCTGCCTCTCCGACGTCGAGGCCGTGGCACGACTCCGTTCGGCGGCTGGCAGGGCCCGAGCCTCGGCCGAGTTCCACATCGAGGTGGACACGGGCATGGGACGGGCGGGATTCGATTGGCGGCGAGCCGCGGAGTGGGGGGGCACCGTGGCCGATCAGTGCGACGGGATTCGGCCAACGGGCGTCTTCACCCATTTCCACTCGGCCGACCAGGGCGTGGATTCGGTACAGGCTCAGTGGCAGCGCCTGGAAGACGCGCTGGCCGCCCTGCCGTGGCCCCGGGACTCGCTCATGGTCCATGTCTGCAACTCCGCCGCGGCGTTGAGACTCCCGGGCCTGGCCGCCGACGGCGTCAGGCCGGGGATCTTCCTCTACGGCGGCGCGGCGGGCCGTGGCCTGCCGCCGCCCGAGCCCGCCGCCACGGTGCGCTCGCGCATCGTCTTCGTGAAGGAGGCTCCGCCCGGGAGCACCCTGGGCTACGGCGCAACACACCAGGCCCGGGGGTGGGAGCGATGGGCCACCCTGGCGATCGGATACGGCGATGGGCTCCCCCGGAGCCTCGGGAATAGGGGTCACGCCCTCGTCGGTGGTGTGCGGGTCCGCATCATCGGGCGGATCTCTATGGACATGACCGTGGTAGACATCACCGACCTTGCCGACGTGGAGGTCGGCGACGTCGCCACCCTCATCGGCAGCGACGGAACGGAGACCATCTCTCTCGAGGAGATCGCGGAGCTGGCGGGCACGATCAATTACGAGATACTGACCGGGCTCACGCAGCGTCTTCCCCGGATCTGGCTGGACGATGGCCGGGACTGACGCAGCGCTGACGACGTGATGCACGCTCCCCGTTCGGAGTGCGGGTCGCCCGCCGGCCCCGCCCACCCCTCGCGAACGAAGATCCCTGAAGCTTGGAAGAGCTCGGCTTGATGCGATATATCACGGCGGCTGCCGTGCTGGGTGCCGCAGTGCTGAGCGCCGCCTGTGACGAGACGACGCCCACCGCGACCGATCCCTCGTTGCTCCCGGTGGCACCCACGACCGTGGAGGTGGAGCTTCCCTTCTCGGAGTTCGGCTCCAACACGCAGGTGTTCACGGGCTTCGGCCGGGTGTCCGAGCTCAACACCGCGCTCGTGGCCAACGAATTCGACGGTGTGCTGGAGGCCCGCGCGCTCGTGCGCTTCGGGACGTACCCCCGGACCGTTTCGGTCGCGGACGAGAGTGGCGTCGTCGTTACGGACACGGTCCTGACCTTCGTCGGGGGACGCGTCGTGGCGATCGTCGACACGCTGTCCGCCGTGCTGGACGAGCCCCCGCTCCTCCTGGCCGGGGCTCTCCGGGACGAGTGGCATCCCCCCTCGGCTGGTTGGACGTTGGCCCGGGACACCGTGGGTGACGTACTCCCGTGGTCCGAGCCGGGAGCCGGCAACGTGACTTTCCTGGACTCGGCCACCTGGGACGCGGCCGTGGGTGACACGGTCATGTTCGACGTGGATTCGGCCACCGTGAACGCGTGGGCGGACACGGCCGACGGCAGCCGGGGCCTCCGCCTCTCCTCCACCGCGGCGGGCGTGCGGGTGGAATTCACCACGGTGTTGCTCAACGTGGACATCCGACCGAGCGTGAATCCGGACACCGTGGTCGAGCGGACGGTGGCCACCGACGACCGGACCTTCGTCTACGAGCCGCCGCCGCCGCCGACCACCGGCGAGTTCCGCCTGGGCGGGGCGCCGTCGTGGCGCACCACCTTCCGCGTAGATTTACCGGCGTTCCTGGAAGGCCCCCCGGAGCTCTGTGAGGCCGCCGGCTGCCCCTTCCAGCTCAGCGCCGAGTCCGTGAACCGGGCCACGCTGGTGCTCCGCTCTGCTACGAGCCCCCCCGGTTTCCAGCCGGATGACACGCTGGCTCTCGACGTCCGGACGGTGCTCAGCGAGGACGACTTGCCCAAGTCGCCCATCGGCTCGTCCCTGGCGGGGCTGCTCGGTGTCGTCGCACCCCCCGAGCTCTTCGGGGATACTCCCGAGGGCGAGATCAGCGTGCCCATCACGTCCTACATCCAGGACCGGGTCCGGGGCACGACACCGATCGGCGACCCGACACCCGAGGCACTGGTCCTGCTGTCCATCTTCGAGCCCCTTTCCGTGGAGATCATGAGCTTCCAGGGGCCCGGACAGGAGGAGGAGCCCGTGCTCCGCATGATCCTCACGACCAGGGTCGGAGTGCCGCTCCGATGACCCGGCTCCGGGCCACACTCGTCGCGGCGATGATCCTGGCGGCCCCCGCGGGTGCGTCGGGACAATCCCTCTTCGCCCGAGGGGGGCTCGGCGTTCCGGTGGAGCCCGTCGGGGCGAGGGCCAAGGGGATGGCGAGTCTGGGCATAGGCCTGTTCGGCTCCGCGCTGACGCCGGTCGATCCGGCCGCGGGGCTCGAGGTCGTGCCCATGCTGACGGTCACCCTTCAGCCTACCTGGGGCGATTGGTCGGCCGCCGACCAGTCGGGAGACCTCCGGGGTCAGCGGTTTCCCATCATGGGGGCGGGCTACGCCACCGGAGCCAGGGGGATGGTGTCAATTACGTTGGGCTCGTTCATGGACCAGCGGTGGGCCGTGGAGGCACCGGACACGATTCCTCTCGGCGGAGGGGGCCGCGCCGTCACGGACGCCTTCGAATCCGACGGAGGCATCTCGACCATCCGGCTCGGGTACGCCCACCGAATCACGCCCCAGCTGGTGCTCGCCGGGAACGTGGGAGCGCTGACGGGACAGGTGACCCGGACCTTCAGCCGTCAGTTCGACACGACCGGCGTGTCGGTGGACGTCGACGACTTCGAGGCTCAGGGCCGGTGGCGTTGGATCGGCCCGGCCGCCGCCGTGGGGGTTCGCTGGGACCCGGCCCAGCTGGTGCGCCTCTCCGCCAGCGTCAACTGGTACGGTACCCTGGAAGCGCAGCCCCAGGACTCGACGCCGGGGCCGACCTTCGATTTCGACTTGCCCCTCGAGTTTCGGGTGGGTGCGAGCGGCGCGCTCACGCCCGAGCTGGCCCTGAGCGCCAGCGCGTCCTATGCCGATTGGACCGCGACCGACCTGGCGGCGGACTCGCTGCCTCCGGGCGATGCGGCTTCGACCGCGTTGGGCTTCGGCGCCGGCCTCGAGTGGTCCGGGCTGGCCGTGGGTGGCAAGAGCTTCCCGCTTCGCTTCGGCTACAAGCGACAACAGCTTCCGTTCAAGTTCGAAGGCGACACGCCGATCGAGACCGTTCTCGCAGGAGGTCTGGGCTTCAACCTGGCGCAGGCGGAGGGGGTCACGCTTGCCCGCATGGACCTCGCGCTGGAGCGCGGTTCTCGCTCGGGCGGCTCCCTCACCGAGCGATTCTGGCGGATGAGCCTCTCGTTTCACGCCGCCGGGCTGTGAGGCTGGTGGAGGGCCGCGTCGCCACGCGAGCCATCCGGTAGGGTAGGGAGGCCCAGGGGGGGACCAACAGCGTTGGAGTGAGCGTGCGGGTCTACTATCACACATTCGGCTGCAAGGCGAACCAGTACGACACGGAGCGCATGCGGCAGGAGCTCGAGGCTCGGGGCGCGACCACGGCGCCGAGCCCGGGTCAGGCCGACGTGTGCGTGGTGAACACCTGCACGGTGACCAACCGGGCCGACGCCGAGGCCCGCCGCTTCGTGCGCCGTCTGGAGGGCGAGGGGCCCGGCGTCCGCGTCGTCGTCGCGGGTTGCTCGGCAGCGCTCAAGGGCCAGACCTACCGCTCCCTCCCAGGCGTCGCCCGGGTGGTGCCCGGCCAAGATCCCGTGGACGTGGCGAACGCCGCGGCCCTTGCTGCCCCCTCCACCCTGATCCAGATCGGGACCAGCCGGAGCCTCGACCGCATGGCCATGGAGCCCGTGGGGGCGTCCATCCTCGCCGAGCGGGCCGGTGCGACCCGGGCGTGGCTCAAGGTCCAGGACGGATGCGACCGGAAGTGCGCGTTTTGCGCGACCCGCCTGGCCAGGGGCGCGAGCAGGTCCCGGGACCCGGACGAGGTGGTCAGGGAGGCTGGTGCGCTCGCGCAGCGGCACCCCGAGCTGGTCCTGACGGGCATCCACATCGGCCATTACGGGCAGGAGCTGGGGCCGGAGCTGTCTCTGTCCCGACTTCTGGCACGGTTGCTGGACGCCGTCCCGGACGTGCGCTTTCGTCTGGGCAGCGTGGAAGCCACCGAGGTGGACGAGTTGCTCCTGGAGCTGCTGGCCACCTCGGCCGGTCGCGTCGCGCCGCACCTACACATGCCGCTCCAGAGCGGAGCCGACCCGGTCCTCCAGCGAATGCGCCGTTGGCACACCCGGGACGCCTACCGCTCCCGGACCCTGGAGATCGCGGAGCGCCTGCCGGTGTTGGGCCTCGGCGCCGACGTGATCACGGGCTTCCCGGGTGAGACGGACGAGGATCACGCCTCCACTCGGGAGCTGATCGAGGAGTTGCCGTACACCTACCTCCACGTGTTCCCGTTCTCTCCCCGGGACGGCACCGTGGCGGCTGGATTGCCGGCGCCGGTTCCGCAGCGCGTCGCCGGGGAGCGGGCCCGGGAGCTCAGGGAGCTGGTCCACGCGAAGGGTCGCGCCTACCGAGCCGCGCGCTCCGGTGGATGGGCGGAGCTGACGCTGGAGGGTGGGGGGAGGATCGGCCTGACGGGCGACTACCTGAGGGTCGAGGTGGAGGGTGACACCCCCTCGGCCGCCTCCCGCATACACCGGGCCAGGCTGCACGGAACGGGCGACGAGCTGTCCGCCCGGCTGGAGGCGGCAGCGTAGACCGTGTTAGCTTCTCTCTTTCCGCTGGTAACATGTCCACGCCCTGCATTTGCCCCGAACGTGTGCGGGAGCGAGTGGGGCCGTTCGAAGAGCCCGTGAAGAAGAAGGCGTACGTAGAGACCTACGGGTGCCAGATGAACATCAGCGACGGCGAGCTGATGCAGGGCGTCCTGGAGGAGTGGGGGTACGACATCGTGGACCGCCCCGAGGTGGCCGACGTCGTGCTGGTGAATACGTGCGCGATCCGGGAGCACGCCGAGAGGCGAGTCCTGGGCAGGGTGGCGCAGCTCAATGGCTTGAAGCACGACCGTCCGGATCTGGTGCTCGGTGTCACCGGGTGCATGGCACAGCGAATGGGCGAGGGTCTCCTGGACAAGGCTCCTTATGTGGACCTCGTCATGGGCCCTGACGGATACCGGCGCTTGCCGGAGCAGTTGGAGAGGGTCGAGGAGAGGCGGGGCCGGAACGGGAGGCGGTCCCGGCAGTTGGCCGTCCTGAGCCTGGACCCCGCGGAGAATTACGCCGGGCTGGAGCAGCGCCGCACCTCTACCGTGTCTGCGTGGGTGCCCATACAGCGCGGTTGCGACCACCGCTGCACCTTCTGCATCGTGCCCTACGTCCGGGGTCCGGAGAAGAACCGGGATCCCCAGGAGGTTCTCGACGAGGTTCGGGGCCTGGCCGCCTCCGGCCTCACCGAGCTGACGATGCTGGGACAGACGGTCAACTCCTACGAGCACGGGGCGTGGTCGTTCCCCCGCCTCCTCGCGGCGGTGGCGCGCGTGCCGGGCATCCGGCGTGTGCGGTTCACGTCACCTCATCCGAACGACGTGACGCCGGAGCTGGTGGAGGTGATGGCTCGCGAGCCGGCGGTCTGCGAGCACATCCACCTCCCTGCCCAGTCGGGCAACGACAGGACGCTGAAGCGCATGTTGCGCCGCTACACGGTGGAGCGGCTCCTGGAGAAGGTGGACATGCTGCGCTCGAGGGTTCCGGACATCGCCATCTCAACGGATATCATCGCGGGCTTTCCGGGGGAGACCGCCGCGGAGTTCGAGGACACGCTGGCGCTCATGCGTACCGTGCGCTTCGACGAAGCGTACACCTACAAGTACTCAGCCAGGGACGGTACACCGGCCACCCGGCTCCCGGCCGAGGACTTCCTGCCTGCGGAGGTCGCGCAGGCACGACTGGAACGACTCATCGACGTGAGCCGCGGCATCGTGGCCGAAATCGCCCGCTCCGAGCTGGGCAGGGTCGAGGAGGTCCTGGTGGAACGGGCGGCCCGAACCGACGGACAGGTGCTGGGTCGCACCCGCCGGAACAAGGTGGTGGCCTTCCCCGGCGACCCGTCCATGATCGGCCGCTACTACGGCGTCGTGCTCGAAGACACCACTGGCGTGACGTTCGTGGGTCGTCTGGTGGAGGAGCCGGCCCTCACGGGGACCCGGTGAGCAAGCTCCTCGGGGTGGCCGGAGTCGTCGCCGTCCTGCTGCTGGCCATGACATTCGCGGCCATGAACGGGGACCAGCGCGTCACGCTGGATCTGGGCTGGGTCACTCTCTACCGCGTTCCGGTGACATTCGTGGCCTTCGGCGGCCTGTTCTTCGGGATGCTGGTCATGCTCCTCGCGGGCCTCAACTCCGATCTGCGGGTCCGGAGGATCCTGCGGCAGCGCCTGGCTGACGAGGATCGGGAGGAAAGAGGCCGCGTCGACGTAAACCAGCAGGACCTGTTCACAGCCGAGGAGGAGTAGTCCAGGGAACCGGTCCGGCGGGGCCACGCCATTGGCATGGCGCTCCTTCGGGACGGGCCGTCGAAGCGGCTTCGCTGGTCTCGTGAGACCCAAGCCGTACGATCCGCCCACTGGCCGAGTGGCCCTCGACGCGACTCGGAATTCGCTCCGATAGGGTGGAAGCTGACTGAATCGGTATGAGGGCCGGAGGCCTCAGGGAGCCGTGTGATCTCCCGCGTGCCGCCGGTGGTTTGGCTGGCGCTGACCTACGCGGCCGGCGCCGTTGCGGCCCAGGCCGCGCCCCGGGCGATCCAGTTGCCCGCCTTTCTTCTCCCCGCGCTTCTCCTGCCCATTCATGCATGGCGGCGCCCACGGCTCCCGCTGGCGATCCTCTGCGCCGTCCTGGCCGGGGGGGCCGCGGGCAGCTTCGTCCGGCGGGCCGCCGCCACCGATTGTCTGCGAGCGGTTCGGGACAGCCAGTCCGTCACGATACGGGGCTACTTCACCGCCCGCCCCGGGCCGGGTCGCCGCTCCGCCCCCTTCGCCCTCACCGGGCTCGAGGTGAGCTGCACGAGCGTCGTTCGCGTGGTCCTGCCGCGGGGGGGCCCGTCGGTCGAGCCGGGACGGTCGGTGGATGCCTCGGGTCGCTGGGGCCTGACCGATGAGGGACGGGGCGCCGCCCGGATCTTCCTCTTCGCGGACCGGATCACGCCTACCGATCGATCGGTGGGTCTCTCCGGACGGGTCGCGAGACTGCGGGACGCCGTCGAGGGACGGCTCCAGCGACTCTATCCGCGCACCTGGGGCGTGGTCCACGCGCTGATCCTGGCCCGCAAGGATGGCCTCGACCCGGACGTCCGGGAGGCCTTCGCCGTCGCCGGGCTGGCCCACCTCCTGGCCATCTCCGGGTTCCACGTGGGTGTGGTGGCCGGCATGCTGTTCGGCGTGCTCCGGGCGACGGGGGCCAGCGGTCGCGGGGCCGCGGTCATGGCCAGCGTGGGCGTCTGGGCGTATGTCGCCTGCATCGGGGCGCCGGACGCCGCGGCGCGGGCCGCGGCCCTGGTGAGCTTCGCGGCCTGGGCCCGCGTCCGTGGCTACCCACCGCATCGGGGAGGTGCGTTGGCCAGCGCGCTCCTGGCCATGATGGTGGCCGACCCGGGCGCCCTCGGCCGCGTGGGACTACAGCTCTCCTTCGCGGGCGCCGCCGGTCTGGCAGTGGCGGCAGGCCCTCTGGAGCGGGCGCTGGGGAGGGGCAGCGGGCGGCGGGTGCCTCATGCCGCCCGCTCGGCCGTGTCCGCGGGGGTGGCTGCGACGGTGTTCACGCTCCCGCTGATCGTGTGGCACTTCGAGCGGCTGTCCCTCGTGGGGATTCCGGCCACGCTCGTCGCCGGACCGCTCGTGGCCCTGGCCATCCCGGGAATCTTCGCGACCCTGGTCCTCGATACCGTGGTCCCTCCCGCCGCATCGTTTCTCGCAGGAGGCGTCGAGTGGACCCTCGAGTCGATGCTCTGGCTGGTGCACCGCACGGCGGCGTTGCCCTTCGCGGCCGCATGGGTGCCCCGAACCTGGGTCCCGGTCGGCGGCGTGGCTGCAGCGTGCACCCTCGTCGGGCTGAAGGAATGGGGTCCGTTGATGACCGGTCGTTCCCGCTTGGTCGTTTCGGTCAGCGGCTTGGCGGGCGCGCTCATCGTCTGGCCCGCATTGGCCGGCATGGCGGCTCGGGGCACGGTCGAAATCGTGGTCCTGGATGTTGGGCAGGGCGACGCCATCGCCATCCGGTCACCTCGGGGCCGGTGGGCGCTGATCGACGCGGGGCCCGCCACCGACGGCTTCGACGCGGGGGAGCGCGTGGTGCTTCCGTACCTGCGCCGCCGCGGCGCCGGTCGACTGGAAGCCCTGATCCTCACCCATCCGGATCTCGACCACATCGGCGGTGCCGAGGCCGTGCTTGATGGGCTGGACGTCCGAACGGTCTTCGACCCGGGGATCCCGAGCCCGGGGTCCGCGTACCTCGACGTCCTCGAAAGCGTCGACCGCGAGGACGCGCCCTGGCTTCCCCTGCGGGCCGGGCGAACGGTGGAGCTGGACGGCGTCGAGCTGCGGGTCCTCAGCCCGCCCGGAGACGGGGACCACGAGCCGGGCGCATGGAGCAGGAACGACGGCTCTGTGGTTCTCCTTCTTCGCTTCGGCGACTTCACCGCGCTGCTCACCGGTGACGCCGAGGCGGAGGCCGAGGCCAGGCTGGTGCGGACTGGAGGCACCGGGCCGGTGGACGTGCTCAAGGTGGGTCACCATGGCAGCTCGACCTCGACGACCCCGACGTTTCTCGAGCGGGTAGCGCCGCAGGCGGCCGTGATCTCGGTGGGGCGCGGGAATCGCTACGGTCACCCCGCACCGGAGGTGATGGCCCGCCTCGAGGCCATGGGCGTCCGCATCTACCGCACCGACCGCGACGGGACCCTGACGGTCCGGGCGAGACGGGAGGGCACGTTCCAGGTCCACACTCGCCGCTGAAGGCCGAAGCAGCAGGCCAAGGCCTCGAACCATGGCGCCCGACCGCGCGCGATCGACCCGATTGGCGTGCCTCGGTCTTGCCCGGTCGAACTGATTCCTGTGATTCCTCGTCCCCGATTGACCCGATCTCGGGGGAGCGTGTATCCTCCGCGTGACGGATCTGCGACATTCCGGTCCCCGGTTCGCCGTCTGGCGACCAGAGCTGCGGTTCCTCCAGGAATACGAGCGATGCCCGAGAGCAGCGTCGTCACCATCGAGCGGCACATCATCGACGCGGAGCGGCAGCACCCCGGTGCGCGTGGCGCGTTCAGCAACATCCTCTACGACGTGGCCCTGGCGGCCAAGATCATCGCCCGGGAGGTCAACAAGGCGGGCATCGCAGAGGACATCCTGGGGCGGACCGGGGACGTGAACGTCCAGGGCGAGGAGGTCCAGAAGCTCGACGCCTTCGCGGACGACGTGATCTTCCGGGCGCTGGACCACACGGGCACCCTGTGCTGCATGGCGTCAGAGGAGCACGACGAAGTCATCCCGATCCCGGAGCCCTTTCCCACGGGCGACTACGTGCTCCTGTACGATCCCCTCGACGGCTCGTCGAACATCGACGTCAACGTATCCATCGGCACGATCTTCTCGATCCTCCGCAAGGTCTCCGACAACGTGCGCGGATCCGTGGAGGACTGCCTCCAGCCGGGACACCGCCAGGTCGCTGCCGGATACGTGCTGTACGGCTCGTCGACGATGATGGTCTACACCCACGGAATGGGCGTGCACGGCTTCACCCTGGATCCGTCGATCGGCGAGTTCATCCTGAGCCACCGGGATATCAGGCTCCCCGAGCCCCCCAAGCGGGTCTACTCGGTGAACGAGGCCTACTATTCTCGCTGGGCCCCCGGCCAGCAGAAGCTCATGGATCACCTCAAGGGGATGGACGGCGGGTCGCAGGAGACCTTCACGTCCCGCTACATCGGCTCCCTCGTCGCCGACTTTCACCGTACCCTCCTCACCGGCGGCATCTTTATGTATCCGCCCGAAGTGTCGAAACCGGAGGGGAAGCTCCGGCTGCTCTACGAAGCCGCGCCGTTGGCGTTCATCTGCGAGCAGGCGGGAGGACGCGCCTCCACCGGAATCCAGGACATCATGGACATCGAGCCCATCAGTCTGCATCAGCGCACTCCCCTGTACATGGGGTCGGCCGAGCTCGTGACGCTGGCAGAGGACTTTCTGGCGGCAGGGTAGGCGGTGCGCGGGCGATCCCTCAGAAATCTGACACTATCGGAGATTCCTCAGGATTCTGAGAGTGTTGACGTTGCCCTAACTACATATATAACAATCGTTTAAGTCGATCGTCATTGTGGCATCATGTTTGCAGACAAGCGGGTGATGACTTGGGTCCGCTCCCGTCGAGCGGCTTGGCATAGACGAATCGGCTTTCCGAACTAGATGAAGGGATCAGCGCAAAAGCGGTAGACCCGCCCAAGGAAAGGAGGGCGAACCGACGTAAGCGGTCGGGCCGAATGCCCGCCCCGAGTTCGCAGGACGCAAGTTTGACCACCAACTCGGTACACAGTTCGCAACGCAACCTCAGAACGAGGCAGTGAACACGATGAAGCAGTTCAAGTATCTGTTTACGGCGGCCATGATGGCCTTTGCCGTAACGGCCTGTGACGAAGGCTCCGGCGGCACGGCCCCGGTGACCGGGACGATCACGGGCGCAGTTACGGTCGAGGGCGCTGGCCAGGGCGGCGTCACGGTCACCCTCACGGGTGGAACCGCGTCGGTACCCCAGACCACTACCACGGACGGTTCGGGGAACTACAACTTCCCCAACGTTCCCGAGGGCACCTACGTGGTTTCGATCACGCCGCCCGACGGCACGACCTTCGGCACGACCGCCCAGGGTGTGACCATCAGCCCGACGAGCACGGGCGCCACGGCCTCGTTCGCGGGTGAGTTCATCCGGACGTCGGCCATTTCGGGTTCGGTCGCAGCGGGCGGCGTGGGCCTCGAGGGTGTGGGCGTTGCGCTGACCGGCGGGGAGACCCGCTCGACCTCGACCGGCGCCAACGGCGCTTACTCGTTCGCAGGTCTGCGCGCTGGCGCGTACACCGTGACGATCACGCCGCCGTCGGACATCGAGTTCACCGTCACCAGCCAGAACGTGCAGCTGGGGAGCGGTGACGCTCAGGTCGTCAACTTCATCGGCGAGCTGCCCCTGACGGCCAGCGTGGGCATCAAGTCCGTGACTGAGAGCGACCTGGGCACGCCCGTGGATCCCACCGACGTGACCGGCCAGATCGACATCACGGTCAACTTGAGTGATCCGGACAACCAGGTCCGAGCGCTTCAGGTTCTGGTGGACGGCGCGCCCTGCCCCGGCTGCCGCCAGGAGTTCGCTTCGGCAGCCCCCGGTGAAGAGGCGGATTTGGCGCCGAGCGGGGACTATGTCTTCACGCTTCTCACGAACGGCTTCGATTTCGAGAACGGGGTCGTCAACTGGACCAACCAAGAGCGCGTGATCTCCGTCGAGGCGACGACGGCTTCAGACGAGGTGGCGTCCGCGGCTGATGTCACACTTCGCTTCAACAACGACGACACCTGGTTGA
>JBDHHQ010000037.1:0-39336 GCA_039589315.1 Gemmatimonadota bacterium
GTCCGGCAGCTCGGCCTCTCTCAGCGTCCTGTTCTCGGACGATCACGCCCTGGAGATCCGGTTCAGCGAGGGCACGGTCTACGTGGACGGAGAAGAGGTGGGTGCCTACACCCGGGGCGACGCTTTGGAAGCGTCCTGGCGAGCCCTGCTCGGGCAGGCCGTGGCCCTCGATGACGGTCCACTGGCAGAAGCGCTCGAGGCGTGGTCGCCGCCTGCGGACCTGGATGCGGACGCCGAGAGCTTGGGCGCTCGTATCGATCAAGCCATCGAGGATGCGTTGAGCCCGCCCGAGTCCGAGGTCGCCCAGGACCAGGAGCACGACAGGGATCCCGAGATCACCGTCTCGGCCGATCTGGATCTGGCCCTGCTCAGCTCACTGCTGGGGCGGACCGAACGGTTCATCGCCCTGTCCGAGGCGTTGGACGGCATGGATCTGGCCCTGGATGACCTCTCCTCCGACGACATCCACCTCCACCTCGGTGAAGAAGTCACCATCGAGGCAGACGAGACGGTGGAGGCCACGCTGATCCTCATCGACAGCGACCTCGACGTGCAGGGACACCTGGACGGGAGCGCGATCATGGTGGGCGGCCTGTTGACCGTGGGCGAAGACGCGCGGATCGACGGCGAGGTTCACCTGGCCGACGCCCGTGTCGCCCGAGACGGCGGGGTCGTGGAGGGCGGCATCAACCGGATTCGCCCGGAGCGAGAGGTCGTGGACGCCACCGCCCTCTCGGAGCTGCGAGACGAGATCCGCGACGAGATCCGCCGCGAGATCCGCCACGCCGCTCCTGAAGCGGAGTCGCGGCGCTCCGGCGGCGTGCTCGGGGCCTTCCGCCACGTCGGCCGGGGCATCGGCGGCATGATGGAGAACCTGATGACGTTCGCCATCGTCGCCGTGCTGGCCTTCGCGGTGGTCCGGTTCTTCGGCGACAACCTCGAGGTCGTTGCGGCGGCGGCTCGCGAGAATCCGACCCGCGCGGGCATCGTCGGCGTGGCGGGTGCGTTCCTCCTGGTCCCCGTGTGGGTCCTGGGAATCGTGGCCCTCTGCGTCACCCTGATCGGTATCCCTGTGCTTCTGGCGTGGATCCCCCTCTTCCCGGTGGCAGCTCTCCTGGCCATGGGCCTGGGCTTCCTGGCGGTGGCCAGCAACCTCGGGGACTGGGTCGCGCGGCAGCAGCTGCAGGGCTTCGATTGGGTCCGGCGCTCCAACACGCTGTCCATCGTGTTGGCTGGCGTGGCCGCGCTGATCCTCCCGTTCTTCGCCGCGAACTTCATCCAGATGGCCGGGCCGTGGCTGGGCTTCGTCCGGGGTACGCTTCAGTTCCTCGGTACGGTGGCGGTCCTGATCTGCATGTCCGTCGGCTTCGGCGCCGTGCTGCTGACGCGCGGTGGCCGCCGTCGCGACTGGGCCCACGCCGACGCCGCTCTCGACGCGGAGGAGGAGCTCTGGGATGACGAGTTCCGGAACGCAACCGTGACAGCAGAGGACGACGAGGGGGACCCCAGCGGGGCGACGGACGCGAGCGCCGCCGCGGATACGGACAGCGACGAGGGTCCCGCCCAGGCCGCCGCCGAAGCCCAGGTCGAGAGCGTGGGCGACGCGCAGCCGGAAGCTACGGCGGGTGAGGCTCCGGGCGAGGCGAGTGCCGACGACGGTGAGGACGAAGACGCCGAAGGAGGGACCCGTGGGTAGCCGGCTCACGACGGTACGGGGTGGGACGTTGCTGCTGCTGGTGGCGGCGCTGCTGCCCACCGCCGACCGGGTGGAGGGCCAGAGCTGGCGAACCGTCACCGCCTCCCGGCAGCTGACGGACGAAAGCTCCCTGGACGTCGAGGTCAAGTACGTGGCCGGAGAGTTCCGGATGCGCCCGAGCGCCGGCGAGGTGCTTTACCGCATGGAGCTGCGGTACGACGAGGACGCCTTCGAGCCGGTCAACGAGCTGAAGGGTCGCCGGCTACGCCTGGGGATCGAGGGCGCGAGCGACAACATCCGCGTCACCAAAGGCGACGCCGGCAGCCTGGACCTCGACCTGGCGCGGGGCGTACCGATGGACCTCGAGCTCGACTTCGGCGCGGTCAGGGCCGAATTGGATCTCGGAGGACTGGCGTTGACCGACTTGCGCATGGCCACCGGCGCGTCCGAAACGACGCTGGACGTGTCCAGGCCCAATCCCGTGGCCCTGAGGCTGGCTCGGTTCCAGGTGGGGGCGGCCCAGTTCGAGGCGACCCGTCTCGGCAACCTGAACGCACGGCGCATCGAGCTGGACGCAGGCGTGGGCGACATCACGCTGGATTTCGGCGGCACATGGGAGCGTGACGCGGACGTGGGCATCGACATGGGATTGGGGTCTCTCGAGCTCCGTTTTCCGGAGACGCTGGGCGTTCGCCTGACCAAGGACTCGTTCCTCTTGAAGCTCGATGCCCCGGAGCTCGTAAAGCGAGGTGAGAGCTACTACTCTCCCAACTGGGACGAAGCGGCGCGCAGGGTGGATGTGGATGTGGACGCCGCATTGGGGAAGCTCACGGTCACACTGACGCGCTGAGGGCCAGCGCGAGGTGTCGGATCGGTTCGTAGGCGGTCTCGACCGGCCAGGAGAATAGAAAGATGATCGGCGCTCTTCTCAGCTTCTTCGCCCTCGGGTTGGTGACCTTGATCGTGGCAGGCGTCGTCCTCGCCGTGGTCGGCACCGTGTTTACGATCGCCTTCGCCCTGATCCCGCTCGTGCTGAAGATCGGCGTCATCATGCTCATTGGCTGGGGAGTCCTGAAGGCCATCGACAGCCGGAGCAGTCGCCGGCTGTCGGCCGCCGACCGCCAGTGGCTGGAGAAGGGAGACTAGCCGGTCGGCCGCCAGGCCACCGCCTCCACCAGGTCGTCGACAAGGGACGAATCGCCCCCGATCATTGCCCCGAGGGACGTGGCGCCTCGGTCGCTGAGGGAGACGCCCGCCCGACGGAGCGCCGGCAGCGTCTCGGGATAGTCGCGCACGGTCACGTGGAGGGGGCGAGACAGCAGCTCCGCTCGCGATGGGCGTAGCCCGAAGCTCGGCTTCATTTCGCCTCCGCGACGGCCCCCAGAGCTTCCAGCAACCCGCCGGCCACCTCGTCCAGTGCACGACCCGCTGGCGAATTGGGCGCGGACACCACCGTCGGCACACCTTCGTCGCCGGCGGTGCGTACCGCGGTGTCCAACGGAACCCGCCCCAGGAACGGAATCGACATCTCGCGGGCCAGACGTTCCCCACCCCCGTGTCCGAAGATGTCCACCGACTCGCCGCAATGGGGACACTGATGCCCCGCCATGTTCTCCACGATGCCCAGTACCCGGGTGTTCACCCGCTCGAACATGCGAATGGCGCGCCGCACGTCGCCGACCGAGACGTCCTGGGGGGTCGTGACCATCACCGCGCCCTCCAGGTCGATGGTCTGGACCAGGGAGAGCTGCGCGTCGCCCGTGCCGGGTGGCATGTCGACCAGCAACAGATCGAGCGGTCCCCAGGCCACCTGCTCGATGAACTGTCGCAGGATTCCCGAGATGAGGGGCCCCCGCATGATGGCGGGCTGCTCCTTCTCCAGCAGGAAGCCGAGGCTCATCAGCCGGACTCCGTGTGCGCGCAGCGGCTCGATGAGCTCCTTGCCTTTCGGGCCGGTAACGCTGGGCCTGCGGTCCTCGCCGAACATCAGGGGGATGTCCGGACCATAGATGTCCGCGTCCAGGAGACCGACGCTGAGCCCCCGGGCGTGGGCGGCGGCCGCCAGGTTGCTGGCGGTCATGGACTTGCCCACACCGCCCTTGCCGGAGCTGATGGCCACGACGTGGCGTACGTCCGGGAGGATTCCCGGGCGGGGCGTCGGAGCGGGCACCGACCCCGGCGCCAAACCCCTGGCGGGAGGTGCGGTGGGAGCCGCCGCAGGGCTCGGCGCTCCGGCCTGCGGCAGCCGAACGTTGAGCTTGACCGACGAAACGCCGGCCACGGCCTCCACGGCACTGCGGGCCTTTCGAACCAGGCTGCTCGGATCCTCGGGACGAAGCACGAAGGAGAAGCGCACCTCACCGTCAGGACCCACCTCCAGATTCTGGACGTGGCCGGCGGACAGGAGGTCCGTGCCAGAGGGATCGTGGGGAATGCCGGAGAGGGCGCTCTCTACGGATTGTCTGAGCGCTTCAGTGCTCATGGTTCCTTTCGCCGGAATCGGTTGGCGTTCGCGGTGCGCGCTGCAGGAGAGGTTCGGCAGAGTAAAGAAAAGGCGCTCTCCTCGGAGAGGTAGAGCGCTCGGCCACCGACGGGGGAGCGACGGTCAAACGGCCAGAACCTCGGTGACGCTGGGCACGTTGCTCTTGATCCGCTTCTCGAGCCCTTCCTTGAGCGTCATCATCGAGATCGGACACGACTCGCACGCTCCCATGAGGCGGACCTGGACCACACCGGCCTGCTCGTTGAAGTCCAGAAACTCCACGTCCCCGCCGTCCGCCTGGACGTAGGGGCGGAGGCTGTCGATCACCTCGACGATCTTCTCCTGGCTCGTCATGCCGTCCGGCACTCCTCCGGCGCAGGCCCGGTGCTTTCCGTGCCTTCTTGAGAAGTATAGTCATTCTTGATAAGGGGTTCAACGTGGGAAAGACCGGCCTTCGGTACACCTGGCGCGCGGTGGCGGGGCACGCTTGCCACCGCCCCGTTCTCCTAACAGATTCCGGGCCGCCGTGCTTCTCCGGACCCTCCGACTCGGCCCATGCGCCACCCGCTCGGGGAGCCTCCCGGATGGACGTGGCCTCCGTCATCCGATCCCCGAATCCAATCGGTGCCATGCACGCATTGCCCAAAGTCCCCGCGCCCGAGAACGAGCCCGTTTGTGACTACGCGCCCGGCGACCCGGCGCGGGAGGAGTTGAGGGCCAAGCTCGCCGAGCTCTCCGGTACCGAGATCGAGATCCCCCTCATCATCGGAGGCCAGGAGGTCCGCACCGGCCGCATGGCGGACGGCATTGTCCCCCACGACCACGGCCATCGGATCGCCCGCTGGCACCTGGCCGGCGAGGAGGAGGCCCGGGCCGCCATGGACGCGGCCGTGGCCGCCCAGAAGGAGTGGGGCAGCTGGCCGTGGCAGGAGAGGGTCTCCGTGTTTCTCCGGGCTGCCCAGCTGATCACCGATCGGTATCGACCCACGCTCAACGCCGCCACCATGCTCGGCCAGAGCAAGACCGCCCACCAGGCGGAGATCGATGCTTCGGCCGAGCTCGCGGACTTCTTCCGATTCAACGCGCACTTCGCCCAGACCATCTACGAGTGGCAACCGGCCGCGGCACCCGGGATGTGGAACTGGCTGGACTATCGGCCCCTCGAAGGCTTCGTGTACGCGATATCGCCATTCAACTTCACGTCGATCGGCGGCAACCTCTCGGGCGCCCCGGCCCTGATGGGGTGCGGGGTGATCTGGAAGCCGTCGCACAGTGCGGTGTACAGCAACTATTTCATCGCGAAGATCTTCGAGGAGGCGGGCATGCCGCCCGGGGTCATCAACTTCCTGCCGGGGCCCGCCCCGATGATATCGGAGCTGGCCTTCTCTCATCCGGGCTTCGCCGGAGTCCACTTCACGGGCTCTACCAACGTGTTCCAGGGAATCTGGTCGAAGGTCGGACAGAATATCTCCAGATACGGCGGATACCCGCGCTTGGTGGGCGAAACCGGCGGGAAAGACTTCCTCATCGCCCATGCCTCGGCGGACTCGGAGGCGGTCGTCACGGCCATCGTACGCGGGGGCTTCGAGTACCAGGGCCAGAAGTGCAGCGCGTTGTCCCGGGCGTACATCCCGGAGAGCATGTGGGCCGAGATCGAGCAGCCGCTGCTGGAGCAGACCGAAGGGATCGCCATGGGCGACCCCACGAAGTTCACCAACTTCATGGGCGCGGTGATCCACCAGCAGGCCTTCGCCAAGATCACCGGCTACATCGAGGACGCCAGGGCTTCGGACGACGCGGAGATCATCGCCGGCGGCCAGTCCGACGACAGCGAGGGCTACTTCATCCGGCCGACGATCATCCGGGCCCACCGCCCCGACTACGTCTCCATGTGCGACGAGATCTTCGGACCGGTAGTGACCGTGTACGTCTACCCCGATGGTGAGTTCAGCGAAACGCTGCAGCTGGTCGAC
This sequence comes from Gemmatimonadota bacterium, assembly GCA_039589315.1. GTDB lineage: Bacteria > Gemmatimonadota > Gemmatimonadetes > Longimicrobiales > Gaopeijiaceae > JBDHHQ01. The sequence continues at coordinate 6,152 of JBDHHQ010000037.1, forward strand.
CGGACCTCGGCGTACGCCCTCACGGGTGCGATCTTCGCCGACGACCGCAGGGCGGTCATGGAGGCCCACCGGGTCCTTCGGTTTGCCGCGGGCAACTTCTACGTCAACGACAAGCCGACCGGGGCGGTGGTCGGGCAGCAGCCCTTCGGCGGCGGCCGGGCCAGCGGCACCAACGACAAGGCAGGCTCGATCTTCAACCTGCTCAGGTGGATCTCGCCCCGAACCGTCAAGGAGACGTTCGTTCCGTCAAGGGACTACCGATACCCCTTCATGGCCGAGTAGCCAGCCACCCCGACGACGCCCAGGGCCCTGCGCCACGAGGCCCCGGGCGACGGCTCCACCCGGCGACAGGGAAGCCCTTTACCCGATGATCCGGCGGATTGTGGTCTCCCGCCTGCGCCACCTGGGCGACGTGATCCTGACCACGCCCATACTCGAGGCGCTCGGGGAAGCCTACCCGGACGCGGCGCTCGAATACCTGACCGAGGAGGCCTTCGCGCCGGTCCTCGAGCGCCATCCTCGCGTGGACCGGATCCTGACGCTACCGACCGGAGCGGGGGTCCGGGACACCTTGCGAACCGTGCGGGCCCTGCGGCGTCCACGGGTGGATTGGTTCTTCGACCTGTTCGCGGGTCCGCGGTCCGCGCTTCTCGTTCGTCTCTCCAGCCCAAAGCACTCCGTGGGGACGACACGAGGCATTCGATCCTGGGTGTTCACGCACCGCAGAGTGGATCCGGGCGGCTCCCAGATCGCCCTTCACCTGGACAAGCTGGTGCCCCTGCTGGGGCCCACCCCCGAGCGGCCGCCCCGCATCTACGTCACGGAGGCGGAGCGGCACACGGCCCGCACGCGGTACGGACTGGATGCGGGTCGGGACGAGATCTTCCTGCACCCAGGCGCTTCTTGGCCCTCGCGCGAGTGGCCCCCGGACCGCTGGCCTCGTCTCGTGTCCCTCCTCCAGGAGCACCAGCCCGGTTGCCGTATCCACGTCGTGACCTCGCCCGGAGCCGAGGGTGTTGCCCACGGTTTGGTCTCCCGCTGCCAGGGAGAGGTGACGGCCCTGCCGGCCATGGGTCTCAGGGACCTCTTCTCCGTCTTGAGCTGGGGACGCCTCTACGTAGGAAACGATGGCGGCGTGCTTCACGCCGCCGTCGCCCTGAGCGTCCCGACGGTGGCCTTGATCGGCGGCGAGAACCACCCGGCGGTGTGGTTTCCGTATGCCCATCTGGGCCCCTACCGGGCGGTCCGAAGGGTGTCCACCCGCACCGTCACCGGTCCGCGGGGGCGAGAGGTGGGCCCACCGGACGCGGATCCCGCCGCAGTGATGGAGGCCGTCCGGGCAGTGCTCCCGTCCTGAGAGCCGTACCCGCTGGCGCCGGTGAGGATGAGCCCTGGCGCCTAGCCCTCCGGGACCAGACGGAAGCGACTCACGGTTCGGGCTTCCACCGCCTCCCGGGCAAGCGGCAAGCGCCAGAGCTCGCCACGCTGCCAACGCTCCAGCTGATCCCAGCTGTGGGGATGGTCCGGCAGCCCCGACTGTCCGCCCGGGAGCATGAAGCCCCCCGTTCCGTCCGGGTCCGCCATATCCACCACGTGACGCTGGCTGGGGCCGTGGGTGACGCGAAATGGGGGCCGAGACCCGCTGTAGCCGGCGACGTTCACCGCGTGCGGTGAGCCTTCCCGGGGGAGCGGGCCCTTCCCGAAGCCCAGGAGCGAGCTCGCCACCGGCACACCGGCCAGCGGGTGGCCGAGTGTGAGCTGGTGCGCTTCGCCCCACGGCACGGAAGGCTGCCCCAGCGCCTCCACGGCCGCCGCTCTGGCGAGCTCCGCGCTCTCCGGTACGGCTCCGTCGAGCGCCCGGGCCACCGCCCTCATGGGCATGTAGCCGCGGTCCTCGCCGTAGGCGTCGCGGCGCAGCGAAGCTCGAACGTGCTCGATCCAGCTGAAGAAGACCGTCGCTTCGCGGCTGTCTTGCCGTGCCTCACCATCCCAGGCCTCCAGGGCTTCGGCCACCGAATCCGCCCCGGCTGCCCGGAAGGCCTGGGCGGCCTCAGACCGGTATCGCTCCACAAAAGCGCTCCGGACGTCCATCTGTATCGTGCGCATCGATTCCGCGTCGTGGAGGGCGGTGGCCTCGATGAGCTCGGAGATCCGCTGCGCCCGGTACGGTGACGCCCACGTCCCGTCGGTGATGCGCTCCGAAGCGGGCGACCAGCTCTGCCGGTTGTTCGCGGTGGCGACGTAGCCCTTTGAGGGGCTCAGAACGTGCGGATGCTCGTTGAAGGGCAGCCATCCCTCCCAGTCGTGGTCGCTCGTCCAACCAGGGACGGGGAGGTAGGGCGGCGTTCCGCTGCGCCGTAGCGGAACCCGGCCGACCATCCAGTATCCCCACGCACCGGCGGTGTCCGCGAACACGACGTTCTGGTGAGGATTCGAGAAGCCCTCCAGCGCCGCGACGAATTCCGCTGCCGTGGCCGCCGTGTTCATCTCCTGGAGCGCCTGGGCGGTCGTGGCCGGGTGGTGGGCGACCCACGAGAAGGCCAGTAGGTCGTCGCCGGCTCGGGATTCCACCGGAGTGATGATGGGCCCATGCCGGGTCTCACGGACGATCAATGTGTCGGTTCCACCGTCCTTCGTCTGGATCAGCTCGCGACGCACACGGAACGGCTCGGATCCGTCAGGCGTCAGGTAGCGGGAGGAATCGGCGGGATCCAGGCGCTCCAAGAAGAAGTCCGAATCGTCCACCGTGGCGTTCGTGAATCCCCACGCCACGGCCCGGCTGTGGCCGGCCACGACGCCGGGAGTACCGGGCAGGCTCATTCCCACCACATCCATGCCCGGCGCGTGCAAACCGACCAGATACCAGATGTTGGGATGGTTGAGCCCCAGGTGCATGTCGTTGGCCAGCAGGGGCTTCCCGGATCGACTCCGCCCCCCGCCCAGGACCCAGGAGTTGGACGCCCGGACCGTGCTGGCGGCGTCGAGGACGGTCCGGGCCAACTCCGGGAGCTCCGCCGCGGCCAGCAGAATCGCGGACGCCCGGTCGACGGACGCCAGCTCCTCCGAGGGGCGGTGGCTTCCGTCCGCCGTAGGCGGAGCGTCGCCCAGGATCGTGACACCCCACTCGGGATACTCGGGCCGCACCAACGCCCAATCCTCCTCGGACAGGGACTGCCGGGCGCGAGCCAGGGTCAGGCTCGTGCCGTACTCGGCCAGGTCCCAGGCCATGATCTTCTCCATGGCCGTGCTGCTCTGGGGTGACCAGTCGCCGGGTCGCGCCCGCAGGAGAACGAGCTCGGGTGGCAGCGGACCGCGCCAGCCCGCCACCGCCGCGCTCACCCCCCGGCTATAGGCTTCCAATCCCCGCCGGGTCCCGGCGTCGACCGCCTGAAGGGAACGCTCGGCCGCCTGGACCAGGCCCAACGTGCGGAGGAAGCGGTCGGCGGGCAGGGCGGCCTCGCCCATGATCTCGCTCAGGGTGCCGGTGGCGGTCCTCCGGAACAGCTCCATCTGCCAGAGGCGATCCGAGGCGTGGAGGTAGCCCTGGGCGTAGAGCGCATCCTCCACGGTCTCGGCCCAGATGTGCGGAACGCCCAGAGAGTCCCGGAGCACCTCCACCGGGCCGTGGATGCCCGCCACGACCACGTCTGCGGTACGGGGACCCGGACCGGAGCGGAGCTCGTGCACATACCAGGTCGCGGCAGCGGCTGCCGCGACCAGCAGGATCGCGGCGCCCTTCAAGAACCGCTTCAAGGTGTCCACCCCACTGCGATGCCCTATGCCACCGCGCTGGCCTTGAGCGCGTCCAGCGCCTGCCGGAAGTCGGCGATGAGATCCTCCGGATCCTCCACGCCCACCGATACGCGGACGAACCCGTCGGGGAGCCCCTGTGCCGCTCGCTCGGGTGCGCTCAGCGACACGTGCGAGGTATGGCGGGGTTGGGAGACGAGCGTCTCCACACCGCCGAGGCTGGGTGCCTGCAGGGCGACCGTCAAGGAGGCGCAGAACGCGTCGGCCGCGGCGCCACCGCCGTCGAGCTGGACGCCGACCATGCCACCGAATCCGTTCAAGATCTCGGTGGCCAGGGCATGGTCCGGGTGACTCGGCAGGCCGGGGTAGAGCACGCGCTCGACCTCGGGCTGGGCCTCGAACCACTCCGCCACTGCCTGCCCGTTCCGGTTGTGGCGCTCCATTCGTAGAGGTAGCGTCTTGAGCCCCCGCTCGAGGAGCCATGCGGCGTGAGGGTCGAGGGCGGGGCCATAGAGCTTCAGCATGTGCTGCACCTCGCTGATCAGCGAGCGCTCCCCGGCCACCACGCCCGCGATCAGGTCGGAGTGTCCACCCAGGTACTTCGTCGCGCTGTGGATCACGATGTCGACACCGTGCTCCTTGGCGTGGAAGTTGATCGGCGAGGCAAAGGTCGTGTCCACCGCCAACATCACGCCGGCTTCGCCCGCCAGTCGACCCACGGGCCTCGGATCGAACACCCGCATGGTGGGATTGGTGGGGATCTCGAGGAACAGGAGCCTGGTGTTCGGCCGCATGGCCTGCCGCCACTCCCGGCTCGACCCCGGATCCACGAACGTGGTGTTGATCCCCCGCCTCGGAAGCTCCTCCGCCAGCAGTTGGCGCGTTGTGCCGTAGAGGTGGCGGGACGCCACGATGTGGTCACCGGAGCGGGTCAAGGCCAGGAACGTCAGCGCGGTGGCGGCCATGCCGCTGCCGAGTGCGAGGGCGGACTCTGTGCCCTCGAGGGCGGCGACCTTCTGACCCACCGCGACCTGGTTGGGGTTGTTGCCGTACCGGGTGTACAGCAGCTCTCCCGTGTCCGCGCCCCCACCCCCGAAGAACGTGGCGCTTTGAACCAGCGGACCCACCACCGGGGCACCGGCGGTCGGCTCGGGCGACCCAGCGTGAACGCCCAGCGTGGAAGGGCCGGGACCACCTGTGGACTTGTTGCGCGCATCCATCCGGAACCTGCCTGCGGGAGTTGCGGAGCGGCGGTCAGGGCGGCCGCGTTCGACGTGAAGAAAGGTAGATCCGGCCGCCAAGGCCAGCAATCGTGCACCTGGGCCCCCGGCGTCGCTTCGTTCCGTCCGGCACGAGTCCCGGGCCGGTGTGGGCCCCCCTGGCTCAGCCCAGGTCCCGCAGCACCGCGCTGAACGCGTGCACGTGCTCCCCGCCCCCGGGCCGAAACACCAGCCGTCTGTCCTCCAGCAGGCCCAGCGCGGCCCGGTCGATCTCCTCTGGAAGCACTTGCTGCACCTCGTGATCGCCGATCCTTCCCCGGCTCTCCAGAAGGTCCCAGACGCGAGCTTCGCCCGTGGAGCGGGGACCGATCAGCTCGAAGCCGCCGTGCTCGCCGCGCGCCACCACGGCCAGGCTGTGCCGCTCCATCACCACTTCGATGGCGTGGCGGTGCGCGTGCCCCACGCCGGAGACGACGAAGAAGGCCTCGCCGGGCCGATCGTCGCCCAGGTAGCGCATCAGGAGCTTGGCCACGACCTCGTCGGCGCACGAGAAGTCGAGCAGCGAGACCTCGGAGAGGTCGATCAGGGACAAGGCCGGCTGGGATGCCTCCGCCAGTTGGCTCTCGATGGCGTAGCGCACGGCGCGACCCGTGGGTCGGGTCACCAGGCTCGAGTAGAGCGAAGCGACGCTTCGCTGCACCAGACCGGCCACGTCGATGGCCAGCGGGTCGACTCGTCGGCTACTCATCCTCGGGAGCCCGGGCGGGGAGCACGATGTTGATCTGAGTCCCGGGAAAGGGAGCGAGCCCATCCGCGAGGGGCGGCGCGTCATCCCAGTGGGGGACGTCCGCGATGCGGGCCGTCCCACTACGGATCGAGATGCCGCCGTCCCAGCGACGGACCTGTTTGCGAATCTGCTGGATGCCCTGTCCCCTCCCCGAGTCCGGGAACCGCGTGAGCCCATGAATGAAAGCCGCCTCGAGAGCGGTCGCGTCGGCCCATCGGTCCCCGAACCGGGCGGCATGCTCGTCGGCCAACGATCCGCGGAATCCCCGTCCGAGATCCGTGACCGCGATGACCAGCACGTGGCGTCCGAGGCGGCGGGCCCAGTTGTACGTCTGGGCCGCTACCCACCCCGGGGCCTCTGCGTGCTCGATGATGTTCTGGCATACCTCCGACAGAATGACCGAGAACTGCACCACCGCCGACGGCGGATAGCCCAGGGTCTTGGACAGGATGGTCCCCGCGCGGGTCTGGACCCGGTCGACGACGGCGTGGACATCCGAGTTGGTGGCGATCGGCGTGATCTCCAGCAGCACGTCGGAGTCCCGTCCGGTTCGCCTGGGGACGCGGAGATCCAGCTCGAAGAGGTCCTCGGCCTCGGCGAAGAAGCCCATGCGGCTCAGGTAGCTCACCGTGTCCGAGGCTTCGGAGAGCTGGATCCGGGAGGGGGCCCCCGTCCGGTCCCGGACCACACGGCCGGCCGCCAGAAGTCCCACCATGCCGTAGGGATCGACCCACCGCAGGTGTCGAGCGTCGAACAGCACCTTGCCCTCGTGGGCGTGATCGATCTCCGCCACCAGCTGGTCGAAGGTCCTCGCGTCCAACGAGGCGGGAACGTCGACCACGTTCATCGATCATCCCCCACCCCGAGGCGGCCGCTGAGATGGTGGTGGAGGCCGCGGGCGCCGTGATGCTCCACGTTACGCCCGGCCATGCGATTGGCGGCCGACATCGCCCCGTCCAGCGCCTCGCCGGACAGGAGGCGAGCGAACAGGGTGGCACCCCACACGTCGCCACAACCGGTGGGGTCGCCATGGCGGGGTGGACCCGGGAGCGGGATGCGGCGGCTACGACTCGCGCCGGACGCGGCCATCCGGCCGCGGGTGGATGGCCACTTCAAGGGATCGTGGTCGAAGTGTGGCCCTGCCACGTAGGCGGCCCCCTTCGGACCGAGCGTGACGGTGATCAGCTTCAGCTGAGGGCTCACCGCCCCCGCCGCCAGGTGCCAGGGGTCGCCCCACGCCTTCCCCAGCAGCTCGAACTCGTCCTCGTTCATCTGGACCGCGTCGAAGCACCCGAGCCAGGCCCGCCATCCCTGGAGCTCCCGCGGGTACCGGTCGCCGTGGCTGCCGATCCCCAGGAACAGGGAGTGCAGGTCCGCATACATGGGCCCTCCGAAGCCCGACCTCAGGGCCACGGCCGTGTCGAGCTCCATCTCGAATCCGGAGATGAAGTTCACGTAGAGGGCGTCGCATTGGCGTACCAGCGGCGCCAGCTCCGGCCACACCCAGGCTGGCACGCCCCCGCTCAGACGCTCCGTGCGGCGCCCCTCGTCGAGGTAGCGTAGCTCGACCCGGTTGTTTGGTTCGGGCACGACCCGCACTCCGGGTCCCGGGTCCACGCCGGGAATCTGGTGAAGAAACCGGAGAGCACGCTCGGAGAGGTCCCGCCCCACCTTCATGATCGGGACGACAGTCCACGACTCGTCGAGGGTGGCCACCAGCGCCTGGAGCGCGTACGAGATCCCCCCCCACTCCTCAACGGGGCCGCGTGCCGGGTCCCGGGGATGGATCCGGTCCCAGACCAGTGTGCCCACGACACCCAGACGGCGCCGCTGTGCCTGGGGGCTGGGTCCCGCGAGGTCCGGGGCCACGATCACACGGAGCCGTACGTGAGCTGCTTGAAGAGTCCGGCGGCCCCGATGATTCCAGCGGTCTCCGGCAGCTCGGCAGGGAGCACCTGGCACGCCTCGGCAGCCGACTTGAAGGCCCGGCGGCGGATTTCGGCCCGCAACGGCACGAACAGGTGGTCCCCGGCCCGGGTGACGCCCCCGGCGATCACCACGCACTGCGGATTGAAGATGTTGATGAGGTTGGCCACACCTGCGCCCAGGATCTTGGCCGTCTCCACCATGACTTCATTGGCGTAGGGATCACCCTGCACGACCGCTTCGTACACCGTGTATGCGGTGATCCTGTCCAGTTGCCCGTCCACCATGTGCCGGAGGGTCGACTCGGCGCCCGCCTCGATGCCCTCGACAGCCCGGGCCGCGATGTTGGGACCGGACGCGTAGGCCTCGAGGCAGCCGTAGTTTCCGCACTTGCACTTCCGGCCCGTGAAGTCGATGGTCATGTGACCGATCTCGCCGGCAGCGTCGCTGGCCCCGTGGAACAGCTCGCCGTCCACGATGATGCCGCCCCCGATGCCGGTCCCGAGCGTGACCCCCACCAGACTCTGGCTGCCCTTCCCGGCCCCCATCCACCATTCCCCGAAAGTGGCGCAGTTGGCGTCGTTGTCCAGCCAGGCCGGAAGGCCCACCTCGTTGCTGATGAGATCCCTGAGCGGGAAGTTGCGCCAGCCCAGGTTGGGTGTATCCAGGACCACCCCGGACTCTCTGTCCAGCGGACCCGGCGACCCGATCCCCACGCCGGCCAGGCTCTCTCTGTCGTGGCCGTGCTCCTCGAGCACCTCGCTCGTGGCCTCGCCGATCATGCGGACGATTCGGTCGACCACGAATTGTGCCCCGCGGGCCGCCTCGGTCGGAAGCGTCCGCACTCCCACCGGCAGTCCGCCCCCGATGGGCATGACGCCAACCTTGATGTTGGTGCCTCCGACGTCCACGCCGACGATCCAGCGCCTTGGGTCGCTCACCGGGGGTCCCCTCCGATCGGTTCGGTCGTGTCACTTCGCACCGCCAGCGCCGCGACACAGGCGTCCACTACCGTCGCTGGCATGATTCCCTCCAGGCAATCGTGGTGACCCAGGGGGCATTCTCTGGCGAAGCACGGGCTGCACGATAGCTCGCGCCAGAGGATCGTGCGCCTGTCCGTCAGCGGCGGCGTATTCCGGGGAGACGTGGAGCCGAAGAGGGCTACCGTGTGAACGCCTGCTGCGGCGGCCAGGTGCATGAGGCCCGAGTCGTTGGAAACCACGCAGCCGCACAGCGAGGCCAGGTCGACGGCATCGACGAGGCTCGTCCTCCCGGCCAGGTTGGTCACCCCGGGCCCGACGGCCCCCTCGATCCGTTCGCCTACCGCACGTTCCTCATCGGCGCCGAAGATCCACACGGGTCGACCCATCTCGACCAACGCTTTGCACAAATCAATCCAATGCGTTTCTGGCCAATGCTTTGCGGGGCCGTACCTCGCGCCGGGCGCCAACCCCACCGGTGCCGTCTCGAGGTCCAGTCCCAGCCTCGCCACCACCCGATGCCGGTTGGCCGCATCCACCTGGAGAGCCGGGTGCGGAAGCTCGGCGTCCCCGAGCTCCTCGCCCTCGTCCAGCGCCAACGCCACGTAGCGCCGGTGGTTCAGCGGGTACGTCCCCGGCTCCGCCTTGCGAAGGTCGTTGAGGAGTCCCCAGCGGGCTTCGCCCAGGGTCCCGGTCCGGCGGGGAATCCCGGCGATGGCCGGGATGAGGGCCGATTTGAATGTCCGCTTCACCACGATGGCCCAGTCGTACTTCCGGGCCCGAAGCGAACGTCCGATGCGCCAGCGGGCCCCAAGGGCCAACTGGCCGGGGCCTGCGGGAAGCACGATGGCGCGGTGGACCTCGGGCATTCGCTCCAGGAGGGGCCGGGACCAATCCGGAGCGATCACGTCGATCTCGGCCCCCGCATGCCGCAGGGCGAGGACCCGGAAGAGGGTCTGGGCCATGATCATGTCGCCCACCCAGGCCGGACCGGCCACCAGAATCCGCCTGACCCCCGACCTATCGGCGCTCATGGCTGCCGCCGGGGCTGCGTCGTCAGGCTGGCCCCTCCGGGGCGGGCGTTCGGCACCGACCACGTCAGTCGCCGAGCTGGAGCATGGCGAGGAAGGCCTCCTGGGGAATCTCGACGGAGCCAACCTGCTTCATCCGCCGCTTCCCTTCCCTCTGCTTCTCCAACAGCTTGCGCTTGCGCGTGATGTCGCCCCCGTAGCACTTGGCGGTCACGTCCTTGCGTACGGCCTTCACGTTCGTGCGCGCGATCACCTGGGAGCCAACGGCGGCCTGCAGCGCCACCTGGAACTGTTGGCGGGGAATCAGGTCCTTCAGCCGGCGCACCAGGTCCCGGCCGTATTCATAGGCCTCTTCCCGGTGGATGATGACGCTGAACGCGTCGACCGGGTCGCCGTTGACGAGGACATCCAGCTTGACCAGGTCGTCGGGGCGGTACTCCAGGAACTCGTAGTCCAGTCCCGCGTAGCCCCGCGTCCCACCCTTCAGCTTGTCGTAGAAGTCGAGAACGATCTCCGCCAGGGGAAGCTCGTACGTGAGCTCGACGCGCTGGGTGTCGAGGTACTGCATCCCCTTGAACACGCCTCTTCGGTCGTGACAGAGCTTCTGTACGTTGCCGATGTACTCCGCAGGGCAGAGGATGCGAGCGCTGACGACGGGCTCGGAAACTGTCTCGATTCGCCCCGGGGGTGGGAGGTGGGAGGGGTTCTCTACGCGCAGCTCCTCCCCGTTCGTCAGATGGACGTGGTACTCCACGTTGGGAACGGTGGTGATGAGGTCGACACCGAACTCGCGCTCCAGGCGCTCCTGGATGATCTCCATGTGGAGCAGACCCAGAAACCCGCACCGGAACCCGAAGCCCAACGCCGTGGATGTCTCCGGCTCGAAGTGGAGGCTCGCGTCGTTCAGGCGAAGGCGTTCCAGGGCGTCGCGCAGGTCCTCGTAGTCGTCGGCGTCGGAGGGAAACAGCCCCGCGAACACCATCGAGCGGGCCTCCTGATACCCCGGCAGCAGCGTCGGAGCCCGATTGTCCGCGTCCAGGACGGTGTCGCCCACCCGGGTATGGGCCACCTCCTTGATGGCGGCCACGAGGTACCCGACCTCCCCTGGACCGAGCTGTGGCTGTGAGACACGGCCGAGGCGCATGTACCCCACCTCGGTGACCTCGTACCGCGCAGCCACGGCACCGAACGTCACGGACATCCCGGGTGCGATGACCCCGTCGACCACTCGAATCGACGGGACCGCCCCTAGGTACTTGTCGTAGTACGAGTCGAAGATCAGGGCCCGCAGCGGACCGTCCGGATCCCCGGTGGGGGGGCGCACGCGATGGACGACCGCCTCGAGGAGCTCCGCCACCCCGACCCCCTCCTTCGCGCTGGCCAGCAGGACGCTGTCCGTGTCCACGCCGAGCAGATCGGCGATCTCGTCTCGGCGACGCTCAGGCTCGGCGCCGGGCAGGTCGATCTTGTTGATGACCGGAATGACCTCGAGGTCGGCTTCCAGCGCCAGGAACAGATTCGAGAGGGTCTGGGCCTGCACGCCCTGGCTCGCGTCGACGACCAGGATCGCCCCCTCACAGGCGGCAAGAGACCGGGACACTTCGTAGGTGAAGTCCACGTGCCCCGGCGTGTCGATGAGGTTGAGCTCGTACTCGCGACCGTCCGCGCCCCAGTAGTCCATCCGGACAGCGTGGAGCTTGATCGTGATCCCCCGCTCCCGCTCGAGCTCGTTGGAGTCGAGGACCTGCTCCCGCATCTGTCGGCTGTCCAGGGTGGATGTCGCCTCAAGGAGGCGGTCGGCCAGCGTGGACTTACCATGATCGATGTGGGCGATGATGCAGAAGTTACGGATCTGCTCGATCTGCACGTGAGCTCGGCGCTGGCGGCGGATGGCGATCACCTGCGCCCCGGTACGACCGCGTCGCGCCATCCGTTCCGTGCGAGGGCGCTCAAGCGCCTCGCTCGTGTGGAGGATCGGTCGGGGCCGGCCTGGGGCAGAGAACCTCTGAGTATAATCGTCCCGGAATGGGGGTTCAATCGACGGGCCTACCCACGTACCGGGGCCGTTCCGGCTCGGTCTCACAGGCCGCGGACGGCCCCGCTGGCGGACCGGGGCGGACCGCAGTGCGCGGTCGGGACCGCAGGGGACTACGACAGCGGGCGACGGCGAGCGCGCTGGAGCGCTAGGCGGAGTTGGGCGGCCGGGACCTGCGCACCGAGCCGCCGCTCCGGGACGGGCTCGGGGCCGGACGCCCTGCAGTGGGTGGCCGCGACGGCGCCGGACGGGCGGACCCGGCGTTGGGCGGACGTGAGCGCGATGGACGCGCCGCCCCCCCGGGCGGACGGGACGGAGCCGGACGGACGGATCCACCGTTGGGCGGACGCGAGCGCGACGGACGCGCCGATCCCCCGGGCGGACGGGACGGGAGGGAGCGGGTCACGCCACCGGTCATGGTCGGGGTGCCCGACCTTCCTGGTCGGACCGACCCCGAGCTCGGTGGCCGCGCCGGGGTGGGTCCGATGCCCCCGCGATTCGGCGGGCGGGGGGGAACCGGTCCGGCCTTGCCACGGCCGGGCGGGCGCGAGGGCCGCCGGATCACGCCCGTCGGACTGCCTACGCCACCCGTGGGGCGAACCGAGCCCGTTCCGTCCTGTCCGCCGCTGGGCGGATCGAGCTGGCTCGAGGGCCGCTCCCGCTGTGGATCAGGGCGGCGCTGGAGTACGGGTCGTGAGCGACCTTCGTCTCCCGACCGCGTCGTCCCGCTCGGCGGCGCGGTGGGCCGGGTCGTGGGTGTCGCACGGGCGTCACCTCCTCGGGCCGGCGGTCGGCTCGCATCGGGGGGCGTCGCCCGTCCGGGCCACGGGACGACGATGGGCCGTTCCCGCTCGCCGGGCCGGGCGAAATCCGGATCGGTCGCGCGTGTGGGAATCCGCGTCGTTCCCGGTGCACGTCCCTCCGTCGCCCGCGGGACCCGGTCCGCCGACGGCACGCCGGTCGAGGGCTCGGTCCCGGGTGTCCTGCGACGCTCCGTCTGGTCGACGTCGGCGGCCTCTGCACGCGTGGTCAGGAGCGGCGTTCCAGGCTCCCCACGGGCCCGCTCCTTGAACACGAACCTCGGTTGATGTCTACGTGCCGGATAGACGACGGCACCTCCTCCGTACCGATACGTCGGGTAGTAGAAGGGGTCGTTGTAGACCACGACGCGAAAGCTCGTGCACGCGTAGTAGTAAGGGTTCCACGCGTAGAACGGCGTGAAGCCGTGACAGTCGTAACAGAGGAACCGGGGGTAGGCCTGATGCTCTCCCACGTGGTAACTCGTGAAGTCGAGCCCGTAGGCCGCGGTCTCCCAGTCCGGGACCAGCGCGGCTACGTAGTCGTCGATGGCCTCGTACGGATCGGTGTAGACCTGGCGGCCAACCTGGCTGAGATCCCACCCGCCGTCGTAGTACGAGTAGGGGAAGAGCGAAAGATCCAGAGGGCTCGGGGAGGCCACGATGAAGAAGTAGCCGATGCCGGCATAGTCGTCGACGAACCAGTAGGACGTCTCGGGGAAGAGCACCCGGTAGTCCCGTGCGCCGTTGACGATCTGGTTTTCACGAGGGGACCGGGGAACGACCAGACGGACGGTGCCGTCCGTGTTGACGTGGAAGATGGCGACGTTGGCGTCCTCGGAGACCCTGTAGTAGACGCGAACCCGCTCGCCCCGTTGGAGCACGGGCTCCGCACCCCGGTCCAGCCAGATGCGTGCCTCGAGCTCGTAGCCATCCCACGATTGGCCGCCACCCTGCTGCGCCGCGCCGGTGCCCGGCGTGGCCAGCACGGCCGTAGCCGCCACCGCTGCCATCACCGCGCGAACTACCATTTCCACCCTCCAGGACGCACTTTACACCATTCCTGGTTGCACGGGTCGTGCCACGGCCCGGGCTCGGGCCTGGTGGCACGCCGGGTTCGCGGGACCGGAAAGCGTCCTCAAACGTGGACGCTCGCGGCAACCGTTTAGGACAGTGGCGCGTCCGCTTACAGTCCGGGCCCGTGACTTCAGAAAGATAGGTTTGGCGCCGCCGATGGCCAACGAACAGACGGAGCAGGCCCTGCGCCGTCGCCTGGATCTCATGAATCCCGTGGAGCTCGCGAAGCTCGGGGGACTGGAGGTCATCGCGCGAGGCGTCGTCGAGGGCTTCATCATGGGGCTGCACCGCTCGCCCCACCGGGGCTTCTCGGCCGAATTCGCCGAGCACCGCGCCTACCAGCCGGGTGACGACCTGCGCTACATCGACTGGCGCATGTACGCTCGCTCCGACCGCTATCACGTCAAGCAGTTCGAGGAGGAGACCAACCTCCGGGCCTACATCCTCCTGGACATCAGCGCCTCCATGGCGTGGAGCTCGGACCCGGAAAGCGTCCCCACCAAGCTCTGGTACGCCAAACACCTGGCCGCGGCGCTCTCGTTGGTGCTCGTGCGCCAGGGCGACACCGTCGGGCTCGCTACGTTTCACGACGAGATCACCAACGCGGTGACGCCCGGCGGCGGGCGCAAGCAGTGGCATGAGATCCTGCGCCTGCTGGCCCCCCTCGAGGGAGCGGGGCGGACCCGAGCCCAATCGGCCCTCAAGGACGCTGCGCTCAGGCTTCGCCGGAAAGGGCTCGTGATCCTGATCTCGGATCTGCTCGTGGACCAGCAGACCACGCTCACCGCGCTTCAGTACCTCCAGCACCGCGGGCACGAGGTGCTCGTGTTCCACCTGCTGGATCCCGGTGAGCGGGAGCTTCCGGCCGCCAGCGACGCCCGCTTCTTCGACCCCGAGACGGGGGAGGAGCTCCAGGTCAGCGTCGCCGACATTCGTCTCGACTACCGGGAAGCGGTGGAGGAAGCCCTCGCCGAGTGGGAGAGGAACCTACGTCCGCAGGGCACCGAGTACGTGGTCCTGGACACGGACCAGCCCATGGCCCTGGCGCTTCGAGCCTACCTCCGCAAGCGGGAGCGGCTGGGGTGAGAGGGGCGGCCGTACTTCCTCCGTCTCCTGCCGCCGGCGCCGACCCGCACCGCCCTGCCTGGGCCGGTGGGGTCGGAAACTCGGCTCGGCCGAGGAGGGCGTCATGGGGTTCCTGAATCCGCTCTTCCTGGTGGCGGGGCTCGCGGTGGCAGTCCCGCTCATCCTGCACCTGGTGCACCGGCACGAGACCCGGCGCCTGCCCTTCCCGGCGCTCCGGTACCTCCAGCGGACCGAGCGGCAGCATGCCCGTCAGATCCGCCTGCGGCAGCTCCTGCTGCTCCTGATCCGGGTCGCGACGATCCTGCTGGTGGTCCTGGCCGCGGCCCGGGCGTTTCTGCGTGGCCGTGGGGCCGTGCACGACCCCACCGCCATCGTGATGGTCCTGGACAACTCCATGAGCTCGGGCCTCGTGAAGGGCGGGCGAAGGGTCCTGGACGAGCTCCAGGGGTTGGCCCTCAGCACCCTGGACGAGGCGACGCCCGAGGATCGCGTCTGGGTGATCCGGGTGGGCGAGCCGTGGGATCTGGTAACGCCCAGCACGCCGGAGGCCGCCTTGGGCCACGTGCTCCGCACCGTCGTGAGCGACGCGGCCGGAGATCTCGACGCAGCAATCGCCCGAGCCCTGGCCATCGCCGCGGACGCCGACCTGGAGGCGCGGGAGGTCCACGTGCTGTCGGATCTCCAGGCGTCGGCCTTCACCGACCTTGCGAACGGGATTCCCGACACGGACGTGCCGGTCGTCGTGTACCGCCCCAACGCCGAGCCTCCGGCCAACCGGCACCTGACCGATGTGCTGGTGGGCGGGGGCCTCCCGCCCATCGCCGGACAACGCACGGACGTGGCCGCGTCGGTGGGCGAGGCGGGCGTGGAAATGGGCGACACGGTGTGGGTCCGCTTGATCGTGGACCGGCGCGTTCGGGCCGCCAGCGCGGGTTCCCCCGGTGCGACGGTCGTGCTCCCGGGTGGCCCGTATCCACAGGGTCCGCTGGTAGGGTACGTGGAGACGGATCCCGACAGTCTCAGCACAGACGACCGCCGCTACTTCGCGGTGACCGTCCGCCGTGCCCCCGGTCTGGCTCTCGAGGGTGGGAGCCCGTTCTTCCTGACCCAGGCGATCCACACGCTGGAGCAGGGCGGGCGCGTCCGCCGGGTGGCGGCCACGGAGGCCGAGGTCCTGGTCGCCGTGGACGGTGCCGGCCTCGATCGGCGCAGCCGACCCACACCGGCGCTGGTCGTGCCGTCCACCGACCCCGCCCTGCTCCCAGCCCTGAACCGGCGTCTGGCGGCCTCCGGCGTGCCATGGCGCTACGGCAGCAAGGTGGTGGGAGGCGAGGTACCGCTCCTCGGTGACGGCCTCCCCACCGACCTGACGGGCGTGCGGGTCTCCGCTCACCATCCCCTTACGCCGACCGAAGGAGAGTCAGGGTCCTACGACGTCCTCGCCCAATTGCCGGCCGGAGACCCGTGGCTGGTGGCGGGCCAGGCGCCAACGGGCCCCTACGTGCTCATCGCGTCACCCCTCGACGTCGAGGCCACGACCCTGCCCGTCTCGGCCACGATGGTCCCTCTTCTCGAGTGGATCGTCTCCCGAGCGGCCCTTCCCGGGGCCCGAGCGGCCTCGGTGGAGGCGGGCCAGCCCCTCCGCGCCCCCGCGGAAGCGACGGCCGTCCGACTCCCGGACGGAACCCTCCTTCCGATCGACGGTACCCACGTCTTTCGCTCGACCAGGCAGGCCGGCATCTACGACGTGCTGGCGGGGGATTCGGTCATCGACCGGATGGCGGTGAACGTCCCCGTGCGAGAGTCTCTTCTCGACCGGCTCGAACCGGAGGGCCTGAGGGACCGGTATGGCTCACGGCTCACCTTGGCTCGGGACAGCACTGCCTGGACCCGGGCCGTGTTCACCAGCCGTCAGGGCCTGGAGGTCTGGAGGCCCTTCCTGCTGATCGCCCTGTTCCTCCTCCTGTTCGAAAGCTGGTTCGCCGCCGCAGGGCCGGGACACACCCGGAGCGGTTCGGGCCGCGCCCAAACCGAGGCCGATCGTCCTGACAGGACCCGCGCAGTGAGTCGTGTCTGAATCGTCCAGCACAGTCATCGCCGCCGTCCGGAGCAGTCCACCGCTGCTGAAGCTCCGGAGCGCTCTCCCCGCTCCGGGCCGCCGCACCGTGGTGGGCGGTCTCCACGGCTCCGCCGTCACGGCTCTGGTCGCCGCGCTTCACGAGGAGGAGCCCGGCCGGGTCCTGGTGGTCGTGTGCCCCGATCCCGGCGTGGCAGCCGCCACGGAGGCCGACCTGGAGACGCTCCTCGGCCCCGATACGCCCGTGCTCTACCCACAGCGCGAGGCGCTGCCCTACGAGGTGGTCGAGTCGAACCTGGAGATCGAGGGTCTCCGGGTCGAGGCGGTGGAGGCCCTCTTCGCCCGCCGCACGCGGCTCCTGGTCACGACGGTCAGGGCGCTCCAGGAGCGCGCACCCATCCCGGACCGACTGGCGAATCTGAGGCTGACGATCGCGGTTGGCGACCGACCGGGGCGGAGCGGACTCGTGGAGGCGCTGGAGGCGCGCGGGTTCGATCGGGTCCCCCTGGTCGAGGAGGTGGGCCAGTTCGCCGTGCGGGGCGGCATCGTCGACCTCTTCTCCTTCGGGTCTCCGGACCCAGCCCGCATCGAGCTCTGGGACGACGAAGTGGCCTCGATCCGGCTGTTCGACATCCTCGATCAGCGCTCGATTCGCGAGGCCGACCAGGTGCACGTGCTCCCCGTCCACTTCGGCGAGGGGCCAGACGCCGAAGGCCGGACCCGACGCTCGCTCCTGGAGGTCCTCCACGAGGACGCGCTCCTCGTCGAGACACGGGGACAGGACTGGCCCGCCTCCATGGCCCGCACGTGGGCGCAGGTGCAGAGCATCTACTCCGAGCGGCGTGACTCCGGTGAGTCCCCCCCCGACCCGGAGACGCTATTCCTCGAACCGGAGCGTGCCGGCGTCCTGCTGGAGCGGTTCCCCCTGCTGAAACTGACGTCCGACCCGGGGGGCGACGTGGACTTCGCCACCGAGCCCGCGCCGCCCGTCGAGCGGGACATGGACCGGCTCCAGCGCTACCTGCGGGAGGGTGCGGGCATGGGTCACCGCACGCTCCTGCTGTGTGACAACGACGGACAGGCCGAGCGACTGGAGGAGATCCTCGGCGGTGAAGGCCGCCTGCCTCCCGGCGTACAGGTGGCCGTGGGGTCGGTGGAGCGGGGCTTCTTCGTCCCGTCTGCCAGTCCCCCGCTGCGGATCTTCACCGACCACGAGATCTTCCGGCGCGCACGCCGTCTTCGGCGACGACGACGCTTCCGGGGCGCGGTGTCGCTGGAAAGCCTCGCACAGCTTTCCCCCGGGGACTACGTGGTTCATCTGGACCACGGGATCGGCCGGTTCAGAGGCCTCGAGCGGGTGACCGTCGCCGGCGAGGAGATGGAGTCGCTCGTCGTGGAGTACGCCGGGGGCGAGCTCCTCCGGGTGCCCGTGTACCGGCTGGACCAGCTCGAGCGGTGGGTCAGCCAGACGGAGGACGCCGAACCCCCGTCGCTCCACCGAATCGGGGGGAAGCGCTGGAAGACCCTGCGGAAGAAGACCGAACGGGCCATCGAAGAGATGACCGTCGAGCTCGTGGACCTCTACGCCCGCCGGGAGACCGCCAAGGGCTTCGCCTTCGCGCCTGACAGCCGTTGGCAACGGGAGATGGAATCGGCATTCCTGTATGAGGACACGCCCGACCAGAAGTCGGCCACCACGGACGTCAAGCGAGACATGGAGGCTCCGCGACCCATGGATCGCCTGATCTGTGGCGACGTGGGGTACGGCAAGACCGAGGTGGCGGTACGCGCTGCCTTCAAGGCGGTCCAGGACGGGAAGCAGGTCGCGGTCCTGGCGCCCACCACGATCCTGGTGGAGCAGCACCGCCATACCTTCGAGGAGCGCCTGGCCGACTTTCCGGTGAAGGTGGGGGCCCTCAGCCGGTTCCGGACCCCCAAGGAGCAGAAGGCGTTGCTGGCGGGCCTCACCTTGGGCCAGGTGGACGTCGTCCTCGGCACCCATCGCCTGCTGTCGGAGGACGTGACCTTCAAGGACCTGGGCCTCCTGGTCATCGACGAAGAGCAGCGCTTCGGTGTGAAGCACAAGGAGCGACTGAAGCAGCTGCGTGCGTCGGTCGACGTGCTGACCCTCACCGCCACACCCATTCCCCGGACCCTCTATCTGGGCCTTTCAGGCCTGCGCGACCTCACCCTGATCCGTACCCCACCCAGGGACCGCATGCCCATCATCACCCACGTCCTCCCCTGGAGCGATCTGGTGCTCAGCGACGCCCTCCAGCGCGAGCTGGACCGGGGCGGCCAGGCCTTCTTCCTCCACAACCGGGTGGCCACGATCGACGCGGCTGCGGAGAAGCTGCGCACGCTCGTGCCGGAGGCGCGGATCGAGGTGGCACACGGCCAGATGCCCGGCAGAGCCCTGGACCTGGCCATGACCGCGTTCGTCGATGGGCAGACCGACGTCCTCGTGTGCTCCTCCATCGTGGAGAACGGGCTGGACGTGCCCAACGCGAATACCCTGGTTGTGGACCGGGCGGACCGCTTCGGCCTCGCTCAGCTGTACCAGATCCGTGGCCGGGTCGGTCGCTCCGACCGGAGGGCGTACTGCTACCTGATGGTCCCCGAGCGCCTGGCCGAGGAGGCGGAGCGCCGCCTCAAGGTGCTCGAGCACTACACCGACCTGGGGAGCGGCTATCAGGTGGCGCTGCGGGACCTGGAGCTCCGAGGAGCCGGCAACCTGCTGGGCGCAGACCAATCGGGATTCGCCCACGCCGTCGGTCTCGAGACCTACCTGCGGTTGGTGGAGCAGACGGTGCGCCGTATCCGAGAGGGCGAACGGGAGGGGGGTGACGGCGACCCGGAGGTCAGCATGGCCGGCGCGGCACTCCTGCCCGAGGGGTACATTTCGGATTCGGGCCAGAAACTGCATCTTTATCGGCGACTCTCGAAGATCCGCGCCGAAGCGGAGATCGAGGGTCTCAGGCAGGAGCTCACCGATCGCTTCGGGCCACCGCCGCTCGAGGTCGAGCGCCTCCTGGACGGAGCCGTACTTCGCCTCCTGGGTAGACAGCTCGGAGTGGATCGGGTCCTCGTAGGATCCTCCGAAGCCCGAGTGAACTTCCGCCCGGGCGTGATACCGAGGCTGGCCGCGCTGGATCGGCCCCTGCGTGATCGGCAGGTCGAGGTGGAGGTCCGGAGAATGTCGCCGCTCTCCCTGACACTCCGGCAGCACGGATCACTGTCCGTGACGGAAACGCTCGCGCGAGCGTTTCGCGTGCTGCTGAAGGAGCGGGCGAAGGCTGCATGATGACAACGATGACGCCTGAACGGCAATGGGAAGGACGGGACGGGTGGGGACCGGCCGGGCGAGCGCAACCAAGGAGCAGGAGTAGATGATCCGCCACAAGAGACCCGCAGTCGCCGTGGTCCTCCTCACCGTCCTCGGCGGCTGCGACAACGGCCCGGAAGCCGACGTCCTGGCCGTCGCCGAAGACCATCAGCTGACCATCGAGCACGCCGCTCGACTGCTGGCCAACCAGAGCCAGCTCCCCAACCGTCCGGAGATCGTCGAAGCACTGGCGGACCTGTGGATCGACTACACGCTGATCGCCACGGCGTCCCTGGGAGATTCCCTGCTCGAATCCGTGGACATTTCGCCCCTGGTGCGGACCGAGATCGAACAGGAGATGGTGTACCGCCTGAGGGATCAGGTCATCCAGGTCGACACCCTCGTCTCCGAAGAGGAGCTGATGTCGCTCTGGGAGCAGTCCGGTCCCGGCGGGGAGGTGAGCGCGCGCCACATCCTGCTCAGCCTGGGCACGGGCGCGTCCGACGCGGAGCGAGACAGCGTGCGTGCCCTGGCGGAGGAGCTCAAGCGACGGGCGGAGGGGGGCGAAGACTTCTCCGACCTGGCCCGGGAATACAGCCAGGACAGAGGCTCCGCCGAGGTCGGTGGCGACCTGGGCACCTTCGGGCGAGGCGACATGGTAGGTCCGTTCGAAGCCGCGGCCTTCACGCTCGAGCCGGGGGAGATCTCCGACCCCGTCGAGACCATCTACGGGTACCACCTGATCCTCGTCGACGAGAAGCACCTCGAATCCCTCGACGACAACCGAGTGGAGTTCCTGGCCCAGGTGAGGGCGGCACGGGTCGCTGCCGCGGAGTCGGTCTACGTCGCCAGCGTGGAGGAGCCGGCCAACGTGGTGATCCGGAGCGAGACCTTCCCCGCCCTCAAGGAGCTCGCCCGTCGCCCGGGCCAACGCCTGGCGCGCCGGGCCGCAGCGCGCCCGGTGGCCAACTTCGACGGCGGGGAGTTCACCGTGGGCGAGTTCCAGGAGTTCATCCAGGCACGGCCGCCGGCCTTCCGCTCGCAGTTCCCGACCGCCGACAGCGCCGCACTGGACGGGATGGTCCGCGGCCTGGCCCGCGCCGAGCTGCTCGTGAACGAAGCCGAACGGCAGGGCTTCGTCCTCGGTCAGGAAGAGACCGACTCCATCATGGAGCGTGCCCGGAGCCGCTTCGGGCTGGCGGTGGCACAGCTGGGCCTCCGCGACATCACCCCCGCCCAGGGGCAGACACAGCAACAGGCCATCTCCCAGCGAGTGAACCAGAACCTCGGCGAGATCCTCCAGGGGCAGCGGGACGTGATCCCCCTCGGGGTCATCTCGTACGCCCTGCGGACGGAGTACCGGGGTGAGTGGTTCCCCGCGGCGGTCCCGCGGGTCGTGGAGCGGATCAAGGGCTTCGGGGACAATCCGCCCGCCGTGGAGACCGGGACCTCGGCGCCGGCGCCGAACGCCCCGCCCCCGGACTCGGGTGGGGCACCGTAGGGTCGCGGCCCCCAGCGACCCTTGCGGGCCTCGCCAAGGCTCCGCCTGGTGGGTCCAAGGCAGGGAACCCACCGTCGAGCCACCGGTTACACAGGGCGTAGCGCGGGCCCTCGCCAGAGGCGACATCGAGGGTTCCACAAGGGTTCCCACCTGGCATCCAGGATCTGAAGTGAACGGTCGACCGATTCTCAACGCCTCTACGTGGCTGATCGCGGCGGCGCTCCTGACAGCGCCGCCCCCTGCGGCCGGGCAGCTCCCCGGCATGCCGGGGGCCGACCCAGAGTTCGTCGATCGAGTCGTGGCGGTCGTCGGGGATTCGGCGGTCGTCATGTCCCAGGTCACGGAGCGCATGTTTCAGCTAGGCCAGGAGCTACCCACCGATTCGGCCTCCCTCGACGAGCTCCAGCGACAGGTCCTCGAGGCGCTGGTCAACGAGCAGCTGCTCCTCCAGGCCGCCCTCAAGGACACCCTGATCACGGTGGACGACGACCGGATCAACGCCATCGTCGACGACGAGCTGGAGCAGAGAACGCGGACGATGGGTGGCCAGGCAGCGATGCAACGTGCATTGAGCCAACAGGGCTGGACGCTGACGGAGTACCGCGAGTACCTGCAGACGGAGGCGCGGAAGCAGAACCTCCAACAGCAGTATCTGGCGCGCCAGGCCGCGGGCCGGCGTGCCGTGATCGTCGAGGAATCCGAGATGCGGGAGTTCTTCGAGAGCCAGCGCGACGCCCTTCCGGAGCGGCCCGCCACGATCACGTTCGCCAACATCGTCCTGAACGCGGAGGCGGCCGACTCGGCCAAGGCGGCGGCCATGGCCGAGGCCGAGGAGATCCTGGAGCAGATTCTGGCCGGTGAGGAGTTCGAGGAGCTGGCCCGCCGTCACTCCGACGATCCCGGATCGCAACAGTTGGGCGGTGATCTGGGCTGGTTCCGGCGTGGGAGCGGCTTCGTAAAGGAGTTCGAGGATGCGGCGTTCCAGCTCCGCCCGGGCCAGGTGAGCGTTCCCATCGAGACCGAGTTCGGTTATCACGTCATCAAGGTGGAGCGGGTCCGGGGCCCCGAGCGTAAGGCGCGTCACATCCTGGTTCAGCCCGAGGTTACGCAGGAGGATCTCGAGCGGACCCGTACCACGGCCACCGAGATCCGAACCCGGCTGGAGCAGGGCGAAGCGTTCGGGGCGCTCCAGGACCAGTACGGCGCCGGACCGATTCCCGACACGACCACCGTGGCGACCGACCAGCTCAACCAGTTGCCACCCGGATACAGCGCGGCACTCGTTGGCGCCTCCACCGACGCCATCGTGGGTCCCATCGAGTTCGGCCAGGGTGGTCGGACCAGCTTCGGGCTCGCACAGGTGATCGAGGTGCGGGAGGCCGGCATCGCCAGCTTCGACGACGTCCGAAGCGAGATCCACGACGTGCTGTCGCAGCAGAAGATGCAGGAGCGAATCCTAGAGGAGCTGCGCTCCGCCGCCCACGTGGAGATCCGGATCTAGCGTGGGGGTGGCGCGCTGGCCTCACCGCGGTCACTGACGAGCTTGAGCAAGCCCATCGCGCTGACGTTGGGAGACCCTCGGGGCATCGGACCCGAGCTGGCCCCCGTGGCTGCCCGGTCGTTCCTCGACGCCCACCCCGGCGCCTCCATTCTCGTCATCGGGCACGAGGGGGTTTCCTTGGCCGGCCTCCCCTTCCACGCGGTGGACCGATTCGACGGCACCGAGGCATCGGCGGGGAGGGTCTCGGCCCGGGCTCTTGAAGCAGCCACGCGCATGGCCGAGGCGGGCGACGCGGCCGCGGTGGTGACCGGACCCGTGAGCAAGCCCGCCCTCCGGTCGGCCGGCTGGGACGTTCCTGGCCAGACGGAGATGCTCCAGCGCCTTACCGGGGCTCCCGTGGTCGGGATGCTCATGGCAGCGGAGCGTACGCGCCTCGGCGGTGCCCTGCGCGTGCTCCTCGCCACCACGCATCTGCCGCTCCGGGCGGTTCCCGAACGGGTCACCGTCGAGCTGCTGGAGACCCAGACCCGGCTGCTGATCGGAGCGCTCAGACACGGCTGGGGCATCGCCGATCCGCGCGTCGCCGTGTGTGCCCTCAATCCCCACGCCTCGGACGGTGGTCTCTTCGGCGACGAGGAGGCCCGGATCCTGGGCCCGGCCGTCGCGCGGCTCCGGGGCGACGGGCTTCTTGTCCAGGGGCCATTCCCTGCGGACACGGTGTTCCGGCGGGCAGTCGAGGGGGAGTTCGACGCCGTGGTGGCCCCCTACCACGACGTGGGGATGGCCGCCTTCAAAACGGTGTCGTTTGGAAGCGGGGTCAACGTGAGCCTGGGCCTACCGTTCGTTCGCACGTCTCCGGACCATGGCACGGCCTTCGACATCGCGGGGCGCGGTGTGGCCGACCCTTCGTCGACGTTGGCAGCGCTGAGCCTGGCTCATCGGCTGGCGCACGCCACCGGGCCAGAGCTAGGTTCTTTCGGCGCTCCCTGGCACACTCTCCGGCCGTGATCAAGCTCACCAACGTCACCAAGGAGTACAAGGCGGGAACACCGGCAGTCGCCGGCCTCTCCTTCCACATCCGGAAGGGGGAGTTCGCCTTTCTCACCGGTCATTCCGGGTCCGGCAAGTCCACCACGATGCGCCTGATCCACCTGGGGGAGCGACCCACCAGCGGCGAGGTGCGCATAAGCGGGTACTCATCGGAGCGCACTCCGGCGCGTGACGTCTGGAAGGTCAGGAGGCGGGTAGGTCACGTCTTCCAGGATTTCCGCCTCCTCCCGGGCCGGACAGCCCGGGAGAACGTGGCGTTCGCCCTCGAGGTCACGGGAGCGCCTCGCAGTGAGATCGTCCCCCGTACCCAGCGCCTGCTCAGCCAGGTGGGGCTGGCATCCAAGGGCGGCTCCGCCGTGGACGCGCTCTCCGGGGGAGAGCGTCAGCGGGTCGCCATCGCCCGCGCCCTGGCCAACGACCCGGTGGTTCTGCTGGCCGACGAGCCCACGGGCAATCTGGACGAGCGGGCAACGCGCGGCGTGCTCGATCTCTTCTGGGACATCAACGCCCGGGGCACCGCCGTTCTCGTCGCGACCCATGATCTGGAGCTCGTCCGGAGCTACCCCCATGTTCGACTGCTCGAGCTGGATCAGGGGCGCCTCGTCTACGACTCGGCAGCGGACACGAACGGCCGATGAGCTACGCCTTCCGGGAGGCGATCGCGGCAACTCGTCGAGCACCGGTGCTCACGGGCCTGTCTGCGGCCATGGTCGGTCTGGCGCTCTATGTCGTCAGCCTCTTCGCTCTCGTCGCCTACAACATGCAGATCGCGCTCACGAGCGTCGAGGAGCGTGTGGAGCTGGTGGTTTACCTGAGGGACGACGGCGACCCGGTGGATCTGGAGCTGGCCCGGGAGGAGCTGGCCAGCATGCCCGAGGTCGACGGCGTCCAGTTCATCTCCAAGGACGACGCGCTCGAGAAGGCCCAGGCCGAGCTGCCCGAGTTCGGTGACCTCTTCACCGACCTGGATGCGAACCCGCTGCCGGCGTCCCTGGAGATCTCGCTCCATCCAGGCAGTCGCACGCCGAACGCCGTGGGGCGCGTCGCCGAGCGGGCCGCCTCCTACCCCGTCGCCGAGGACGTGCGGTTCGGCAGGGAGTGGCTGGACAAGCTGTACCTGCTCCGGCGCATGGGTGCCGCCGCCACCTCCGTCCTCGGCCTGGCCTTCGCCCTCGCGGCCGCGCTCATCATCGGCACGGCGGTCCGGCTGGCGGTGTTCGCGCGGCGGGACGAGATCTACATCATGCGCCTCGTGGGTGCCCGCGACGGGTTCATCAGACGCCCCTTCCTGATCGAGGGCGCGTTGACCGGCCTACTGGGCGGAGTGGCGGCGGCGGGGTTGGCGTACGTCACGTTCCGTGCCGTCACCGAGCTCCTGTTCGAGCTCGCCTGGCTACCCACCGAGTGGGTCACGGGAGGCCTCGTGGCGGGAATGATCTTCGGTCTCCTCGCCAGCGGTGCCGCCGTGCGCCGTTACCTGCGCGAGGTCTGAGGTGAGACGGCGGGGGTCCGACGGGCCTCGACTGCTCGCGCCTGGCTCCGGCCGTTGGATCCCGCTCGCCGCCCTGGTCGTTGCGTGGGGTTCGGCGCCGGACGGCCTGAGCGGACAGGAGTCCGACGTCACGCGCGACATCATGGCGAGCCAACGCCGACTGGAGGAGATCCGCACGGAGCGCATGCAGCTACAGGGCGAGATGGACGGACTCAGGACCCGGGCGCGCGACGCCTCGGCCGAGCTCCGCAACGTGGAGCGCCAACTCTCAGCCTCCAGATCCGTTCTTGCCGAGGTGGACTTCCAGGTCGAGGCGGTGGCCACCCAGAACCAGCAGACCAGCGCCGACCTCGCCGCCACACGGGACCGGCTCGGGTCGAGCCAGCTCACGCTGAACGAGCGGCTCCGCCTCATCTACAAGGATGGGCCGCTGCACACGGTCCGCGTGCTCCTGGGCGCTGACTCGTTCTCGAATCTGCTGAACCGGTACCGGTATCTGCGACTCATCGCCGCCTACGACCGGGCTCTCGTGGAGCGGGTGAGCCAGCTCGAGTCCTCTCTGGTGCTCCAGGACCGGGAGCTGCAGCAGAGCCTGGTCGAGCTCGAGCGCCTCCGTCGGCTCAAGGAAGACGAGCTCACCGAGCTTCGCAACGTAGAAGCGACGCATCAGCGCATGCTGAACGAGTATCGCTCGGAGGAGGCGGTGAAGAAGGGACGGATCGAGCAGCTCGATGCCGACCACGCGCACCTCGAGGGTCTTCTCGCAGACCTGGAGGCCCGGCGCGTGGGAGATGCCCCCCGGGAAGTCGCCGTGTCCGCGACCGCCACCGCCTTCGAGGACGTCGGCGAGGGATCCCTTGATTGGCCGGTAGAGGGACGCATCGTCTATCGATTCGGGCGGGAGGAGCGCCCCAACGGGATCGTGCTCCGGTGGAACGGACTGGGGATCGGGGCGCCGACGGGTACTCCCGTGCGGGCTGTCATGCCCGGTCGCGTGGTGCTGGCCGGCCCGTTCGAGGGCTACGGCCCCACCGTGGTCGTGAGCCACGGAGACGGCTTCTACACGCTCTACCTGTACCTCGAGGACATCGGCGTGGTCGAGGGTCGAGATCTGGAGCGAGGTCAGATCGTGGGCACCGTAGGCGGGCGTCAGACGCCGGAGGGTGCGCACATGGAGTTCCAGATCCGTGGGCCCGTGGACGGCACGGCGCCCCAGGCCCTCGATCCGCTGCGCTGGCTCAAGCCCCCCGAAGGCGCGCCATGACGCTGCACCCTGTACAGGGACACGTCCGCATCCGCGGAGTGTTGTCCGGCGCCCTCTCCCGGGGAGGCCTGCCGGGTCCTCTCCTGCTGCACGGCGCCCCTGGAGTCGGGAAGCAGCGCCTGGCCCTCTGGGCGGCTCAGCTCGCGCTCTGCGAGGCGCCCGGACCCGAAGGCCCCTGCGACGGCTGCCACACCTGCCGCCTCGCTGCCCGTCTGGAGCACCCGGACCTCCACTGGCACTTCCCCCTGGCGCGGCCGAAGGGGGTGGCGGGAGACCGCCTGCGGGGGGCGCTGGAAGACGCCAGGGCGCAGGCACTCGCCGAGTGGAGGGAGCAGCCGCTCCGGTCCCTTCAGGACGACGAGCCCCAGGGCCTCTACCTTGCCGCGATGCGGACCTTGCGACGACAGGCCATACAGCGCCCAGCCATGGCCCAGCGGCAGGTCTTCATCATCGCCCGCGCCGAGGAGCTCGTCCCCCAGGAGGCCAGCCCCGAGGCCGCCAACGCCATCCTCAAGCTTCTCGAAGAGCCGCCCTCCCAGACCTGGTTCATCTTGACGTCCGGGGAGCCTGGGCGCCTGCTCCCCACCGTCCGTTCGAGGACCCTCCCGCTCCACGTGCCGGGCCTGACACCCACCGAGGTGGCCGAGTTCCTGGAGGCTCGGGCGGGGGCCGACCCCCAGGAGGCCGACCGGGCGGCGCTCCTTTCGCAGGGAGCTATCGGACGGGCGCTGGGCTTCCTCAGCGAGGAGGGCGAGCCCGGCCCCCTCGAGCGAACGCGACGGGACGCGTTCCGCCTGCTTCGCGCCGGCTTGAGTGGCCGCCGCGGGGCGGCGTTCGGACCGGCGCTGGGGTTCGGCGTGTCCCGAGCCCGTGCCCT
Source organism: Gemmatimonadota bacterium (assembly GCA_039589315.1). Classification (GTDB taxonomy): domain Bacteria; phylum Gemmatimonadota; class Gemmatimonadetes; order Longimicrobiales; family Gaopeijiaceae; genus JBDHHQ01. The sequence continues at coordinate 33,928 of JBDHHQ010000037.1, forward strand.
GACCGGGCTCCTCTCGGCGCTCGAGGGGTGGCTCCGGGACCTGGGCGCCGTTGCCGCTGGTGTGCCGGACGCGATCCTGAACGTGGACGCCCGGGAAACGCTGGAGAACGCCGTGCGCGAGGGCGCCATCCATCCGGCCCAGCCGGCGCGGGCCCTGCAGGCGCTGGACCACGCTCGCATCCTGGCGGCGGGCAACGTGAACCCCCAACTCATCGTGGCCGGCTTGCTGAGGGATCTGCAACGGCATCTGGCACCCACCGGGCCAGCACACTGAACCGCGGGCCGGGGAACCGAACACGGGCCCGACGAACAGGAGCGTGAAGTGGACGACCCCACTCCCCGGCTGACCCACCTGGACCCGGAGGGGCAGCCCCGCATGGTAGACGTGAGCGGCAAGGCCCCCACGCGCCGGACTGCCGTTGCCGAAGGCAGGATCGAGATGTCCGAGGCGGCCTTCCAGGCGATCCGCGACGGGCGGGGACCGAAGGGCGACGCCCTCCAGGTGGCCCGGTTGGCCGGGATCATGGCCGGGAAGCGCACGGCCGATCTCGTCCCCCTCTGCCACGCCCTCCCCGGAGCCTCGGTCTCCGTGGACCTGGGCCTGGACGCGTCCCTCCCAGGCGTGGTGGCCCGAGCGGAGGCCCGGATCGCTGGCCAGACCGGTGTGGAGATGGAGGCGCTGGTCGCTGCCTCACTGGCCCTGTTGACCGTCTACGACATGGCCAAGGCCCTGGACAAGGGCATGGTCATTCGCGACGTCCGCTTGGTCAGCAAGGAGGGCGGAAAGAGGGGGTCGTGGAGGGCGTCGGCAAGCGGGCGAAGCGAGCCTACTGCCTGACCGTCAGCCGGTCTCCGGGTTCGAGTCCAGCAGCATCCCTTTGGATAAGCGAAATCCCTGCATCAACTTAGCTCGGTGCAGGGCTTCGCTTATCTACTGATATCCACGCCAGAGTCTCACATAAGTCTCACTCGCGACGGATTCCTCGCGAGGCGGCCTACAGCGTCTACGGATCTGGCAGCCGCCGCCGTAACCCCATGCAATGCATGCGGTTTCGCGCGCGCGTGGCGGTGTTCAGTGACATGGCCCCCCGTGCCCGTCGAGGGCGGCGCGGGCGCTGCGGCCCGGGCCGTCGCGGATCCATCGTCAGCCGGCGGAGGGCATGAGACCTCAGTCTATCGCCTGAAGTCCGTGGCAGTTTCCGCAACTTTGCGCCCTGACGAACGGGTCCACGCGGTGGTGTTCGTCCTCGTAGGGAACGAGGTTCCCGTGGCACTGGCTGCACCGGCGCTCGTCGTCGACGATGGCGCGGTGGGAGAGCTCGAAGTGCCAATACCCCGGCCGCTCCCGCTCCACCAATGCGACGAGATCGTGACATTCTGTGCAGGCCGCGTTGTCGTACTCCGGGCGGGCGGCGCCCCCCACGCGGCGCGCAGTCGCAACCTGGGGCATGGACGCCGTCTCGATGACGCCCCACTCGCTTAACTCGGTCAGGACCGATCGACCCGACACCCGTCCCGTCACGATGGAGGGACCCAGAAACGTTCCTTCCAGTCCGGCCTTTCCGTTGATCCCGCCGAAGCCCGTCACCTCGCCGGCCGCGTAGAGCCCGGGAATTACTTGGCCCTGCCGGTCCAGCACATGTCCCCGAGTGTCGATCACGATGCCGCCCATGCTCTTTCGAGCCAGGGGATACAGGTGTATGGCGTAGAAGGGAGGATGCTCCAGACGCGCTACCTCCTGGCAGGGAAGTGGCGTGTCATCGCCCTGGCCGAAGCGACCGAAATCGGAATCGACCCCTCGATCGACCGATCTGTTGAACCCGGCGATCGTCTCCCTGAGCACTTCTTCGGGAAGTCCCGCTTCGGTCGCCAGCGCGGCCACCGTGGAGGCCTCCTTGACGAGAGCCGAATTGCTGAATATCAGCGCCTCGATCTTCTCCTCGGTCCAGCCCGAGCCGGAAACGATCAGGCCTTCTCGCGCTCTCGAGTCGAGGATGGCCCAGTAGCTTCCGGTCGGTTGTTCCAAGAGCGCCGGCATGGCGTCCTTTGCGGAGGCGCACTCGTTGACGAACCGCTCACCTTCGACGTTGACCCAGATCGCGCGGTCCGCCAGGAGGTTGAGCCCACGATCGACGTCTGGATAGCGCGGATCGGGCAAGCCGGTCACGTAGTTCCACTGGTGGTCGAGGCGATGGAGCCCGGCGTCGACCTGCCGGGCCAGATCCAAGCCCAGACCCCGGGAGTTCCATCCCGATCCGGCCAGTATCCGGTCGGGGAAGGGCACCTCGGGGTTCCAGTGACTCCGAACCCGGTCGATGTTGCTCTGGAAGCCACCGGTTGCCATCAACACGACAGGCGCGCGAAGCTCGACCGGCGCTTCGTCCCGAATTCGGGTCCCCCTGACGCCGGCGATCCTTCCGGCTTCGACGATCAGCTCGTCGACTCGAGTATTCCACTGAAAACGAACGCCGTTCCGCAGGCCGCCTATGTAGATGGGTGTCACCAGGCCGAGGCCCCGGCCCTTGACGTTGTGAAAGCGGGGGACGGTGTTTCCGGCGATGTGCCACAGCTCCTCGAACTCGACGCCGAGGGCGATCACCCAGTCGTATATCTCGGTCCGGGAGTGATCCACGTAGTACCGAGCCCACCCCTCATCCGCGTCTTCACCCCAGCGCAGGAAGTCGGCGAACGCGAGCTCGGGGTTGTCCTCGACTCCGGCCCCTGCCTGGATCGGGCTCCCGACGATTGCCAGGCCCCCGTGAGCCGAGACCGCGTGACCGCCGAACACCGAGGCCATGTCCAACACCAGGACGTCGCCACCGCCTCGGGTGATCTCGAGGGCTGCGGACAGGCCTGCGATGCCCGCGCCGACAACCAGGACGTCGGCATCCCGGTCCTTGACAGGCGGGCCGGCCGGGCCGCACGAGACGGTCAGGACGATCGCAATCATGGCAGCCAGGTGAACGCGTTCCATATATGACCCCTGGACGGTCGTCTACGCACGGTGGCCGAACGTACAGAACACCTCGCCCGGTCACAATTGCCTTCCGTCGCAACCGTATCCGTCAGTGTTGCGTGAAGGGGTGACGACGGGAGCGGGGAGCGGCGACCGTAGCTGTCGCCGGTGACGCAGGAGGGCGGTTGAGCTAATCAGCTCCCGCTCCCAATCCTCCTCTCCCCACCGCCTCTCCAACGCCTCGATCCCGTAGGAAGGCCACCTCGTCCTTCCACTCCAAGGCCTCCAGCCGGTTACGGGCGAAGTACCAGACGTACTCGTCGCTGGTGTTCATGGTGGAGCTCCGGGTTGGAAGTTCCTGTCAATCTGAATCTTGCGTCGGGCGAAGGTCTCGGCCATGGATGGATCGGACGCGAGCTGACCCTCCAGCCGCGCCAAGAAGCTGCAAGGAACTGCACAATGCCTGGCGCTGTCCACGGCGACGGAGGCCTTGTGCGAAAGCCGCTCTGGGCACTACGTGAGGAGTGGTCTCTCCAGCCTAGTCAGCGTATCCCCCCTGCGCGATGGCGGACGAGAGAAGCGAAGACTACTAACGCAGCATCAGCGGTAACACCGTGGACTTCGAGAGATTGCCGAAACGGCATCGGCAATAGAGGCGTTATGCGAAGGGTGGCCTTGGGCTGCGGATCCACCGTGACTAACAGGAGCTCGGACATGCTGAGAGATCTGGACCGTGCGGCCATCGATGATCTCCGTGAGCGTCTGAGGCGCTCGATCGTTGAGGGCGATGCAGAGGCGTATACGTCATGCTTTGCCGAAGACGGCGTCATCATGCATCCGGATAGCCCGCAGGTCCGAGGTCGGGAGGCGATCGCAGCGTACGCGGCCGGCATGTTCGAGGTCGTCTCTGTTCCGCTCCTAGAACTGTCTCCAATTGTGGTGGATGGAGGTGGTGACCTGGCCTTTGAGGTGGCGACACAGGTGTGCGAACTCGAACCGGAAATGCCAGGCTTCAAGCGGGACCGTCAACACCTCCACGTGTACACGCGCGGATCGGATGGGAACTGGTACGTTGCAGCCGCAATGTCAGGAAACCAGTAGCACGCCGTTGGCGTGCAGGCGGGGTTGGTCGTTCAGGCGAAGCATCACCTCTCTCGGAGTCAGTTCGGCGACCGCCACCCATCGCATAACGTTGTGTCTAGCGCCTCGTCGCTGCTCGCTGCTCGGGCCTACGGCACATCACGCCAGGCGTGCAGTCGAGGCGTGGGTTCCGTGAGTGGCCTAGCGGGGTTCCGTAAGTGCGCCTCGCCTGCGGCGCGAGGTCGCTAGCCAGTTTGGCGTTATGCGAGATGCTAAGACCATGTGAGGTAGCTTGTGGGTTTGCATCGTTGAGGCTGGTCGTCCTTCTCACGTACTGAGGTGAGCACGACATGGTGTCTCTCCTCATTCCGGCTATCGCGCAGGCTATTCAGCATTGCTCGACGAGTGAAGAGGTCTACTCGGTCTTGGTGGGCCGTCGTTGTTTGACTCGCCGAGCCAGGCGGGATCGCCCACGTGTCATCGCTCTCATCCAGAAGACGCGGCACGCCTTCCCGGCGAGACCAGAACTAGGCCGAGAGTTGTCACGCGAAACAATCGATGTCCTGAACGATGCAGGCTATCTCAACCTCTGGGGCCGCACTTCGGGGATGCGCATGCGTCGCCGGACCTGACTGGGCCGAGAGGAGTTCGCACACTGCGTGTGCCCAGCGTCTCGGCGGAGCACCTCGCATAACATTGGTCTAGCGCCTCGTCGCCCTGTGGGGCTCCTCGGGCCTACGGCACATGGCGCCAAGCATGTAGTCGAGGCGTGGGTTCGCGGACTCGTTGCGGTCTGGGGGCGGCGTCTAGCCCTGGGGACCCCGACCTGCCGCCTTCTCCTCCGCCGCCACCGCCTTGAGCGCCTCCAGGTGCATCTGCTGCACCGTCGGCACTGCCTTCGGCCCGCCCTGCTCGAGGGCGGCCACCAGAAACTTCCGCACGCCGACCTGCAGCCGTGCCTTCGCGACCGCAGGCTTCACCGGACCCGCACCGTCCGCGATGGCCAGCGCCTCGTCCGCGAGCTTCTCAGTGCGAGCCTGCTTGGCGTCCTCGAGCTGCCGCTGTCGTTCCGGATCCTGCTTGATCCAGCTCCACAGCATCGTGCGGCTGATGCCGACCTGTCGGCTGAACTCTACCTGCGAGATCTCGGACAGGATCGCGAAGATCTGGTGCTCGCCGAGCTGGTCTAGCATGGCGAAGACGGATCGGCGCTTTGGTCTTCCGGCCATTGGTCACCTGCCTGTTGGGGGGCTCGTGAATGATACCCCGCAGAGCCGGATGTCTCCCTTACCCATCAGCTCTTCCGCCTCGCGGCGAGCTTCCACGATGGCGTGTGGGCGCGGGTGTGGGCATGGCTGGATCGCACAGCTTCG
>JBDHHQ010000038.1:0-39763 GCA_039589315.1 Gemmatimonadota bacterium
GTTGGTGGTTATTGCACGGAGGCCACACCCGTTCCCATCTCGAACACGGCCGTTAAGCTCCGTCGCGCGGATGGTACTGCCGGGGTAGCCCGGTGGGAGAGTACGTCGCCGCCAGCCATTTACATGGAACCGCCCCCCGACGCTCCGGCGCCGGCGGGCGGTTCCCTTTTTTTTCTCTGCCCGCGCAGCGAACTCCCCGCCCCGCCTCAGCCGTCCAGCGGCGCCTCGATCGAGGCAGACGCGATGTCCTCGCCCGGCCGCCGGAAACGGATGTCCAGCGCTTGGCCCTTACGCCGGCTGCGCTTGCGCTTGGCGGGGGTCCCGTCACCGAGCTCCCGGGCCACGAAGTCGACGAACTCGGCCCGCCGCTTCTCCAGGCGCTCGAGCTGGGCAGCGCGCGTCGCGATCTCCCGGTCGGCCTGCTGGACCCGACGTACCGCCTCGGCTCTGGCTTCGCCTCGGATCCGGTCGGCCTCCGCTCGGGCTTCCGTCTCCGCCGTTCGGCGGAGCTCGTCCCGCTCACCCTCGGCTTGGCGCTTGAGGTCACCCGCCTCCTCTACGATTCGGGCACCCTCGTCCCGAGCCTGAGCTCGAAGCTCTTCGGCCTCGGCCTCCGCAGCCTCCAGCGTCTCCCGCCGTGCGGTCCGCGCCGTGATCAAGGCCTCCTGGGTCGCCTGCGCACGCTCCTCATAGACCGAGAGGCGGGCCTCCAGATCCTCTACGCGTGCGGTGAGCTGCCGATTCTCCCTGGTGAGCCCCTCGATCCGTTCGACAGCGGCCGCGATCGCCTCGTCCACAGGGCTGGGGCTGTAGCCTCGTAGGGTCTTCGGGAACCTGCTGGGGGCCCACACGTCGGGAGTCGGCGGGGTTGCCATGTCGGAGTCCGTTTCCGGCGTGCCCGGCGCGCGTCGGGGACGCGTCGCGAACCGCCAGGCCGAAGGGGAATCTGTCTTCGCCAATCTGGGGACGACCCGCCCTTCGCACCAGCCTCTCGCCGGTCAGCCGACTGACACCCCAGAGCAGGCGATTGGACGGGCTCGCTCGAGCCGAAACCGGACAGTCTGTCACGATCTCAGCGGCGGACGCGTTTTGCCTGGAAGGGGCGCGTGAGTTTCCCTCGGACAGAGCCATGAGGTCTGTTGACCATCCCGTTGTCCCGCTGCTGCGAACCGGCCCCCAAGTTGCGTACAGCCAACTCGACCGGTGATCTTTTCCGTATGCGGTTCGGCATGCACAGGCTCCCGAGCGCCGGACGATGACCCGTTCCGGGTACGTGGCCCTGGTGGGCCGCCCCAACGCGGGCAAGTCCACGCTCATGAACGCCCTCGTGGGCGACAAGCTCATGGACACCCCGGGCCTGCTGGAGGTCAAGGACCTCCTCCAACGCTCGATGCTGGGAGCCGCTCTGGAGGCGTTGGCCGAGGCCGACGTGGTGCTCGTGGTCCTGGATGCGGAGCGGGGATTGTCGGACCGCGCGCAGCGCACGGTCCAGCAGGCCCTGGAGTCGGCGCCCCACGTGCCGGTGCTCGCCGCCGTCAACAAGATCGACGTGGTGCCGGCCGCGGACACCGAGGCCCTCGAGCACTGGGCCCGGGAGGTCCTCGGAGCCGACCCCTACCGGATCTCTGCCCTGACCGGTGTGGGGGTCGTCCAACTGGGTCAGGCTCTCGACGGCGCCCTGCCCGAAGGACCATTCCTCTACCCGGCGGACGAGATCGCCTCCCAACCCGTTCGGTTCTTCGTGGCCGAGCTCGTGCGTGAGACGGTCTTCGAGCAGTTCCGCGAGGAGATCCCGTACTCGGTCTTCGTGCAGGTCGACGAGTTCCGCGAGCACCAGGACCCCGTATACATTGGAGCCACCGTCCATGTAGAGAGGAGCTCGCAAAAGCGGATCCTCATCGGCGACAAAGGACACGCCGTGAAGGAGCTCGGCCGCGCGGCCCGGCAGAAGATCGAGGCGCTTCTCGATCATCCCGTGTACCTGGACCTCTGGGTCAAGCACCTGCCGAACTGGCGGCGCAAGCGGACCCACCTGAAGAAGCTGGGTTTCAAGATCCCGGATGATCATGAGCTCGTCACTCGCTCATAGGAGCGTCCTGCTGGCCGCGGCCCTCGCCGGGGTCTTCCCGGCCGTGCCGTCGGCCGGCCAGGACTTCCAGGACGCTCCGGCGTTCACCCGGGCACGGTCCGAGCCCGTGGCCGCGGAGGGTGCGCTTTTCCTGCTCCTCCCCGTGGGCGCCCAGGGCGTGGCGATGGGGCGGGCCATGACGGCAATGCCCACGCAGGAGGCCTCCTTCTGGAACCCGGCGGGCCTCGCCGGCCTCGAGCAGGGCCGATTCATGGTCTACCGGGGCGAGCACCTGGCGGGGACCGCGACCGCCTTCTCGCTCCTGTTCACACCGAACCCCGTGGGTACGCTGGGGATCTCGTACCAGCTCCTGGACATCGGCGAGCAGGACCTCACCGACGACACCGGCAACGTGCTGGGCAGGATCGGCGTCCGGAACCACCTGGCCGTCGCCTCCTTTGCCACCCGGCTCATCCCACAGCTGGACGTGGGCCTGAACTTCAAGATGGTCCAGTTCAGGGTCAGCTGTTCCGGCCAGTGCGCAGACGGCGGCGTCACGGCGACGACGTTCGCACTCGACGTGGGTATCCAGTCCCGGCCCACGGAGGCCATTCCGCTGCGTCTCGGTGTCATGCTCGCACACATGGGACCGAGCCTCCAGGTGATCAATGCGGCCCAGTCCGACCCGCTCCCGACCCGAGTGCGGGTGTCCGGAGCCTACGAGATGCTGGGCCACTTCATCGACCAGTCGGACCTGGACCTCTGGCTCACCCTGGAGCTGGAGGACCGCATGCGGGAACTGGGCTCGCCGTCGCTCTACATCGGCAGCGAGTTCAGCGCAGGCCGCGCAGGATCCATCTTCGTGCGCGCGGGGTACGTTGCCGGTGATGTGGAGCAGGTGAACGGGGCGGCGGTGGGAGCCGGGCTCCGGTATCAGAGCTTCGACGTGGCGATCGCCAAGTCTCTGGCGGACTCCGGCCTGGAGGGCGACACAGAGCCCGTCCACATCACGTTCGCCGTCCTGTTCTGAACGCCGTCGACGCGGCATCCCGGCCACCAACCCAGGGCAGCGCCTTGGTCCGTACGCTCGCAATCCCGCTCGCCATCCTCCTGTCCGCGCAACCGGTCGTCGGGCAGATGTCGGCGTGCATGCCGGTGCAGGTGATGAGTGGCGGAGCCGATCCACTCCGGGCCGCCCTGAACGAGGGCTCGGGCGGCCCCACCGCGCACTACGCTGTGGTCGACGGCAACCTCTGCGGCCGACTCCCCGCGGAGGCCCTCCAGGAAGACGCGGTCACTCCACCGTCGCCGGGACGTGCGTTCCTGTTCTCGGCCCTGCTCCCCGGCATGGGACAGCGGTACCTGGACCAGGGCCGCTGGATCGCCTACCTGGGCATCGAGTTCTGGGCGTGGATCCAGTTCTTCGACGAGCGTGGCGAGGGGACCTCGCTCCGCACGGACTACCAGGACCTGGCCTGGTCGGTGGCGCGCCGGGTCAGCAGCGGCGTCCGGATCGAAGGGGACTTCGAGTACTACGAGGCCCTCACCAACTTCCCGGAGTCCGGCGCGTACGACGCCGATCCCGGCCTACCGGGACTCCAGCCCGAAAGCGACGGAGCCACCTTCAACGGCTCGGTGTGGCAGCTGGCCCGGGACATCTTCTTCCCGCCGGACTCGGCGGCCCAGGTGCCGGTCGACTCGCCGGCGTACCAGAACGCCCTGCAGTACTACCGGGAGCGAAGCATCACGCCCCAGTTCGCGTGGAGCTGGTCGGAGAACGAGCTCCAGCAGGCGGTGTACGAGGATCTGATCGAGCAGTCCGACGAAAACCTCCGCAACTCCACGACCCTGCTGGGCGTGATCCTCGCCAACCACGTCGTGAGCGCCGTGGACGCGCTCGTCTCCGCTCGTCTCCGCCTCCCCGACCCCGACGCCTTTTCCATGCGCGTGGTGCCGTTGCTGGATCGTCGCCGCGGCTGGGCACTCATCGTCCGACTCACTCCCTGACCAGCTCCATGACCCGAAAGATCCCCGGCGACGCCGAAATCCTGGAAGCCCTTCGGCGCTCGCGTCGGGGACCGCTGAAGCCCAAGGAGCTGGCCCGGATGGTGGACGTGGGCACGAACCGCTACAAGGCGTTCCGCAACCGTCTCTCGGCGCTGGAGCGCGAGGGCAGCATCTACCGGGTCAAGGGCAACCGCTACGCCGTCCCCGACAAGATCAATCTCCGCGTGGGTCGTCTGAGCGTCGTCCGGTCCGGCGACGGGTTCGTGGCCGAGGAAGACGGCCCGGGCAGCGTCTTCGTCCCGTCCCGGAGCCTCGAGTCGGCCATGGACGGGGACAAGGTGGTCGTCCGCATCGAAGGGCGGCCCAGCGGCAAGAGCCCGGTCGGCCGGGTCATCAAGGTCCTGGAGCGAGCCCACGAGACCCTTGTGGGCACGTTCCACCACTCCCGGAAGTTCGGCTTCGTGCGCCCCCAGGCCCCCACCACCCTGACCGAGGTGCTGATCCCCGAGGGCGATGAACGCGGCGCGCGCGAGGGCGAGGTCGTTGTGGTCCGGATCACGGCCTACGGGAATCGCCGGCTGGGTCCGGTGGGCACCGTCGAGACCGTCCTCGGCGCCGCCGACGATCCCGGTGTGGACGTGTTGGCGGTGATACACGGACACGGGCTGCCGTCCGCGTTTCCCGACCATGTGGAGGCGGCCGCCCAAGAGGCGGCTCGGCGGGCCGAGGACCGCGGGCCCGAGTACCGCGTCGATCGCACCGACCTGCACGTCTTCACCATCGATCCGACCGACGCCCGCGACCACGACGACGCGCTGTCGGTCGAATCCGTGGGGGACGGGGTGTGGGAAGTGGGCATCCACGTCGCGGACGTGTCCTGGTTCGTCGAGCAGGGCTCGCCCCTGGACCTCGAGGCGCTCGGCAGGGGCACCAGCGTGTACCTCGTGGACCGCGTCATCCCCATGTTGCCCCACGCGCTCTCTTCTGACACCTGCTCGCTGCTCCCGGATCAAGACCGTCTGGCGGTCTCCCTCTTCGCCACGTTGGACGAGCGGGGCCGCGTCTGGGACAAGCGCTTCGAGCGCACGGTCATCCGGTCGCGGCTGCGGCTGACGTACGAACAGGTCGAGCAGGTCCTCACCGACGGCGCGTCCATCGACGAGCCGACCGACCGATCTCTGGAGATCCTGGACGGACTGGCGCAGACCCTGAGGGAAGCACGCCGCAACCGGGGCTCCCTGGACTTCGACCTGCCGGAGTCACGGGTGGTCCTGGACGACGAAGGACAGCCCGTGGACATCCAGCAGGTCCTTCGCCTGCGAAGCCACCTCCTCATCGAGGACTACATGCTCCTGGCCAACGAGATCGTGGCCAGGGAGGGCGTCTCCAAGCGCCTGCCCCTGCTGTACCGGGTGCACGAGTCGCCGGCGCCCGATCGCCTGGACGACGTTCGGGACCTGCTGGCCAGCCTCGGCCACACCTTGCCCAAGGGACGCGTGGGCCCGAAAGCGCTGCAGAAGATCCTGGAGCGGGTGCGCGGCAAGCCCGAGGAGTCGCTGGTCTCCACCGTGATCCTCCGGTCCATGGCCCGCGCCCACTACGCCGACAGGAACGGCGGTCACTTCGGGCTCGCGCTGAAGGCCTACGCTCACTTCACGTCGCCGATCCGTCGATACCCTGACTTACAGGCACACCGCGTTGTGGTCCGGGCCCTGGTCGAAGGAAAGCCCATCCCGGAAAGCTGGGCAGGAGAGGCGCTGCGGAGCGTGGCGGAGCAGTCGAGCCAGCGCGAACGCGTCGCGGATGGTGCCCAACGGGACAGCATTGCTCTGAAGAAGATCGAGTTCATGGAGCGGCACCTGGGCGACGACTTCGCCGGGACGATTTCCGGCGTGACGTCCTTCGGGTTCTTCGTCCTCCTGGATGACTTCTTCGTGGAGGGCCTCGTACACGTGAACGCCATGCGCGATGACTATTACGTCTTCCAGCCGAACGCCTACGCTCTCGTGGGAGAGCGCTCGCGCCGAACCTTCCGCCTGGGCGATCCGGTCCGGGTTCGGGTGGTCCGCGCCGACAAGGAGGAGCGGCATGTGGACTTCCAGTTGCTCGCCGCCGAGTCGGCGGTTTGACACTCCCGGGCCATGACGCGTAACGTCCCGGCACACCGACCTATCCTCTGATCTTGCCTGGCATGGCCTCGGAGAACACCGTCGCCTACTTCGGAGCGGGCCAGCCCGAAGCTCCGGACCTGGTCGCTCGGTTCAGCGCCGAGAATGGGCTCCGCATCCAGCCCATCGAGTCGGTGGACGACGTCCTTTCCCTGATGAACCGGTCGTTTCCGGCGTGCGTGGTCGCGGACGCGACCAAGGGCCTCGAGGAAGCGCTGGACCTGTGCCGTCACGTCAAGAGCGACCCGTTCACCGCTATCGTGCCCGTGGTGGTGCTCGTGGACGGGGACGGGCGTCACTTCTCCGCGGAAGCCCTGGAGGCCGGCGCTGACGAGGTCGTGGCGGCTGCCGTGTCCGAAGCCGAGCAGTGGCACCGCTTCGGGCTGGTCCTCCGGCGGGCCGCCCGCGACGTGAGCGTCCACCCCTCGACCCGGCTCCCCGGCACCGTGCAGATCGAACGGGACATCACCACGAGGCTGGAAGCCCAGCAGGCCTTCGCCACGTGCTACGCCGACCTGGACCACTTCAAGGAGTTCAACGACCGCTACGGCTACAACCACGGTGACGGCGTCATCATGGTGCTCGCACGCATCCTCAGGGACATCGTGCGGGCTCTGGCTCCCGGGGGCTTCGTGGGTCACATCGGCGGCGATGACTTCATCTTCGACGTCCCGCTGGAGCACATGGAGGTGTGCTGCGACGAGATCCTTCGCCTCTTCGACGAGCTGATCCCGTACCAGTACACAGCCGAGGATCGACGCGCCGGCTACTTCCTGGGCAAGGACCGCAGGGGGAGCGTTCACCGGATTCCCCTGATGACCCTTTCCATCGGCGTCGTGACCAACAGGAACATGGATTTCAGCCACACGGCCCAGGTCAGTGCCCGGGCCGCCGAGATGAAGAACTATGCCAAGACCCTGCCAGGCTCCGTGTACGTGGTGGACCGCCGCCAGACGACCATCGGCAAGCCGGGAGTGGGGACGGGCATGCGCGCCAGCGACGCGCTGCCCCTCGTGAATCAGGGAGCGGAGTCTTGAGGAGACCATGACCCAGACAGCCAACACATTCCACGTCGATTGCCCGTCCTGCTACACCAGCTTCCCCGTCGATCCGGCGAAGGTGCCGGACCGCGGCGTGCTCGCACGTTGTTCTTCCTGCGAAGGGGTCTTCCGCGTGCAGAAGCCGGAGGACGATTTCGGTGCGCACCTGACGCCGGAAGCCCCGATACACGAGGAGAGCGCGGGCGTGGCGGCCCCTCCGGACGAAGCTCCCTCGGCCACGGGCCACGACGCGTCCGACGCCTGGGGGGCAGAGTCGGCCGCGGACAACGGCGCCGGCCATCTCGTTGAGGAGCCGGTGGCGGTCGAGGATGCGCAGGACGATTGGGCCGAGGAGCCGGTGGCGGTCGAGGACGCCCTGGACGACTGGACCGAGGAGCCGGTGGCGGTCGAGGATGCGCAGGACGATTGGACCGAGGAGCCGGTGGCGGTCGAGGACGCGCAGGACGATTGGACCGAGGACCCGGTGACCCTCCAGGACACGGCTGACGCCGTCATCGACGAGCCCACCGGCTTCGACGATGCCCTCGGTGCAGGCCTCGAAGAGCCGCTGACGTTCGACGGCTCGGGGGACTTGGGCATGGAGGCGCCCGCCGCGTTCGGCGACAGCGCGGACGCGGCCGTCGAGGAGCCCACGACGGTGGGCGAGCCTGGCGTCGACGAGCCATTCGCGGCGAGTGACGCCACGGCCCCGGTGGCCGAGGCGGCGCCGATGGTCTTCGGCAAACGCGACCCGCGGGAGAAGGCTCAACGGCTCGCCCGGGTCCTGGTGTCGGACATGATCACGTACAACAAGGACCGGCACACGCAAGCCCTCGCCCAAGGCACCCTCGTCGAGGACTTCGAGGACGAGATCAAGAAGTCCTGGGCCGAATACGTGGACCAGGTGGGCGAAGACGTCGCGGAAGGCACCCCCTTCTTCACCGACGCGCTCAACGAGATCCTCGCCCAGGGAGAGCCGGTGTTCTGAGGCGTTGATGCCACCGGGGCCCGCCGGTATATTTCGGGCCGGCGCCTCCGGGCCGGAGGCGAGTAGGAGAGGGGCCGTCGTGCGCGGCCCCTTTCGTGCATCATCCAACAGAGCGTCAGAGGAACAGTCGGCATGAACAGCGAGCAGCTCGAGCAGCTGGAAGCACTCCAGACCCGGATCTCCGAGCTACGGGGGTACCTTTGACGTAGAGGCGCGGGCCGCCAAGATCGCCGAGCTGGAAGCGGCCATGGCCGAGCCCGGGTTCTGGGACGACCAGGAGCGGGCCCGGGGCGTCATCGACGAAGCCAATCAGTTGAAGAACTGGGTGCTGCCCTGGCAGGAAGCGTCCACGAAGTGCGACGAGCTCACCGAGCTCGCCGGCCTGCTCACCGAGGAGCCGGACGACGAGATGGAGGCCGAGTGGGCTCAGGAGGTCGACGCCCTCGGCGTGGAGGTCGAGGGCCTCGAGCTCCGCACCATGCTCCAGGGCGACGACGACCACCGCGATGCCATCCTCACCATCCATCCGGGCGCCGGGGGCACCGAGTCACAGGACTGGGCCGAAATGCTCCTCCGCATGTACACCCGCTGGGGTGAGAAGCACGGCTTCCAGGTGACCGCCCTCGACCTGCAGCCGGGCGAAGAGGCCGGCATCAAGAGCGCCTCGCTCGAGATCCTGGGCGATCACGCGTACGGCTACCTCAGGGCCGAGAAGGGGGTGCACAGGCTGGTGCGGATCTCGCCCTACGATTCCCAGTCGCGTCGGCACACGTCCTTCGCCAGTGTCTTCGTCTACCCAGAGGTGGAGGACGACATCGAGGTCGAGATCGATGCCTCGGATCTGCGCGTCGACACATACCGCGCCTCGGGAGCCGGGGGCCAGCACATCAACAAGACGGACTCGGCCATCCGCATCACCCACGAGCCCACGGGCATCGTCGTGTCCTGTCAGCAGGAGCGGTCCCAACACAAGAACAGGGCCACCGCCATGAAGATGCTCAGGGCGGCGTTGTACCAGAAAGCGCTCGATGAGAAGGCGGCCGAGAAGGCGGCGATCGAGGACACGAAGCAGAAGATCGAGTGGGGCAGCCAGATCCGGTCGTACGTCTTCCAGCCGTACACCATGGTCAACGACCATCGGACCGACCTGAAGGTTTCGGACGTCCACAAGGTCATGGACGGCGACCTCGACCCCTTCATCCAGGCGTTCCTGAAGGAATTCGGAGCCGCCACCGCCGCCTAGCGGACATCGGACCGCGAGAGCCATGACAACCGAATCGCACAGCTCGAGGGCGTCCGAGGGCCAGGTCGCCGGGGACCCCACCAAGGACGCCGCCGAGCTTCCAGCCGAGGGCCAGGTCGCCGGGGACCCCAGCAAGGACGCCGCCGAGTTTCCAGCCGAGGGCGCGGACGAGGTGTCGCAGGTGCTGCGCATGCGGCGGGACAAGCTCACGGCCCTGGAGGAACGTGGCATCGCGCCCTACGCGTACCGCTTCGAGCGGACCCACGCGGCGCCCGACGCCGTGGACGCCTTCGTCCACGACGAGGACACCGGGTCGCTCGGCGAGGACGGCCATGGCCGGACCGTCCGGGTGGCCGGCCGGATGGTGAGCTACCGCGATCACGGCAAGAGCGCGTTCGCCCACCTCCAGGATGGCCAGGGCGAGATCCAGGTCTATTTCCGCAAGAACGTGCTGGGCGACGAGCCCTATGCCGACCTGGCTCTGCTCGATCTGGGGGACTGGGTCGGCGTGGAGGGAGCGCTCTTCCGTACGCGGCGCGGCGAGGTCACGGTCGAGGTGGGCCGTTGGGAGCTGCTGGCCAAGTCGCTGCGCCCTCTCCCCATGGGCAAGACCGAAGTGGACGAGGAGACGGGGGAGCGCAGGACCCACAGCGGGTTCTCGGACCAGGAGACCCGGTACCGCCAGCGGTACGCCGACCTGGCGGTCAACCCGGAGGTGCGGGAGGTCTTTCGGACGCGCGCGGCCGTCATCACGGCCATGCGGGAGTTCATGGATGGGGAGGGCTTCCTGGAGGTCGAGACGCCTACGCTCCAGCCCGTGTACGGAGGTGCGGTCGCTCGACCGTTCGTCACGCACCACAACACCCTGGACCGGACCCTCTACCTGCGCATCGCCGACGAGCTCTACCTCAAGCGCCTGATCGTGGGCGGGTTCGAGCGCGTCTACGAGATCTGCAAGGACTTCCGCAACGAAGGCATCGACCGCACGCACTTTCCGGAGTTCACGATGCTGGAGTTCTACGAGGCCTTCGCGGACTACGGCGACATGATACGACGGGTGGAGGACCTCTTCGTCCACGTCGTCGAAGCGGCGACCGGGACCCGGACGATCGAGTTCGAGGGTCAGCAGATCTCCTTCGAGCCGCCCTTCGGCCGGGTCTCCTTCATGGACGCCCTGAGCGAGGCGGTGGGCTTCGACGCGATGACCGCCGACGTGACCGCCCTCAGGGACGAGGCCAAGCGCCTGCATCTGACGGAGCTCGACGGGGCGGGTCGCGGCCGACTCCTGGACAAGCTCTTCGGCGAGCTCGTCGAGGCTGGCCTGGTCCAACCCACGTTCGTCATGGACCACCCGACCGAGCTGAGTCCCCTGGCCAAGCCGCACCGCAGCCGTCCTGGGCTCACCGAGCGGTTCGAGCTCTATGCGGTCGGTCGGGAGCTGGCCAACGCCTTCTCGGAGCTCAACGATCCGCTGGACCAGCGCGAGCGGTTCGACGCGCAAGCCGAGCTCAGGGCCGCGGGGGACGAGGAAGCGCACGGCGTGGATGAGGATTACCTGCGGGCCATGGAGTACGGCATGCCCCCCACGGGGGGCGTCGGGGTCGGGGTCGACCGCCTGATCATGCTGATCACGGACCAGTCGTCCATCCGCGATGTGATTCTCTTTCCCACGCTGCGCGACTGACCCGTCGGAAGGTCGGCGGTCGCCACATCCAGCGCGTGCGCTCGTGGGATTCCCGGGGCGAACGCCCGGATTCGGATCCTCAGGCCCCTCCGGGCGTACCACGGGCCATGAGCAAGCTCGATTGGTTCATCGCGCGCAGGTACCTGGGCGCCCGGAAGCGGGGTCAGTTCCTCTCTTTCATCACCTGGATCGCCCTGGGCGGCATCACCGTGGGCGTCTGCGCGTTGATCGTGGTCATCGGTGTGATGACCGGGATGCAGAACGACCTGCGGGAGAAGATCCTGGGAACGTCTCCCCATGTGGTCGTGCTCCAGCACGGCAGCTCGCTGCGCATGAACGACTGGGAGGCCGTGCTCGACACCGTGCGCAGCGTGGATGGCGTCGTGGCGGCTGCCCCCTTCGTGCTGACCAATGTCTCGATCTACCGCCGCGGCTACTCCCAGCCTGCGGATCTCTATGGCGTGGCGCTGGACGACGCGGGCCCCCCGGTCACCGACATGGAAGCCCAGGTCCGTGAGGGAGAGGCCAACCTCACGGAAGCCACGGCTTCCGGGCTGCCGCCCCTGGTCATGGGATCGAGGCTCGCCGAGCGCATGCAGGTGTTCGAGGGCGACACCCTGACCCTCATCGCCTTCGAGAACCTGAAGGTGAACCCCATGGGCACGCCCCAGCCCGCCATACGCCAATACGAGGTGACGGGCACCTTCACCACGGGCATGTACGACTACGACGTCCGCAACGTCTACGCACCGCTCACGGCGGTCCAGGAGCTGCTGGACATCGACGAGTCCAACCAGGTGTCCGGCATCGGCGTCCGTACGGCGGATCCATGGACCGCCACCGAGTCCGCTTCTCGCATCCTGAACCGGCTCGGCGTCTATCCGTTCTTCGCCGAGAGCTGGATCACCAACAACCGTTCGCTCTTCAGCGCGCTGAAGCTGGAGAAGCTGGCCATGGGCCTGATCCTGTTCCTGATCGTGCTCGTGGCCGCCTTCAACATCGTCAGCACGCTGGTCATGGTCGTGGTGGACCGAACCAGAGAGATCGGCATCCTGAAGTCCATGGGAATGACCAATCGGGGCATTCAACGGGTCTTCATGCTGCAGGGCGTGTGGATCGGCTTGATCGGCACGACGGTGGGCGCCGTGGCAGGCCTGATCCTCTCGTGGCTGCTGGATCGCTACCAGCTCATACGCATCCCGCCCGACGTCTACTTCGTGGACCGGCTACCGGTCCACCTGAATCCACTGGACGTGGTGTTCATCATCGGAGCCAGTGTCGTGGTGGCGTTCGCCGCCACCATCTACCCGGCCCGGCAGGCCTCCCGACTGCTCCCGGTGGAGGCGATCCGCCATGAATGAGCGCGGTGCCGCACCCATCGAAGTGAGGGATCTCCACAAGAGCTTCGTGACGGGAGCCGGGATCGAACTCCGGGTATTACAGGGGGTAGACCTACGCGTCGATCCGGGTGAAGCGGTAGCCATCATCGGACAGAGCGGGGCGGGGAAGTCCACGCTCCTGCACCTTCTGGGCGCCCTGGACCGACCGACCTCGGGAGAGGTGCTCGTCGGAGGGCGCTCGACCGCCGACCTGGACGAAGACGAGCTCGCCCGAGTGAGGAACCGGCACGTCGGCTTCGTCTTTCAGTTCCATCACCTCCTGCGGGAGTTCACCGCTCTGGAGAACGTGATGATGCCCTGCCTCGTCGCGGGGACGCCACGGGACGAAGCCGATCAGAGGGCTCGGGATCTGCTCGGCGCCGTGGGCCTGGGACACCGGCTGGAGCACAAGCCATGGCAGATGTCGGGGGGAGAGCAGCAGCGCGTGGCCGTGGCCCGGGCCATCGCGAACAAGCCCCTGGTTCTCCTGGCGGACGAGCCGTCGGGGAACCTGGATGGACCGACGAGCGAGCAGCTCCACGACGTGCTGTTCGCCCTGAAGGAGGAGCGACGGCTCTCCATGGTGGTCGTCACGCACAACCACGAGCTCGCGGAGCGGACGGACCGGATCTTGCTCATGAAGGACGGCGTCCTGGAGACCGTTACCTCCCTGGTGGCCGGTGAGCGATATGGCTGAACGTTGCGACAGCTGCGGCGAAGCCGATGCAGTGGTCAATCTGACGCAGATCGTCAGCGACGGCATGACCACGCAGCACCTCTGCGAGAAGTGCGCGGCCGAGAAAGGGCTCGAGACGGGTGAAGTCCCGGCTTCGTTTCCCCTCACCGACTTTCTGGCCCAGATGGGTGACGAGCCGGGGCCTGGACCCGCCCAGGCCGAAGCCACGACCTGCCAGTTCTGCGGCCTGTCGTTTCCGGCGTTTCGCGAGACCGGTCGCCTTGGGTGCCCCCACTGTTACGCCACCTTCGAGGGACACCTGCGGGGCCTGTTGCGACGCATCCACGGCGGCACGCAACACATCGGCAAGGTGTACCTCCCTCCCGATCCCACCCAGAGCGAGCGGGAGAAGCGCCTCGAAGCGCTCCGGCGGAAGCTCAACCGTGCCGTCGAGGCCGAGGACTTCGAGAGGGCCGCCGAGCTCCGGGACGAGATCCGGTCTCTCGAGCCCGTCACGTAGGGGCCCATGGACATGGACGACCTGACCACGATTCCGGACTTCGGCCTCGGCTGGCTCGATGCCAGTGGAGACCACTCCGACATCGTGCTGTCGACGCGCGTGCGCCTGGCGCGGAACCTCCAGGGTCAGGCCTTCGGGCCGAGGGCCCGGGTGAATGACCGGGAGGCCGTGCTCACTCGGGTGCAGAAGGCCACCGACAAGTCCGAGCTGCTCCAGGGGGCCACGCTCGTGTCGCTCCCGGCCGTGAGCCAGCGGACTCGTCAGATCCTGCTCGAGCGGCGCCTCGTCTCCAGGGATCTGGCCGGCACACCGCCCAAAGAGCCCCACCGGGCCACGGCTGTCGTGCTGGCGTCGCCGGCGCCCCTCAGCGTGATGATCAACGAGGAGGATCACCTGCGGCTCCAGAGCCTGGTGTCCGGCCTCCGCTTCCGTGAGGCGTGGAGCGTGGTGGACCGGCTGGACGAGGAGCTGGGAAGGGACCTGCCGTATGCGTACCATCACGAGTTCGGCTTCCTGACCAGCTGTCCGACCAACGTGGGAACGGGCCTACGGGCCTCGGTCCTGATGCACCTGCCGGGCCTGGTGCTGACGAAGGAGATCGGCAAGGTGCTCCAGGGCCTCGGTCAGGTGGGGCTGACCTTCCGCGGCCTCTACGGCGAGGGCTCGGAAGTGGTAGGGAATTTCTTCCAGGTTTCGAACCAGACGACGTTGGGCAAGACGGAGGAAGACCTGGTCGACCACCTGGACAAGATCATCCGACAGGTGATCCAGTACGAGGTGCACGCCCGGCAGGTGCTGCTCAGAGACGCGCCCGCCGTGACGGAGGACAAGATCTGGCGAGCCTACGGTTTGTTGCGCTACGCCAGAACCCTTTCCTTCGAGGAGTTGATGAACCTGTTGAGCGGTGTCAGGCTGGGTGTGAGTCTGAAACTCCTCCCTGACCTGAGGGTATACACGCTCAACAAAATCATGATATTCACGCAGCCCGCGCACCTCGAGCAGGCGGCGGGCCGAGATCTTCCTCCATCTGAAAGCGACGCGCACCGGGCAGCGTATGTCCGGCGCATCCTGGCCACCGAAGGGGTCGTATCCTCGGACGAAGAGTCGTCGGACGATTCCGAGCGGGATCGGACGTAGCGGGTCGAGCCCGTCCGAGGATCGAGGGCACCAATGAACTACAATTTTACGGACCGCGTGCGGAAGGTGTTGGCGATGGCCAGGGAGGAGGCCATCCGCCTGCAACACGACTACGTTGGCACCGAGCACATCCTGCTCGGCCTGATTCGGGAGGGGGAGGGGGTGGCGGCCGCCGTCCTCACCAACCTCAGCGTGGATCTCGATCAGATTCACGAGCGAGTCGAGGAGTCGGTGCGCAAGGGCAAAGCCACCATCGCTTTGGGAGAGCTGCCCTACACGTCCCGGGCCAAGAAGGTGCTCGAGTTCGCCATGGCGGAAGCCCGTGAGCTCAACCACTCCTACGTAGGCACCGAGCACCTCCTGCTGGGCCTGCTCCGCGAGGAGAAGGGCATCGCCGCCCAGGTGCTGAACTCCCTCGGCGTCACCCTGGAAGAAGCTCGGGCCGACACCCTGAAGGTCCTGGGCTCCGACGTCAGTCCGTCCGAGCCGGCCGGCATCGGTGGCTCCTCGGGGGCCACCCCCTCCACCGGCAAGGGCGACAAGAAGTCCAAGACTCCGGCCCTCGACCACTTCTGCCGTGACCTCACGGACCTGGCGCGCCAGGGCAAGCTCGATCCAACCATCGGGCGCTCTACCGAGATCGAAAGGGTTATCGAGATCCTGTGCCGCAGGAAGAAGAACAACCCGGTCCTGATCGGAGAGCCCGGCGTGGGCAAGACGGCCATCGTGGAAGGGCTGGCCCAGCTCATCTCGAAGGGCGAGGTGACGGAGGCCTTGAAGGACCACAGGGTCCTCGCTCTGGACATGGCCGCGGTCATCGCCGGCACCAAGTACCGGGGTCAGTTCGAGGAGCGGCTCAAGGCGGTGATGAACGAGATCTCCCAGAACCGGAACGTGGTGCTCTTCATCGACGAGCTGCACACGCTGGTCGGGGCGGGTGCGGCCGAGGGCGCCATCGACGCGTCGAACATGCTCAAGCCCGCGTTGGCCCGAGGCGAGCTGCAGTGCATCGGCGCCTCCACGTTGAACGAGTACCGGAAATACATCGAGAAGGACGGTGCCTTGGAGCGTCGGTTCCAGCCCGTCATCGTGGATCCGCCGGTGGTGGAGGAGACCGTCGACATTCTGAAGGGCCTGCGGACCCACTACGAGGATCACCACCGGGTGGTGATTCCCGACGAGACGCTGGAGTCGGCGGCCAAGCTCTCGGACCGGTATATCACGGACCGCTTCCTGCCCGACAAGGCCATCGACGTGATCGACGAGGCCGGGGCCCGGGCCCGCATCGCCAGCCAGGTGCCACCGCCCGAGGTGGAGGAGCTGAAGCAGGATCTGTCCGAGATCGCGGGCAAGAAGGAAGCGGCCATCAGGGACCAGGACTTCGAGCGGGCCGCTGAGCTTCGGGACGAGGAGCGGGAGTTCCAACAGCGCATCCGGGCCGAGCAGGAGGCCTGGGAGAAGGAGCGCAAGAAGCATCGCCCGGAGATCTCCGTGGACGACGTGGCTTTCATCGTGAGCCGCTGGACCGGCATCCCCGTCACGAGGCTCCGCACGGCCGAGACCGAGCGCCTCGTGCACATGGAGGACGAGCTCCACAAGCGGGTCGTGGGCCAGGACGACGCCATCACGGCCATCTCCCGGGCCATCCGCCGCAGCCGGGCCGGCCTGAAGGACCCCCACCGGCCCATCGGGTCGTTCATCTTCTCCGGGCCAACCGGCGTCGGGAAGACCGAGCTGGCCCGTGCGCTGGCCGAGTTCCTGTTCGCCGACCGGGAGGCCCTGATCCGGGTCGACATGAGCGAGTACATGGAGAAGTTCTCCGTGTCCCGCCTCATCGGTGCGCCTCCGGGCTACGTCGGATACGAGGACTCGGGAGCCCTGACCAAGGCGGTGCGCCGGCGGCCCTACTCCGTGGTACTGCTGGACGAGATCGAAAAGGCTCACCCCGACGTCTTCAACATCCTGCTGCAGGTACTGGACGAAGGGCACCTGACGGACAACTACGGGCGCGTCATCGACTTCAAGAACACCGTGCTGATCATGACGTCCAATCTGGGCGCCCGGGACATTACGAAGGGCAGGGGACTGGGCTTCCACGACGACGATCCCCAGTCGAGCTTCGAGGTCATGGAGAGCAAGGTCCGCGAGGAGATCGAACGGGCCTTCAACCCCGAGTTCCTGAACCGGGTGGACGAGACCATCGTCTTCCACCCGCTGAGCCGGGAGCAGATCGGGGAGATCGTCCACATCCTGCTGAGCGACGTGCACAACCGCCTCGCCGAGGAGTCGCTGACACTGAAGCTGACGGACGAAGCCGTCGAGTTCCTGGTGGATCGGGGCTACGACCAGAGGTTCGGCGCGAGGCCGCTGAAGCGGGCCATCCAACGCTACCTCGAGGACCCGCTCTCGGAGAAGATCCTCCAATCCGAGTTCAGCGCGGGCGACGAGATCGCGGTCAGTGTCGACGCGGACGGCGAGAACCTATTCCTTCAGGCCGCATCGCCGACGAAGACGTGACGTTGGGACGGAACTCATTCGCACCACACCAGAGGAAGGCCGCGGCTTCCGCGTTGGCCTTCCTCTGTGTTTGCACCCTCGTCGGGACGGCGCTGCCACGGCAGGCTGCCGCGCAACAGACGGGGGCGGTATTCGTGGACTCGCTCGACATCGCCGGCAACGAACGGCTCGCGAGCGAGGTGATCCTGGGCATCATCAGCCTGGAAGCCGGCTCGACGATGACCTACCGGGACATCCAGAAGGCCGTCAAGGACCTCTGGGCCACCGGTCAATTCACCGACGTGCAGGTGCGGGCCACGGGCGGCGCCGCCGAGCCCGTTACCCTGACGTTCGTGGTCGCGGAGCAGGAGCTGGTCCGCAACGTGGTCATACGTGGCCTCGAGCACGCATCGCCGGGGGAGGTGCGGGACACGGCCGATCTCCGCGTAGGACAGCCCTATTCCCCCACGAAGGTCGCGTTCGCGAAGGAGTACATCCGCGACAAGCTGGCTGCAGAGGGGATCCCGTTCGTACAGATCGAGGAGAGCAGGGAGCCGGTACCCGAGCGGCCCGGTGAGGTCAGCCTGTTCCTCGACGTCACGGAGGGGAACCGGGTCACCGTGGCCGACGTGGTCTTCCACGGGAACGCAACGCTCTCCGACGACGACATCGCTGGCGCCATGGCGACCAGGGGCGAGGGCTTCTGGTGGTTCCGCGCTGGCTCCTTCGAACAGGCCGACCTCGACGAGGACCTGCTTCTGCGCCTTCCCGCGGCGTACGCGACTCGGGGTTTCCTCGACTTCCGCGTTCTGGGTGACACCATGGTCATCGATCCGACATCGGGGAAGGCTCGTCTGGAGGTCACGGTCGACGAGGGGCCCCAGTACCGCCTCGCCGGCTTCAGCGTCGAGGGCAACAGCCGTTTCCCTACCGCGGTCCTGGAGGACTTCTTCAGCCTCGAGGAGCGCGGGCTCCTGGGCGGGCTGGGCATCGGCGGGGGCGAAGAAGAGGAACATCCGGTCTTCGACAACAGTGAGTTCGAGGCGGCCACCGCCAGGGTCCAGGAGCTCTACTCGGACAACGGCTATCTGTACGCGCAGGTGGAGCCGTGGATCGAACGTCACGAGGCCGAGGGTGACGAGGGGCCCATGGTCTCGGTGGGGTGGCGCATCGTCGAAGGGAATCCGGCCTACGTTCGCCGGGTCGCCGTGGAAGGGAACGACTACACCTACGAGTGGGTCGTGCGGGACAAGATCTTCCTGCTGCCTGGTGACGTCTTCAGCCGCCAGCTGCTGATCCAGAGCTACCAGAGTATCTCGTCCCTGGGCTTCTTCGAAGCTCCCATGGATCCCCCGGACGTCATCCCGGATCCCCAGACGGGCGATGTGGACATCATCTTCCACGTTGCCGAGCGGCAGACCGGATCGGTGAACTTCGGCACGGCGGTGGGCGGCGGCACGGGCCTCTCGGGATTTCTGGGCTACGACCAACCCAACCTGTTCGGACAGGCCAAGGAAGGCCACGTGCGGTGGGATTTCGGGCGCTTCCAGAACCACCTCAGCCTGTCGCTTCAGGACCCGGCCCTCTTCCGGTCGCGCGTGAGCGGATCGGTCTCGGTGTTCGCCGGGCGGGACCGGTTCTTCAGCTTCCAGACCGGTGAACGAAACCGGGTGGGCGTCAATTTCCGGTTCGGCTTCCCGGTGCCACGCTCGCTACGGTCCCGCTTCTTCGTGGGATACGGGCTGTCGCGCACGACCTACAAGCTCCGCGAGGGCGCCGACGACAGCTCCCTGTTCGGGCTTCCGCCGGGGACGCAGAGCACCGTGTCCCTCTCGTTGGTGCGGTCCACGCTCAACCATCCGCTGTTCCCCACGTCCGGCGCGCGCCAGAGCCTGGGCGTGGACTTCACCGGCGGCCTCCTGGGAGGCGATGGGGACTTCACGAAGTGGACCGCCGAGGGGACCTGGTGGGTGCCGGTCGGCGGCGTGGGCGCGGGCCTCGGGGGTCCGTCTCTGCGGTTCGCGCTCGGGCTGTCCTTGCGGGGCGGGGCCCTGTTCGGCGACGCGTCCATCTTCCCATTCGAGCGCTTCTGGATGGGAGGCGTACAGTTCGGACAGATGCTGCGGGGCTACGACGAGACCTCCATCACCCCTGAGGGATACTTCCCGGAGCGTTCCGGTGGCATTTCCGACATCGACCGCCTGGGCAACGCCTTCGTTTCCCTGACGGCCGAGTATGCCGCCCGCTTCGGCGACAACCTCTCCGTGTCGCTCTTCTACGATGCCGGGAACACGTGGCGGAGCCCGCTCGAGGCGGATCCGGGCCGCATGTTCCGAGGTGCCGGCGTGGGCATTCAGATCGTGACGCCCTTCGGACCGTTGGGCCTCGACTACGCCTACGGCTTCGACAAGCCGGTGCCCGGGTGGCAGCTCCACTTCCGGTTGGGACCGGGTTTCTGATATCTTCAAGGGCTGATTCGTAGAGGTGGCCCGGAACATATGCCGTTCCGGAGCACTATGTCCTAGTTGTAGTCGACGCCGCCCCTTGGGAGCTGGCGTTTCGTCACTCAGGAAGTGGAGCCTTCTCCATGAGCCGTGCACTTTTCGCCGCCGCCCTTCTGGCACTGGTAGCCGCCGTTCCGGCCTCCGCCCAGGGCGTGGCGGGAGCGAAGATCGCGTACATCAACTCCCAGATCATCCTGGAGCAGGCTCCCGGCGCCCAGCAGGCGGCCGAGCAGTTCGACCGTGACATGGCACGGTATCGGTCCGAAGTCGAGGGACTGGGGCAGCAGCTCGAGCAGTTGATTCAGCAGTACCAGCAACAGCAGCTGACGTTGTCGCCGGAAGCCAAGGCGAATCG
This sequence comes from Gemmatimonadota bacterium, assembly GCA_039589315.1. GTDB lineage: Bacteria > Gemmatimonadota > Gemmatimonadetes > Longimicrobiales > Gaopeijiaceae > JBDHHQ01. The sequence goes on from JBDHHQ010000038.1 coordinate 20,266, forward strand.
CGAAGAGGAGATCCGCCTGAAGCAGGGTCAATACAATCAGCGCCTCCAGGAGCTCGACCAGCAGGCCGGTCTGCGACAGCAGGAGCTGGTCCAGCCCATCATGGACAACATCACGGAGGTCATCGAGGCGCTCCGCCAGGAAGGCAACTACGCCTTGATCTTCGACGTGGCCGCACAGTCCATCGTGGCCGCCGACGAGAGCTTGGATCTGACCCAGGAGGTGGTCCGCAGGCTGCAGGAGGCCGCCCCGGACTCGCCGTCCAAGCAGGACTGATCGCCCCTACGCTGTCCTTGGCCCACTCACCCCGTTCCTCGAGGATGCGGGTGAGTGGGTCTTCGTTCGCGGAGCCGCCCCATGAGCTCGACACGACACCCACCTGACGCATTCTCCGTAGGCGAGGCCGCCGATCTGGTGGGCGGGCGCGTCATCGGGGATCCGTCGGTGCTCATCGAGGGCGTCGCGCCGGTGGACCAGGCCGGCGCTCATCAGATGGCCTTCCTGGCCGCTCCGCGCTACGCGCGCCACCTATCTCGGTGTCGTGGCCGCGCGCTGCTGGTTTCGGAAGAGCTCGCGGAGGCGGAGTCAGAGCACGTGCCGACCCGCGTGGTCGTCTCTGACGCCCACCGCGCCCTGGCACTTCTCCTCGAGCACCTGCACCCCGATGCCGACCGCGTACCAGGCGTCCACCCGACGGCCGTGCTCGGCCGGGGAGTGAAGCTCGGCGAAGACGTCACGATCGGACCGTATGCGGTCATCGAGGAAGGGGCCGAGCTGGGCGATCGGGTGGCCGTGGGGGCCCACGCCTGCGTGGGAGCCGGAGCGCGCCTCGGGGCCGACTCCCGCTTGTACCCCCATGTCGTCATCTACCCGGGCGTCGAGTTGGGTGCCCGGGTGATCCTCCACGCCGGCGTACGGCTCGGCGTCGATGGCTTCGGCTACGTGGTCGAGGACGGCGAGATCCGGAAGGTGCCACAGGTCGGCCGCTGCGTCGTCGAAGACGACGTGGAGATCGGCGCGAACACGTGCATCGACCGGGGCTCCATCGGCGAGACCCGGGTGGAGCGGGGCGTGAAGCTCGACAACCTGATTCACCTGGGGCACAACGTGACCGTCGGGTCCATGTCGATGCTCGCAGCCATGGTGGGCGTGTCCGGATCGGCGCGCATCGGCCGTGGCGTCGCGGCAGGCGGGCAGGTGGGGATCGGCGGCCACCTGGAGGTCGGAGACGGAGCCCGCCTGGGAGGACAGGCAGGCATCATCGGCGACGTCGCCCCCGGCGAGACCGTGTCGGGGTATCCCGCGCGTCGCCACCGGGACTACCTCCGCGCCATGGGCCGGCTCTTCAAGCTGCCGGAGCTCGCGGAGAGGCTGAAACGCGTGGAGAAGGCCGTGGACCGACTCCAGGCCGAGGACTCCGGTTCGTGAACGTCCCTGGGAGGTTAGGCCCCCACAGGGACCCGGTATTACATTCATCGACGGCTCGTGGCACGCATGCCACATCCATGGCCCCGTCGACCGAGAAAGCGACCCGCGACGGGGACCTTCGCGCCCCCGACCGACACCTATGACGCACACGAAGCAGCGGACGATCGCCGGTACCGTTACGGTCCAGGGCACGGGGGTCCACTCCGGAGAGCCGGCCACGTTGACCCTTCGCCCCGCACAGGAGGATCAGGGTCTCCGTTTCCGTCGGGTAGATCTCGACGGCGCGCCCGAGATTCCGGCGGACCTGGACCACGTCGTCGGGACGGACCTGGGCACGAGCCTGGGCGCCGGAGACGCCAGGGTGCTCACGGTCGAGCACGTGATGGCCGCATTGGCCGCCATGGGCATCGACAACGCCATCCTCGACCTGGAGGGGCCCGAGCCGCCCATCTGCGACGGCAGCTTCAGCGGCTACCTCCAGGCGATCCGGAACGCGGGGACATGCGAGCTGGATGCGCCCGCCCGCGTCGTCGAGGTGAGGGAAGCCCTGAGCGTCAACCTCCCGAGCGGCGAGTCCTACGTTGCCGCGCCTGCAGAGGACTTCCGGATCTCGGCGACCATCGACTTCGCGCACGAAGCCATCGGACGGCAGTACGGGTCCTTCGGCGTGACCGCTCCCGATTTCGAGACCGAGATCGCGCCCGCTCGCACGTTCGGCTTCAAGGCAGAGGCCGACGCGCTCCACGCCCGAGGGCTGGCGTTGGGGGCTTCGTTGGAGAACACGGTCGTGCTCGACGACGACGGCGTGATGAACGAGAGCCTGCGCTTCGCCGACGAGTTCCTCCGACACAAGATCGGGGACATGGTAGGGGATCTGGCGCTTCTCGGCGCGCGGATTCGCGGGCACGTGGTCGCGGAACGGCCCAGTCACCGGGGCAACATCGAGCTCGCTGGCGCTCTCGCAGAGCACGTCCGGCGCACCAACGGCAATAGCGGCATCGCGGACGTCCAACGTATCATGGAGCACTTGCCCCACCGTTACCCCATGCTCCTCGTCGACCGGATCATCGACTTCGAGTCGGGCAAACGCATCGTGGGCATAAAGAACGTCACCATCAACGAGCCTTTCTTCCAGGGACATTACCCTGGCCACCCGATCATGCCTGGCGTCCTCGTGATCGAGGCCATGGCCCAGGTCGGTGGGCTTCTCCTGATGGATGCCGTAGAGAACCCGGAGGACAAGGTGGTCTACTTCATGTCGTTGGATAAGGTGAAGTGGCGCCGCCCGGTGACGCCGGGAGATCAGCTCGTATTCGAGTTGGAAATGCTACAACTGCGGCGCCGGGTTTGTCGCATGCGGGGAACGGGGAAGGTTGACGGACACCTTGTGGCCGAGGCCGAGCTCATGGCCCGGATCGTGGATCGATGAGAGAAATCGCACTGAACGACAGCCGCACCGAGACCCTCATCCACTCCACCGCCATCGTGGATCCGACCGCCGACCTCGGCGTGGGCGTCACGGTGGGGCCGTGGGCGTTGATCGGACCGGACGTCCAGGTGGGCGACCGGACCGCGATCGGGCCGTCCGCTCTGATCGAGCGCGACACGACAGTGGGCTCCGACTGCCGCATCGCCAAGGGCGCTGTCCTGGGGACGGATCCTCAGGACCTGAAGTACGCGGGCGAGAAGACCTTCCTCACGGTCGGCGACCGAACGGTGATCCGGGAGTTCGCCACGCTGAACCGGGGAACCGCCGCCTCGGGAAGCACCTCCGTCGGTTCCGACTGCCTGCTCATGGCGTACACGCACGTGGCCCACGACTGCAGGCTCGGGGATCACGTCGTGATCTCGAACGCGGTGAACATGGCCGGTCACGTGGAGATCGGGGACTGGGCCATCGTGGGCGGTCTCACGCCGATCCATCAGTTCGTCCGCATCGGCACCCACGCGTTCGTGGGCGGAGGCTCCCGCATCGCCAAGGACGTGCCGCCGTACTGCCGCGCGGCCGGCAGCCCGCCCAAGCTCTACGGCTTGAACAGCGTAGGCCTGGAGCGCCGAGGTTTCTCGGGAGACGTAAGATCTTCTCTCAAGAAGGCCTACCGCATTCTCTTCCAGTCGAACCTGAATGTGACCCAGGGGATCGCGCAGGTCGAGCAGGAGATGGAGTCGGTGCCCGAGGTGAAGATCTTCCTGGAGTTCATCCAGGGTAGCGAACGGGGGATCACGGTCTGATGCCCCCCTCCGGCGCCCCCCTGCGCGTGGGCGTGGCGGGCGTCGGCAGCCTGGGATTCCATCACGCCCGCATCCTCGGGGACCTGCCCGAGGTGGACATGCGGGGCTTCTTCGACGTGGACCCCGCTCGGGCGGATCACGTGGCTCGCGAGTTGGGGGCCACGCCCCACGACAGCCTCGACAGCCTCCTGGAAGCGGTGGATGCGTTGGTCGTCGCCGTCCCCACCACGGCTCACGAGCGGGTGAGCCTGGCGGCGCTGGGGTGGGGGGTCCACGTGCTGATCGAGAAGCCCATGGCGCCTTCACTCGACGCGGCCGACCGAATCCTCGACGCGGCCCACGGCGCCGACGCGCTGGTACAGGTGGGTCATGTGGAGCGCTTCAATCCGGCGATCCTGGCGGCGGAACCGTACCTCGAGCAGCCGCTGTTCATCGAGTCGCACCGCATGGCCCCTTTCGTGTCCCGGGGCACCGACGTCGCCGTGGTCCTGGATCTCATGATCCACGACGTGGATCTGGTCGGGAGCCTGGTGGGTACCCCCATTCGGGAGATCGCGGCCAGCGGCGTGCCCGTGCTGACGCAGAGCGTGGACATCGCCAACGCCCGTCTCGCCTTCGAAGGCGGCGCGGTGGCAAACCTGACGGCCAGCCGCGTCTCGTTGGAGAAGATGCGGAAGCTCCGCGTCTTCCAGCGGTCGGGCTACTTGAGCCTCGATCTGGCACGGGGCAGCGGCTCTTTCCTGCGTCTGAAGGGAGAGCTTCCCTGGATCTCGGGCGAGGAAGCTCCGACGAGCCTCAGCGGACTGTCGGACATCGTGGAACGGATGCCGCTCCAGGGAGACGGCACGGAGCCCCTCCGCCGCGAGCTGGAAAGCTTCCGCGACGCGTGTCTGGGACGGCGCTCGCCCGCGGTTTCGGGAGTGGCGGGCCGGGACGCCCTGGCCGTGTCCCTGTCCATCGACGCACGGATCAGAGAGCATGTCGTTGATACGAGTCCGGCGTGACCGGAAGAAGCAGTGGATCGACGTCAAGAAGAAGAGCTCCACGCGGAAGCTCATGGTCTTCCTCGGCCTGGTCCTCGTGGCCATCTGGTACCTGAGCACGCGGTTCTGACCGGCTCCTCGACCCGCCCTCCGCCGACCATCCTGTTGCTGGCCGGGGAGGTGAGCGGGGACCTTCACGGCGCCGACGTGGCGGCGGCCCTGCGGCGCCGCTACCCCTCCGCTCGTCTGTTGGGGCTGGGGGGGCGGCTCATGGAGGCACAGGGCGTCGAGCTCATGGCCGGCTTGGACCAACTGGCCGTCATGGGGTTCGTGGAGGTCGTGGGCCGGCTCCCCTTCTTCTGGCGCCTGGAACGCCGGGTCGAGACCCTGATGGACACCCAGGAGGTCGACCTGGTCCTGCCCATCGACTACCCCGGCTTCAACCTGCGCGTGGCCCGCTCCGCTCACCGGCGGGGCATCCCGGTGCTCTATTACATCGCGCCTCAGGTGTGGGCATGGAAGAAGCGTAGAGCCAAGCAGCTGGCGAGACACGCGGATCACGTCGCGGTGATTCTGCCCTTCGAGGTCCCCATCTTCGAGAGAGAGGGCGGGAAGGCGACGTTCGTGGGCCATCCACTCCTCGAGCACCACGCCGGGGACGCTGCCGATGGCGGATTCGCGGACCGCTACGGTCTCCCGCCCGATCGGCCCATCCTCGCGCTCTTCCCGGGGTCGAGAGCACAGGAGGTCGAGCGGCACCTGGAGCTGTTTCTCGAGACGGTCCGCCGGATTCATGACGAGCGGCCCGACATCCAGCCGGTCATCGCCCGGGCGGACGCCGTTCCGGAGCACCTCTACCGTGACGCCGCTGCGCCGGTGGTGGCAGAGCCACGGGCATTGCTCCGAGCCGCCCGCGCGGCGCTCGTGAAGTCGGGCACGACCACTCTGGAAGCGGCCCTCGCCGGCACCCCGTTCGTCGTCACCTACCAGACGCACCCCGTCACGTACTTCCTGGCTCGCCGCCTCGTGCGCGTGCCCCATGTGGCCCTGGCCAACCTGGTGGCCGGAGACCGAGTCGTGCCGGAGCTGCTCCAGGACGAGGCGACGCCGGAGACGCTGGCGGACGCCCTTGTCCCGCTGCTGGACGAGGGCTCGCCCCCACGGGCAGCCATGCTCGAGGGCCTCTTGCGGGTGCGGCGATCGCTTGGCACGCCGGGGGCAGCGGAGCGGGTGGCGGACATCGCGGTGGATCTGCTGGAGGCGCGGGTTGGGCCAGCGCGCTGACCGCTGGCGGAGCTCGCTCTGGAGCGAGGGCGGGGGACCGGGCTTCGGGCTCGTGCGGACCGCCCTGCTGCCCCTGGAAGGCCTGTACCGAGCCGGCATGGGCCTCCGCAACCGGGCCTTCGACGTAGGGCTGCTCCGGAGCGCCGAGCCGCCCATCCCGGTGGTGTCCGTGGGGAACCTGACGGTCGGGGGCACCGGCAAGACGCCGGTGACGGCGTGGATCGTCGCCGAGCTGACGCGGCTCGGCGCCAGCCCCGCCGTGGTCAGTCGAGGCTACGGCCAGGACGAGATCGCCCTGCATCGGCAGTGGCATCCCGCCGTGCCGGTGCTGGTCGCGCCACGCCGGATCGAGGGCATCCGGGAGGCCGCCCGCGCCGGCGCCTCGGTGGCCGTCCTGGACGACGGCTTCCAGCACCGGTGGGTCCGGAGGTCGCTGGACCTGGTGCTCCTGGCGGCGGAGCAGCCGTTCCCGGCGGCCGTGCTCCCGCGCGGCCCGGGTCGGGAGCCGCCCAGCGCGCTGACCCGGGCAGACTGGGCGGTGATCACCCACAAGACGGCCTCGGCCGGACGCGTCGAGGCGGTGGCGGCCGAGGTGGGGGCCCGCCAGCCCCACCTCCGCGTGGCCCACCTGACCCTCGCACCCGATGGGTGGGTCAACCTGGCCGGTGAGACCGTGCCGCCCCCCGGGACCGATGTGCTGGTGGTGGCTTCGGTGGCGCAGCCCCAGACGGTGGGGGACCTGGTACGGACGACCACCGGACACGAATCCGACCTCCTCGCCTACCCGGACCATCATCGTTACGGCGCCCATGACGCGCGGCGCATCCGCGAGGTGGCCGGCGAACGGATCGTCGTCACCACGGAGAAGGATGCCGTGAAGCTGAGCCCCTACGCTGACGGGCTCGACGACGTACGCGTGTTGCGCCTGGCCGTGCGGCCGGGGACCGGGAGCGAAGAGCTCCGGGCCCGCCTGGCACGGGTCGCGGGAGCGGAGGCGACGCCGTGAAGGTCTCGATCCTCGTTGTGGGAAAGCCCAAAGGGCCGTTGGCCGGCGCCATCGCCGAGTACGAGGCCCGGGCGGGTCGGTACTGGAAGCTGGACGTGGCCGCGGTGGCTGCGGGGGCCGGCCGTAGCGCCGCCGGCGAGACGATCCGGGAGGCGGAGGGCGACCGCCTGCTGGTCCGTCTCCCGAACGCCGGTCACGTGGTGGCCTTGACCCGGGAGGGCGGGCCCATGAGCTCGGACGAGCTGGCCCGGTACCTCGAGGAGCAGGCGATCCGGTCCACGCCGTCGGTAACCTTCGTGATCGGCGGGGCCTTCGGCCTCTCGTCGCCTGTCCTCGACCGGGCTCATCGACGGCTCTCGCTGTCGCCCATGACCCTTCCCCACGACCTCGCCCGTCTCGTGCTCGCCGAACAGCTCTACCGTGCCGGGACCATCCTCCGCAACGAACCCTACCACAAGGGAACCGCACGGTGAGAGCGGGGTCTCGGAGTTCCCGAAGCCGAGGAAGGCATCCGGAGCCCGGTCTTCAGGCTCCGGCCCACACCGTCCATCGGGCCTCGCGGGGGCCCGTCAGGCTCGCGCCCCGCGACTCACGAGCAAGGAGAGACCGCTGAACCTCGAGATCGTTGCACGGTTCCCCTCGGGCGCCCCCGTCGTGAAGGACTACCTGGCCGGAGCCCGTGCGGCCATGCCGTTCTATGCCGGAAGCTGGTCGGATCCCGGGTCCTTCGAGGGGAAAGCGGCCGAGGTGGACAGCCGTTTCGGACGAGACGAGCGGCGCCGCGTGGCCGAAGCCGTGCGGCCCCACGACGAAGCCGGGCGAGCTCGACTGGAGCGCTTCGTCGAGGAGGGGGGCTTCATGGTCACGACCGGGCAGCAGCCCGGCCTGTTCACTGGCCCCCTCTACAGCATCTACAAGGGAATCACCGCTGTTTGCCTCGCCGCCGAGCTCGAGGCCCACCTCGGGAAGCCCGTGATCCCGCTCTTCTGGGTCGGATCCGAGGACCACGACTGGGCCGAGTGCAACCACACCTTCGTCCTCGACGCCGAGAATCGCCTCCAGAGGGTACAGGTCGCGGACCCCGGTGGCGACAGCCGGCGGCCGATTCACCGGATCGATTTGGGCGCGGAGCTGACCGAGGCGCTGAGCGCCTTCGCCTCGATGCTTCCCGAGACCGACTTCAGCGAGGCGGCCCTCGACGTCCTTCGACGGGCCTACGAGCCCGGACGGACCCTCGGCAGGGGCTTCCGCGAGACCGTCGACGCCCTCCTGGGGCCCTTGGGACTCATGACCACCGAGTCGTCGGACCGGGTGGTCAAAGAGGTGTCCGCGCCCGTGCTGTGGGATGCCCTCGAGCGGTCGGTCGAGCACGAGGCAGTGCTGACCGAGACCACCGGGCGGCTTCAGGCGGCGGGCTACGAGCCGCAAGTCGCCGTGCTCGCCGGGGCCGTGAACCTGTTTCTGGAGGGTCCGGGCGGCCGGGAGCGCCTGTACCGCGACGACGACGGCTTTCGCCTCCATACGTCCGGGGAGCATCGGTCTCTCGACGAGATCAGAGCGGAGGTCACCGCAGATCCTCACGCCCTGAGCCCCAACGTGTTCCTCCGGCCCGTGGTCGAGAGCCGGGTGTTTCCGACGCTGAGCTACGTTGCCGGCCCGGGCGAGGTGGCCTACTTCGCACAGCTCGAGCGGTACTTCGCGCTCCAGGACATCCGCATGCCCGTGGTCTATCCGCGGATCGCCTACACGCTCGTGGAAGCCAAGGTGGGCAAGGTGCTGAAGAAGCTCGATATCGACGTGGAGGCGCTGGCGCAGCCGTTCCACGAGGTGGCGGCGGCCTTTGCCCGTGAAGAGGTCCCTGACGAGGTGCGCCGGGCGCTGGGAACGCTCCGCGGCGCCGTCGGGCAGGGGTCCGCCCAGCTCCTGGAGGCGGCCCGGCCCATCGATCCGACGTTGAAGGGTCCCATCCAGGCAGCCCGGAACGCTTCGCTCGTCGCCTTCGCCGACGCCGAGAAAAAGATCCTGCAGAGCGTGAAACGGCAGAGCGAGATCGCCCTCGGGCAGCTGGAGAAAGCCCAGAAGAACCTGTTTCCGGAGGGCCGCCCCCAGGAGCGCTGCCTCAACATCTTCCAGTACCTGGTGCGCTACGGCGACGCGCTGATTCCGGCGCTGGCGGAACGGGCACGTGATCTCGTCCGTATGAAGGGGGTAGAGGTCACGTCCGCAGAGGAGGCCTAGCCGACGTCGGACCGCTCGCGGCCTTGCGCAGGCCAGATCGCTCGCGGTCTGGCTGCCCCAAAGTAGGGCCCGCTGCGGCGCGGCGCGGAAGATCCCCGATGGCGTGGCCTGGAATGCACCCGTAACTTCGGCCCATGTTCTGGCAGATCGTCTTCATTCTCGTCCTGATGATCCCCATTCTGGCGATCGTGTTGGACTCCCAGGTCGGGCGCGCCCTGGCGGCCCGTCTCGAGGGCAGGGCCCTGGGGGAGCCATCCGACCTGGCCGCCGACCGGATCACCTACCTCGAGGGCGAGGTGGACCGTCTCTCCTCGGAGGTGCTGCGACTGGACGAGGAGAGCCAATTCCTCCACAAGCTCCTGGCGGAACAGCCGGAGCGCGAGGCGCTGCCGCCGGGTGACCGAGACGGCTGAGGCCCGGCCCGAGGCCGAGAGACCCCGTGCCCGCGCCGCCTTCTGGGTGGGCGCGGGCATTTTCGCGAGCCGGCTGACCGGGTTCCTGCGCGAGCGGGCCTTCGCGTTCTTCTTCGGCTCTTCGGACTACGCCGATGCGTGGCGAGCGGCGCTGCGTATGCCCAACGTGGTGCAGAACCTCCTGGGCGAGGGCACGCTGAGCGCGTCGTTCATTCCCATCTACGCCGAGATGCTGGAGGAAGGCCGCGACGAGGACGCCGGCAGGTTCGCCGGGGCGATCCTGGGGCTCCTGGTCGGGGTCGTGGCGGCCGTGACCCTGGTCGGAATCCTCCTGGCGCCGTGGCTGGTGCCGCTCCTCTTCTTTCGTTGGAGCCCGGAGAAGCAGGACCTGACCGTGCATCTGGTCCAGATCCTGTTCCCCATGACGGGCGTCCTGGTGATCTCCGCGTGGGCGCTGGGCGTGCTGAACAGCCACCGGCGCTTCTTCGTCTCCTATGTGGCGCCGGTCTTCTGGAACCTGGCCATGATCGCCACGCTGGTGGGCCTGGGAGGATTCCTGGCGTTCGGTCCGGAGCGCCTGGTGGTCGCGCTGGCGTGGGGCGCTCTCGTGGGTGCCGTGCTACAGGTGGGCGTCCAGCTCCCCTTCGTGACCCGCCACCTCCGCCACTTCCGCCTCTCGGTGAGCCTGGCGGTGGACGGGGTGCGGGAGGCCATCCGGAACTTCATGCCCGTGCTCGCCGCACGAGGCGTCATCAACCTGAGCGGATACCTGGATCTGGTGCTGGCGGGCCTGCTGGCGGGGGGGGCGGTAGCGGTGCTGGGCTATGCCCAGACCTTCTACATGCTGCCCATATCCCTGTTCGGGATGTCCGTGGCCGCGTCCGAGCTTCCGGAGCTGTCCCGGCAGCGGCGCGAGGCCCAACAGGTCCTGGCCGACCGAGTGGCCACCTCGCTGGGATCATTGGCGTGGTTTCTCGTGCCGTCCACGGTCGCGTACCTGCTGTTCGGCGACGTGATCGTGGCCGCCCTCTACCAGACCGGGGCGTTCGGTGCGCGGGAGACGGCAGTGACCCACGCGGTCCTGGCCGCCTATTCGTTGGGCCTGTTGGCGTCGGCCCGCTCCCGCCTGCTGTCGTCCGCGTTCTACGCCATTCGGGACACGCGGACTCCGGCGCGCATCGCCTACCTGCGGGTCGCCGTGTCCCTTGGCGTGGGGGCCTCGCTCATGTTCCCCCTGGACCGGTTCGAGGTCGACGGGCTGCGGCTGGGTGCCGCGGGCCTGGCCCTGGGTGCTTCGGTGGGGGCCTGGCTGGAGTACGGGCTGCTGCGGAGCCGTCTCACCAAGGCCATGGGGCGCCACGGCGCACCCATGGGGAAGATCCTGCGCATCTGGGTCGCGGGACTGCTGGCGGCAGCCGCCGCCTTCGCCACCCGCGCCGTGTTGCCGCCCCTCCACCCCATATGGGTAGCGGCAGGAACGCTCTCGGTCTTCGGGGTAGTCTACTGGGTCGGTTCGCGAGCCCTGGGCGCTCCCATGCCGACCGGCCGCCGGGCCCGCCCGTGACGGCCGCAGACAACCCCGGGCCACCCGAATCCGTTTCGCAGTGTCTCCCGTAAAGCTGGACCGCCTCTCGACCCGCCCGGGCGTCTACCACTTCCGTGACGCGAAGGGGACGATCCTCTACGTGGGTAAGGCTCGCTCCCTCCGGAGCCGCGTCCGCTCGTACTTCCGCTCCGACCCCGCCCGGTCGGCGCGCACCCACCAACTCGTCCAGCGGATCGACTCGGTTGAGACCATCGTGGTGGGCTCGGAAGCCGAGGCCCTGATCCTGGAGGCCAACCTGATCAAGGAGCACCGGCCTCGCTTCAACATCCAGCTCCGGGACGACAAGAGCTACCCGTACATCAAGGTGACCGTGGGAGAGCCGTTCCCCCGGGTATACGTCACCCGTCAGGTGCGAAACGACGGCAGCCGGTATTTCGGGCCCTACACGTCCGTGAGCCTGATGCGCCAGGCGCTGGAGGTGGTGAAGCGCCTCTACACGGTGCGCTCGTGCCGCTACGACTTGCCGCAGGACGCCCCGGATCGGCCCTGCCTCGACCACCACATCGGGCGCTGCCTGGCTCCCTGCGTGGGTCTTCAGAGCCACGAAGACTACCGGGCCATGATCGACCAGATCCTCCGGGTGCTGGGCGGCGGCACGGAGGAGGTGCGCCGACAGGTCGAGGACGAGATGCGTGCCGCGGCGGACGGCCTGGACTTCGAGCGGGCGAGCCGGCTCCGGGACATTCTCAAGGGTCTGGACAATCTCGCTCGGCACCAACGCGTGCAGCGAATGGGCGGGGGAGACCATGACGTCGTGGGACTGGCCAGGGACGGAGCGTTGGCCGTTGCCGTCGTGCTGAAGATCCGGGGCGGCCTCCTCCTCGGAAAGGACACTCAGCGCTTCAAGGGAGTCGACGAGGAGGACGAGGCGGCGCTGTTGGCCAGCCTGGCCTCACGGTATTACCTGGGGCGGGGTGAACGGGGCATCCAGGAGCTGCCGAGGGAGATCCTGTTCCCCGGCGACTTCGAGGACCGGGAGGTGTTGGCCGAGATCCTCTCCGAGGCCACGGGCCGCAAGGTCCGCATCCACGTGCCCCAGCGCGGCGAGAAGCGCCGCCTCGTGGAGCTCGCGGCCGCCAATGCCCGTCACACCGTCGAAGATCGCGTGACCGCCCTCCACTATGCGGCCGATCGCGCCGACGAGGCGCTCTACCACCTCCAGGACCGACTCGACCTCAAGGTGGTCCCCCGGCTCATGGTCTGCTTCGACATCTCCCACACCCAGGGAAGCGAGACCGTGGCCAGCGCCGTCACCTTCGAGAATGGCGAGCCCAAGAAGAGCGGCTACCGGCACATGCGGATCCGGGGCGACTGGGGCAACGACGACTACCGCTCCATGGCCGAGGCGGTAGGGCGGTACTTCCGGCGACGCCTGGACGAGGACGAGGCTCTGCCCGATCTGGTGATCATCGACGGAGGGAAGGGCCAGCTCGGGGCGGCCGTCGAGGCTCTCACCGAGCTGGGCCTCCGGGACGTGGCGGTCGCCGCCCTGGCGAAGCGCGAAGAGGAGGTCTACCGGCCGGGACGCTCCGAACCGCTGCGACTCCCACGGCGAGACCGGGCCCTTCACCTGCTTCAGCGAATCCGGGACGAGGCGCACCGCTTCGCGGTCTCCTACAATCGAAAGCTCCGGCGCAAGCGGACCATCCGCAGCGAGCTCAGTGACATACCGGGCGTCGGGCCACGGCGGCAGAAAGCACTGCTCACGCGCTTCGGGTCCGTGCGGAGCATCCGTGAAGCGACTGCCGACGAGATCGCCCGAGTGCCGGGCTTCAGCGACACGCTGGCGTCCCGCGTCCTCACGTACCTGGGGGTGTCTCGCTGAGCAAGGCGTGGGTAAGAGGGCATGGCGGGATCGGGAACACCGGATCGTCCGGCGCCCGTTCGTGTAGTCAGCATGTGAAAGAGCGCTTTCAGGAGATCGGCCTGGAAACTCGGCCCATCCAAGTGACTGGAAAGGCCGGTCGAAGCGGCCTGCTGACGTCCGATTTCCGGAGTGCGTGATCGGGTTCGGGCGGAGGATGGAGAACGGGTGAGCCGGGCCTTTGACGTGGTCCCCGGATCCGTCTAGTTTTTTCGCTTGACACGACATCAGTAAGGAGGATTGCTCGCATGAAACTCCGCACCGGAGTCGTCCTCACGGCGGTACTCGCTGGAGGCACGCTGGCCCTGGCCCCGACACAAGCGTCGGCCCAGAGCGAGCCCAAGGACAACATGTGGACCCGCAGCGCCACGCTATACCTCAGCCAGGCCCAGTCGAACCCGAACCCCGAGGAGAAGCAGGAGCGCTATCAGGAGGCGCTCAACGTGTCCCTCGAGGGGATCGAGAACGAGCCTGACAACCCCCAGGGCTACTATCAGGCCGGTCGCGCCCTCGTAGGCCTGGGAGATTTCCTCCGCGCCGACAGCATGCTCACCAAGGCCGAGGAGCTTTGGCCCGAGTACACCGCGGAGACGGTGCCGGTCAGGGAATTCGCGTGGATCCAGGCGTACAATGCGGCGATCCCCGCGCTGAACGCCGGCAACTCGGACGAGTCCGTGCAGCAGCTCGAGCGGGCGCACGTGATCTACAAGGGACGCCCCGAAGCGATGCTCAACCTCGGACAGGCCTACACTCAGCAGGGCAACGCCGCACGAGCCATCGAGATGTACCAGATGGCCCTGGAGATCATGACGGGTCCGGCCTTCGACGAGCAGGACGAGCAGACTCAGGAGAACTGGCGCCAGAACGAACAGATCGGCGCGTTCAACATGGCGCAGCTCATGGCGCAGGAGGGCCGCAACGAGGAGGCCGCCCAGGCCTACGAGGCCTTCCTGGAGCGGTCACCCGGCAACGTGGACGCCTTGAGCAACCTGGCCATCGTGTTGATGAACATGGAGATGACCGATTCCGCTCAGGCGATCTATGAGGGGCTGCTGAGCAACGCCGACCTGGGTCCCCGGGAATACTTCTCGGCGGGCATCGGCCTGTTCCAGGCCGAGCAGTACACCCTGGCCGCGCAGGCCTTCGAGAAGACGGCCGAGATGAATCCCCAGAGCCGTGACGCCAACTACAACCTGGCCCAGGCGCTCTACCTCGTGGAGGACTACGAGAAGCTCGTTGGTGTGGCCACCCACTTGGTCGAGCTCGACCCGTACAACCAGAACGCCCACACGTTCTACGTCCGGGGGCTGCTCATGGGCGGCGACGAAGAGGCGGCCCAGGAGGCCTACACGTACATGCAAGAGCTGCCCATCGACGTCTATGACCTGCAGCTGCAGCCCAGCGGGGCGGGCGGTGGCACCGTGTTCGGGACCGTGGAGAACCGCATGTCCGAGGAAGGTGCCACGGTAGGGATCCGGGTCCACTTCCTGAGCGAGATGGGAACGGAGATCGGCGCAGCCGACGTGGATGTCCAGCTCACTGCTCTCGAGACGTCGACGGCGTTCCAGGCCGAGGTCGCCGGTGACGAGCCGGCCATGGCCTACTGGTACGAGGTGACCACCGAGATCCCGACGGTGGAGCTGCCCGAGGCAGAGGCCGACACGACGGGGACGAGCGGCAACTAGGCGCGGGCGACCGAGAAGGTCCAGCGCCGAGGTGATCGGCGGGTAGAGAGAGGAGCGGCCGGGAGATCATCCCGGCCGCTCCTTTCTTCATTGGAAGGGTCTGAGGGCGATGCTCTCGCGCTACGCCATACAGGCGTCGATCGACAGTCCCAGCGCGTCCGCCACGAAGGCCCCGAGCGCCGCCATGGAGTCGTCAGGGATCACGCCTGCGTCGGCCAGCTCGCGGGCCAGGTTTCTGAGGCCCAACCGCGGCTGGCTCTGGCTGGAGGAATGCGCACCCATCTCGCCCATCTGAGCGAACACCGCGGAGGCCTGGCCCCAGCAGGCGTTGTCGTCAGCCGAGAACTGGGGCGTGGGAACTTGGGTTTCCACCGCCGGCGTGACCGGGTCGGAGCAGCCGGCGATCAGCAGAATCGCCACGGAAGCGAGCACGTGCCGGATTACGCTCTTCATCATTGCTGACCTTCCTTGGATGGGTTGTTCTTCCAGGTTGAAGAGAGGGGGCGGAATCGGTTCGGCCGGCGACGCGCGGCCTTGTTCCGGACCAGGCTATTGCGCGGCCGTTATCTCGGCGCTACTCCGGACTGGCAGTGTTGCCTTCCAGAGTGCCACCGTGTTCCCGGCGGCCCCATAAGGGCCACGGTGAAGCAGGGGAGCCGGCAGCCGAGTGAGGCCCAAAACGGAGCGGCGCAGGGCTTTCCGCAGTACGGCAAGGACGATTACCTTAACGGCACCAAAACCATGCGGGTGTAGCTCAGTTGGTAGAGCATCAGCTTCCCAAGCCTACGCCAGGGGCCCGGAATTTCGTAGCCGATTCGCCAGAATCGCTAGTGATTCCGGGCCTTTTCGCCTTCTCCCGCTTCGTAGACTCTACGACCGTCTCAGGGTCCCCTTCGTAGGGTTTACGACCGCCAACTTGCACACATCCTTGCACACCTTCCGAGTGCAGCATCGGCTCCGGCCAGTACGTCTGCCAGATGACCCAGCCCATCGGCTCCTCCGTCGTTGCGGTGAGCTTCAACGATGGCACCAGGGCGTGGGTGTGGACATGGGATTCTGGGACGGTTTCAGCCTTTTCCTGACAGACAGCGTCGGCCGATCCCGCTAGGCTGATTCTGCACCATTGGTTTCCAGCCCTTCCCCGCCGGACGCGAGGGAAGCCGATGGCCCGCCCGGTGGGTTCCTCCTCATCGGCAGGAGGGTGATGCCATGAGGCGATTCAGCCGATTAGCTATCGCCTTGGTGGGCTCTCTGCTCGCTGTTTCCTGCGGTGATGATCGTCCGAGCGACCTCACCTCACCCGAGGCCAGGGCCGCCCCTGCTTCCGTTGCGGCGGGCGTCCAATACGAAGCCATCGACCTCGGAGCACTGGAGAACGGGGTGATGACCGACCTCGGGCCCCATGGTGGCGGCTTCAGCGAGGCCCGCGACATCAATGCCCGCGGCCAGGTTGTCGGCACGAGCAGCACTGGGGACGGGACCCGTCACGCAACCCTCTGGACGCCGACCAACTGAACCGCACCCCTCCGGTCGCAAGGAGGTGCGCCATGACAGGGCGATACAGGCTTCAGCTCGCGGCCGTCAGTCTAGCCCTTGCTTGCACGGGCTACGGTACCGAGTCCTGTGATTCCTACGATGCGGGGCCTCACGAACCGACTCACCTGATGCTGTGGGTGGTCACGACGACCCAGGGATTCGCCGAATGGGGGACGTGGCACGTAACCGTGTCTAACCTCTCCGGAGCCATGTTGCTCGAGGAAACCCATCAACACGACCCAAGATCGCAGGAGGATTCAAGCCCCTACCAGATCAACGGCGTGCTCCAACTGCCGGCATTGTTTAGGGTTCAACTCAGCGGCTTCCCGACGTATTGCACGACGATGAGCCCGAATCCTCAGTTTGCCCATTTCGAGCGATTCGGCGAGAACGTCATGGTAGACTTCAGCCTGGATTGTGATTTCGCGTCCATCCTAGTCGTCGACCAGGAGAACACCGCGACGGACGGGACCTTGCTCGGATGTGCGAACAGAAACTACTCACGGGCCGACTCCACGCGGTACCAGAGCTTCATTCCGTCTGCTCCGATAGTGGCTGCCTTGGAATTGGGGCTTCAAGCGGGTGTGGCTTTCCCTAGCGACGGCCATCCGGTGACCGTCAAGCTTCGCACTGCAGCACCCGACGGAGAGTGGCTGGGAACTGGACGCGTCCGCATCCCAGGCCCCCTTGGCGAAGGCCAAAGAGTCGACGTATTCGTGCCTCTCTGGAGACCTGCCGACGTTACGCCCGGCGGGACCTACTGGATCGAGTGGGAATGCCCGTATGAGGGTGGGCAGGTCCTCGCGTGGCTCGGGTCCATGAGGGACCCGTACCCCGGTGGCGCCGAGCTGACGTACAACAAGCGGGACCTGGTCTTCAAGAGCTTCACCCTGCCGGATGCGAACCTCGCCCGGTCAACTCGCTCGGCAACAAGAACTGGCGTCCTCCAACCGCAAGGAGGTGCGCCATGACAGCACGATGGATCGCGACGGCACTGCTGCTGGTCGCGTCGCCGCTGGTGGGCCAGGCTCAGGAGCCGGTGTTGGAGGCGGGGGCGAGGGTGAGGGTGACTGCACCTGAGGTGGCTGAGGAGCCATTAGTTGGCACGTACTGGGGCATCAAGAACGGTCAGCTGATCGGCATCACGAGGGACAAGTCTGAGGATCCGCTAGATATCCGCGTGTCCGAGGTAGAAGGGCTCGAGATATCCACCGGGAAGCGGGGGCAGGGCTGGAAGGGTGCCAAGATCGGCTTCGGAGTCGCTGCTCTCGCTACAGCGATCCCGGTCGGGATAAGCTGTGCCTCCGACTCTGAGGACGGGTGGTGCGTTGCTGCCTTAGTAGTCTACACCCCGCTCGCTGGTCTCGTCGGAGGAGTCATCGGGGTAGCCATCGGCTCCTCGATTAGGACCGACATCTGGGAGCCCGTCGAGCTGCCTGCCAAGCCCAGGGTCGCCGTCCACCCCACGGGCCGCTTCAGCGGAGCCGTCTTGGTCCCGCGGCGGAGGTACGGCTCCTGCGGCCCGAGCCCTGCCGCGATCCACACGTCCACGGCAAACGTCTCGAGTTTGCCGTCGGTTCATGCTGCGCAGGTGGCGCAGGAACCTGAACAGGGGTTCGTAGCTGTCGTCCATGCGCAACAAAGCGAAGTGGGCGCGGGTGCAGACATGGGATCTTGGGACTACTTCAGCCGTTTCCTGACAGACAGCAGCAGCTGATCCCGCTAGGCTGATTCTGCACCGTTGGTTTCCAGCCCTCCCTGCCGGACGCGAGCGAGGCCGATGGCCCGCCCGCTTCGTCATGTTCTTCCTCATCGGCAGGAGGACAGGGATCATGAAGCACGTAGGGTTCGTATTCACCTGGGCTTATGCATTCGTCGTCGGCGGAGCGTTGTTGATCACTCCCGCGGGTATCATCCCTATCGTGACTAACCCTGGGATTAGGATCGTGATTGGCCTGCTTTCAATCGCTGTAGGACTACTGGGCTTTAATAGTTGGCGGAAACTAGCTGCCAGGGCAGCCACCGGGCGGGAGTAATATCGGCGCTCTTTCGACTTGGCACAGGAGAGTCGGGAGCCCTCTCAAAAGGGCGGCGGCGTGGCCTCGCCTCTAACCACACCGCGTCGAGATGCGGTTCGCCACTTCGACATTCTGAAGACTGAGGAGTAGAAGCTCGAACCACTGATCAACAGCGCAGGGGGCACCTGCCAGAAGGGGAAGACCGATGTCCGCTCTCGTCGCTGCCGGATTCGCCGCCGGCCTGACCGCCTTGGTGTGGTATCTACTGTTCGAGCTGTTCCACGGCCTCGATCCCGCGGGCGTCCGTGACTACGTCCCCTGCGCCGGCGACTGGAACGAGGCCCGGATGAACGGGTGTGCCAACGGACTCAATCGCCTCCCTCAGCAACCCGTGAATACGTACACCAACCTCGCATACCTCGCGTCGAGCGCCTTCGTGGCCCTCAGCCTCATGACGGCCCCGGCCTATGTCCTGGGTGTGGCCTCGTTTTACCACTGTCTAGGTTCGGCGCTGTATCACGGAACATCGACCCGCTGGGGAGGCTATCTGGACATCAGCGGCATGTTCGCAGTGTTCGGGGCAATCGCGGCGTACGCGGTGTGCATCCTGCTCGGAGTCGTCGAACCCTGGCTCACCGCAGCGATGATCGTAATCGCCGTGTTCTCCGGTCTCCTGCTTCGGAAGCCGTTCCGAAACCGTGTCATCCTCCTGATCGCTATCTTCTTAGTCTTGATCTACGGGGCGGCGGCGATCGGTCTGTCGCTAGGGAATAACCGTGCTGCGATCCCCTGGCTCATAGCCTCGTTCGTTGTCTTCCTAGTGGCGTTCGTCATCTGGAACCTCGACAAGGCCGGCAACTTCCCGCTGCCGCGATGGGGACACGGTTTCTGGCATCTACTGACTGCCGGGGGCATCGCGCTCGTCTTCTACGGAACCGACCTGCTGCGCTGAACGGATCGCCCCTCCAACCCCTTCGGCCTCCCGTACCCCTCCGGGACGGCCATTCTCGCGCTAGGCCCCCGGAATTACCGCTGTTTCGCCTCGCACACGGGGAAGCAGGGGCGTGAAGGCGCTCCTGGGGGACTCCCTCGAACCCGGGGGGGCCTCCCGTACCCCTCCGGGACACGCCTCGTGAGCCAAGCCCCTGGAATTACCGCTGTTTCGCCTCGCACACGGGGAAGCAGGGGCGTGAAGGCGCTCCTGGGG
>JBDHHQ010000039.1:0-44531 GCA_039589315.1 Gemmatimonadota bacterium
CGGGCCTCTGACCACCGACGTTGCGCCGGGATACGACCACATCACGAGCGCCATCGGCGCCGCCATGATCGGCTGGTTCGGCACCGCCATGCTGTGCTACGTCACGCCCAAGGAGCACCTGGGCCTACCCGACAAGCACGACGTCCGTGAGGGCGTGATCACCTACAAGATCGCGGCCCACGCGGCTGATTTGGCCAAGGGCCATCCGGGTGCCCAGATCCGCGACAACGCCCTCTCCAGGGCCCGGTTCGAGTTCCGCTGGCGGGATCAGTTCAACCTGGGGCACCTTCCACGGCTTGCTGTCCCTCTTGACCCAGTCCGTCTTCATGCTGTCAGGCGGCGTTCCCGGTTTCTCCAGCCGCTCTCGGTTCGTGAAATGACAGCACGCCGCCGAGCACGAGAAATCCCGTCCCGAGAACCAGCGTCACAAATGTCCAGAGAAGCCCGGAGTCTTGGGGTACCTCGGCAAGCATGATCAAAGGAAGAGGCACACCAAGGGCGAGGGGCAGGGCTCGGCTCCAAACTGGAAGCGCCTGTGCCAGGAGCACAGCGGTACCCACCATCAATACTCCCAGGATCACCAGCACGTACCCGGCGCCCGCCCACGGTATCGAAAAGCTGATCACGTCCACGAAGTACTGTTCCAGTCCTGCCAAGACAACGTAGACGATTCCCAACCCGGCAATGCGTACGCCGAATATTGCCACGGAACTGAGCTTGCTCACCTGTAGGTCTCCGAGCCCTCGCAGCCACACCGCCAGTGCTAGTGGTACGAGCACGACGACGAGTGTCCGGTACGGCAGAGGCGAGGCAACGGATAGCGGACCGGACAAGCCAAACAGCACCTTGATCCAGCACAGAACACCAATTGAGGCGCTCGCTACTCCGCTCCAAACAAGCCGTCTAGCAGACATCCCGCTTTGGTGCCTTCACCGAGGGATAGCCGGTCCAACATCCTTCGCGGTTCACTGCGCCCTCTTGACCCGGTCCTCCCGAATGATGCTAGGCTGAGCCCGTCCGGTGTTGTCTTCCGTCTCGAAGCATGGTCAATCCGAGTACGAGCCAGAGAATCGAAGCGAAGGCTGATTGCGTTCTGAAGTAGTTGTCATGCAAAGACGGGGGAAACCGGTCTCCCCTCAGCGTCTCGATACCTGCCGCCACTGGGAGGAAGACCATCGGCAGCAGGCCGAGCGAGAGCGCTAGCGTCCGGTACCGGGTCGGTATGCCGGCTTCTCTTGTTCCCACTGAGAACGTGATCAGCCCCGCCATCATCAGGGCGGTTCCGGGGACGATGAATACATTCCCGCTTCGGGCAAAACCAAGCCATGCTCCACCGAGGTGGCCAGTCGTCGAGAGAGTGAGACCGAGCACAACGAGCAGGAGCCCAAGCCGACTGCCGCGACCAATGCGGCCGGAGAACGCGCGGTACAGTCCGACCGCGGTGACAACGAGAGCGACTTGAGGAATGAACGTCAGCCCCGAGAATGAGCCGTAGCTCTTGTCTCCAGCCGCCCCCAGCCCCGTCAATGCGAAGGCTGCTGCAATGGACAGGCTCGAAAACGCAGCAAACACGGCCGCGATACCTCCGACACGGTATTCCCACCCTGCCTGTGCCACAGTGTTCATGCCATTCAATCGATTTGGGCGCCCCCGGTCTATCCTTGGCTCCGCCCAACGGTCGCGTTCTGGGGCCCGTCCCACCTTCCAACCGCACATTGTCGTGGACACCGTAGGTGCCACAACGTTGATCGAAAAGCTACCCACTCCCACGCGGTTCCCGCAATCGACCTCGACCCGGTATCCCACGGAGCTGGCGAAACCGCAGATATCTTCCTATTCTTATGCGCGAGTGAAGTTCTCGTGCCCGAGTAGACCCACGAGCGAAGAGGTGAGCACGCCCATCGGGCTTTTTCCCACGGACCACTCCCCACTCCATTCTCCGAGGGCATGGTATGCGAAGAAAGCCGGGGACACTCCTCCCGCTCGAAATATCGATCTTGATGGCCGGCCTGCAGTTCAGCGGCCCGGGCCGACCCGGGTTCCATGGTTTCGCGATCGCAAAGTCGATCCAGGAACACAAGGGAGCCCGGCTGCTTACGGCGCATGGGACCCTGTACAAGGCGCTCCAGCGCATGGAAGGGGCCGGGCTGCTGGCCAGTGAGTGGGAGGACCCGCACATCGCCGCCGAGGAGGGGCGGCCCCGACGTCGACTGTATCACGTGACCGGAGCAGGGGAGGCAGCGCTGGGGAGGGCCCGTGCCGCCGCACGCGCGTCTGCGCGCGGTCGGGATGACCCGGGGCTCGCGCCCGCCTTCGCTGCCGAATGAAGGCAGGAGAAGCAACATGTCCCTTCAGGTGCTGGTTGCCGGCGCCGCGGGCGCCCTGGGCGGCCACGTCGTACGTGAGTTGACCCGGCGGGGGCACCGTGTCAGGGCCCTCGTTCACGATCGCCCGCTTTCCGCAGACCTCACCGGCGCCGTCTCCGTACACCGGGCCGACGCTCTCGACCCCACCCAGCTCACCACTGCCTGCGAAGGGGTAGACGTCGTCTTCTCCAGCCTCGGCGCCAGCGTGGTACCTCAGATGGGGCGGGGCCGCCGCAGCTTTCACGCCGTGGACGTGCCCGCCAATCTCAACCTGATCGATACCGCGGCTCGCGCGGGCGTCGGACGGTTCGTGTACGTCGGCGTAGCGGGTGCAGACCGCTTCGGTCACCTGGCGTACGTCCAGGCGCACGAGGCCGTGGCGGACGACCTGCGCTCGCGTGGGATGAGGCACGCCGTGATTCGCTCCCAGGGACTGTTCTCCGCGTTCGGCGAGATCCTGTCCATGGCAGAGAGGGGGGCGGTCCCCATGGTGGGCGACGGCTCAGCGCGGACGAATCCGATCCACGACGCCGACGTCGCCGCGATCTGCGCGGATGCAGTCGAGGGGAAGGTGGACGACGTGGAGCCCGGAGGACCGGAGACGCTGACCCGTAGGGATTGTGTGGAGCTCGCATTCCACGCTCTGGGGAGGCCGATGAAGACGCGGACGATCCCTGCCGGGATGATGCGGCTCACGCTCCCGCTCATCCGGCCAATCAACCCACGAATGGCGGAGCTCACGGCGTTCTTTCTCGAGGTCTCAACCCACGATCTCATCGTTCCGTCCATCGGGACCCGGACGCTCGGAGCGTACTACGAAGATCTGGTGAAGCCCGCCTCTGCCGGGGATGACACATGACCACGCTTGCTAATAGGAAGATATCTTCCTATTATGTCCGAGCGCATCCGAGCAGGGCTCGTTCGACGCCCGTAGCAGGGCCGCGTAGGGGGCCCATGTGAGTGGCTCCTTGCCCGAGCGATCGAGCGCCGATCTCGAGTTCGCCGAGGCTCTATGCCGAGGGTGGGTACGTCTCTACACGTCCTTCCTCCACGTGGAGGTGAGGCAGGCCCGACGCGCGGAGCTGGAGTCGGACCAGTGGGAGCACCGACGGCACGCGCTCGTAACCGGTACTCCTCCGACCGCCACGGCAGTCGAGCTGCTGGTCCGCCTCCTGTTGGGGATTCCGGACGATCTGCTCTGGCGCTTCGGCGCGGCTGTGGCAGCCAGTCGAGCTGCGCACTATTCGGACATGGGCGACCGGAGTTGGGTCATGAAGATCTCCTCGAAGGCTGGACCGATCACGGTGCTGAGCGGGGTGCTGGTCGCTCTGCTCGTGGCATTCATTCTGGTGACCGTGCAAATCTTCCCCGGCGAGGGCGAATTGCCTCGTCCCCTCGAAATCCTCTTTTGGACGCTCGCGGCGGCCACGGGATTGGTCGGCATGGCCACGGTGCTGGGGCTGCTGGCGCTGGAGAGGAACGGGCGAGCGGCCCGGCTGGGACTCTGGGGGTTTATGGCCGGGGCCGGCGTGGGCGTGGTCGTGGCGGTCCTGGCGATCGTACGGGCGCCAGGACCGTGGTGGCTGCTCCTCGCACCTGCCTACCTGATGGCCTTCGTCGGTTGGATGACCTTCGCTGTGATCAATCTCCGGGCACGTGCCCTCCCCCGCTGGAATGGGCTGCCCCTCGTGGTCGGGATGATCCCTGTGGGGATCACGGCTCTCGAATGGAACGACGTCGGTTCGCAGTCGTTGGTTCTGTCCACCGGAATCGTCGTTTTCGCCGCAGGCTGGCTCCTTCTCGGGTACGCGGTCTGGAAGGCACCCGACCATCACGAGCTCGTAGGATGAGCACGCCAGGGAAGGTCACCTATCTTATCAGACGTCCGCTCGCTGACTTGGCATGAAACCGAACGTCGTGATCGTTGGCGCGGGCATCGGCGGGTTGACGGCGGCAGTAACGCTTCAGAGAGCCGGCTGCGCGGTGACGGTCCTCGAGCGTGCGGAAGAGATCTCCTCCGTCGGTGCCGGGATCGTGGTGCAGACCAATGCGATGATGGCCCTTGAGAACACAGCGGTCGCCGAGGACATATCGGCAACAGGTGTCCACATCCGCAGCGGAAGAATCAGCACTCGGTCGGGACGCGTGTGCATCGAGATCGACTATCCCGACGAACCGGTCCTCGGAGTCGCGATCCATCGAGCCGCCTTGCAGAGAATCTTGTACAAGCATGCTGGGCACGAGAACGTCCGCACCGGAGCCCCGGTAGTCGGGTATCGGCTGGAGCCCGACCGGGCGTTCGCCGTTTTGAAATCGGGCGAGGAGGTGTCAGGCGACCTGTTGGTGGGGGCCGACGGTGTCCACTCGATCGTGCGTGCCCAACATCTCGGCGACGGTCCGCCTCAGTATGCCGGGTATACCTGTTGGCGGGGGGTGGCCCCGCATGCCGACCAGTTCGAGTGGGGTTCGGTCTTCGAGATCTGGGGTTGCGGAAAGCGGTTCGGGGGCGTCCACGTGGACGAGCGCTTGTACTGGTTCGCGCCCGTCAACGCTGCGGCGGGCGGCATGGACGCCCCCGGACTTGCCAAGACAACACTGCTGGGGATCTATCGCGATTGGCCCGAGCAGGTCCGAGCCACCATAGAATCGACGGCTGAATCCGCGATCATTCGCAATGACATCGTCGATCGCCGATTCCGTCGCGATTGGGGGCGGGGGCGGATCACGCTGCTCGGTGACGCGGCACACCCCATGACTCCGGACATGGGACAAGGGGCATGCCAGGCCATCGAAGACGCGGTCGTCCTCGGGCGTTTCATCCGTGAAACCCGTGATCCCGTTGAGGCGTTTCGCCGCTACGAACGACGGCGCGTAGCCCGCACGCGCTGGTTCGTCGCTCGTAGTCGCAGGTTCGGCAAGGTGGCTCAGTGGGAGAGTCCGACGGCCCGGTGGCTTCGAGACCGGACTCTCAGGATCGTGCCACGATCCGTCCTGCGCCGGAATCTGGGACGCATGCTGCGGTTCCCCGGGTGACTCCCCCCGGGCGATTCAGAGGTCGCGAGCGACGAGTTGAAGGACGACCAGGTCCCGGTGTTGTACTCCCTCCGATTGGCGAGAGGCTGGGGCTGGAGCGGGACGGGCGTTCCTTCTCGACGGAGGACTCGCTCCCCGAAGTCGAATGCGAAGGGCCCGAAGTCGAATGCGAAGGGCCCGAAGCGCGCGGCCTGCCTGGTCTCGTCCATGCCCTCTCCCGATATCGTGCCTCGGAGAGACACCGCGGGGGGGGAAGAGGGTCCGCTGGGGTCGCCCTGGCCGCGCCTTCCAGCCCGACGACGTCCGCCTCGTACGCGGACGCGTGGCCGAGCTTGGCATACCGCCGTCGTCGCCGATGGCACACCGCGGTTCTGGTGGTCTGGGAAGGAGCCGCGGATCCACGGATTGACTGGAAGCCCGCATCGACATCGTTTTCAGAAGGTTGACCCGACCGCGACCCGCCAGGTGAGGCCATGGAGTTCGTCTTGCGTGGATCTCTCGACTTCGACGATCTTTTCCATCAGAGGAAGCTCCTTTCCGGTTCCGGTCCTGCTCACGCAGGCCTCGGACTCCCGGGTTCATGTGACGATGACGATGATCAAGGAGCTTCCTCTTTCTTTTCCGGGCTGTCGACCCCTCCGGACGCCCTCACCCTCTTTTACACAATTCTAGGGACACTACCGATGCAGGGCTGCGAGGGCTCAGGGTTCCGCCGCCCATCGCCCCATCCGCCCGGCGCGCGCTCGCATCGTCGCAGCTCCCGCACCAATCCGCGCCTGCACACCGGCCTTGCACGGGGGTTCCTGGTCCTGACCAAGCTCACTCCCGAGGCACTTCGCCACCTCAAAGGGCCTTTGAAATCCCTTTCCTCAAGGGGCCCCCGAGGGGCTCTTGAAATCCCTTTGCCTTGTAGTCGCCTTCCCAGGTGTGGACCACGTCCCCACTGACAGCCTCGAGCGGATAAGTGGTCGAGCTCATGAGGGGGCTGTAGTAGACGTACCCGCTCGCACCTCCAGGAAAGACGACGACGAGTCCGCGCGGCACGTCCGACGTGCCACAAGCCGTGAGCAAGGCGATCACCCAGAGTGCCGGCCGCAGCGCTCTGAGAAGGGAGGATGGCGGGTTTGTCGTCGGACGAGTCCCTCGTGTCTGGCCTGACGTGTCGAAAACCGTAGCACCACAGGTAGGGATATGGCACGGTAGGGCTCTCACGAAGCCCGTGGCCACCGACGACAGTCCGACGCAGACCCGCTTCCTGGCGTCGGGTCGTGGCTTGAGCCAGGTTCTGACGCATCGAATCCCACCGTGATGGAGCTAGCCTGACGTGCACGCAATCCGCTCGTTGATCATTGCAGTCGTTTTCGGAGCCCTTTCGCCACTCGCAGCGCAGATCCCCACGGACGAGTATGCGGCGCGGCGCGCCGCCCTGGCGGACCGGATCGACCGGGGCGTCGTGATCGGATTCGGTGGCCGCGCCCCGGTCCGCCACTGGCCGCCTTTCTACCAGCTGCCGGCCTTCCGGTATCTGACGGGATTCCTCGAGTCTGACGCGGCGTTCGTGATGGTGCGTCACGGCGAGGACCTCACGTCCACTCTGTTCGTGGCTCATCCCAACCCCCGAACCGAGCTCTATGACGGAGTGCGAGTGACCCTGGAGCAGGTCTCAGCGCGCCTCGGGCTCGAGGCACGGTACTCCGACAAGATGGCGGGCTACGTGGACTCCCTCGTCACCGCTGGATTCCCCGTGTACTCGATCAGCGATTTTCAGTCCAATGAGTACAGTGCTCGGGATTCGCTCACGGTCGGCCGAATGTTCGTGCGCACCTTGGAAGCTCGGCACCCGGGGCTCGAGGTCACCGAAATCAATCAGTGGGTCGATCAGCTGCGAGCCAAGAAAAGCGACGCCGAGGTCGAGCTGCTGAAGGTCGCCTCCGAAGTGTCCTCCCGGGCGCACGAGGCCGCCATCCGCGCGATCGCGCCCGGCGTCACGGAGAACGAGATCCAGGCCGTCATCGAGTCTTCGTACCGGCGCCGCGGCGCCGACTCCCCCGGCTACTCCTCGATCGTGGGGTCCGGGCCTAACTCGACGGTGCTCCACTATCCAGCGGGTACGCGCACGGCACGGTCCGGTGAGGTCGTGCTGATGGACGTGGCTGCGTACTACGACGGCTATTCCGCAGACATCACGCGGACGGTTCCGGTCGATCCGACATTCTCTGCAGAGCAGCGCGACGTCTACGAGATCGTCCTGGCGGCCCAGAAAGCGGCCGAGCGTCAGATCGGGGACGGTGCGCCCCGCTCGCTGCCCTCGGACTCTGCCTACGTAGTCCTCCGGGATGGTCTGGTCCGCCTTGGACTGATCGAAGCTGTGGACGCCACCTTCGACCCGCCCCCGGGTCTGTGCCCCGGCACCTGGGCCAACGCGGACGGGTCGTGCCCCCAGTGGTACCTCTACATCTACCACGGCTTCATCCACGGAATCGGACTGGACGTACACGATCCGTCACAGTTCTCGTCGGTCGAGCCGTTCGTCTTTCAGCCGGGAGACGTCTTCACGATCGAGCCCGGGATCTATGTGCGAGAGCTCGTATTCGACGGCCTCCCCGACACCGCGAGCAATCGAGCCCTGATCTCCTACGCGCAGGAGGCTGCTGTCCGGTACAGGAACGTCGGCGTCCGGATCGAGGACGACTACGTGCTCACGACCGAGGGTCTGGTCCGGATCTCCGATGCGCCCCGCGAGATCCACGAGATCGAGGCGCTACGAAAGCCGGTGTCGTAGGACGAGGTCCTGTTTGCGCGCTGCGTTCGCCGCGGAGCGCTCGAGTACGAGCGGTGCCCCTCAGCGGTCGAGCCGAATCAAGGCGTTCCCGAGCCCGGTCAGATACACCGGTCCTTGATCGGGCGACAGGATCATGCCGGTGATTGCACCGGGGGCGGGACTCCACAGCGGCGGTCCCATCAACTGGAGCCACGGCTCCCCGGCTTCACGCAGGGCCGTGATGTCGGCGACTGCCTGCTCGCTCTCCGGCGTGGAGATGCGGAAGACCGACTGAGTGGTGCCGGCGGCCGGATCGTATACCACGATCTCGGACAGGAGCGGCTCCGCCACCCAGAGCCGACCCTGGTCGTCGACCTCGACGTTGTCGGGACCGTTCACCTCGAGCACCACGGTACGCTCACTCAACCCGCCGGCCGCATCCATTTGGAACCGGAGGACCCGGTTGCCCATCGTCTCCGCCACGTAGAGCACTCCCGCCGCCTCGTCGAGAGCGAGGCCGTTGGCGAATACGAGGCCGTCCACAAGAGGCACTGCCGACCCCGCACCACCCCCCGACGGCAGGTAGAACAGCGCGCCGTCCTGCGTGCCCATCGCGACCGCCCCCCAAAGCTCGGCTTCGTTGGTGTTACGGGTGGACTGCGAGAACCAGATCCCCCCGTTTCGGTCCGACCGCGCGGTGTTGACGCCGAACTCGTGCTGGTAGACGAGCGTGGTAGTCTCGGTGGCGACCTCGACCCGGTAGATCGCGCCGGTGAAGACGTCGGTCACCAGAATGTGGGTCCCACCGGGCTCCAGACTGACCCCATTGGCACCGCCGGCCTGCTCCGGTGGCCGGTGCTGATAACCGGCCTGGGCGAATTGCCCAAACGGTCGGTGCGTCCCGTCTGGCGACACTACCCGGACCCCGTGGGCTTGGTCGGCTACCACCAACCGGCCATCCGTGAGGGCCACCCCGTCCTCGGCCCTGAGCAGCGACTCATCGACCGGGAAGACCATGTCGGGCGTGAAGGTCCAGCTCGGGAGCGCCGCCGTGGCCTCGGGCCCGGGATCGGCCGGTGCCTCGTCGGGTCCGGAGTCGGCAGGCGTACAGGCGACGAGCACCAGAGTCAGGGCCAGACAGCCCCGCGCGATTCGGTGGATCATGCGATACCTCCATGAGTGCTGTCTGTGCAATCCGATCTTCAGGCTCGCCACGCTCGACATCGGCGCCCAATCGCCGGACGCCCCCTGCCCTAGTTGGGTACCCGCTCCTTCAGTTCCTCGAAGAAATTCTGGACCAGGATGAGCTCGATCTGGCTCCCTTCGTCGTCACCCCCGAACTGAACCGGCCGCGCCATCAGGAATCGCTGATCGTCCGGGGAGACGTCGTACCACCCACGGACGATCACCGGGGCGAGTCCCGCCGGGAATCTGAAGAGCGATTGTTGGCTGACCACGCGAAAGCTCGGTGACGTCTCGATCTGCGCCGCCACCAGTCCGTCCAGGGTGGCGAAGAACAATTCGTTGCCACTGTGGGCCCAGAGGGGAGCGAATCCCGGCCCGTTGGAAACCTGCCAGCGGCCCGCGTCGACGTCAGGGAAGGGCCGCACGTACACCTGAGGCCCACCGGTCTCGTTGGACACGTAGGCGATCCAGCGGCCGTCGGGTGAGATCGCAGGCGCATTCTCGTTGAAGTCCGGAGAGGCCGCGACCTCGATCGCAACGGTATCCCCGACTCTTTGGGCGAGGATGTCACGCGAGGGTGACCCCGAGGTTCGGAAGATCAACCACTCTCCGTCCGGGGACAGGGTCTGGCTGATCGGGTTGCGATCCAACGCCGTCAGGAGTGTCGGCTCACCGGTGCCGTCCGCACGCTTTGTCCACACGTCGGCACCCGAGCCATTACGATCCGAAAGGAACAGCACCGACTCACCGTCCGCCGACCACTCGGGTGCCCTGTCCGGCACCGCGTCGAAGGTGAGACGCGACACGGGCCCCCGGTCGAGTTGTTTGATCCAGATGTCTCCACCCGACTCTCGGTTGTCCTGGAA
The DNA here is from genome assembly GCA_039589315.1 of Gemmatimonadota bacterium. Lineage (GTDB taxonomy): Bacteria > Gemmatimonadota > Gemmatimonadetes > Longimicrobiales > Gaopeijiaceae > JBDHHQ01. The sequence continues at coordinate 10,212 of JBDHHQ010000039.1, forward strand.
GGCGACCCTGGTCCCGTCGGGTGACAGCCTCCAGGAAGGGTTGTCCCCTCCTGGGTTGAACGTGAAGTCAGGATCAACCGGAGCGACCTGCCCGGATCGTGTGACCCAGATCATCTCGCTGTCCGCCGTACCCGCTGCGGCCGACCAGTAGAGCAGCGTGCCGTTCTCGGAGAGCGTGTACATCACGTCCTCGTTGGCGGTAACGCCGACGCCTTGCACGAGCGGGACGGCATCCCCGGTCAGCTCCACCGCATCGATGTCGAACGGTGCGGCGAGGATCTGCCCCTCGAGCGTAGCGAAGACGAGGTGGCCCGTGGAGGTGACATACCCCCGCAGGCCCGCGGTAACCGTCTTCCTCTCCCCCGTCGAGATCCGGAAAGCGTCAATACGCGGCGGAGTGGTGAAAACCGAGAACACGCCCCAATCACCGTCCGGAAGGATCTGGAAGTAGCCGTGTTCATTGTCGTTTTCGGGTAGGAGGGTCGTGATCTCTTCGATCTCACCTCCCCCCAGGGGCACCCGACGAATCGTGAAGGTGCCGCTCGAGAAATAGATGTAACCATCGCTGCCCCACCGGGCACAGCAGCCCGCATCGTCGGCGAGCGTACGGACGATGCCGCCGCCGAGCGGCGAAACCTTGAGTTGTGCGCTCTCCATGAACGCGACTTCCGTGCCGTCGGGAGAGATCACCGGATCGACAGCGGTGCCTTCCGCCCCTTGAACCGGCACGGTGGTGAGCTCCGTCCAACGCCGCAGCCAGAGCCGAGGCTGGTTCCTTTCGTCGAAATAGGTCATGACCATGGCCGAACCATCTGCCGAGAGACTCAGCCACTCGCTTGGAAACTGCGCATCGTTGACCGCGAGCGAAAAGCGGTGGACCGGGGCCGGGGGTTCTGGGCGGGTGAGGGACCAGCCCGCGATGAGTGCGAACACCGCGGCGAGCGCCCCCAGGGCCACGGCAAGGCGATTGCGCGCCGGAGCCGATCCGCTCGATCCCAGCTGGCCCCCGTGTCGAAAGCTCGGATCGTTGAGAGCCTGTCCGAACGCTTGCGCGCCGGTGAACCGATCTGCCGGTAGCTTCTCAAGCGCCTTACGAATGGCGGCGTCCACGTTCAGCGGAATCGAGCTTCGAATCCCTGTCGCCGAGACCGGCACACCCTGGATGATCTTCCCCAGGACGGCCTGCGCGGTGCTGCCGATATACGGAGGATCTCCCGTCAGCATCTCGTAGAGCAGTGCGGCCAGTGCATACGTGTCGCTGGCCGGGCCGACCTGCTGGTCGCCGGTCGCCTGCTCCGGGGACATGTAAAATGGTGTTCCTACCGAAAGGCCGGTCTCGGTGAGACGGCTACCGGCGGCGCCGACAGCAAGCGCGATTCCAAAATCCGCGACCACGGGCTGGCCGTCCTGCAGGAGGATGTTGGCCGGCTTGATATCGCGGTGAATCACGCCGCGGTCGTGCGCGTGCTGCAAGGCCGCCGCGACGGCGGTCGCGATACCTATCGCATCGTCGATCGGCAGCTGCTTCTCTCGATCGATCCGCTCGCGTAGCGTCTCGCCCTCGAGGTACGGCATCACGTAGAAGAGAAAGCCGTCCGCCTCCCCCGAATCGAAGAGGGGCAGGACGTGCGGGTGCTGGAGGTTGGCCGTCGTCTTGATCTCGGCCAGAAACCGTTCGGCACCCACGACGGCGGCCAGCTCGGGCTTGAGGACCTTGAGCGCGACCTTCCTCTCGTGTTTGAGGTCGTCGGCCAAGTAGACGGTCGCCATCCCTCCCTCACCGAGCTCACGCTCGATTTGGTATCGGTCACTCAGCGCCGCGTTGATACGCTCGATTGCGGTTGTGCTCATCGGGAGTGGTCAGCTCCTTGGGAGGGGGCGGGTGTTGGGATCGGCCCCGAAGATACACTGGACTCGCTGAGGATCCCAGGTCTTACAGGAAGGACACTCCCGACTGTTCCAGTCGCCGCAAGTCCGACACGCTTCGGCGGCCGCCAGGAGCCCCCTCTTGAGATCGGGCTGGTCTCACTCGCGTCGCGATTGACAACTGCCTGCGGGTTCCAGGGCATCTCATGGACGCTGCTGTCGTAGTTCAAGCACCAGCGTGAAGCTCGTCGTGCGGTCGCGCCCCGACTGCGTGGTCCGGCCGGTGAACGCAGTGACGTGATTGCGCTGGAACGTCTCCGGGATACTGAACCCGCCGGAGGCCTGCCAGCGGTCGGCTCGCTCTCGGACATCAGGCTCCGGCTTCGCCAAAGCGGTCATCTCAGCTCGTCTACGGAGCGTCTCCTCGGCCTTCGTCTTGAAGTCGACGTTGCTCTGTGCAGCCTCACCCGCTTCGATCACCGTGACGTAGATGAGAATCGGATAGCCGACATCGACCTTGCGGCGGCGGGCAACGGAAGCGGCGGTCCACCCCTCCGGGAGGACGATCTCGATGGTCTCCCTCCCCGGGCCGTTAGGCACCCCGATGTCATCCTTCTATCCCACATTGTCACGACCTCCACAACATGAAATGCAACCGACGACCGGCCTCGCGTCGTATTCGGTCTTCATAATGATTTCACTGCTGCCGCGTAGTTGGTCAGGACCCACTCCGGCCCCGATAGTAGGATGACTCCGAAATCACGGTCAGCTCCCACTTCTTCAGCTCCAGGCGAAGGCCGAGGTCGTAGTCCTTGGATTCCTTGTCGACCGTGATGGGGTGTTCATCGCCGAGGGTCACGCTCAGAAAGGGCTGGGAATTGATGTCCGAGACGATCTCTTCCAGAAGCGATTTGACTGACTCGGCCGCTTTGATGACCTTCAGGCGCCCATCGGCTCCCACCTCGATATCCCCGGAACGGCTGTAGTCTCTCCGCTGCATCACGGATATCCAGTAAGGCCGGGTCCTTTGATATTTGACCGCCATGCTGGAAAAACTGTCTCCGGTTGAATCAGCTTCGGGCGCACCCCCGCTGAAGTACCGTTCGGCCGTTGTTAGCACGCCTGAAAGCCTCGCGTCGCAAAACAGCTTGTTGTCATGCGGGCGCTCGTGTTCCCGGGTATCGCTGTAGAACTTGCAGAATACCCGACGGGATTCCTTTTCCCACCGGAACAGGACGTCCTCGAACAGATATTCGATGTAAAGGTCACCCGCTCGAAAAGCTGAAGTCGGTATTCCCACGATTTGACCCGTCGCCAAAGTAGTTCAGGTAGACTGTCGCCCAACCCAGCCCAGCTCACCCTCGATCTCCTAGCGGCCTTCGGCAGCCGCGGTTAGCCGGGCCGCAGGATCAGACATGTGGATGAAGATCCAACCCGACAATCCAGGTGGCTCTTCGAGCCCTCAATTGTTCGAGGGCGCGAGCTTCACGTCACACGCCCCGATCAGCGAGAGCACCTGATCCCTCACCTGGCGGGCCGCGCGCTCCCAGTCGGCGCGGAGGGCGTCGTCGTCGAACTTGATCTCGAAGAGGTAACCGGGATCCTCGATGAACACCTTGGCGATGACGCCGGGGAACACCCCGGCGCTGATGTAGTCGCCCCAGAAGAAGCTGTCCCGCTCGATCCACTCGAACTCGGTTTGGGCCCGAAGCTCCTTCAGAATCTGTGAAAGCTGGAGGTCGCAGTTGAAGGCGTGCGCCACGACGAAACTCATTCCGGACCTCCCGGTGGAGAACGTGTCACCCGTAGCAAGAGTAGCGTCCAGAACGCCGGAGGCCCAACCGCTGGGGGGCAGCGTCGCCCCAGCCGCGACGTGAGGTGCGCGCTTTCGACTTCTCACCTACGTTTCTCCGGTTCCGAACATCGGACCCCACCCGCAGTCGGCGATCGTTGGTCGCGGAAACCTGGGCCGGTGGCCCCCTCAGGCACACCACGCTTCGCGCTGCTGATCTCGATCGGCGCACGTGCCGTGCCCGATGCACCACCGTCAACCGGGACCACCTGGCAATCTCGACCGCACCGTTCCTCCAACCGAAGCACCAGTGGACCACCCGTGACCGAGCTGGACGCCAGCAACGCCGAGGCTCCGCCCGCGTTCTTGATCGATGCGCCGGGAGCGGCGCCAAACGTCGTAGGCATATTGATCGACGACATCGGAATCGGCGCAGCCTCCATGGTTGGAGGGGGGATCCAGACGCCGACGCTGGACCGGCTGGCCCAAGGAGGACAGGGTCAGCCGCAGGGCGACAACCTTCACCGCTTGTGGCATCCACCGGCTCGAACAGGTCGCTCGTGCGCCTGATGACGGCAGCGGGATCCACGGCGCGCAAGTCGCCGGTTCCATCGAGCGCAGTAGCCATCAGTTCGGTCACGCCTTTGCCGAGATACGCGAGTTCCGTTGTTCCTGTGCCGCGCGACAAAGGTGCCGACCACGTGGCGACGAGAACACCGTCGGTGTGAACGGAGCAAGCGATCAAGGGGTTCGTCAATCGGAGGGGCCAGCGGTTCCCTCGGTCAACTCCGGCAGATCACGGCATGATGGGGTGTGAAGGGCCGCTCAGACCGCTTGACTCTCGCTTGACTCCGGCATCTTACCGTTGTGGCAGGTTCCGTCGAGTGCGATTCGTAGAAGGCCATCCGACCCACAGGGCGTCGATGGCTCACACGTCGTCACGGCTGAGGGAACGCAGACCTCAACTGGGTGCGGTCGGGAGACTTCCAACGCGAGCCGCTACGCGGCTCTTTGCCAAAGCGAGCCTTGATGGACGCGAGCACCGGAAAGCGTACCAAGCAACTCTTGATCGCCGTTGTGGCTTTCTTGTTGGGCTTTCCCGTCTTCGTCATCCTGCACGGTGTCTTCGATGCGATGGCCCAGCTCGCCAGTGGCCTGGCGTTGGTGAGTGGCGCGCTCGGCGTCCTGTCGGTGATCTGCTTCTACGCAGCCCTGTTCGTATGCCCGGCAGGCTTCGCGAGCTGCCTCGTTGCAGCGTTGATCGTGAGGCTCACCGATGGGCAACCGAAGTGGCTCAGCGGAATCCTCTTGGCCGTCGTTCCCGTACCGGCCTGTCTCGTAGCCGTGCTGCTGCTTCTTCAGGCTCTGTCGCTCAGCAAGACCGAAAGGGACGAGGCAGCTGGCTTCAATGGCAGCTTCGAGGTGGTGAGCTCGGGGCTCCCGGCCAACTGGGCCGTCTATCACCGACCGCTGCGGGACGGCCAAGCGGAGTTCTTCGTAGACACTACCGAAGCGGTCCACGGCGACCGAGCGGTCAAGTTCCAGCTCCACAAGGCCTTCCCAGGCCATGGATGGAGCAGCCCTGGCCTGTTCCAGCTCACTGACGCCGACCCTGGGCAAACGTACGATGTGAGTCTCTGGGTCAAGAATCGGGGGAGCGCGGTCCGGCTCAGGATCACCAGCGAATTCCCTGATGAGGAGCCGAAGACACCGATAATCGACACCATCGGTATCGATCGTACGGGCGAAGACGAGTGGCGCCAGTTCAGCTACATATACACGGTGCCGCCTCCCCACCATGACATCCGCCTCGACCTGCACGCCATGGAGCCGGGCATGGTGTGGATCGACGACGTCCGAGTGGTGCCGGCACGCGACCGCTGACTGCGCGCCTTACGCTTGGTCAAGCCGGCCCCATGTAAAGGTCTTCCCCGAAGTCGTGTAGTTCCGTGCGGTAACTTGGGTCGAACTCAACGGCCTGAGCCGTGCCTCCAAGACGTCAGCGGCCTCCCGGGCCCCCTCGGGAGCGTCTCGTAGTTGGTCCAGGTGAGCGCCTCTCGACGGGATCACCCACGCCTCTTTAGCGTGAGGTCAAGAATGCCGCGGTGATTGGGCTCGGATGGTCAGCCTTCCCGAATTGTCGTAGTTCTTGATTTCACCAAAGGCGTAGCAGCATCTTCGATTACGGTTGCAACGCTACAGCTGCTCCCCCGCCTCCAGAAGCCGTGAACCGCCGGAAGCAGATCGTTCACTGGGTCCGCCACTGCTCACCCTGGCTGGGTTTGGTGATCAACATCATCCTGACCCCGGCTTGCTTCAGCACCGATTCGCGCCCCCCAATCCTCTCCACCGACAAGCTGCTCCACCTTGAGGAGCATCTCGCCGCGGCCGTTGTGTCGGGCTCGATAGTGCCAGAGGATCGACTCCGACCCTTGAGCTGGCAATTCGCCGAGCCCACTCCGCCGGTGACGATTCGGCCTTGGCCAGGACGTCGGGCTGCGAGAGCTGAACAGGTAGGTGGGGCTCTGAGGATTTCTCTTGACGAGGGAACCGTCGGCCCGAGTGGCGACGGTCCCTTCTGGAGCCCTCTACCTGCGCGACGGGCTCTCGTCGTTGTTGACCTTCCGAGCTTGGTCCGTAAGGATTGGGCCGACATCAGAATCCGAGCGCGCAGCTCCCATGCCGGAACCATGTCGATCGCCTACAACCTCGTTGACCACGATCCGGAGACGGGCGCGCTCGTTCAGCACGGAGGAGAAGCAGCAGCTCTTTTAGCGGACAACCAGGTCCACACCTACACGTTTCCCGTCCGCACCACAGGTCGTGGCCGTTGGCCCTTCAACTGGAGCGAGTGGGCGTTTCCCTGGCAGCAGCTAGTGATCGGCCTCTGGGCTGAGGACTCGCTGACCGTCGACATGCTCTCCGTAACTTTGATCCCGGAGGCCGAGACGTTCAGTTTCGAAAAGGCCGGAGTTACGACTGCGCGCAAGACTGACGGCATCCGACGTTCGATTTTCACGCACGCGCCATCCCAACTCCACTGGCGCGTGCGGGTTCGACAGGGCGCACGTCTCGACATCGGTCTGGGCACCTTTCAGGACGAGGACTCCGTCACGTTTTCCGTTCTAGTAGGACGGAAGGGTCGCGAGAGCCAGGTGATGCTCGAAGAAGGCGTGGCTGGCCCGGAGTGGATACAGCGATCCGTCGACCTCTCCGCACTCTCAGGTCAAGTCATCGATCTCACCCTAAGGACTGAGGCATCCGCTCCAGGAGCCGTGGGTCTTTGGGGCGCACCAATCCTGAGTGGCCCGGAGATCGGGAACAGGCTCGCACGGAATCGCCCGGACCCCAACGTGATCTTCTATGTCATCGACGGGGCGGGAGCGGACTGGATGAGCGTTTTCGGATACAATCGCCGAACGACACCGTTTCTGGAGGAACTGGCCGCAGAAGCAGTCATATTCGAACAGGCATATAGCAACGCGACTTGGACGAAAACTTCAACGCCCTCGTTCATGACGTCTTTGATGTACAGCGCCATCAGCCCGTACCGCACCTTCGCGGACCAACTCCCCGAGGGCGCATCGACGATGGCTCGACATTTCGGCGAGGCGGCATACCAAACCGGCGTATTCACATCGAATGCGTTCGCCCTGACGATGTCTGGGCTGGAGCATCGAGTGGACCAGGCGAAGCTCGAGGGAGTCGATGTTCAGGCCACTTCGTCAGAGGTGTTGCACGATTCCTTCTTCGAGTGGCGGAACGCCTACCCAGGTCAGCCATATTGGGTGCATTTCCAAACGACCGACGTCCACGAGCCCTTCCGGCCAGAAGCTCCGTTCGCGGGACTCTTCATCGATCCTGAGCGAAGGGAACGCTATATCGAGAGCGACGATGCGCTGAGCGAGATGCCCGGTTGGTTTTTCGAGCCTGGGAACTACGAGGCTCTGGGCATAACTGTAGAGCAACACGCACTTGCCCAGCAGGCGCTGTATGACGAAGCGATGGCCCATCAGGATTATCACCTGCGCAGGTTCGTGAGTCGGCTCAAGGCATCTGGCACCTGGGACAACACTATCCTGGTCATCGCCTCGGATCATGGTTATCCCGCCGGGGGTCACCGCTTCATGCCAGGCATGGGTTTCGAGGCTCCGATCGTGCACCCGTACGCGACCCGCGTGCCCCTGTTGTTCGTTGCCCCCGGCCGGATTACTGGTGGCAAAAGAGTCACGACACCGGTCTCGATGATCGATGTCATGCCTACGCTCTTGGACCTTGCCGGTCTCCCGGCACCCGACGTCCTCCAAGGCCGCTCGCTCGCTCCGCTCCTTCGAGGCGAGGTCACCGAGCTCGCCTCGCGGCCCGTGTTCATCGAGAAGATCGGGCGGGAGAGTGAGGGCGGTTCCTTGGTAGGCACGATCGGAGTGATCGACGGCCGCTGGGCTGCCTCTCTGCTCTTGGCCGACCAGAGAGGGATTCCTGCCGAGGCCTTGCCTCAATACGGAGACGGCCTAAGCGATCACATCCAACGCACGGAGCAGCTTCTCCTGTGGGATCGATATTCGGACCCGTTGACGTCCGGATCTCTTCACGAGGAGCGGCCCGACCTGGCTGAGTTTTACCAGGACATGTTGAAGGAGCAGCTCGAGGCGAACGCTGCTATCGCTCAGATCGTCGGTGGTGGAGCCGATGTCGAACTGACGCCAAAGGAACTCGAGATCCTCAGGACCTTGGGCTACATCAACTAGCGACGCCAGACTCGCTCGAAGCGCGTTTCGGACCGGTGGCTCTAAGGATCACCACTGAAGGCGGCTTCCCGACCACACGCTTCCCGAGCCGATCCCCGAGCTCCAGTTCGACCTGTCCCTGCCTGAGTGACGCGCCACCCGGGGGGGAAAGACAGAGCCTGCCTTGTGGTTCTCCTCCGATGCAAGACCACTCGTAGGCCGCGGATACGCATCGGGTCGGCACCGGCGGGCGAAGGGCGGAAGCCTGAATCCCCCCCTCAGTTGTTCGAGGGCGCCGGCCTCACGTCGCGGGCACCGATGTGCGGCAGCACCTGATCCATCACCTCACGTACTGGGCCCTCCCAATCCCAACTCAGGCTGTTGTCGCTGAACTTGACCTCGAACAGGTAGCCGGGCTCTTCGATGAAGATCTTGGCGATCACGCCTGGTGAGATCCCGGCGCTGATGTAGTCACCCCAGTAGAAGCTGTCCCGCTCGATCCACCGGAAGCTCGTGCGGGCACGGAGCTCCTCGAGGATCTCGGATAGCTCCAGATCGCAGTTGAAGGCATGGGCCACGACGACGCTCATGTGGACATCATCCGAGAAGAGCTCGACGTTGGTGTTCGCGCCGCCGACTCGCGGCGACGACGCCTGTTTCGACGAAAGAGAGGTGCATGATGCCCGACATGAAGGTCAGAGTGGAGCACGGATACGGCGGCATGTGGTACGTCGGCTGGCTGTTCACGGTGGCGATCGCCCAGCTTTCGTTCGGCAAGGCGATTCTGGCGCTGCTCATCTGGCCGTGGTACCTGGGCGTGACCCTCCGCTGATCGGCTCACGGTCTTCGCCGCGGTGACCGAACCGCGCCTCCGCGGGCCGGACTCGGGAATCACGGTCTATCTCGGCGGCACGGTGGCCCATTCCGACAGGTCGTCCCGACTGAGTTCGGTTGTCGGCGCTCGAGCCGTCCGTGGGACTCAGCCCTTGTTCGTCATCCACTGCGATTGGGGCAGCCGGACCAGCCAGGCGAGCCATGAGTAGTTGGAGGCCGAGATCAACGACCTCTCGTGGTTCAACGTGAACGCCTTGAGGCCGTAGGCGGGCGGCGTCACGCCACCGTGGCCTACGGCCTTGTTGCCGAATGGGCCCGTGTAGTGAGCCAGCTCATGCACGATGACGTCGGTCACGTCGAACAGGTTCTTGGCCGCGATCATTTTCGGACAATACGAGATCCCCTTGTGGGCCAGGTTGGCGCTCAGGAAGCCACCCGGGATGGCCGTGGCGATGGTGCCCGGCTTGCACTTCGCCACGGGCTTGATCTGATTGAAGGCCACGAGCTGCACCACGGCGAATGGCATGCGGCCGAAGACCTCACCGATGTGCTGAACGGACCTCTTGGCCTTGATGTTGTTCACCGTCCTCAGCTTGAAGCAGCGGTCGACGAGATCGAAGTGCTTCTCGTTGTTCCCGCCCATGTCGCCGTTGAGGAAGGCGAGCGTGTGCACGAGGCTCTTCTGAGCCAGGAATATCCACTGGAGCGCCTGGGGGATGCTCGCGTCGATCTTGTCCTTGGCCTTCTTGGCCTCGCCGGACGAGGCGAAGGTGCTCTCCAGCGTCGAAATCGTTGCGAACCCGGGATCGATGCGCGCGTCGGCCTTCGAGGCGCCGAAGTGGTGGACCTGAAAGCCGTAGATGCCTCCCTCGGTTTTGGGTCCGGAAAGCCCGTCGACGGCGAGCTTGATCGTGGGTCCACCAAGCAGGACGGGGATCAGGTTCAGGGTCTGCTGAATCAGGGACACGTCCGGGCGGCGGTTGACACCCCCTCGGCCCACGGAGGCGGTGATCCCGATGCCCGTTCCGAGGGATTGCAGGCTGGAAGCGTCGGACGCCGCCTGATCAGCGGCGCCGCACTCGGAGAACTTGCCCATCGTGACTGCCCCGTTCCGCGAGGATCAGACATGGAGCGTCCAGGCGGTCTGAATCCGTTCAGTATCGGTGGGACCGGCGTCGTGACACAAGCTTGCAGGCCTGCCCATCTGATCCAGCCGGACGGGCTCGCTGCCGGCGTTATGCGCCGGGTCCCACGTCCGGCGCGATAGGTGCCGCAGTGGATCGCCGGCCCCACCTCCGCTGTGCCGTTGGGGAATCTGCGGTGGGTATTCGCCTCCGTCTACTCATTCCGCAGCGCGATGGTCGGATCCACCACCAGGGCGCGCCGGGCGGTCAGCCAGGAGGCGAGGGCGGCTGCGCGTGCCGTGCCACCGGGAGGGAGGGCTCGAACCCCGGGCGTCTCATAGCCCCGGCGATCGGCGGGCCCGGCCCCGACGACCCGGAGCCGCCGTCACTCCACCCGCATCGCCTCCAGGGGATCCACCCGTGTGGCTCGTCGTGCCGGCACGAGAATCGCGAGCCCGGCGACGACGAGCAGCGCGACACTCGCACCACCCAGACTGGCCAGATCGGCCGGGCTCACGCCCGGGATCAAGCTCCGGATGAGTCGGCCGGACGCCAGCGCGCCGCCGAATCCGAGGACGATTCCCACTACCGCCGCGACCAGGTTGCGGCGGGCCATGAGGGCCACCACGTCGTTGCCGCGGGCGCCGAGGGCCAGGCGGATCCCGACCTCGCGCCTCCTCCGTGCCACGGCGTACGACACGACGGCGTATACACCGACCGCCGACAGAACCAGCGCCACGAGTGCAAACGTGAGCAGAATCACCGCTTGGAAGCGGGGCCGAACGAGCTCTCGGTCCGCCTGGGCCGACAACGAGAACGGCGTGCCGAGAGACATGTCCGGATCCGCCGTGAGAAGGGCGTCCGTCACCGCCGTCGCCAGCGAAGCGGGCTCCCCCGACGTGCGCACGAGAAAGAACGTGGCGATCCGTCCGAGTTGACGGTTGGACCAGTAGATCTCCGGGTACGGCGCCTGCCCGGGCACCATGGGCTGAACGTCGGCGACCACGCCCACGATCTCGAAGGACAGGTCCAGGTCGGGCAAGCGGACGACCTCGCCCACCGCCTCGCCGTCCGCCCACGCCCTGCGGGCCAGGTTCTCATTCACCACCGCAACGGGAGCGACGTCCGGTCCGTCCGCCTCGGTGAACTCGCGGCCCCGCACCATGGATAGTCCCAGGGTCTCGAAGTAGCGGGGGCCGACGTCATACCAGCGGGCCGAGGGCAAGGGGCCAGTCGGGTCCATGGCGTCCGTCGCGAAGGGGGTGGCGCCGTCCCCACCGCCGAACAACGGCCCAGCCGAGGCGGACGCCGCCATGGCGACCCCCGGGAGGGCGGTTACGAGCTCCTCGGCGCGGCGGATGACCGCCATGAACTCCTGGCGAGACTCGTATCTGCCGGGATCCAGGAAGCCACTCACGGCCAGGAGGGGCTCACGATCGAACCCGGGCTCCCACTCCAGGTAGGCCATGAAGCTGCGCGTGAGAAGCGCCGCGCCGCTGAGGAGCATGACCGAGACTGCGAGCTCGGCCACCACCAGGCCGCTCTGAAGCCGCGTGGACCGGGCACTGTCCCCGGAGCGCGCTCCGCCCTTGATGGCCTCGGCCAGCTCCCAGCCCGTAACCCGTAGGGCAGGCAAGGCCGCGAACGCCACCGTCGCCACCGCGGACAGGACGACGACGAACAGCAGCACCCGCGCGTCCATGCTCACCTCGTCGAGCCTCGGGATCCCCGGAGGTGCCAGCGCCAACACCGCGCGCGTGGCCCCCCTGGAAAGCGCCAACGCGAGTACCGCGGCGAGACCGGAAAGGACCAGGCTCTCCGTCAGGATCTCCCTCACGAGCCTGGTCCTCTCCGCCCCCAGGGCGGCGCGGACGGCCAGCTCCTGCCGGCGGCCGAGCCCCCGGGCCAGCAGGAGGTTGGCCACATTGGCGCACACGACCAGCAGCAGCAGGCCGGCAGCTCCCAGGAAGGCGAGGAGCACAGGACGCGTGTCCCCCACCACCTCGCGAAGCAGTGGCTGGACGCGGAGCCGCCACTCGTCGTTCACCTCGTCGTGTCGTTCGCCGATGCCCGCGTAGATCCCGGTCAGCTCGGCCGACGCTCCCGCCACGGTAGCGCCCTCTGCCAGGCGACCCACGGCGCTAAATCCCCGCCACCCTCTCACGTCCGGAGCGAGAGGGTCGAAGTGCGGCGGGGTCCACACCTCGATCCCCCTCAGGAAGGGTACGTCGAAGCGCGGCGGCAGCACGCCAACGACCTGGTACGTATTCCCGCTCAGATTGACGGCCGAACCGACGACGCCAGGATCGGATCCGTAGCGGGTCGTCCAGAACGCGTGGCTCAGCAGGACGACCTTGTCGTTGTCGGGTCCGAACTCGTCGTCGGTGAAGATGCGCCCCACCGCCGGCCGGACCCCCAGCGCCCTGAGGAAGCCCGCCGAGGCCAGACCGCCGCGCACGCCTTCCGCGCCCTGGCCGTCGGTGAGGGCGAAGGGCCATCCTCTGCCGATACCCAGCTCGGCCAGGGTGGTCGAGCTCCGACGGAAGTCCTCGGTGTTGCCCGGCGAGGCGATGCAGTAGCCCTCGATTCTCGGATGGTCCTCGCACACGATCACCAGGCGATGGGACTCGGGGAGATCGAGGGGCCGGAACACGACCGAGTCCACGACGGTGAAGATGGCCGTGGCCGCCGTCATCCCGACTGCGAGAACGAGAAGCGCCGGAAGCGTGAAACCGGGGCTCTTCACGAGCGACCGGAAAGAGAGCCGTACCTGACGCGCCATGCTCACCATGCCTCCCCCCTTTCCCGCCCTCCGCACTTCGGCCGGTCCCGGCGCCGGCGCGAAGCCGCGGAACCTCGCCCCCGTGAGCCGCCGCGCACCGTACGATGCCGAGAGTCGAATCGCGTGGATCCAGTACCACCGCCTGGCCCTGCGTACGCCACCGGCCTCCGCCACCCGCTGCGCGAACATCTCGTGGAGGTCACCCAGCACGCTCTCCCGGATGCCTCCACCCGGGAGAAAGACCGAGACGAGAGCCTCTGCGGCTCGCGGCGGCCTCGGCACTGAATCAAGATCCCTTCCCGCCGGGAACCAGCTCCATGCCGTCCCACATGCGCATCCACTCCTGCCGCGTGCGCTCCAACGCCGCACGTCCCTCCGGTGTCACGGTCATGAACCGCTTGCGACGGCCGCCGCGCCCGGCCTCGGGGTCCGCCAGACGCGACAGCAGCATGCCCTTCTCCTCCAGCCGATCCAGGGTCGCGTACAGGGCTCCCGGGGTCACCCGGCGATCCACGCGCTCGTTGAGCTCGTCGAGGATTGTCGTTCCGTACCCCTTGCCGTCCAGGCGGAGAACCGCCCAGAGCACGAGCTGCTCGAGCTCCCCGAGGTAGGTCCGGCGTCCCATGGCTGTTGCTCGCGTCTCGTGAGGCCAATTCTAGAAACTAGAGTTGAATGAACTCTAGATTATAGAGTTGACGGGGTCAACCCCCCCATCCGTCGTTCGGCTCATCGCGCCGCCGGCCCGACTGCTCAACCCGCGGATCGGCGACTTCATGTCCTTCGCAGCCGAAGTCTTCACGCACGACCTGGTCGTGCCCGCACACGGAAGCCGCAGGCTCGCCGACTACTACGCCGAAATGGCGGACGGGCTAGGTCGCGAGGGCGGCTGACTGTAGTCCGGGTCGACTTCATCGAGATGTACGACCAGGACTGCTGCCGCAGGGCCGAGTACCGGCGCTAGAGGCGCGTTCCTCCCCGTCACGAATCACCCTCGTCAGTCGTGCTTCCGGGTGACCTCGATTCGAGCATCCCCGCGTCCCGTCACGACGAATGCCTCTAATTCGACGCTCCGCCCTGGCCTGCGCACTCTCGGTCCTGCTGTCGTGCGCCGGGCCCTTCGCCCCGGATCCCGAAACTGGCCCACCGTTCGTCACCAGCGAATCCACCTACGTCCTGCGGCCCACTCAGGAAGGGGTGACGGTGGACATCGCCTTCACGTTCGTGAACCGTACGGGGGCCGCGATCTTCGTCTTGAACTGCAACTGGATCACCTCGCTTCATCTCGAACAGGACGTGGGCGGCGTCTGGACCTTCGCGTGGGCCGGTGCGGTCCCGGACTGTCTGAGCCCTCCCATCGAGCTTCGCGTGGGAGACGTGTTCAGCGACACGCTCCACGTGTTCGCGGGTGATCCCTCCGGACCGGTCGAGCCCAAGTTCGAGGTCCACCCGGTGACGGGCCGCTACCGTCTGGTCTGGAACGCTCTCTTCTGGTCGCCGGAGGACGCCACTTTTCCGTACGGCGCGGAGATCGCCAAAGAGCTGCGGACGTCCGAGCCCTTCGAGATCGTCGAGCCCTGATGACCGGATCCAGGGCTGCCCTGGCGCTGGCGGTCGCGATCGGCGCCGCATGCTCGACGCCGACGGACTCGTGCGCCTGCAGTCGGTTCCTGCCCTTCGCACGCGTGGCCGGCACGGCCGCAGATTCCGGCGGCGCGGCGATCTCCGACGTAATCGTCGCGGCGAAACTGTCGGACACCACGTGCAGCCACCTCGGGACTCGCCCGACCCCTTTCCAACCTCCGGGACCGTCGACCTGTGGTTGTCCGCTTTTGACGGGTCCGCTCGGAGCAGAGGAACACCAGGCCCCGTCAAAGGTAAAAAATTTTTCAGTTGTCCCTTGAACGAGGCCCGGCCGATGCTCACCGATGGCGCTGTCCGTCCCCGCCCGCTGGATCATCGCACCGTCACACACGCGGCGGAGTACGCCGTGGCCGTCGCCCTGGTCGGGCTCGCGGCCTGCGCTCCGCCGCCAGGAGACGAGCCGCTCAAGGCTCTGGTCCTGCTGCCGGGCGCGGAGGTCCCCCAGGACCTGAACCACTTCGGGCCCGAATGGTCGCCGGACGGCTCGACGATCATCTTCTCGGGTCAAGTGGACGGTGTACGGCAGGTCCACGCCATGGACGCGGACGGCTCGAATCAGCGGACTCTGACGCAGGGAGAAGGCCCGAACGGGGCTGCCATCTGGTCGCCGGACGGTACCCGGATCGCGTTCGTCTCGGAGCGCGGCGAAAGCCCGAAGATTCTCGTCATGAACGCCGACGGGAGTGATCCACGTCCGCTCGGCATCGAGACCGGGGGTGGAGGGGAGCGGCCCGATTGGTCCCCGGACGGCTCCCGACTCGTCTTCCACGCGGAGTCGGGGGGAGGCTTCGATCTCTGGACCGTTGCAGTGGACGGATCGAGCCGGGCTCAGCTCACGGATACCGAGGGCAACGAGCAGAATCCCGCCTGGTCACCCGACGGATCCCGCGTCGCCTACATGGCCGATCACGACGGCGACTGGGAGATCCACGTGCTCCCTCTGGAGGACCGCGGCTCGGTCACGGTCCTGACCCGGAACGAGGGCGGCTACGACGGCTATCCGCAGTGGTCGCCCGACGGCTCTCGGATCGCTTTCATTTCGGACCGGGACGGTTGGGCGATCTACACGATGAACGCGGACGGCAGCGAACAGACCCGCCTCACCACCGCCCCCGACTGGAACTTCGACCCCCACTGGTCACCCGACGGATCGCAGATCGCCTTCTCGTCCAGGCGCGATGGCCGCCGGGGCATCTACACCATGGGCGCCGATGGGTCGAATCAGACCAAGCTCACCAACCGAACGATGAGCCAGTTCGTCGACGTCGCGCGCAACGACGGCGTGGACGTGGCAATCCGGCGGTATAGGGCGAGCGTGGCTGCCCAACCGGACGCGTTCTTCTTCCTTCCGGCCGAGGTGAACCTGCTGGCTCGGGCCGAGCTCGATGCCGGCCGGCCGGCCGCCGGCCTCGCCCTGCTGGAGCTCAACACCGAGGCGTATCCAGAATCGGCCGGCAACCACCGGAGCCTTGCCGAAGCTCTGCTCGCCTCGGGCGATACGGCGCGGGCCATCGCCAGCTATCGACGCTTGCTGGAGATCGACAGCCAGGACGAGCGTGCGCAGGCGGCGCTGGAGGCCTTGATACCGGAGTGAGCGGTGGACGGGAACGAGGGAGCAGGCGACGTCGACATGCGTTGACTCGACGACATCGCGTGGTCCCTGATTGCTCACAGCCGGTCGCGAGTCACGCAGCCAGGGCCGCGGCGAGCAACCGAGGACGATTCGCAAAGTCCCGCGTGGGTTGACCCCTTGTTCATTACGTGTGCCTCGCCACCGGGCTCGCCGGCACCTTATACTTGCATTTGGCATTCGGACGTGGACGCCCAGGGGGGGCCTCGTCCAGCCGCTCGGGGCAGCATTTTTCGGCTGCCTCTACCCAGTGTGACGAGGACCCGCCTCGAATCGCGCCACGCGGGAGCGCATGCCGAGCGGACCATGTCAGACACAAACGACACGACAGAGCTGTTACAGGCGCTGCGGCAGGGTGACCCTGGTGCGCTGGATCGCCTGATGCCCGAGGTCTATGACGAGCTACACCGCATCGCGCATCGCGAGCTGTCGCGGCAGGGTGCCGGAGCGACGCTCCGCACGACGGGCCTGATCCACGAGGCGTACCTCAAGCTGGTCGACCAGACCCGCGTCGCCGTCGACGATCGAGCCCACTTCCTGGCGCTGGCTGCAACGGCGATGCGACACATCGTGATCGACTACGCGCGCAGTCGGGCCACGCAGAAGCGGGGTGGGAGCTGGCAAAGGATCTCCTTCGACGAGGCGCTCTTTGGCTCCGACGAGCGACTCACGGAGGCGCTCGAGCTCGACGAAGCCCTGACGCGTTTGGAGCGCTTCGATGAGCGGCTCAGTAAGGTGGTCGAATGCCGCTACTTCGGCGGGTTGACCGTCGACGAGACCGCCGTAGCGCTTGGAGTGGGCCCGCGTACCGTCAACCGTGCATGGCAGAAGGCGAAGGCCTGGCTGTACCGGGAGATCCATGAAGCCTAGCGGACTGGATCCAGAGCGCTGGCGGCACATCGACGAGGTGTTCGACGCGGTGCTGGACCGGCTTCCCGCCGAGAGAGAGGTCTACCTCGAGAAAGCGTGTGCGGGAGACCGTGAGTTGCGGGCCCAGGTCGAGGCGCTGCTCGACGCCTACGAGCGGACGCAAGGGCGCTTCGAAGAGCCTGTGAGCCCACTCAGCGCCGCGGTCGTCGAGTACCGCGACGACCTCCCCCTGGACCGACAGGTAGGCCCGTTCCGGCTTCTGCAGGAGATTGGACGGGGCGGTATGGGAGTCGTCTACGAAGCCGAGGACACGAGGCTCGGTCGTCGCGTAGCTCTCAAGGCGCTTCCGCCCTACTTGGGCGTGGGGAGGGAAGCGAAGCTCCGTTTCCAGGCAGAAGCCCGAGCGGTCTCCGCCCTCGATCACCCCAACATCGCGACCCTCTATGAGACCGACGAGACCGAGGAGGGTCAGCTCTACATGGTCTTCGCCTATTACGACGGCGAGACCCTGGGGGCTCGGATCGCCCGGGGTCCGCTCCCGGCGAAGGAAGCGATCGAGATCGCGGTGGGGATCGCGGAGGGTCTCGGGGCCGCCCACCGTAGCCGGATCATCCACCGCGACGTGAAGCCGTCGAACGTGCTCTTGAGTGAGGGCAGTGGGGTGAAGCTGCTCGATTTCGGCGTGGCCAAGATGGCCGGGGATGACCTGACAGGCGAGGGCGTGCGCCTCGGCACGGCAGCCTACATGAGTCCCGAGCACGCCAGAGGTTGGCCGCTCGACGAGCGCGCCGATCTTTGGTCATTGGGTGTAGTGTTGTACGAGATGCTCACCGGCGCACGTCCGTTCAGGGGCGACGATCCGCCGTCGGTCTTTCACTCCATCCTCAACGAGGAGCCGACTCCACCGGCGTCGCTCCAGCTGGAGGTCCCCGAAGCACCGGAGCGCATCGTCGAGAAGCTCCTCTGCAAGGACCCGGCCGGCCGGTACCAGGGCACGGAAGACCTGCTCGCGGATCTGCGCGCGGTGCAAGCCGGGGGCCCACCGTCGGTCGCGGTTCGCGAGCCGCCACCCGCATGGCGCCCTCGAATCCGGCGCCTAGCCGTGCTGCCGCTCGCGAACCTGACCGGTAACCCGGACCAGGAACACCTCGTGCACGGGGTACACGACGCGTTGATCGCCGAGCTCGGCAAGGTCCGAGCGCTCGGGGTCACCTCGCGCACTTCCGTAATGCGCTTTCGGGATACGGAGCTACCGGTTCCGGAAATCGCGGGAATGCTGGACGTGGACGCGGTGGTGGAGGGCTCGGTGTCCCGGGACGGTGACCGCCTCGCCATCACGACGCAGCTGATCGGAGCGTCCCCGGAACGGCATCTGTGGGCCGAAACGTACCGCCGAGGAGTGGAAGGCGTGCTCGACGTGGCTGGCCAGGTAGCACGCTCGATCGCCACCGAGCTCGAGATCACGCTGAGCCCGTCGGAGGGAAGCAGATTGGGCGCGGCCCGGTCGGTTGAGCCGGCCGGCTACGAGGCCTACACGATGGGACTGTTGTATCTCGAGCGGAGGAGTCCCGAGGGACACGAACAGGCCCAGAAGTACCTACGTCGGGCCATCGAGCTCGACCCCGAGTTCGCCCCGGCGTACGCGATGCTGGCCGAGGCCTACGGGTCTGCCGCCTTCTTCGGACTCGTCGGCCCATCCGACGGGCTTCCGATCGTGCGGTCGCTCGTCGAGAAGGCGCTGGAGCTCGACTCCACGCTGGCAGCCGCTCACACGACCCTGGGCGCGGTCCGCCATTTCGGAGACTGGGACTGGGAGGGAGCTGAAGCGTCGCTGCGCCGTGCCATCGCGCTCAACCCGAGCTACGCGTATGCGTATTTCATGTTGGCGGATGTCCTTGCGGTGCAGCGTCGTTACCCAGAGGCGATGGCCGCCGCCGAACGCAACCGTGAGCTGGAGCGCTTCGTCCCCTTCTCGGCTTTCGGGCCCGTTTTCGTCCTGATCGACATGCGGGACTTCGACCGCGCCATCGAAAGGGCCCGGTCGGCCTTGGAGTTCTTCACGAACTTCTGGCAGGGGCACTGGCTTCTGGCGCAGTCGTTCGTGGGCAAGGGCCTCTACGGCCAGGCGGTCGTGGAGGGAGAAGCCGCGGCGGAGCGCTCGGGTCGAACGCCGATGGCCCTCGGCGCTCTTGGACTGGTGTACGCGCTGGACGGCAGGCGGGAAGCTGCCATGGGCGTGCTGGCGGAGCTCGAGGGCATGGCCGAGTCGATCTACGTCGGGTCGACGAACTTCGCCATGATCCACGCCGGCCTAGGCGATCACGACCGGGCCTTCGATTGGCTGGCGCGCGCCTACAAGGAGCGGGACATGGCGCTGGTGCACCTCGGCCAAGACGTCTTCTACGACAGCCTGCGGCCGGATCCACGGTTCGCCGATCTGCTGCAGAGGATGGGGCTCGACGGCCCGCCGGCCGGCACAGGGTAGGGTGGAGCAAGCCGCCGGCTCGCGCCGTCACCTACCGGCCGCGGTCCGACGCATCGTAGGCGAGCACACCTCTGAACTCGACGATGGGGCAGGTGCCGGTCGCCCGTTGGCAAACGGCCCTGGTCAGTCCTTCTCCCGACGCATTCTCGAAGCGACCCGTACCTCCCGCAAATTGGACCAACTCATCGAATTCGCCGTCCGGGACGTCGGCGCTCCGGTAGGTTGCCCAGAGTTCGTCGCCGTTGGCGGCGGTGATGACCTGGAATCCGTCACGCAGGGTGGTCTGGCCCGTCTGGAAGTCGATCTCCGAGCAGTGCTCCAGGACGGCCGTGATCCGCCCCAGATGAGAGGCCTCGGCGGTAACCGTGAAGCTGATGACGAAGTGCGAGGGAACCGAGCATCGACCCCCGAAGTCGCTCTCTTCGTCCGGGAAGCCGGGAGCGAATTCCTGCGAGACCAGGACTCCCTCTCCCTTCCATCGGAAGGGCCGCTCGACGTCTGCCGGGCCATGGCTCAACTGCGCCGCGGGCCTTAGGGCGGTGGGGCTAGACAGCGGTGATTCCTCGCAGCCTGTGCCCAGGAGGATCATCAAGGTGGGGAACACCAATCGCCTCGGGATCGATCGAGCGTCCATCGTATCTTCCTCCCGTCTGGATCTGACGATGCAGCGTACCGGCGCTGTGATGAGGACACGGGCCCGAACGGGGGGCGTGGCCCTGAGCGCCGGCACGATGCCTTGAGAAGCCTCTATCTATGGTGACGATGAATCGCCTCGGATCGCGCCACCTGGGAATCCTTCGGCGCCCGTCCGCTCCATCCTCGTCCATCTCGGCCTGCCCCTCGGCCCCCCACCCTGACTCCGGCTCGCGCTCCGCCTCGGACCGAGCTCGGATTCGATCAGTCCGCCGGCTACGATCCAATCACTCCCGAGCCGATCCCGGAGTCTCAGTTCGACCAGTCCCTGCCTGAGTGACCCGCCACCCCATGCCCCCTTCCGGCCCCTCGCAGGCAGCTGTCCCGCTCCCTCCACCGCCAATCCGACCATCTGAAAGGGCTCTTGAAGAATCCCTTTCCACGGATGGCCGAGAACCAGGTCCGTGGCCCACATGGCGTCTCCGTACCAGTTGCTGTAGCTCCGCGGCTGGGCGCCGGGCGTCTCGAACAAGTAGCGGGCGAAGTCCCCGATGATCCGGCGATCCTTGAGCCACCGCACCTCGTGGTGCTGGTGGCCCAGCGGGCAGCTGATTGCGTCGTAGGCCCCTGACCAGAACGGACGGTCGGTGCACTCGGTGAAGGTGTATCCCGTCTCGGGCGAACCGTAGGTCAGGTGCTTGGTCACCACCTCCCACCGGATAGCATAGGTCGCGTCAATGTCGCGATCGGGCGACTCGAAGAAGGGGATCTTCGCCTCGTACCGGTGGAAGTCGCGGTTGTCCCACCACGTGTGGCCCTCCAGGACGGCGCGGCGGTCAAGGACGGCGTCGGGGAAGCAAGCGGCCACGGCCGCGCCCAACGAAGCGGCCGGCAACAGGGTTCGTGTGTCCATGGTGCCCGGGAATGTGGGACTCGGGCGCCCATGTCTCCAGAGGCGGCCGCGCCGGGGAGTCCGTGGCTCGGCCCCGGCCGACTGCGGAGCGCGAGGCGACAGTGGCGGCGATGCGCGACCTCCGTGGCGGCCGCACCCCGGTCGGCTAAGGTCGTTCGACCGCGAACCGGGCGACGAGCCAGGTATCGGCCTGCCTCTCGAGGACGAGTCGGAACGTACCGGCGTGCATGCCACCGCGCGGCACGGTGTCGGGGAGTATCGCTCCGCTGGGCGCAAGCACTCCCGGCGTTCGCCACGTCCCGTCGATGACCACCGTGGCGGTCGAGATCGACCGGACGGACTCGATCTCCAACGAGAACGAGGGCGCGACGGCTGGGTACTGCTGGAGGGCCACCGTCCGACTGTCGTCCCAGGGACTGAACGGCACCGTGCTGGTCAGCTCCTCGAACGCGCGGTCGTACACGCCGCGGACTTCGCTCGGAGACGCAGCCAGCCGCCCTCTCCAGTCGGCCAGAATCACGTCGTCGCCCCCGGACCAGAGCGCGGCTATGGACGTGGGCTCGGCTCTGGCGAACGCCTCCTCGTACCGTTGGACCACCGCGGCCGCGGCGGTGAGGTCTGCCGCTCCGAAGGGCCGTTCGTCGTCCCTCTGCGCCGATCCCCGCCCCTCGCACGACGCGAGGGTCAGAAGAGCGATGATCGTGGCCGGGATCACTGATCGAAGGAAGCGCCACATGGTGCTGGCTCCTGGTACGCGCTGCGGCCGGCGGATCGGGCGAAAGGGGGCTCAGCGAGGAACGATGGTGACCGTCGGCAACGGCCCCCGGGCCGCCCGCACGTGGACCCGAGATCCCTCTATGACGGGCCCGGTGAACGCGCCGTGGTTGTAGGCGTAGACGCTCACGTCGACTTCGCCGGTGGAGAACGAGTCGGCGGGCAGCCACAGATCCCGTGCCGAAGCGCCGGCATCCCAGCGCTTGCTTCCGCCGCTGGTCGGACTGATGGAGAACGATCCGTTCACCTGGAATCGCAGCGGGTCGGAGTCGCTCTCCCAGACGACGTGGATCGAATCGCCCAGGCTGACGACGGCTTCGTCCGCCGGCTCGACGATCAGTGGTGCCTCGGGAACGATGGCGTCGACGAGAATCGTGTCTCCGTCGGCGACGACCTCGACGTGCAGGGCCGCCCCGGCCACGACTCGTTCCGCCAGGCGACCGCTGAATATGCCGCTTCCGGGCTCTCGCTCCGGAATGGGCTCGCCGTTCACGGTGACCGTGGCCACGGGCGCCGTGCCGTCCTCGCGCTCGACGCGGATGTTCTGGTCGACTGCGCTCAGGTCGAGTCCCCACACGTAGTAGCGGGGCCCCTCCGTCTGCTCCGACGGGAGGTCTCCTGGCGCATCCTCCTCGACGGGGCCTTCCGGAGCCACGGGTCCGCTGGTCCCGCACCCGGCCGCGACGAGGGGAATGAGAACCGCGAGCACACCGAATGTGAATCGCCGCATGAACATGGTGGGCCTCTTTCTCCGAGCCTCTGGCGCGGCGCCGACCCTGGATTGGGTGAGGCCGGCGCCTTCACCCTGTATAGCGAGGAATCGCAGCGACCTCCATCACGGGCTCCCGAGGGCCGTAGGCCTCGTGCCCCCCACCAGCGGCGACGCGGTGAGCGGGAGTACGTCCGGCGAGACCGACTCGTGTCGCTCCCACGCGAGTCGCCGCCGGTCCGGGACGGCAGCGCGAGCGTGCCGCTCCCCTCGCTCGCGAAGCGACGAGCCCGCGCCTACCGCGACACCAACTCGACCCGCCTGTTCAGGCCTCTCCCCGCATCGCTCTCGTTGGTGGAGACGGGGGCCAGGGGACCCACGCCCCGTGGCGTCAGGCGCGAGGCGTCGACCCCGAACCGGCCGACCAGCGCCTCGACCACGGCGTCGGCCCTGCGTCGTGACAGGTCCATGTTGTAGTCCAGCTGCCCGGTGTTGTCGGTGTGCCCGACCACGTAGAGCTGCAGGCCGGCGCTGGCCCCGAGCAGCTTGGAGATCTCCTCGAGGGTGGAATCGGACTCGGGCTTCACGTCGGCTCTGTCGGTGTCGAAGTAGATGCCGTAGATGGACACGCTGCCCGTCTCGGCGATCTCCAGCGCCATCGTTTCCGCGTCGACGGTTACCATACCCACGTCCATGGGCTCACCCTCGACCACTGTGAGCCGGTAGAAGATCTGGTCGTGGCGCGATCCTCCCTCCGACGTGTTCCGCACGACGTACAACGACACGTGCACGTCTCCGTCGTCCCGCGAGCGGTGCGCGGCCAGGTACCGGTGGTCGTCGAAGTTGCCCCCGAACCCGCTGACGTACTCGACGGCTGTACGGTTGAACATCAGACCGCCGCAGTCGGGATTGGAGCAACTGAAGAGAGTCTCGAAGCCCGCCGCCTCCAGCTGCTGCTCGTAGTTCCGCATCACCTCCAGCGTCGAGCGGTCCGCGGGGAGGTTGTACGAGATTCGTGTGACCTCGCCCTCCACCGTCTGGCTGGGCTGGTCCTCGCTGAACGGTCCCATCAACAGCGTGTACTCGTCGAAGTCACGGAAGTCGTACCAGACGATGGACGAGCCCGCGTAGCGGGAGACGAGAGGATGGTCCTGGCTGTCCGGAACGTCCTGCGCCAGCGCCTGGCCGCTCGACAACCCGATGATCGCGGACAGGGAAGCGATGACAGCGACTCGGGAAGCGGTGATCATCTCGATTCCTCCGGGTCGTTCGTTGGTGAGCTCACCGCGGCTTGGGCCAGCGGATGGCGGCGCGCGAGCCAGGGCGGAGGGGGTCGTTTCATATTGCGCCCTCCAGGGCGCGGCGGACAAGCGTCCTCCTGCGTCCTCGACGGGTGACGCCCGAGGGGATGCCCACTCCCGTGCGGCGGCGCCCCACCTGCGTCTGGGCGGCCATGATCGGATGGTTCGGCACCGCCATGCACGGCTACGTGCCGCCCAAGGAGCACCTGGGCCTACCCGACAAGCACGACGTCCGTGAGGGCGTGATCACCTACAAGATCGCGGCCCACGCGGCTGATTTGGCCAAGGGCAATCCCGGGGCCCAGATCCGCGACAACGCCCTCTCGAACGCGTCGTTCTGACCGGCGGCGCGGTGGTCCGGGACCCCCCGCCAAGGTGAGGCGATCGCGGCGCGGTCCGCGACGGTGCCTCCGGTCGGCGTGTAGCCAACGGGGCGGGACGACGTGAAAGCTGTTTGCGTGGGCCAGTCCGGCGATCAAACGACGGCGGATGCAGACCCTGAGGGACCGATCGAATGTTCGGACTGCGGACCCGGTCCATCGGTATCGGAGTCCCACGCTCTGACCCTGGAAGCCACCCCTTGGCCGCGAGCCCTCCGTCCAAAGGCCCCGCGACCGAACCGGTGGCGGGGCAGCCAGGTCGTTCTTGACGGACAATGAGACGTGAGCGTGCGTCCGAGGCCGGTGACCGGCAGCGGAACGCGCGCCAGAGGCCCGCCGGTCAGGTGCTGCCTCCAGGGGGTTCGGGCCGGTCCGGACCTGGCGACCGCCCCATGTCCTCTAGGACCTGTAGCGCGAAGGCCCGGTAGGGATCGTCATCCGGCCGGTCGTAGGACGCCCTCAGCGATTCTACCAGGATACCCGCGGCACGATCGTGCTCGCCGAAGGAGTACAGGCAGCTTCCGTGAGCGTTGAGGGCACGCACGAAGTCGTCCGCGGCGTCTTCGCCCGGAGGCGGCCTCAGCGCCTCCACGGCCTCTGCGAGAGTGGAGTCGGCGGCTTCAGCGCTTCCAGCCCCGCAGTAGGAGAGGCCCAGCGTGATGAGATCAGCGGCGAAGACGCGGTCGTTCGGTAGCTCTCGGCGGGCGATCAGAAGGGCATGCTCCAATCGGGTTCGGCCCTCTTCCTCGGCGCCCTTCCGGAAGAGGAGGCGAGCCAGATTGGCCTCGACGTAGACGGGGTTGATGTGGTCCGCGCCGAAGCGGTCCGCGTAGACCGACAGCGACTGCCTGAACAGCTCCTCGGCCTCGTCCAACCGCCCCAGTTCCTCGAGCACCAGCGCCAGACCGTTACGGGCGTACGCGACCACGAAGTGACCCTCGCCCAAGGCGGCGGCCCGGATCTCCAGTGCCTCCCTGAGTAGCGGCTCCGCGTCCGCGGGACGGCCACGGCTACGCATGATCATGCCGAGGATGTGGAGGGAGCCTGCCAAGTAGGCGTGTCCCGGGGGAAGCGTTCGGCGCCGGATGTCCAGGGCCTCGGCGGCGACCTGATCGGCCTCGTCGAGGGTGCCGATCCTCTGGAGGACGTCCGCGAGGGATTCCAGGCTCGCGGCCAACCGAGGATCGTCGGGGGCCTGGGTGCGGCGCGCCTCCACCGACCGACGAAGCAGCACCGCCGCCGAATCCAGGTCCCCGCGGGCCTGACGCAGGTTCCCCAGGTTGTTGAGCACCGGTGCCGTGAGGGCGGGAGCCGTCCCCAGGTGCTCGCGGATCCGGAGTGACTCCTCCAGGAGAGGTTCGGCGCTATCGATGTCTCCCCTTACCTGCCATGCGTGCCCCAGGTCGTTGAGCGCTACCGCGCGGTCCTCGGAGGCTCCGGGTTCGCCAGCCCGCAGCAGGATCGACGCGAGGTGCAGGAGCGTGTCGGCGGCCTCGAAGTCACCGGTCTCCGCCTCGAGGAACGCTACCTTGGCGACGTACGTGGACAGCTCGGGGCTGTCCGGGCCGAGCGAGCGGCGACGCGCGTCCAGGGCCTCGGCGCGCAGGTCTACGGAGGTCTCGAGATGCCCCAAGCTGCGGTACGCTTCGGCGATGGCTTCCAGGAGCGTGGCCCGTACCATGGGCTGCTCCTTCAACTCGGTCTGCGCCCGCTCTGCGCCGCGGTCGAGCACTTCGCGCACGGTCAACTCCGCCCCTCTCGTGCGATAGGGATCGGCGTTGGCGAAGAGCTCCACCAGGAAGTCGACCACCTGCTGGGCGCGGTCGCGTTCCAGAGCGGTTTCCCGGGCTTGCCGTTGGGCGCCCACGGCGAACCCGCCCACCGAGAGGAACGCCCCGACCAGAACAGCCACCACCGTGCCGTGGCGCCGCAGGAGCTTCCCGGTGCGGTAGACGACGGTATCCCGACGGGCCACCACCGGCCTGCGGTCGAGATGGCGTCGCACGTCTTCGGCGAGCTGTCCGGCGGTACCGTATCGGTGCCCCGGCTCGGGACGTAGCGCCTTCAGAACAATGGCGTCCAGGTCGCCTGCGAGCTGCCGCCGAAGCCGCTCCGGGGTCGCCCGCCGAGTCTCGGCGCGCCCCTGGACGTCGGTCCCATCGGCGACGAAGCACCGGGAGGGAGGTGTGGCCCGAGCATCGGCGGAACTGTCTGCGCGGTGGGCCGGCTGTGGGTCCTGTCCGAAAGGGTGCCTGCCGGTGAGGACGACGTACAGCAGTACGCCGAGTTGGTAGACGTCGCTCGCCGTAGTGATGGTACTGCCCCGGAGCTGCTCGGGCGAAGCGTACTCGGGTGTGAGCAGCCGGCTTCCCACCTGGGTAGTGGCGCCTGCGGGGCCGCTGGCTTCCTCCGTCAGGAGCTTGGCGATGCCGAAGTCCAGGAGCTTGGGGATCCCGTCCGGAGTGACCAGGATGTTGGACGGCTTCAGATCGCGATGAACCACCAGGTTCTGATGGGCGTACTGAACCGCCGCACACACCGCGAGGAACAGACGGAGGCGGGCCCGAGTGTCCATCCGGCGCTCGTCGCAGTACCGGTCCAGGGGGATGCCGGGGACGTGCTCCATGACGAAGAAAGGCCGGCCGTCGAGACCTCTCCCCCCGTCCAGCAGCGGGGCGATGTTGGGATGCGCAAGGCCGGCGAGGATCTGACGCTCCGCAACGAGGCGAGCCTCGGCTACACCTCCCATGAGCTCACGGGGCAGGACCTTGAGGGCTCCCTCCTGGTCGTACTCTCCGTCGGCACGGCGTACCCGTAGGACCACGCCCATGCCCCCCCGTCCCAACTCGCCCACTACCTCCCATCTCCCGAAGCGGGAGCCGGTGGGAGCTTCCTCCGATGCGTCGCGCTCGTCTTGGACCCGGGCAAGGGCGTCAAAGGGGCTCGGGCGATCGTGGGCGGCGAGGAGAGTGAGGACTTCGTCCGCCACGTTCTCGTCGGGGGCCTTTGCGCGCACCCATGCCGGCCGCTCGACAGGGTCCCGCTCGAGGGCCTCCAGGAAGAGCGCCTGGACCTGATTCCACCTCGAGCCGCTCACCCCGACAGCTCCAACTGCCGGTTGAGCCATGCCCGGGCCACCGTCCAGTCGCGCTTCACCGTCGCCGACGATATGCCCATGGCCGTCGCCGTCTCCTGAACACCCATCCCGCCGAATGCGCGGCACTCCACAACCCGGCTCTGGCGGGCATTGAGAGCCTCGAGGCGCTCGAGGGCCGCGTCGATCCAGAGGAGCTCGTCGGGGCGGGAGCGGGCCACCGCCACGACGTCGTCGATGGAAACATGCGGCGCGGCTCGACCGCGCTTCCCGGTGCCGCGGGCCCGCGCGTGGTCCACGAGGACCCTGCGCATGGCCTGGGCGCATACCGAGAAGAAGTGGGCCCGGTCCTTCCAGGTGAGGCGCTCGGCCTTCGCCAGCTTCACGTAGGCTTCGTGGACGAGGCCGGTGGTGTTCAGAGTATGGCCCGTGGCCTCACGCCGGAGCTCGTGTCGAGCGAGGGCGCGCAGCTCCTCGTAGACCGCCGGCACCAGCCGGTCGAGGACGGACCGATCCCCTCCGCTGAGCGCGGTCAGGAGCACCGTGACGTCGCGCCGCTCCGGCATGTTGCAGGAATCTCCTGAGAAGCGGACGACATGAGCCGTCCGTCCCCGCAGTGTTGGCAGTTGGAGCCAAGATGCGCTGCGGCGATAGCCAGGACCAGTAAACCGAGCCCGTCCCGGGTGAGCCCTGTCGGGGTGATTCCTCGCGTGTGTCAATAGGGCCGTGCTCCGAGCACCGGCTCCAAGGCGCGTACCGACGTCCCGGGAACACCAAGGCAGGAAGGTGAGACATGAGGACCCGCTGTCCCTTCGAGAGTGCCCGCCGGCTGCTCCCAGGCGTGATTCCCACCGCCCTGGTGGTGCTCGCTGCCGGGTGCGCCTCGGAGGACTCTCCCGCCGAGGTCTTCGATCTCGATTCGAATGTGTTCATCGGCGTGTCGATGACCGGCGACGGCGACGGGACAGTGAATGTCAACTCGGGTCAGCTTTGGAGTTGCTCCCTCGCTCAGGGACAGGTGACCGCGTCAGGAGCTGGTGCGACTCAAACGGGAAACCAATGCGACTGGGACACGTACGACGCCGGAGGAGGAGGCAGCGTGACCTTCCAAGCGCAGCCCGCCGCCGGGAGCGTCTTCGGTGGGTGGAGCCTCCGTTGTGCCGGGTCCGAGCCCGACTGCACGGCCGAATGGCTCGGCGCTCCGGACCGTGTCGACATCTCGGTGGGAGCGGAGTTCCTCTCCGCGACGGACAGCGTGCCGCCGCCGCCGGCGATGGGTGTCCTGAAAGGTGTCCTGTACGACGTGGACGGCGCCACTCCGGTGGACAGCATCTCCCTGGTGGCCGGACCCGTTGCGGGCTCCACGGGCACGTCCGTGCTCCGCACGCGCACGGGTCGCCAGGATCCAGAATCGGGTGTGGCCATTCTCCCAGGAGGCTATCGACTCGAGGCCGAACCCGGCCGCTACGCGGTGTTCAGCGTGGGGGTGGTCGGCGACCGGTACATGTCCACCCGCGGCGATTCCGCCAACGTCTTCTCGGACCAGACGACGCCCCTCGACCTCTTCGCGACCCGCGCCGACTACCTCGACATGCGCGGCACCGACCTGGGCACCATCCAGGCGACCGCGGACACCGTCGTCAACATCGTCGTCGACTACCAGGCGTGGAGCTACTGGCGTTGCCCTCTGTGCGGGATCTCGCTCGGCATCGGCGTCGACGCTACGGCGCTGACCGTGTATGTCTTCGACCAGGTGGCGGGCGTCCATCCGGGCCGGACGGAGACGCAAGTCTCCATCCCGATCACGGTCCCCGACCACAGCGGCACGATCTACGCGACGCTCATCACCACGTCGACGAGCGCCACCAACATCGAGCCAGGGCTCCAGCAGTACCGGGACCGCTGGGCGGCGAACGTGCAGGGCACGACGATGATTCCCATCGGGACGCTGACCGTGAACTGAGCCGTAGTGGCGGGGCAGCCCGGAGAGGCTGGGCGCGTGCCGACCCGTCAGTTGCCGTCCCGACTCCAGGGCCCCGGGCCAGGCGCGGATGTGCCAGCCGACCCGCCCGGTGCTGGATCAGTCTGTGGTACACTCCTCTATGATTACCCAACTGGAGAAGTAGCCCTCCTGCTTGATGGCCTCCAACAGGTCGTCCACCTCGCAGCGCCCTGCACGGCCAGCTCGTCCATGTCCTTGCCGATGTACCCCTCACCCTCCTCGGCCAAGTTGACGCGGAGCGTTTCCTCGGCCTGCCTCTTGAAGTCGACGTTGATCCGTGCAGCCTCGACCACGTCGATCACCGTGACGTAGATGAGGGTTGGATGCCCGACATCAACCTGCCGGCGGGGGGCCACGGAAGCCGCTATCCACCTCTCCGGGACGTCGATCACGACGGTCTTCATCCCCGGGCGATTGGGTACCCCGATCATCCTTCTGTCCCACATTGTCACCACCTCCGAAAGACGAGAATGCAGCCGACGTGGGCCTGTGGACGGTCCCCCGGGCGGGGCTATCTGATCTTGGAGGAGCGCGCCAATTGCGGTAACACGGAGTCGACGGAGATGCCGACCGCGAGCGCAGCTCGCGACCAGGGTGCCTTCCGCCCGACCAGGTAGGGTTCTAGCGGCCGAGGGAGCCTCCGGAGATCGGGATCCCCGATCTCATGCAACTCACGAAGAGCGTAAGTCCAATGGACACTGCTGGGCCCGAACCAGCGACCTCCTGCTTGTAAGGCGCGCCAAGGGCCGCCCATTCCCCCCGAGTTTGGTGTAAACGTGGGGCTTACCTACCGGAGACCCGGGTACGATCTCGCCCCAATACCCGCGATGGTGCCTCTCTCCACCGTTCGTTTGAAGCGGACAGCCTGAAGCAGCTCATCACCGAGATCCATCGTCGCAACCTCTCTGGCACCGCGCGCCCGCTCAGACCTCGCCGTCCGGCTTCGGCAACCGCCCGAACGACGTGCCTGGCGGGCCACCCCCCTTCCGATTATTATTCCATAGGAATTGAAATTGCCATCGCACGGAGAAAGCGACCCGCATGCCGTACGCCCTCAGCGAGGTCGAAGTCTTCAGCCTGGCCGCACTGGCCCATCTGGGTCCCGAAGCGTACGGCGTCTCCATCCGGGAAGAGATCGAGCGTCGAACCGGGCGCTCGCTGTCCGTGGGCTCGCTCTACAAAGCGATACATCGCCTCGAGAAGCGCGGCTTCGTATCCACCTCCGTGGGCAAGCCGACTGCGGTCCGGGGCGGTCGAGCCAAGAAACACGTTCAGCTGGAACCGGCCGGGCACGCGGCGCTGGTTGCCTCCATCCGATCCATGAACAACATGGTGGACGGCCTGGTCCTCGATGACGGCACGGCCGGGAGCGGGCGGCCGTGACCAAGGGTCCGCGTCCTCCCCGCTTCGCGGCCAGCCTCGTGCGCTGGCTGGCGTCCGCAGAAGACCGGGAGTACGCCCTCGGCGACCTGGCCGAGGGATTCCGGAGCGAGGCTGCGGTCCAGGGGCCGTTTCGAGCGAGGCTCTGGTATTGGGGCCAGGTGCTCCGCTCGATCGGTCCGCTTCTAACCAGTCGACGGTGGGGATGGGAGGGCGGGATGATGACGGGATTCTTCAAGGACGTTCAGTCGGGTCTGCGCCAGTTCTACCGCGCACCGGGATTCTCGCTCGTAGTGGTCGCAACCATCGCGATCGGCGTGGGCGGCGCCACCGCCGTATTCAGCGTGCTCAGGGGCGTGGTCTTCACGCCTCTCGCATTCGAGGACTCCGAGCGTGTGGTCACGCTGTGGGGAAGTCGTCCGGACCAGGCCCGCGTGCCTCTGACCGTCGGAGACTACAACGAGCTCCACGCGGTCGACGCCTTCAGCGATGTGTCCGGAGAGTGGGGAAACACCGCGCTGATCCTCGGCGAGGGGAACGCCGAACAGGTCCGCGTCGGCTGGGTCACGGCCCGGTACTTCGATCAACTCCGCATCAGACCGCAGCTAGGCACGTTGTTCGGGGCAAATGACGAGAACGCCCTGCTCCTGAGCCATGACCTTTGGGAGAGACGTTACGGCAGGGATCCGGATGTCATCGGCCGCATCATCGATCTGGGCGGCAATCCCATGGAGGTGGTGGGCGTCCTTCCTCAGAACAAGGACCCGAACCTGACCAGCTACTCCGGAGGACTGGGTACGCACCAAGTCTGGCGCCTGATGCCCGCCGGCTGGACGCAAGGAGACGATCGGACCGTCGGTTGGATCCGTGCCTCGGCGCGGTTGAAGGAAGCCGTCACCATAGCGCAGGCCCAAGCCGAGCTCGACGCGCTCATGGACAGGGTCAATGCAACGGTCACCGACCGCGACGGAGGCAAGGACCTTCGCATCAACCCCGTGCCCGTGCGCCAGGATCTCGTGGGTGGGCTGGCGCGGACGCTGTGGATTCTCCTCGGGGCGGTCTCCGGTGTCCTGCTGATCGCGGCCACGAACGTCGCGAACCTGATGCTGGCGCGGGCGCAACAGCGGGGCGGTGAAGTTGCGATCCGATACGCCCTCGGCGGGGGGCGCACGAGGCTGGTTCGGCAGTCCCTCACGGAAAGCCTGACGTTGGCGCTGGCCGGCGGACTCGCCGGTATCGCCGTTGCGTGGGCTGGTATGAGGGCGCTGGTCGCCTGGGCGCCTCCGACCATGCCCCGAGTCGAAGAAGTGGGGCTGGACCCGGCGGTTTTGGGGTTTGCCGTGGCCGCGACCGGGGTTGCTGCCCTGTTCTTTGGCGTCGTGCCCGCCTTGAGGGCGACGCGGACGGGATTGGCCAGCGCGCTGAGCGATCGTACGGGCACGGCCTCCCGCAGGGAACAGACCCTGAGTGGCATCCTCGTGGTGGCCGAGGTGGCCCTGTCACTGGGCTTGCTCATGGGCACCGGGCTCCTGCTCCGGAGCCTCGACAGCCTGAACCGGGTCGACCTCGGGTTCGAGAAGGAGGGCGTCCTCACCTTCGCCCTCGAGGTTCCGGTCCTGGGTGACACCCCCGAGGAAGGAGCGGCCCTGATCAACGACTACCTGAGCCGTGTCGAGGCCACGCCCGGCGTGCGCTCCGCCGGCCTCAGCAATCGAATCCCGCTCGGCGGGGGGTTGTTCACGGGAAGCTACCGGTCGAACGAGATGATTGCCGCCGAATCCGAAGGATACCAAGCGTCGTATCGCTTCATCACACCGGGATATCTGGAGGCCATGGGCGCTCGGCTCATGGAGGGCCGGGTCCTGACGGCTGCCGATCCGGAAGATGTTGCGGTGATCGACGAACAGGTGGCCGAGCTCCTCTGGCCGGGTCAGAACGCGCTCGGCAAACAGGTCGAGCTCGACGTGATGGGCGGAGACACCGTCTTGGCCGAGGTGATCGGCGTGGTCGCGCCGATGAAGCATGCGGGCGTGGCCGACCCCGCACCGGAGACGATCTTTCTGTCCATGATGCCCCGGGCGAATCAGCAGAACTTCCGCTACATGGCCGTACGAGTGCAGGGTGAGCCTCTCCAGTACGTGGAGCCGATCCGAAGCAGCCTGAAGCTCGTGCACGGCGATGCCGTCATGGCCCGGATCCGTCCGATGTCGGAGATGTTCGATCGATCGGTGGCCTCGACGCGCTTCGTGTCACTGCTGCTGACGGTGTTTGGCGGGGTGGCCTTGATGCTCGCCACGGTCGGACTCCACGGGCTGATGGCGCTGGGCGTCCGGAGGCGCGCACGCGAGTTCGGGATTCGCGTAGCCCTGGGGGCGGAGCACCAGCGGATCCTCCGCGGCGTGTTGGGCTCCGGTGGTCGGGCGGTTCCTGGGCTCCCTGCTCTACGGCATCGAGCCGTCCGACCTCACGACCATGGCCGTCGCCACCTCGGTGCTGGTCGCTGTGGGGCTGCTCGGGGCCTACCTGCCGGCGCGACGGGTGTTGTCGGTGGACCCGGTGAAGGCGTTGCGAGAAGACTGACGCGTGTGGGGAGCGCGATCAGGCTCGCTGCCGATCGCGCCCTAGCTCGAATCGACCTCACCGAGTCGAGCGCGGGCGGTTCTGGAGTCACGGTGGTCCGGCCCCAGCTCCCGTTCCAGGACGTGCACGGCTTGCGTGAGCTCCCGCAGGGCGTCCCCCGGCCGTCCAACCGCAAGAAGGCTGGCTCCGTAGTTCGACCGGAGAGCGCCCAGCTTGTGGTGATCCTCGCCGTGGCGATCCAGGTAGTCGGGAATCGCACGCTCGAAGTCGCGCATGGCTTCCCAGTGTCGCCCGGCCTCGAGCAGGACCCGGCCGCGCCGTGCATGACCTTCGGCCACCAGCAATCCCTCCGATTCTCTGATCTCGACGACCTGATCCAGGATGGCCACGGCTTCATCGACGCGGCCCTGGGCCACCCGGACATCGGCCAGATTCGACAGAATCCGTGAGGACGCGGCGGTGTACCGCCCGATCACCCGCAGTGCCATGTCCGCGGATTGCGTCAGCAGAGTGTCGGCTGCCGCCACGTCGCCCGCCTGGAGTACGATCGCTCCCAGGTTGTTCAGATTGTCGGCGGTCGATCCGCTGTCTTCTCTTCCCAGAATCCGCCGGTCGATCTCGATCGCCTCCGTCGTGACCGTGCGAGCCTCTTCCCACCGCCCCGCGGTCGCATGCACGATCATCAATCGCTTGAGGGTCGTAACCAGAGCCAGCTGAGTCTCCGGGTCCGCGTACCGGCGTTGGATCGTCTCCGCTTGCTCGAGGAGAGACCTGGCCTCTTCGAGCTCTCCCCGGTAGATCGC
>JBDHHQ010000040.1:0-66819 GCA_039589315.1 Gemmatimonadota bacterium
ATCGTCACGAGTTGGCTGCCGAGACGGGCGCCCATCGAGCTGCGCGGCCACTTCGACCCTCTCGGAGACAACGCTTTCGAGCGGGCGGTGCGAGGCCACTGCGATGGAGAGGGATCCGACCTGGAGCGAGCGGTTCAGGCGATTTGGATCGAAGAGTCCAGCCGGCGAGCCCAGGCGCTCCACGACCAGCGCCCCGAGGACGGCACCAGAATCCGGGACTGCATCAACGCCTGAGGTGGCCCCACGGCGACGTGCGGTCAACCCCCAGGCGCCGTCACACTACGTACTGAGCCAGTAGGACACCTTCAGGAGCAGCACGTTGTTGGGCGGTTGGGCGAACAAGCGATTCACGTCGTCGCCCACCTGGAAGGACCCGTCGTCCACCCAATGATCCCGCGCCTGGGTCCACACCAGGTACACCGCGGAGCCGGGACGGTATTCCCAACGCAGCACCACGTTCGACTGGAACTGCTTGGAGTTGAAGTCGGGGTTGTCGAAGCGGTTGAGCGTTCCGTCCCCATCGACGTCAGCCAGGTAGCCGCCATCGGGATCGGCGACGTAGTCGAGGAGACCGAAGCGATCCGCGTATCGCGCGGCCCTGGGGTCGTCCACCCGTTTGAACGCGGCGTAGGAGCCGGCGCTGACGAACGGCTGCGCGTAGACCTGTAGGGACAGGGTGGGCGTGAAGGCGTAGTTCACCCGGGCGGTGATCCCGACCGTGGTCTGGTCCAGCCGGCCGATAACGTACTCGGGCGTCGTGAGATCGAGGCGCTCGACCCACTGACGGTCGTCGGCCCTCCAGCTCACGAACGGACCCACCGAGAGGCTCGTGCGTCCCGAGGGACGCCACCCGACATGGGCATTGGTGCCCACGTTCCAGGAGTCGCTCTCCGGACGAACGCCCCAATGGGCCCCAACGCTGAAGCTCACGCTGTTACGGGTGTCGGAGTGCAGCCCGCTCCAACCGTTCCATCCGGCCTCGCGCAGCAGCGCGGGTCCGCCGCGTAGGGCCCCGGTCGAGAGGGCGGACGTCTGCCGCATGACACCGAGCCATCCTCCCCAGTTGTTGTTCAGGGTGAACGATCCGTTCACGTTGCCTGCCAGCGACGTCTGCTCGCCCCCAAAGGTGTAGCTGGTCCAGGCGTTCGCGTTCAGGTAGTAGTTCCGGAAGATCCCCGAGGGCTCACTCCGGTGATAACCGGCCCAGGCCCACGAGGTCACGAAGTCCGCTTCTCGCATGAAGCCCACGTCATTGGGCTCGAAGCCTGGGGATCGGACCTGGGCACCGGTGGAGAAACGCCAGAAGCCGCCGCCGATCTTGCTCGCCTGCAGGAAGCCGGCCCAGCCGTCGAGGGACGTGCGGTCGGCGTCCAGGTCCACGTGTTCGGCGTCGGGGCGCTGGAAGTAGCGCGAGGAGGATCGCTGCGTGGCCTCGATGGCCTCGGGGGACCCGCTCACCCGCGAACCGACGGCGTATCCCGAGACCTGAAAGCGGTCACTGCCGAAACGGTGCCGGAAGTCCAGGCCTCCCGTCACCGCGTTCGACCGCAGGCCGAGAGCCCCGGCCACACCCGCGTCACGTACGACGCCGGTACCGATGAACCCCACCGCGCTCTTGCCGTCTCGGAAGTCCCGCTGGATGCGGGCGACGCCATAGGCTGTGGCGGGCTCGACCACGTCCTCGAAGCGCTCTCCCTCACCCGTGTGCACCCGGGCCTTCTCTTCGCCGGTGAGGGCCGATAGCAGGCCCACCGACCATCCGCTCGACGTCTTGCCCGACACCTTGGCCGCGCCGAGGATGCTCGTGAGCTCGGGCACATCGGCGAAGCCCCCCTGCACCTCCGGCGAGCCCTGCGGTGCCCGGCCGATCCGGCGGGAGTAAAAGAGGGCCTCGCCCGCCCCGTCGCCATCGCCCAGCCCGATGCCGAAGTTGTAGAAGTTGGACCCTTCGACGAAGAACGGCCGGCGCTCGGAGAAGAAGCTCTCGAAGGCCGTGAGGTTGACCTCGGCCGGATCGGCCTCTACCTGTCCGAAGTCGGGGTTGACCGTCACGTCGAGGGTGAGGTCACCGGTGAGGCCGTACTTCAGGTCTCCCCCCACGCTTCCCTGAGCGTACGTCGACCGGTAGAACGGATCGGCAGGGTCTCCCTGGAGGCTCCGGACCTCTGCGACGCTGTAGGGAATCACCTCCAGGCGACGGGGCGACTGGAGCTCCACGAGTCCGCTCAGCTCTCCGGCTCGCGAGACCATGCCCGCTTCGCGGTTCGACAGGGGAGCCCAGGCCGACGTCTCCCGGTGACGCGCGATCTCCCGGGTGAAGTTGATGCCCCAGCTCTGCCGATCGGCACCCCGAAAGCGAAGCTGAGAGAGAGGGATTCGGAACTCAGCCGTCCAGCCGTGTTCATCTACCGACGCGGCCACATCCCAGACCGCGTCCCAGGTGCGATCCTGCTGGGTATCGTCGAACCGGTAGATATCGGTCTTCACGCCCCGAGGATTCACCTCGAAGTGGAAGGCGGTGCGCCGATCGTGGTAGGAGTCCACGACCACGGCCAGGCGGTCCGAGTAGGACTCCTGATCGCGGCGCGTAAGCTGGCCGACGATGCTGTCCGGAGCGCTGTCGTAGGCGCGAATGCCCACGTAGAGCGCATCGGCGCCGTAAAGCACGCGGGCTTCAGTCCTTTGCGACGGCAGGGCGCCCTCGATGGGCTCGAACTGGACGAAGTCCCGCGCTACGGAAGACGTCCCCCACGCTGCCTCGTCCAGGTTGCCGTCGATACGGGGCTCCGCACCGACGATCCTGCCTGCGGTCAGCACCGGCACGCCCGAGCGGACCGCGCTGCTCGAGGCGGGAGATCCGCCCGCCTCCTCCAGGGCACCCTGTGCGTGCACCGGACCGGCCAGGGCCACGGCCAGCAGCACACAGCACGCACCAGACACGCTCGACCTCACGACCACCTCCCCACCAGACCCACCGCCCCTGTGCATCAGGCGCCGGCGAAGCGCCTTCGCCGGCCACCTGGTAAGACGAGGCGAGGCACCCAAAGGTTGCGAGTGACGTGAAACCGATGTCCGGTGGAAGAGGGCGGCGCGCATGAGTCGGCCCCCGACCGCTCCACCGACCAGTCCGAAGCCGATGCCGAGGCCCAGGAGCGCCATGCACCTGCGATCCAGTGTCCGGAATGGCGTACCGATGGCGCATGCCCCGGGGCGGACGCGACCTCGCCTCCTCGGGGGTGCTGCGCCTCTCGCGGCGCTTGCCATGGGGGCGTCCACTCCCCGTAATTGTGGGAGCCCACGACGAAGCGCGCCCGGATGCGGAGCTGACCGGGCCCCGTCCGGGTCACCCCGACACGGAAGAGGCCCAGCCCCGCCGAACCGGACCGAGAACTGCCCGGACGGACCGGTTCCAGGCGGAGCGCGCGCCCCGCGACTCGAAGGGGAGCTGGCGAATGACGGAGCACTCGGCCCGGAGGCGGATCCGGGCCCTCGTTCAGCGGCTGTGGCGAGGCCGGGTCTCACACCGCGCGCCTGTCTACGTCGTCCTGGGCGTGGTCGTCCTGGCCGTCGTCCTGTCCGTTCCTGGCCTCCTGGAGGTGCCCCCGGCCGTGGTCGGGGTCGTGGTCGTGCTGGGACTTCTGGGCGCCCTGGCGCTGGTCCGGGCCACGGAGCGCGCAGCCGGACCGGAGGGTCCGCCGTCGGCGACGCCCGAGGACGAGGGCCGGCGGGCCCGGGTCGAGGATCTCTTCATCCGGGCCCTCGACGTGCCCGAGACGGAACGGCCCGCCTTCCTGGACGCGTCGGCGGGCGACGACCCGGAGCTCGCCCGGGAGGTGCGGGCCCTCCTCGAGGCGCATGAGCGCCAGGGCCCTCTCGACCAGCCCAACCAGGCTGCGGCGCTGCTGGCGGGCGAGGCCCGCTCCGTCGGCGACCTGGAGGGTCAGACGCTGCTCCGCTACGAGATCCTCGAGAAGCTGGGTGGCGGGGGGATGGGCGTGGTCTACAAGGCCCGGGACACCCAGCTCGATCGGATCGTGGCCCTCAAGTTCCTGTCGTCCCACCTCCTGTCGGACCCGGAGGCCAAGGAGCGCTTCCTGGTGGAGGCCCGGGCGGCCGCCTCCCTGGATCATCCCAACCTGTGCACCATCCACGAGGTGGGGGAGACCGAGGACGGTCGGCTGTACATCGCCATGGCGTACTACGACGGGGAGACCCTGCGTCGACGAATCGCCCGAGGGCGGATACCGTCGGCCCAGGCGCTGGACGTCGCAGCCCAGGTGAGCCGGGGGCTGGCCCGGGCCGCGGAGGGCGGGGTCATTCATCGGGACGTCAAGCCCGGCAACCTGATCCTCACGGGCGACGGCACCGTCAAGATCGTCGACTTCGGCATCGCCAAGATGACGGGTGCCGACCTGACCCAGACCGGCGCCCGCATGGGGACCGTTGCCTACATGAGCCCGGAGCAGGCCCGGGGGGAGCCGGTGGATCAGCGGACCGACGTGTGGTCGCTGGGGGTGGTGCTGTACGAGATGCTCAGCGGTTCCCGACCGTTTCGCGGCGGCAGCGAAGTGGCCGTCGTCCACAGCATCCTGCACGACCCCCCGGTCCCCCTGGCCGACCTCGTACCGTCGCTTCACGGCGGAGTCGGCGAGGTGGTGGCGCGGGCGATGCAGAAGGACCCGGCCCGGCGCTACCCGGACGCCGCCAGCTTGCTCCAGGACGTCGAGCGCGTCCAGGACGATCCGTCCAGTCGGAGCCTGTTGGACACGGCCCCGAGCATCCCTCCCGAAGGAGAACGGCGGACCGTCACCGTCGTGGCGTGCTCCGTCAGCGGGTTCGAAACGCTGCTCGAGGCCCTCGACCCCGCCCAGGTCGACCGGGCCCTCGATCGGCTCGAGAAGCGCGCCCGGACCGTCATGGAGGACTACGGCGGCCTGCTGCACGAATTCTCCGAGGACCGCATCGTGGGGCTGTTCGGAGTACCGCTGAC
The DNA here is from genome assembly GCA_039589315.1 of Gemmatimonadota bacterium. Lineage (GTDB taxonomy): Bacteria > Gemmatimonadota > Gemmatimonadetes > Longimicrobiales > Gaopeijiaceae > JBDHHQ01. The sequence goes on from JBDHHQ010000040.1 coordinate 4,991, forward strand.
ACACGAAGACGACGCGCTCCGTGCCGCCCGGGCCGCCCGCGAGCTTCACGCGGCCGATCTCGAGCCGGCCGTCGGCGCACCCGGCGTGCACCTTCGTACGGCGGTGGGCGCCGAGCGAGTCGCCATCCGGGCGACGGAGGCCGGAGGGCGTCGCTACCGTCTCGGTGGGACCGTGGTCCAGGACGTCCTGCGTCTGGCGTCGGCCGCCGATCGGAGCGAGATCCTGTTGACACCGGAGGTCTGCCGCCTGGTCGAGCCGTTTCTGGAGACGGAGGAGCGGGCGCCGGTCCGTATGGGTCCGAACGACCCTCCGCTCACCCCTCGTGCGGTGGTGGGCGAGTCGGGTCTGGCCAGCCGGCTCGAGGCGTCCGGCGCCCTCACCCGGTTCGTCGGCCGCTCCAACGAGCTCGCCACCCTGACCCGGGCGCTGGACGGTGCCCGGTCCGGAGAGGGACACGTCGTGTCCGTGGTCGGCGACGCCGGAGTCGGCAAGAGCCGATTGTTGCACGAGTTCCGGACGCTGCTCACGGACAGGGAAATCCGGTACGTGCAGGGCCGCTGCCAGGCCCACGGGGGCCTCACGCCCTTCTTGCCCTTCAACGAATGCGTGAAGGCCATGCTGGAGGTGGGGCGGTCCCTTCCCCAGAATGCCCCGGATCTGGTGGCGGAGCGCACACGCGCCCTCGCGCCGGAGCTGGAGGCCTACGTTCCACTGCTGCTGCACCTCCTCGCCGTCGAAAGCGACCGCTATCCGCTGCCCGACTACCTGGCGGGCGACGACCTCCGGGCAGCGGTGGGAGAGGCCCTGGTCTCGGTCTTCACCCTGGGGTCCCGCGGGGAGCCGCTGGTCGTGCTTCTGGAGGATTGGCACTGGGCCGACGGGGGCTCGCGGGACGTCCTGCAACAGCTCGGCGAGATGGTGTCAGCCTATCCCCTCCTCCTGGTCGTGACGTCCCGACCCGCCACGGTCGGAGAGTCTCTGCCACCCCGGGGAGACAGTCATGTGGAGCTGGCTCCACTGGACGCCGGTGCCGCCGCGGAGGTCATGCGGCAATCACTCGGCGACGTGCGCATCCCCCCGGAGCTGGAGGACAGGATCGCCGAGAAGACCGGCGGCAATCCCTTCTTCATCGAAGAGCTCTGCCGGACCCTCCTGGAGACGGGCACGGTCGTGCAGTCGGACGGCGAAGCCGTGCTGGACGGATCGGTGGAGCGGCTGTCCATACCCGATACGGTGCAGGCGGTCCTGAAGACGCGCCTGGACCGGCTGGACCCGGAGGCCAGGGAGGTGCTCCGCAGCGCCTCGGTCATCGGCCGGCGTTTCGGCTCGAAGCTGCTGAGTCGCATCGTCCCGTCGCCGTCCAGACTGGACGCCGCCCTGGACAGCCTGCGGGCCACAGGGCTGATCCAACGCACCAGCCTGCTCCCGGAGCCGACCTACCGCTTCAAGCACGCCCTCACGCTGGACGTCACGTACGAGAGCCTTCTCGAACGGCAACGCCGGGAGCGGCACGCCCTGGCGGGTGAAGCCATCGAAGCGCTGTACCCGGGCCGCGTCGAGGAGCACTCCGAGCGCCTCGCCGACCACTTCGCCGAGGCCGAGGATTGGGATCGGGCGGTTCGGTATGGGCTCCTGGCGGCCGAGCGGGCCGCCGGGCTGTGGCGCCTCGACGAGGCCGTCCAGATGCTGGATCGCGCCCGCGAGTGCGTCGAGCGCCGGGAGGCGTCGCAGTCCGAAAAGACGGCCACGCTGGTGGCGATTCTGCTCGAGGAGGAGCGTCATCTCGAGACTCTGGGCCGACGTGACCGCCAGCAGGAGGTCATCGACGAGCTGCTGGCCCTGCTCGACGGAGAGCCCTCGACCGAGTTGGCTCAGGTGTGGGTGCGGCAGGGAGAGCTGTCGACACTGACGGCCCGACACGACGAGGCCCACGAAGCGTTCGAGAGAGCCCTGGAGATGGCCTCGGAGCTCGGCGACCTCGGGGTGCGCGTCGTCGCCCTCCGGGCGGTGGGACACAGCCTCTGGCGGCGTGCCCGCTACCAGGAAGCCGTCGCTCCGCTGCAAGAGGTCGTGGACTGGGACCGAGAGGGGGCTCCGGCGACCGTGCTCCTGCGGGACCTCGTCAACCTGGGACGGGTCTGGCGGGAGCAGGGAGAGCTGGATCGGGCCCACGCCATCGGGGACGAGGCGTGGGCGTTGGCCGAGTCCACGGGGACCCCGCTCGACCGAGTGTACGCCCTCAACTACCGGGGACATCTGCTCAAGACCAAGGGCCGGGGGCCGGAGGCAATCGAGGCCTTCGAGGAGGGGAATCGCATTGCCGCCGACGCCCGTCTGCCCATGCGGCACGCGTTCAACCTGCTCGCGCTGGCGGCGCTCTACATGGAGCAGGGCCGCATCGACGAATCTCTGTCGGCTTACGACGAGGCCATCGCGCTGTCGCACCGAGCCAATCGTACGGACGGCGTGGCCCACGCGCACTCGCTGCTGGGTGACGCCCTCATGACCATCGGGCGGGCGGACGAGGCGGCCGAACACTACCGCGAGTCGGTGGCCCTCCTGCGTCGCGTCGGCTCGGATCGTGCCCGGTCCGAGATCCTGGGCAAGCTGGCCGGGGCCCTCGAAGCGACCGGACACGAAGGTGCCGCCGATGCGTGGCTTCGGGCGCGGCGGCTCCGGGAGTCCCTGGGCGACCGCCCCGGCGCGCTGGTCGCCCTCGAGCACGAGGCGGGACTACGGCGGACCGCGGAGCCTACGGTGGCCCGCGAGCTTCTCCGGAGCGGCGTGGCGCTTGCCCGTGAGCTGGACGACGCCGATGCCGAGGCGCGTTGTCGGAACAGCCTCGCGATCCTCGCGTGGCGGCGTGGCGAGCTGGCGGAGGCCGAACGGCAGTACCACGCCGCAACGGCCCGGCTCCGCGCGTCGGGGGACTCCAGGGAGCTCGGCGGTCTGCTCAACGGACTGGGCGTGGTGCTGACGCGGCTCGGGCGCACGAATGAGGCCCTGACGACGCTCCATGAGGCGCTGGAGGCCAACCGCGCCTGGGGGCGGACGGCCTCCGAAGCCGACGGCCTGGCCGCCCTGGGGGCCGCATACCGCGAAGCCGGAGACTTGACGCGAGCCTACGATTCGTACCACCAGTGCTTGGAGAAGCGAAGAGAGCTGGGAGATCGGACGGGAGAAGGCTGGGCGCTGCAGAGGTTGAGCGAGCTCTCACGACGCGCAGGTGCCGGCGAGCGTGGCGACGCGTTCGCGGCTGCTGCCCTGGCGATCGCCAGGGAGATCCACGACACCGAGCTCGAGGCGCTCTGTCGGAGCACCGCATCCGACGACGCAGATCGCACGGATTGAGACTTCCACTTCAGGAGCTTGCGATGCCGCGCTACATCATCGAACGGAACATGACGGCCACGCAGGAGGAGTTCCAAGCCATGGGCAAGGTCTCCGTCCAGGTAGCCGACAGCATGGAGGGCGTGGTCTGGATTCGCAGCTACATCTCGGAGGCAGAGGGCAAGATCTACTGCGAGTACGAGGCGCCGAATCCGGAAGCCGTCTACGAGCATGCCCGCCGAGTCGGGATCCCCGTAGACAAGATCAGTGAGGTCGCCATGGAGGTGGAGCCCTCCATGTTCCGCTAGGAGCCGGCGCCTGCGCGCCCCGAACCGACCGGGCGCACCCGGTCATGAGACGCCCAGGGTCGTGCCGTACGAGCGGTAGGGCACGTCTTGGCCATCCACCAGAGGGCCTCTCCATCCGCTCAGCGCACGGGGTTGGCCACCTCTCCTGCACGAAACGCCTCGTCGACCCTGGCGATCACGCGATCCGTGATGTCCAGCTCCGGTCGGCTGAACACGGTCTGCGAGCGAGGCAGTAGGAGATTGACGCCGAGGGTTTCGGCAACCTCGTTGATGTAGGGCCGGATGTCGCCATCGAGCTGTGCCGTGAGCCGCGCGACTTCGTTCTGAAACCGCCTCTGGCGCGCGTCCGCGTCCACCTGTGCGGCCTGGATCAGGTCCTGCAGAGACTGCTGCCGTTCCAAGAGATCCGCCTCTCTCGCCTGTGCTTCAGCCTCGGCGAGCCCTTCCCGCTCCTCCTGGAACGTTTGAACCAGCGACTGGAAGTCGGCCTGATTCTGCTCGACCGTGCCTCGTCGCTCGTTCAGCTCGGTCTCGAACTCCGCCTGGAGGGTCTCCAACTGGTTGGACAGGAGCTGGCCCACGAGGCTCTCTTCGGACACGCGCGCCAGGTCGACGACCGCCACCACGGCCGGAGGCGGAACCGGCTCGCTCTGCTGAGCGGCCGCCGGGGCCGCGACCAGGGAAGCCGTGAGTATCATCCAACGTCGCATGTGCCTTCTCCATCTCGGCGGGAGGCGGGGTGACTCGAGGTTCGTCCGGCCCTTACCACCGCTGCAGGTCCCGCGTTCCGTGCGGCCCGCAGCGGGTTCGTCCGGTCAGACGTTGAATCGGACGTGCAGGATGTCTCCGTCCGCGACGACGTACTCCTTGCCCTCTACCTGGAGCTTGCCGGCGCTCTTCACCTTGGCCTCCGATCCGTGCTCCATGAAGACGTCGTACGGGATCACCTCGGCCCGGATGAAGCCCCGCTCCAGGTCGGAGTGAATCCGCCCCGCCGCCTTGCGGGCCATGGTGCCTCGGTGGATGGTCCACGCCCGCACCTCGTCCTCTCCGACGGTGAAGAACGAGATCAGGTCGAGCAGCCCGTAGGCGGCCCGGATGAACCGGTCCAGCGCGGATTCCTCGAGCCCAAGGTCCTCCAGGAACGCGATCCGATCGTCCGGCGCCAGCCCGGCGATCTCCGCCTCGACGCTCGCCGAAAGGGACAGCCCGCCCGCTCCGAGCTCCTCCCACCGCTGGCTCAGCGGTTCGGGGACCGGAGACGCTGCATCCTCCTCGCGGCGGTTCAGCGCAACCAGAAGCGGCTTGTCTGAAAGGAGTCCGTACCCCCGGATGAGACCCCTGTCCAGCGCATCGGCATCCAGCGAGCGGAGGGGACGCTCGTCCTCCAGCGCCTCCTTCATGGTCTCGAAGGCCGCCACCTCCTGGGCGTCGGCCCGTTCCTTCCTGGCCCGATCGAGCCGCCGTTCGACGATCTCGAGATCGGCGAAGAGGCACTCGGTGTGGAACGCCTCCAGATCGCCCAGCGCATCCGGCGGATCCTCCAGCGCCGGACTCTCGAAGTCTCGCAGGACGAGACAGAGCGCTTCCTGGTCCCGAATCTCCTGCAGAGCACGGGGCGACAGCCCCTTCTTCTCGGCACCATGCTCGCCGGGGATGTCGCAGAATGTGATCTCGGCGTAGGTCGTCTTCCGGGGTGAGAACACGACCGAAAGAGCGTCGACCCGTGGATCGGGAACGGCAACCGAGCCGAGGCGGACCTCGCCGCCGTACCCCACCGGGACGTCCCTCCCGGTCATCGTGTTGAACACTGTGGTCTTTCCGGATCCCGCAAAGCCCACCAGGCCGACCTTCATAGCGCAGGCACCTCCTGGACGGTCGTCGTATACGTGTAGCGCGCGAAGAGCATAATCGAGTGAGCCGCATGCGGGGAGCCCCCCGTGATCTCCGGCGGCCAGGCCAGCCCTGGCACGGTGCTCCCGTTCTAATTAGTATCAACTGAGATCAATCTCAGATGGTATCAATCTCACTGGTGCAGGCGACCATGATCTCACGACCCATGAAGCCTCAGTGGTACCAGATTCTCCTGGCGCTCTCGAAGCGGGAGCTCCACGGCTACGGCATCCAGCGGGCCGTCCTCGAGCAGACGGACGAGCATATGCGACTCTGGCCCGCCATGCTGTATCGATCCCTCACGACCCTCGAAGAGGGAGGGTTGATCCGGCAGATCGCGGTTCCCCGCGGCGAGCCGGACGACGAGCGGCGCCAGTACTACGCACTGACGCCCGCAGGAGAGGAACGACTGGCCGAGGAAACGGAGATGCTCGCGCGTTGGGTGGCACGGGCCCGAGCCGCCGGCGCCACATGACTGGTTCGCGGCGCTCTGAACGCGCCGGGCGTCGGTGTGGCTCCTCGCGATCTTCTCCGGCGTCGCCCTGACGCCGGCGGTGACAGGCCTCTTCGGCGTGATCTCCTACTCCGTCGGCCAGCGCACCAGCGAGATCGGCATTCGCATGGCCCTGGGAGCCCGCCGGGAGCAGGTGCTCCGACAGGTCGTGCGCCAGGGCATGCTGCTGGTCGCCGCAGGCGTGATCGTGGGGCTGCTCGCCTCCCTGGCCACGGCCCGCGTCGTGTCAGGGATCCTGGTCGGGGTCAGCGCCACGGATCCGGTCGTGTACGTGGGCGTCACGCTGCTGCTCGTCGCCGTGGCAGCGCTGGCCAACTTCGTGCCGGCTCGGCGGGCGGCTCGGCTCGAGCCCATGGAGGCGCTCCGCAAGGACTACGGTCGCGGCGACCGAATCTCCGGGCCAAGGGCGCGGGTGGGTGCCAGCGAGACTCGACAGAGGCCACCCCTCCGCTCGTACATTCAGCAGAAGCGTGTCTCGAGCGGGAGGGTGAGATGGACCGAAGACAGTTTCTGACCACGGGCATGGGGGCCGCGGTGGGCGCCCCGCTGGCCCTGGAAGCCGGCGCCCGGCGTGGTGCCGCGGTGGGCCGTGCCGGGGCACGCCAGACCCCTGACGAGATCCGCGAGCTGTTCCCGCGCCTGGAGGGTCAGGTGTTCCTCAACACCGCAGGCGGAACGCCTCTCGGCTCTTTCGCGCAGGAGGGGCTTCGACGGTACGAGGACTTCTGGACCCACGGACCCGGAGATGGACGGGGCGATTACTTCCGCGAGATGCTCACGGGAGTGCGTGGCCGCATCGCCGGCCTGATCGGCGCGGATGCGTCGGAGGTGGCGCTCGTCCACTGCACCAAGGAGGGAGAGCAGATCGTTCTGGACGGGCTGCCCTCGCTGTGGAGCGGGGCCAACCTGGTCACCAACGACCTCCACTTCGCGGGTTCGCTACACAATCTGCTGGGCCTCGGGGACGCGGGCATGGACGTCCGCATCGTCCGCAGCCATGGCTTCGACCTGCAGCTCGAGCAGATGGCGGAGGCCATCGACGACCAGACCGCCCTCGTGTCCGTGACGCTCGTGTCCAACGTGAACGGCCGGATCGAGCCCATGAAGGAGCTCGCCGCCCTCGCGCATGCGCACGGCGCCTACGTCTATGCCGATGTGATCCAGGCCGCCGGGATCGTCCCGTTCGACGTCCACGACCTGGGCATCGACTTCGCCGCCGGGAACGGATACAAGTGGCTGTTCGGCCCCCACGGCACCGGATTCCTGTTCGTCCGACGGGAGCTGCAAGGCTCGGCGCTGACCGATCGGCTGTTTCCAGGCCATGCCCGCCACAACTACCGCCCCTGGATCGCGGAGCCGGTGGCCGGACAGGCCGACTTCGTCGTCCGGGACCCGGACGATGCCCGCCGGTACGAGCCGGGCCATCATGCGTACCTGTGCTACGCCGCCCTCTACGAGGGACTCGGCTTCGTCGAGGAGATCGGTGTGGAGGCCATGCGCGACCATGCGGTCGGTCTCGCCGGGAGGCTCAAGGACCGCGTCGATCCGGACCGCTACCCTTGCGTCTCGCCCCACACGGATCGGTCCCCCATCGTGACCTTCACCACGGGGCATTCGCCCGAGGGCCTCGGGGAGCGCCTGAGCGCGGAGCGCATCGCCGTGGCGCTGAGTCCGGGCCGAATCCGGGTATCCCCGGCCATCTTCAACACGGCGGACGACGTGGACCTGTTGGCCGACGTGCTGAACCGCGCCTGAGGGTCACCGAAGCCTGGGCAGAACTTGGCCACGGCCGACAACCGAGAAATTCGCGCCGCTGGCGTAGCTCCTGGCGCTCCGAGGAACCGCAACGCCGCCGGGCGGGATGCAGCGGCTCTCGAATAGCATCACGACTTCGGCATCACCGCACTAGCTCGGGGGCAATCGCCAGACGTCCACCCGGTTCAGCGAGATATACGGGACGGCGACCCGGCTTCGGCGGGTGTCCACCCCGATGTCGGCCGGCTCACCACCGACCCGAATCAGCACGCGTCCCGTCCCGTCCTCGATGACGTGCAGGGAGGAATCCACCTGGCTGGCCACGAGCCAGCGGGAGCCCACGACCTCGATGCCGTCGAAGTCGCCTCCGGGACTCGTCGCGACGACCTCGACCTGGCCCCCGGGTCGCCAGGCGTGGAACTCCTGCCCTCCGCCCCACGGCGCCAGCAGGAACCGCTCCCCGGCGGGGTCCCAGGCGATCCCGTTGGGCCGGCCCAGCTCCGGGCCGTCGACCGCCACGGACACGTCACGCCCGTCGAGGCGATACACACGGGGCACGTTGGTGTCCGTCACGTAGAGCGCACCATCCGGACCCACGGCGATGTCGTTGAGGAATCCCGGCGCAAACGGGCTGAAGTCGACGAATGCGACGTGCGCACCGTCCGTGCGCCGGAACCCGTGGACGCCGTCCACGTCGGTCACCCAAAGAGTGTCCCCCGTGATGTTCATCCCCCGGGGCGCGTGGAGCGGCCATTCCTCGGAGCCCGTCATGAAGGACAGGGACTCGATCACCCCGTCCGAGCCGACCCGGCTCACGAAGCCGTTTCCATCACGGTCCATACCGTCGCCGTTGAAGTTGGAGACGAAGTAGACGTCCTGGTCCGGGTCGTAACGCACGGCTTCGGGGCCGGAGAAGCCCGACACGATGGCCAGGCGATGCGAGGGATCCTGCACGGCGTCCCAGCTGAGCGCCGGCGGCGCTTCGCCCACATCGCCGGTCGACCCGTCGGCGGGGACGTCTCCCGATCCGCACGCGAACACGGCGACGCAGAGGACGCCCGTACCGATCCGCCCGAGCCCCGTCATGTGCCCGCCACCGGAGCGCCGAACCGCTTCGCCGCACGAGCCCGAGCCTTGGCGGCCTCCTCCTCCCGGTTTCTGGGCGGTGCCTGGGTCACCAGCGAGTCGACCAGCTCCCGCGCCACCGCCGCCACATCGTCGACCGCCTTGTCGAAGGCGGCTTCGTTGGCCCGGGACGGCGTGGTGAAGCCGCTGAGCTTGCGAACGAACTGGACGGCCGAGGCACGGATCTCGTCGTCGGTGGCCGGCGGATCAAAGTTGAAGAGCGTCTTGATGTTCCTGCACATGGTCTCGCTCCGTAGGGTTAGAGGCCGAACTGGCGAAGATGATGGTCCGCGTGGCGGCCCTCTCGAGCCTCAGCGCCGCTTGGCCCGGATGAACACGCGGATCTGGTCGGGCCGCGGATTCACGTACCGGATGCGGATCTCACCGGCGGCGCCCTCGTCGATGACGCCTGGGATGGCATTTGCCGCGAGCACCCACCCCGCCGGAAGCACGACCGTGTTTCGGGACCTGCCGAAGGACCGGTCCCAGACCAACTCGTCCCCCGACACGACGTAGCGGCCGGGATCCGTGTACGTCTCCCAGATCCTCAGCCGCACCGACTGACCGGGCTGCACCGCGTCGAACCAGATGACCACCACCTCCGTCTCGTCCGTGACTCCGCCGCTCAGCTCGATCCCGCGCTCCGTGATCTCGGCGCCCCGCAACGTCTCGACGTCGAGCGCCTCTCCCGTGTCGAGGTTGGTGGCGGACGGATCCGAGGCCCTGCTTCCGGCACGAACGACGTTGAGGTAACGATCCATCCCGGGACGGGACTCCGTGTAGTCGTGGAACAGACGGAACGAGTGGGTCTCCGGCGGCTGGAGGAAGTAGGTGATGTCCCGATCCTGGAACGCCCGCTCCGGAAAGCTCCACTCCGCCCTGGCCCCGCCGACCACGGTGCTGGTGGCGGTGGCGGGCTCGGGGAAGCCGGTCTCTCGCGAGACCATCTTCGCCGCCACCGCGTCCGGCAAGCGACGCCCTCGCACCTCGAAGGGCACCGGCCCGGGACCAGGATTCATGAAGCTGGCCCGCACCCGGCCACCGGCCTCGGTGTCCACCTGACAGGGGTAGTTACACCCGACGAGCTCGTACCCGGGTGGGAGCACGACGGCGTTGCGGCGAATCCCGAGCGACCGGGAGAAGACGATGTCTCCGTCGTCGTCGAAGTAGCTCTCCCCGTCCCGGTAGGTCTTGTCGATCCGGACCCGGCCCTGCCCGCCCTCGGGCACCGGCCGGGCCAGTGTGACCTTGATGTAACGTCCAACCGGGCTCGCGGTGGGATGTCCGTGCTCGCGCGCGTGCGCGCCGTCCACGAGCTCCCACGACAGGGGTTGGCCGGTGTGGAGGTCCGTCACCCCATGTACCACTTCCTCGGCCCCGGTCCGGATGGTGTTGTAGTAGAAGCGCGCACCCGGTGTCGTGGCGCTCACGTCGTAGAGGATGCGGAAGCTCCCGGATCCGGGCGACTGGAGCTCGTACCGGGTGTAGGAATCCGTCTGGGTCTGGGGGGCCTCCTGAGCGGACGCGCACCACGCCGCCAGGAGCAGCCAGCCGGCCGGCATGCCGCCGATCCGGAGAATCCGCCGAGCTCTCATCGCTCCTCCCTGATCGGTCGACTCGGGCTCCCTGCCGCGACGCCTCCTCCGACGATGTTCGTCATGTGCCAGATGTGACGACGATTGTGGGCGACGAGGAACTCGTAGGCCCCAATCACGGGCATCGTCAGCAGCTTCAGGAACGGCGAACGGAGCTTCGCCCGCCCCAGGTCCACGCCGTCTGCCGCCCGGAGCGACACGACCATGTCTTCCTGGGTGGCGCGAAAGTCCCTCATGACCCCGGCCCGGTCCATGTCCGCCGGCGGCTGGAGCTGCTTGAACGTCTTCAGGCCCCGCTCCACCGGCGGTTCCATGCTCCGCGTGAACCGGTTCATCAGCCAGCCGCCCCGATACGGCCCGGGCCGAAGCCACCCTTTGGCCCGTGCCCGCTCCGCGGCCACGCCGATGGACTCGAGGTAGGGGCGATTCGACACGGCGAGGTGGGCGACGTGCTCGGCAACGGACCACTTCCCGCCCGAGGTCCGTCGAAAGAACCGCTCGTCGGTCAGTGGAGCGGCCAACCCCTCCACCTCCGCCGTCTGACGTTCCAGCTCCTGGATCAACGCTTCGATCTGAGGTTCCATGCTCGTCGTCCCGTGGCAAGGTCGGAGCTGCGCACCCGGTCCCCACACCTCACCAGCCCCACGGCGCGGTTCGCCGCGGACCCGACCGTCTCAGGCGCGCACCACACCCAGTCTAGCGTTGCGGGCGCGGTGCTGCTATGCGACTCCGGCCCCACGCCCGGGCTCGGCCTCTCCGGCCGTGAGCGCGGCGAACGCCAGGATGACGAGAAGGGTCAGCTTCACCCACAGCCCCTCCTCCACTGGAGACGCGCCGCTCCACGCGCTCACGATGACCACGACCGCCAGAAGCCCGAATCCGCCCCAGAACGCCCGCGCGGGTGTCCGGTAGGTCAGAAGGCCCAGGTACAGGAACGAGCCGCCGAGGATCAAGCTCGCCGCGACGATCCTGCCCTCGCTGTGCGGGTTCAACGGCGTGAAGGGAAGCACGACGTGTATGCCCACGAGCGCGAACAGCGCGCATCGGCCCAGCCGCGGGCCCCAGACCTGACGTCCCATCATCGGCGGCGCCCGATCCCCCGGTAGAACGCGCCCTCGTTCCGCTTGAAGGCGATGATGGCCATGCCCCCCACCAGCACGAAGTTGACGAGCTGGGGCCCGGTCGGCGCGCCGGTCACCGACTCGTGGGCCAGGACCTGATCGGCCATTCCCCAGATCGGAAGCAGGATCGAGAGGATGAGGAGCAGCAGGTTGGCGGCGCTCTCGCCCATGCCCACCACGGGGGCCAGCCGGGGGCGGAAGCGACAGAGCAAGCCCAAGCCCACCAACACGATGTAGTAGGCGTATCGCCACGCCGGCGCGTGGAACGCCGCGGCTCTCACGGGAGCGTCGAAGATCAGGTCCGCGAGGAAGAACAGGGGAGTCGCCAGGTAATACGCCTCGATGATCCGATCCCCGTAGCGCCGCGCCATCTCAGTCCCGCGGTGGGATTTCGTCGAAGTCCAGCAGCAGCGGCGGGTGTTCCTCCGCCTCGAGGAAGCGGACGAAGTCGTCGGCCCCGATGGACGTGGTCATGCAGTTGTCCAGGGGATGGAAGTTCAGGGGCTCCTGCGCCAGGATGTCCCGATCCACGGCGACCCGCACCGCTCCTTCCGTGTCGTTCACCACCGCGAACGGCGTGACGGCACCTGGGATCACTCCGAGAAAGGACATGAGGCGGCGAGGACTCCCGAATGAGAGGGAGCCTGCCCCGATCGCCTTGCCGAGCCCCTTCAGGTCCACCGAGCGGCTCTCGAGACACACCACCAGCCACATCCGGCCCTTCTTGTTCCGGAGGAACAGGTTCTTCGTGTGACACCCGGGGATGGGCCCGCGGAGCGCCTTCGACTCGGCCACGGTGAACACGGGGGCATGTTCGATGGTATTCGTTGCGATGCCGAGCTCGTCGAATCGCGCGAAGAGGTCGTCCGGCGTCTTCGGCCGGGCGCCGCTCGCCAGATGGGTATCGGTGGTGTCGTCCATGGTCAGCGTCGCCTGGGGACCGGATGTTCGCCAACCTGGCGCCTCCCCGGGTGGGACGACAGGGGGGATCGGTCGCGCCCGGGGCGAGGCATTGACCGTTTCGGCCGGAGCCGGGAGCGAAGGGCCGTCTTTGATCGACTGATACAGGCAGCAGAAGGGTCGAGTCCCGAGCTCGGTCCTTGTGAAGGCTGCCCGCCCTGACTGGCATCGTACTCGGAGTGAGAGATCCATGTCCCGAGCCTTCGTCAAAGAAGATACAGGCGACGAGCCCGAACCCAGGTACAGCCTTCCCGATCCCGAGTCGCCGTACTTCGATGAAGCCGCGGCGTGGGCCCTGATCGAGGGAGCCAACGCGGGAGATACGCGAAGCGCCGAGCTCGCCACGGGCTGCGATTGGGGGGAGGCTCGCCTGGTTCCTCACATCGAGCGCATCCTGGCCGAGGCCGAGGAAGCGGACAACCTGCGGATCGCGCAGCTCGCTCGGCGGTTTCTCCGAGCGGCAGGCGGAGCCTGACGCGGAACCGCGCTCAGGAAGCGGAGCTCTCCACGAGCGCCTCGGCCTCGACTTCTACCAGGTAGCCGTCCCCGATGATACCGGCCCGGACCAGGGTGTTCGCCGGCTGAATCTGGCCGAACCGTTCGCCGTGGGCGCGGGTGACGGGTTCCCAGTGCTCCTCACTCGCGATGAACACTCGGGTACGGACCACGTCGTCCAGACGCCCACCCAGGGAAAGCAGGGCGCCCTCGATCTTGTCGATCACGAAGTGGAATTGAGCCGCCGGGTCGTCCCCACCGATGGCCCGGTCCCCGTGGGTGGCCGTCGTCCCGGACACCACGACGCGGTCCCCGACCCGCACAGCGCGACTGAAGCCCGCTAGGGACTCCCACACCGTACCCGTGAGGACCCTCCGGCGGGCGCCAGGACCGTCGATGGCCTCGAACGGTGGTGGGAACTCGTCGAAGTGGTGGCTGAGGTCGCCGGACGCCGTGAGAAAGGGCGGCTTCCGGTACTCGTCTCCGGAGTCCCCGGGAATCGGGTCGAGATCCGCTATGGCAAGGGCGATGGCGGCGTTGTCTTCGTCATCCAGCGTCAGGTCGAACAGCCGAAGGTTGTCCACCACGTGTTCGCTGCGGCCCAGGCGAGCCCCGATGATGATGCCGCCGACAGCGGGTCGGTCCAGGATGTGCCGGCACGCCACGTTGGCCATGGATACGCCGTGTTTCGCCGCGACGGCATGCACGGCCTGCAGCACTGGACCCAACCGTTCCCAACCGCCCGCGGCCCGGATGAAGCGCCCGTACTTCATCTGCGACCAGGTCTCCAGGTGGTCCCACTCGGGCGCTGGGGCCTCGAGCCAGCGTTCGGTCAGGAAGCCACCCGCGACCGTGCCGTAGGCCAGCAGCTTCACCCCGTGCTCCAGGCACAGCTCGGTCATGCCCAGGCTCGGCCGCTGGTCCACGAGGGAATAGCAGACCTGGTTCGACACGATCGGGATGCCGCTGTGCAGCACGACACGGAGGTGGGCCGTATCGAAGTTGGTGAGCCCGAGGTGAGCGATCACGCCCTCCTCGTGGAGCTCGTGCAGCCAAAACAGGCAGTCGAGCCATCCGGGATCCGCATAGGACCACGCGTGGAACTGGAGCAGGTCCAGCCGCTCGGCCTTGAGCCGGTCCAACGAGACCTGCACGGCGGCCCGGACGTCGTCGCGGCTCGAGCGACCCGGTCGGGGAACCCACTTGGTCAGGAGCTGGACGGCCTCACCCCCTGGCTGATGCTCCCGGAAGGCTCCGGCGATGTCTTCGGCAGAGCCGTAGTGATCGGCCATGTCGAAGGTCGTGAGACCGGCGTCGACGTAGGGTCGCATGGCCTGGGCCGCATGGCGCACGTCCAGGCGACGCCCGTCCCGCTCCAGATCGGCGACTTGCCACAGGCCCGTCAGCACCCGGGAGATGGTGAATCCGGGGGCCAGCTCACAGCGCTCTACGAGTGGAGCCACGTCGTTGCCTTTCGATGAAGCGAGGGATGGCGTCCCGCTACGGGCGTGCGTAGGACCGGTTCAGTGCCGAGATGGCGGCCAGGTGGTGGTCGTCGTGCTCTGCCACGAAGAAGAAGAGATCGACGATCGACATGGGCTGCCTCAGCCGAGGGTGCAAGGCGGTGCGCGACAGGTCGGTGCGCGGCAGCTCCTCGAGTCGGCGGACCACCGGCTCGCGGGCCGCGCGGAAGCCCGCCAGGAGCTGGGCCATGGTCTTCTCGTCGTGCCCGGCTGCGTGGGTCTTCCGGTTCTGCAGGTCTGCGGGGCGGAGCTCCTGGACCCCCTCGAGCAGGTCGTCCAGACGACCTGCCCAAAGTGGCTCCAGGTCCAGGAGGTGTCCCACGTTCTCCTGGATCGACCACGCGTCGCCCTGGCGCCCCGTGTACCTCGCCGCGGGGACCAGGGCGATGCGCTCGTCCAGCCTGGCGGGCGTCCCCCGGACGCGCTCCACGATCTCCGGGAACGCCTCGGGGGGAAGCCCGAGCGCGAAGCGTCTCTCGAACCATAACCGTCGTGTCATGTCAGGCCCCCTCCCAGCGGCATGTGGTCCGGCCGCTTATTGCGCCTGGCGGCGGCGGGCCGAAGCCCGGCAACGGCTCCGAGGCGGTCTTCCTCGTACCGGGGGCAAGCTGCTCGGCTGGAGTGGCCCGGGGCAAGCCGGGCGACTCGCTGGTGCGGCGTCGCGGAGGCTCCGGCCGCCCGACCCCCGGGGTCACGCCGGGGCCCACGTGGAACGACGAGGAACGGACGGGGCTACGCCTGGGAGCCCACCGGCCAGCCCGGAGATTCGCCGTGCCGACCACTTCCCGCGCACTTTGGATACAGGAAGCGAAGGGGGGTCATGCAAGCTGTCAAAGGGGATCCTGGTGCCGCCGGCCCGGGTCGCTGCCGCAGCTGCGGTGCGGAGCCGTTCGGCACCTACCAGAGCTGCCAGGACCTGTGGGAGACCTTGCTCGCCAAGTCGTTCTCGGAGCTGGCCTATGGCCGGTTCCACCGACTGCTGGTGGACCTCTACTCCCTCCAGCATCCCGACACGTTCTGCCGGTCCGCCAAGTCCTATGCCGCCCACCTGACCGGGCTGTGCGTGACCCAGGAGCACGCCGGCGATCCCCAGCTCAACGCAGCCGTCCAGAGGTGGCTCGGCGGCCGCAGGGACGACCTGACGAAGCCCGGCGTCCCTTCGGCGCGCGGAGCGTTGGACCTGACCCACGTCCTCAGGGCGACGGACGCCGCTGACGTGGCCCGGCGTGTGGCCGCGTGGTCCGACGACGTGTGGGTGGCGTACCTCCCCGTGCAAGGCGTCGCCCGTCAGTGGATCGCGCTGGCCACCGGGTCGGGACGGTAGGACGGCAGGCGGAGGCCGGGCCCCGCCTCGGCCGCATGCGCTCGCCGGACGCCACACGACGTGACTTCACTGGCGCCATCCCTTCGGCAGATCCATGCGCTCCGCGTCGAGGAACTGCCGGAGGCTCTCCAGCGACTCGGCGAGCCCTCGCCGGAAATCCGTGCCTCCCTCGAAGCCGTCCTCGAGGTAGATCGCCTTGATCTCCAGCAGCCCCCGGTCTCTGTGCAGCTTGGGATCGAGCCGGCCCACCAGTCGACCCTCGTGCAGGATCGGCATCACGTAGTAGCCGAACTGCCGCTTCGCCGCCGCCACGTAGATCTCGACGCGGTACGCGAAGCCCAGGAGCTCCTCCGCCCGCTTCCGCTGCCAGAGGAGGGAGTCGAAGGGGCAGACGAGCGTCGTGCCCTGCGGTGCCGGCAGCTCCTCGATCATCTCGAGGTGCTCCGGAAGCACGAAGAACGAGCCACGCCGATCCTGCACGCGCACCTCC
Organism: Gemmatimonadota bacterium; assembly: GCA_039589315.1. GTDB lineage: Bacteria > Gemmatimonadota > Gemmatimonadetes > Longimicrobiales > Gaopeijiaceae > JBDHHQ01. Next base: position 21,425 of record JBDHHQ010000040.1, read on the forward strand.
ACGATCCTCCCCTTCGCGAGGTGTCGACGGATTATGCGCTTCCGCTCGGCGGCTACCGGTGAGGGCCCGGTGACGTAGTTCGTCAGGTGACGCTCGCTGGCCACGCCGTTCCCCGACAGGCCCACCCGGAGCCAGCTGTCCTCGAACTCGGTCGGGCTGGCCACGGGACCCTCGGGGTATACGCGCTCGGCCAAATCGTACACACAGCGGAAGTGACGGCGACGGCGCACGGCCACTCGGCCGTCGTGCCACAGGAGCTTGAGCGACCTGGTGTCCTCCTTCGGCATCGGCATGCCCCACGGCGAGACGTCAGGGGATTCAGTCGCCCGCCTCTCGAAGTCGGAGCTCTCGAGCGGACCCTCGGCCCGCAGGCGACGGAGCACGCGGCGCTTGGAAGCGGTGGACGTCGCGTAGCTGGGCCACCACGACCGCTCCCGCAATCTGGGCGGAGGAAAGCGCCTCATACGACGGCGGCCGAGGGGCAAGTGGGAGATAGGCAGGATGGAGGCCTCGTGTCCCCAGTACTCGTAGGCGGTGCGCTCCCGGTACACCCACCGGTCCACATGCCCTTTCGTGTACGGCCCGAAACGACTCCAGAGGGTCAGGTAGTGGGCGCGGTCCAACACGTTCACCGAGTCCAGCTGCAGCGCGCCGGTCCGCTCCAGGTGGCCCACGAGAGTGCGCTTGTCCAGTGGAACCGATCCCCGAGGCGCCGACAGGCCCTGCCGGTGGAGCCAGAGCCGGATCACCTGTTCCAGCGGAACGACGGGAAGCGGGCGCGGGGTCATGCCGAATGCGCGTCTGCCCTCAGCCCATGTCCGGCTCGTCGGCGGTGGGGCCATAGGTCTGGGGCAACGGGACATCCAACATGCGCAGGTACCCGCCGAGCTGCGCCCGGTGGTGCACCAGGTGGCTGATGCAGAAGACCCGCATGGCCATGCCCCGCGGCATCGTGAAAAACACGGTGTCACCCTCCCTCAACGTCCAGTCGAGCAGGAGGTCACGGGCCGTGATGTCGTCCAACGCTCGAGCGACGACGGCCGCCTGCTCGTCGAAGAGCGCCAGCAGCTCGTCCAGCGTTGGGGGGATCTGCCGTTCGTCCGGCAGCGACGCCATGTCGAATTCGGTCTGCCGCAGCGTCACGGTCATCCAGAACAAAAGGTTGACCACGTGTGCCGAGAGCTCGTGGAGTGACATCGACTTGGGGTGAGGCTTCCAGTCGAAGCGGTCTTCCGGCAACCTCTCGAGAGTTCGCCGCGTGCGGTCCAACTCGCCGGGCAGATCGCCCATGGCCAGCCGTTTGACCGTCTCGTTGTCGAACGTGAGCGTGTTCATGGGTCCTCAAGGATCGTCGTTGGAGTGGTCTCGGAGGAAGTCGCCGACGAGGCCCAGGAAGGCCTCGGGTCGCTCCACGAAGGCGAAGTGACCCGCTTCGGGGATCCGGACCAGCGTGGCGTTCGCGATCCCGTCGACCAGGACATCCCCGCTGATGCTCGCGCCGGGCTCGACGTCTCCATAGACGATCAGCGTCGGCGCTTCGATCCGCATCAACTGATCGGTGAGGTCGAAGCCCATGAGGTCGGGCATCATGTAACCGAACTGGCGGCTGCGGGCCTTGTAGTCCTCGGGCACGAACAGCGTCAACCGGTCGGCGAGAGAGCGGTCGTGGAACTGACTGCGGTACGTCGCCATGAGGGCCTCGCGGATCGCGCCCGGCTCGCCCCGGGCGAAGGCGTCGGACGAACGGGCCTGGGCCATGGCGGCGCTATCGGCCGCCGTGATCCGCTCAGCCACCCAACGCTGTTCCTCCTGCCAGAGCGCCGCGTTCGGGGGCATGGGTGATACCAGCACCAGGGAGCGTAGCCCATCCGGGTAGCGGAGCGCGTAGTTCAGGGCCAGGAGCCCGCCCCAGGAGTGAGCGAGTAGATGAACCCGCCCGAGACCCAGCTCCCGCCGGAGGGCCTCGATGTCGTCGGCGAAGGCCTGGATCCGGACCGACGCGCTGTCGACCCGCCCCGCCGACCGGCCACTGAGGCGCTGGTCGTAGAGAACGAGCTCGTGGCCGGCGGCCAACGGCTCCACGTGTGGAAGGAGGTACCCGTGATCCAGAACGGGGCCGCCGTGGACCACGATCACGGGATCGCCCGTACCCATGCGGCGCACGAAGATCTCGGTCCCGCCCACGGCCACGAGCTCGCCTGCGGCGGCCGGCGGATCGGGGTGGTCTTCCGAATCGGTGCCGTCGCCGCGGCTTGGGTCAGCGCCGCACGCGAGGCAGACGAACACGGCCCCGCCGAGAAAGACGGTCAAAACGAGGCTGAAGCGCGTCGGGGCGGTCATTCCCCCTCCTGGCCCACGTAGCTGAACTCCTCGGGAAACGTCACCGCCTCACTCCACCAGGCCCGGGCCTCCGCCGCCTCCATCCTCCCGAAGTCCGGCGCGGCCCAAACGAACGCCTGCTCCATCTGGCGCCCGAGCCTGGTGAGACGCTGACCGGTGCGGGTCTGCACGTGGCTCCATCCCGACAGAGCCCGGTCCAGGTCCTCGCCCCCCGCCAGGGCCCGGGCCAGGTTCGTGGCGTTGTTGGTGGCCTTGAACACGCCGCTGCCGGTGAATGGCTGGGCCACGGACCCCGCGTCCCCCAGCAAGCAGCACCGCTGCTCGGCGTAGGCGGGCACGGTCACGGTGTAGATCGGCTGGGCGAAGGTACTGGCGCTTCCCGCGACGACCTCGGCGAAGTACGGCGGCAGGTGCTGCCTCATGAGGCCCTTGAGCCGAGCCTCCTCCTCCAGGCGCATCGTACCGGGGGGCAAGGAGCTCTCGTGCCGCTGACCGCTGCGGTCCGTCAGGAACCGGTCGAGATCCTGGTCCGGCACGGGCACGTAGCAGGCCCAGTTGACCCACCGCTCCCCCTTGGCCGTCGAGCCGGAGCTCCCCGGCACGAAATAGAACACCGCGTTGCCGGGAAGCCCCTGGTAGTGGATGCGGTAGAGGGCGTCCTCCAACGGGTCGCTGTCGGCGAGGTCCCGCTCCTCGAGCACCCCCCGCCAGAGCACGTAGCCCCGGTAGCTCAACGCGGCGTCGGGAAAGAGCATGCGGCGTCCGAACGACTGGTATCCGTCGGCGAAGACGACCAGGTCGGCCCCGTAGCGGCTGCCGTCGTCGAGCTCCAGAGCTCGGCGGTCGCCCTCGAAGGCCAGGCCCACCACGCCGGCTCCCGAGCGATACACGTGGTCTGGCACGCGCTTGCGCAGATTGCGGAACAGATCTCCCCAGTTGACCAGGGCCATGTCCAGGGGAAGAGCGAGCGCCGTGTGACCCGTGGGCCCGCTGGCGTCCGAGCGGCCGACGAACGGATGGCGGGACACCGTCGAACGGGGCATGTCGGCGTCGACGAGGTCCCGCTCCACCAGGAGGTCGAAGGTGGAGGTGGGCGTGCCGATCCCGGCGCCACGCCCGACGAGCGTCCCGCGGGATCGCTCGAACACCACCACGTCGCACCCGAGTCGGGACAGCTCGATGGCCGCGGCGCACCCGGCGATCGACCCACCGACGATTCCCACCCGGAGTCGGCCTTCCTCCCTCTGCCCGCCGTCGGACGTCGTTGCCACTTTCCCTGCTGCCTCCGGAGATGCGTCCGCTGCCTTCCGCCTCGATCACGCGGAAGGCACGTGATCAACCTGGGTGGTGCCTGGCGCGCACCGCAACCTGCTTCAGGGGGACCCGGACCGCATCGGCGTCGCACGAGCCGACGGGTGGAACCGCGACAGCCCCTCCAGTCGTTATGCGGACGTACGGCGCCTGTAGATCCAGGCCGAGGAGGCGTGGGTGCTCCGTGGGTGTAACGGCCTCTGGTGGCCGATCGTTTAAAGGTTTAAGAATCGTTGAACGCGTGTTTTCCTGAATCACCCTGCGGAGAGGGGCACATGACCGGAAGATCCCCCCACGTGCTCGGCGCCCTGGCCCTGACGGTGCTGGTGGGCTGTTCGAGCGACAGCACGACCAATCCGAACGGTCCACCCGGCAATGGAGGTAGGGAGATCAAGGCCAGTCCCTCGTTCGCGCAGGACATTCAGGAGATCTTCAATCGAATCGGCTGTAACAGCTCCAGCTGCCACGGGGCTACCCCGGCGGGGGGATTGGACCTTCGGAGCGGAAACTCCCATGCAGCGCTGGTGGGCGTACGATCCACCAATGAACCCAGCCAGACACGGGTCATCGCCGGTAACGCCCAGGGCAGCTACCTGGTGATCAAACTGGAAGGCCGCCAACAAGTGGGCACGCAGATGCCCCAGGGCCGCGGAACACTCGACAACATCGACCTGACCAACATCCGTAACTGGATCGATCAGGGCGCGGCAAACGACTGAGGGGTGGGTAGTCGTCCGCGTTCGGCCCTGCGAGGCCGGGTCCACCGCTTCGGTGCCGGCGTGGCGCTTTCGGCGTTCCCTGCCCTCCTGGGTGCCCAGGAGTATCACGTGGACCGAGACCACGACAATCTGGTCCGGTTCATCTCCCAGGCTCCCATCGAGGACTTCGACGGCGTGACGGACCGGATCGACGGCTACGTCATCATCGACGGGCCTCGGTTCGAGTCGTCCTCGGGAGGGCCGGATACGGAGTTCTACCTGGAGGTCGAGCTCGCCAGCCTCGACACCGGGATCGGACTCCGCAATCGGCACATGCGGGACAACTACCTCGAGGTCGAGGAGTACCCCTACGCGACGTTCGGCGGATCGATCGAGCAGGTCTCCCCGCGAGACGACGGTACGATGGAGGTCGTCGCCGTCGGGACGCTCGGCATCCACGGCCGCGAGCAGGAGCGCACCGTTCCGTGCACGGCAGAGCCTCTGGGAGACGGGTACCGAATCCGGTGCGGCTTTCAGGTGCTCCTTTCCGATTTCGAGATCGACATCCCGCAGGTCATGTTCCTGAAGCTCGGAAACGAGATCGAGCTGGAGCTGGACTTTGCGCTTCAACCGGCCCAGGCCCCGTGAGGAGGTCAGGATGAGAGCCCGTCTGAGTGTGCTGCTGTGCCTCGCCGTCCTCTTTCATCCGCGCCTCGCCTCGGGTCAGGAGGAGGAGCGGAGCGTGCGGTGGCGCCGGAGCGACGACGGAGCCACGGTCCCGGTCACCGTCTTCCACTCGGTTCAGTCGGCCAACTTGCCCACCGCGGAGACCCTTCGGCAGGGCGAGTTCCAATTCGAGATCTCGCACCGCTTCCAGCCGCCGCTGTCCACGGGAGCGGAGACCCTCTGGGGACTGGATGGCCCGGTCTACAACCGTCTGGGGTTGGCATACGCCTTCCACGACCGGGTCCTGACCACGTTCCAGCGCAGCAACCTCGACGACAACTGGGACCTGAACGTCAAGGTGCGGGTGGCGGAGGGCGGCCGAGACGGCGTTCCCTGGATGATCGGTCTCCTGGGCGGTGCCGCCGTGAACACGGAGGTCCCGGACAGAAGCGCCTTCGACTCGCGGAACTGGCAGTACTACGCCCAAGGCATCCTGAACGCGCTGCTCTGGCGGCGGTTCGCGGTCGGTGTCGTACCGTCGTACGTGCACAACCCGCGCATCACGTCGCCCGAGGCGGAGGACGGCTTCTACCTGGGCCTCAACGGCCAGGTCTACATGGGCTCCCAGTGGAGCATCCTCGCGGAATGGACCATCAGCGAGGCCGTGGAGGACTTCGAGCACGATGCGGGGACCATCGGCATCGAGCTCGAGACGGGCGGGCACTTCTTCAAGATCTTCGTTACCAACTCGGCACGGCTGAACCCCGGCCAGTACCTGCCCGGCACGCGCTACCGCTTCGAGCCCGACGAGTGGCGCCTCGGCTTCAACATCACGCGCTTGCTGAGGTTCTGGGGCGGTTAGCCGCGCCGCGGCACCTCGATGGCCGCCCCGGGATCCGGCCGGATCCCGTGCTCGTTCAGCTGTTGGTTGACGCTCGGCATACGCTGCGTGATGTGTTCGTTCAACACCTCGACGAGCGCGGGGACCTCCTCCCAGGCCTGATCCAGCTGCCAGAGCTGGTCGGCCGTGGGCCGCGAGGTGGATCCCCCGATGGCGAATGCGGCGCGGGCGTTCGCCGCCGCATCGGTCAGATCCTCTCCCAACTCCTCGAGGGCCTCCTTGAACGCATCGACCTCCTCGGAGAGCGCCTCCGGCGTCCCCTCGTGACCTTCGATCAGCTCACCGACCTCGTTCAGCTGTTCCCGAAGACGGCGCACCGCTTCCTGGGCCTCGTGAAGGGGACGGGCCAATCGGTAGGCGCTCATGAGCGCCTCCTGGCGCACGGCCAGGTCCGCCGGGCTGATCTCGACCCGCGGATCGAGGCGCACGGCGACCTCGGTCTCGTGGGTCTCGCCCGCGGCTTCCAGGCGCACCGTGTACGAGCCCGGGAGTACGCGCGGTCCCTGTGGTGACACGCCCCGCCCGAAGAAGCCGCCCCCGCCCTGCTGCGGCTCCTCCACCTCGAACGCCGGCTGGATCCGCAGATCCCAGACGACCTGGTGCAGGCCGGCCTTGCCCGGTCCCTCCAGCGTCCGCACGACCTCACTCTGTGCGTCCAGGATCGTGATCGCGGCCTCGGCCTCCACGTCGGAGTCTCCGGCTCCTCGTGCACGGCGGGCCCCGTTTTCTCCCGTGCCGTTCTCGGCGGCGCCGTCGACGCTCGCCCCGTTGTCGGCAACCGTGGCATCCGCGGCCTCGAGGTCCTGGGCCAGGTGATACCGGATGAGGGCGCCGTAGGGCGGATTCGGGGCTACGTAGATCCCGGGCGTCCAGCCTTGGGGCCTGTGCAGCACGAAGGACGTAGCGCGGCGGACGGGGAACAGGTGGGCGTTGGCGGCGAGCACCGCCCCGGACAGATTCTCCAGTGGGGTGACGTCCGACATGATCCAGATGCCCCGTCCGTGCGTGCCGATGACCAGGTCGTTCTCCCGGGGGTGGATCTCGATGTCGTCCACCGGCACCGTCGGTAGGTTGCCGGCGAGCCGGGCCCACTGGCCGCCCCGGTCGATGGAGAAGTGGACACCGGTCTCGTTGCCGAGGAACAGCAGCTCGCGGGTCCTGGGGTGCTCGGCGATCACGTTCACCGAGGTCGGGGGCAGGCCGGTCACGATCGGTTCCCAGGTGTCACCGTAGTCGGCGCTCCGGTACACGTAGGCGGAGAAGTCGTCGTTACGGTGGCCATCGAAGGTGGCGAAGACCGTGCCCTCGTCGAACCGCGACGCCACGAGGCGGCTCACGTATGTCCGTTCCGGCAGCCCCGGGAATCTGCCTGTGAGGTCGGTCCAGCTCGCCCCGCCGTCGCGGGTCCGGTGGACCTTGCCGTCGTCGCTGCCGGCGTACAGGAGACCCCGGTCCAGGGGGGACTCGGCGATCGTCTCGAGGTTGCCGTAGGACGACTGCCCGTCGTTCCGGGACATCTGGGGCTCCGACCCCTTGACGCCCATGATCTCCAGCTCGTCACGATCGATGCCGTGGGTGAGGTCGGGGCTGATCTCCTCCCATGTCCTCCCCAGGTCGGTGGAGCGGAAGAGCACGTTGCTCCCCACGTAGACCGTGTTCGGATCGTGAGACGACCACACGACCGGTGTGTCCCAGTTCCAACGGAGCTCGCGCTCCTCCTCGTCCTCCGGCTGGTCGGGGAGCGGCCGGGTAACCGGTCGAATGCGGGCGCGCTCCATGGTCTCCAGGTCTACGAGGGTCAGGTTTCCGCCCTGTGACTCCGCGAACATGACGCCGGGACGATCCGGGTGCATGACCGTGTGGAAGCCGTCTCCGCCCCCGACGTTGTACCAATCCCGCGTGCGGATCCCCTGGTTCGACCACGTGTCGCTGGGGGCGCACCACGATCCGTTGTCCTGCAGGCCGCCACATACGTGGTAGGGGTCCCGCTGGTCGACGCCGATCTCGTAGAACTGGGCGATGGGCAGGTTGCGAAGCTGCCGCCAGCTCTCGCCCCGGTCCCAGGTGACCGACACGCCGCCATCGCTGCCCAGGATCATGTGGTCCGAGTCGCCCGGGTCGATCCAGAGCGCGTGGTGATCGAGGTGGACGCCCGCGGCCGCGTCATCGGTGAAGGTCTTCCCGCCGTCGCTGGACCGGAAGAGGTTGGACCCGCCCAGGTAGATCCGCTCGGGATCGCCGGGATCCACGCGCACCTGGCTGTAGTACATGGGCCGATTGTTGGTGGTGCTCGTCTGCTCCCAGGTGAGCCCCCTGTCGCGCGACCGGTATACGCCGTTCTTGTCTGCGCGCCCCCCGGAGAATCCCTGGCCCGGGCGTCGTGGATCGGCCTCCACGACCGCGAAGATCAGGTTGGGGTCCTCACGGTAGATGTCCAGGCCGATGCGCCCCACGTCCCCATCGGGCAGCCCTTCGGTCATCTCCTGCCATGAGTCCCCCCCGTCGGTGGTCCGGTAGATCCCGCTCCCCGGGCCGCCCCCGTTGAAGCCCCATCCGGTCCGACGGCGCTGGTACATCGCCGCGAACAGGGTCTGGGGATCCCCGGGATCCATGACCAGGTCGATGGCGCCCGTGTCCTCGTCGACGAACAGCACGAGCTCCCAGCTCTCGCCGCCATCGGTGGTCCGGTACACCCCGCGCTCCGGGTTCGCGCCCCACAGACGGCCCACCGCCGCCACGTACACCACGTCCGGGTTCCGGGGGTGGATACGAATCCGCGAGATGTGGTGGGTGGCCTCCAGGCCCCTGTGCTCCCACGTCCCACCGGCGTCCATCGACCGGTAGACGCCGTTGCCCCAAGGCGAGCTCTGCCGGTTCTGCGGCTCTCCGGTCCCCACCCACACGACGTTCGGATTGGAGGGTGCGACGGTTACGTCCCCCACGGATGCGGTGGCCTCATTGTCGAAGACCGACTCGAATGTGGTCCCGTGGTTGACGGTCTTCCAGACGCCACCCGTGGCCGTGCCCACGTAGAAGACGGCGGGCTTCGACTCCACGATCGCCAGGTCCGACACTCGGCCGCCCATGATCGTGGGACCGATGTTTCGCCACTCCATGCCGCCGGCCGCGGCTTCGAGCTGGGCCTGGCTGACCTGGCCGGCCACCGGCACGGACGTCAGCGACAACAGTACGGCGAGGGATCCAACGAGCGGAGGGATCCGTGAAGGTGCCATGACGGGCCTCGTGGCGGAATGGTCGGTTCCGGGACGGGCGCAACGTGAGCGTCCTCCCGGGGACTCCGCAAGATCGGGCGCACGCCGAGGGAGGCGGCGGCAAGCCCACCAAGCTAGAGTGAGGTGCTGCAGACGGCTGGTGGCTACCGAGGGGGCCGATGCGCCCGAGCCGGCAAGGCGCGGAGACGAGTAATAGCAGCGCTATTGCGAGGAACCGCAACGCCGCCGGGCGGGATGCAGCGGCTCTCGAATAGCAGAAACACGTACAGTCGACCGAAGGGGATGTCTGCTCCGCACTCGACGCAGATGCCGTACCGTCCGCCCTCCATGCACCTGAGCGCTTCCTGGAGGCGCGCCAGCTTGATCCGCTCTCTCTCCTGCAGGCTCTTGGTGAGCCCCTGGTTCTGTAACGAGTCCATGCGGGAGAGCCGCCCGACGGCGGTCTGGTCCAACTCCACGGGGCGGGCCGCCTCCTCGGTCAGCTTCATGCTCCGTTCGAGGCGCTGGAGCTGGTGCGTGAGCTCGAGCCGCAGCTCCGCCACCTGGTCGTCGGTCAGGTGCTTCACCGGCCCGGCTGTCGTGTGTCGGGCATTCCGCCCTGGCCACGGCCGGGTGGAGAGCCGAGGGCTTCGCGCAGGGCCCGGGCCGAGTCGTAGAGGGACGTTTGCAGGTACGCGGCTTCCTCCGCGGGCCCCCTGCTGATCGGACCTTCCTCGCCGGGCTCGACGTGCCCCTCCACCAGGGTCGGCCCGGCCTGCCCGAAGGCCTGGTCCAGCGCCGACGCATACTCCTGAGGCGTCCGGCAGGAGTACGCCCGACGAAAGCCGCAGGCGCGCGCCACCTCTCCGTAGCGCACGCGGCCCGCTCCGGCCACCGGCTGCCCGCCGGTCAGCTCGAAGGCTCCGTTGTCGACCACGATCAGCACCAGGTTGGTGACGCCGGACTCCACGATCGTGACGAGGGTGCCGAGGCTCATCAACAGGCTGCCGTCGCCGTTCAGGCAAATCACCGTGCGCCCGGGTTGCGCCATGGCGATCCCGAGAGCCAGGTCGGCGGTATGGCCCATTGCGCTGTCGGCGGAGGCGAAGTCAAACGCATGGTTGGAGTACCTACCCCAGGGCCGCACGGTGGACATGGTGGTGACCACGACCTCGTCGGTCCGTCGGGCGGCGAGGGGCTCGAGGAGCTGCGCGGTCGTGAGCATCAGTCTGCCGCGAGCGGCGCCGTGAGCAGGATCGCCACGGGCCGTTCTTCGGTTCGTGCCCGCACCCAGGCCGCGCGAATCGACTCGGCTTCTCGTTCCGGGTCCAGGAACACGTACGGGATGGCCCATGCCCCGAGCGTCGGCAATAAGTGGACCGCGGCCGAGTCGACATCGTGGCGCTGCAACTCGCCATGGTCGGCGGGAACGGAGCCAGGATCGATGCCGGCCCTCAGCATCTTCGCGTACCCCCGGTACCCCACCAGGCAGAGGACCGGGACTCCCATGCGAACCGCGGTGCCTCGGATGGCATCGCCGCTCTCCATCAGCCCGGTGCATTGAATGGATACCACGGGCATCCGTCCGCCCAGCCAAAGGCCGGCGGCGACCGCGAAGGCCTCGCCCTCCCTGGTCACGGTGAGGCACCGGACCCGATGATCGGAGGAGGCGAGGTCGAAGAGAGCAGCCGACGCGTTATCCGGGATTCCCAGCAGGTCCGTGGCGCCCTGGGCGATCAGGCCCGCGAGGACCTGCGCCGCGGACGGCTGTGGTGGCGGCTTGGGGGTCTTATACACCCGAAACACCCAGCACGTTGGTGATGCCGAAGGCCTCCAGCGTCATCCAGATGCCGAAGCCGACGTAAAGGGCCATCATCCAGATGGCCTCCGCCACGGTCAGCTCCATGTCGCGACGCATGAAGACCAGCATGAAGATCGTCGCGATCATGAGGAATCCCATCATGGGTACGGTCTGGGAGAAGCTCACGGTCACCGCCCCCCCGACCAGGATCGCCACCGGTATGGCGACGAGCAGGTCGAAGACGTTGCTGCCGAGGACGTTGGAGATGCTGGCATCCTGACGGCCGGCCTGCGACGCCTTGATGCTGATCAGCGTGTCGGGGATCGACGTTGCCACGGCTACGACGGTCATGCCCCACAGAAACGACGGCGTCTCCAACAGCTCGCCCAGGGTGAGCGCTGCCCGCAGCAGGATCTCCACGCCGACCATGATGAAGACCACGCTGACGAGGACGACGCTCCACTCCTTGAAGAGGTTCACCGGCGGTGGCGGCTGGTCCCGCGCCGCTCGGGTGCGGCGCGCGTCCCGCACCTCCTCGTACTGGATATAGAGGTAGAGCCCGTAGAGCAGGAGCGGGATCATCGCGAGAGGTCTGGTGAACACGCCGTACACCTCGGACGTGCCCGGCGGTGGAGCCGACGACGGTCCCCCATTGAGGATCACGCTCAGGCAGACCACCAGCAGCAGGACCGTGACCGACACCAGGTAGAACTGGGCCTCCCGGTACACCAACTCACGGTTGGACGTGAGGGGCCGGCCCTGGATCAACACCGAAGCCGCAGGAATGACCAGGACGTTGTAGATGGCGGAGCCGATGATGGCCGCCAGGCCGAGCTCGAAATCGCCATGCAGCAGGATCGCGAGCACCGCGGTCATGAGCTCGGGCATGCTCGAGGACACGGCCGTGAGCACCGAGCCCCGCACGATGTCCGGGACTCCGTAGTGCCTGGCGAGCCAGTGACTCGACTCCTCCAGACGATTGCACGAGGCCCAGAGCAGAGCCGAGGCGACGGCGACTCCCAGGACGACCAGAGCGAGGGTGGAGATCACCGCGAGACCCTAGCCCGCAGCATCATGGACCCAGTGCGTCGGAGTGGGGGCGCTGGTGCCGGCGGCATCGTCGGGTCGGCGTAACGGTCGCAAGATCGGCATCTCCTGGGGCATCATCCAAGCTGAGCCCCCGCCCCGGGCGCCGCAACGGCTTCAGACACGTCGGAAGCTCGCGTGGAGAAACTGCTGGTCGACTCCGTCGGTCGTCGTGTGCGTCTTCAACTCGCTGGAGACGAGCTCGAGAGCCGGGCCGAGCACCCGGCGCAACTCGTCGACGCGACCCGATGCACGTCCAGGCCGCTGCACCGCGCGGGTCCTTCGGGCCCGAACGTGGCCACGACCACGTGTCCGCCCGGAGCCAGGGCCGCGAGCAGCGCCGCCCGGTAGCGGTCGGGGCAGGCAGCCTGGATGCTCTCGGGTGAGGGAATCGGACGGGGCTGATGCCAACTAACCCTTTCGGGATCCCTCGTGCGGTAGATGTGGTCCCAGTGCTGCCGGCGGTTCATCCGCGAACCTTCGCCACTCGGGACGGCCGTGGCAACGGGCGTTCCCCGGCTGCCGACGGGGCCTGCAGGGCGCCCCGGGCAGACCCTCGACCGCTTCGCCTCCGCCCTCGGCACGCTTGCGCCGGGTGCGCCAGAGGTCGATTCTCCTGTGACTCCAGCACAGATGTTCGACATGCGCGCGCCCATCATCTTCTCGCCGGCACCCCACGAGACCCGTTGGTACGACCGGCTCGGGCTGCCGTTGGTGCTGCTGGGCAACCTGGCCATGGTCGCGTTCGTCTACCCGAGCGCGCTCACCACCCGCGCACGGTTCGACCCGCCGCTGGCGCGGCTCCTCGCCTTCCTGCGGGAGCGGGATCGGCCGCTGATCTTCTATTCCTGGCACGCCTACGAGCAGCTGGTGGTCTGCGCCGTGGCCACCCTGCCCAGGGAGCTCATCCCCTTCGGGATCGGACACGACGGGATTCTCTCCCGCATGCTCCAACGGGGCACCACGGGCCTGGGCATCCCGGTTTGGGTCTACCGTCGACGCTCACCGGTTCGGCCGAGCCAGCAGCTCATCGACTTTCTGAGAAACGCCAACGAGCCCCCGGCCGTGGGCCTTTTCACCGACGCGGGAGGCCCCTACGGCGAGGCGAAACGGGGACTGTTGGAGGTGGCACGAGCGGCCCGCGCATGGCTGGTGCCGCTCACCGTACGAGCGCGGCCGGTGGTGATCTTGAGGAAGCCCGCACCCTACGCCCTGCCGCTTCCGTTCAGCCGGATTCAGGCTTTCTACGGGAAGCCGTTGGACGGCTCGGTAGTCACGCTCGAAGAGTGCTCACGTGCCTTGGCGGACGTGGACCGAAGAGCCCATGGGGTCTGGCAGTCTCACGCCCCGCCGCGGGTCACTGAATAGCGCAGGCTCACGATCCCGCTGGGGAATGTCTCGGTGCCCTCGAGCGTGAGCGATACCGGGCCCGCCAGGGCCGGCAGCATGGGAACGCCGCCACCCAGGAGGATGGGCACCACTGCCACCTCCACGTCGTCGACGAGGTCCGCCTCCACGAGCGTCCGGAACAGTCGGCCACCGCCGAAAAGCCAGATCGCCTTACCCTCTTGCCGGCGAAGCTCCGAGATGACGCCCACCGGGTCGTCGGAGACCTCGACGCGCGGGTGGTCCTGGGAACGGAGCGTCCGAGAGAAGACCCAGGGCCGCGCGCCGGGCAGCCCGTGCGTCCCCTGCTCGTGTCCCCGGAGGATCTCGTAGGAGCGCCGGCCCATTACGACCACGTCGAACCGGTCGAAGAACGACTCGAAGTCGATCGCGGGGTCCACGACGATCCAGTCGAACTGGTCCTCCGGCCCGGCGATGAACCCGTCCAGGCTCATGGCGACGGCGTAGCGCACCCGCTTCATGCCGACTGCCTGAGCCTCCGCCCGGTGCTCGCCGACCCATCCTCGGCTAGGCGGGCGCGTGCTGCTCCGGGGCTGCTCATCCCCCGTCAGCCGTGCCGATCGTGGCTCTCCTCATACTGAAGGCGCTCATGCATGAGGTCCGTGGCCTGAGCGGCGTCCCGTCGCTTCGCCGCTCTCATGCTCTTCGCCCGTGTGCCTTCGGAGTGGACTCTGGGGAGAGAGATCAGCTTCTCGAGGTCGGCACCGTTACAGGCCGGACACTCGGGGGTCTGGTCGCCCCGAACCAGGAGCTCGAACTCGTTGCCACACGCTCGGCAGAAGTACTCGTAGATGGGCACCGTGGGTCTCCGTCGTGTCGAAGGCGCTCCGTCGTGCTCTACGCCAACCCCGGCCCCGGGGGCTCCGGAGGTGCCGCCGCCAGCTCGGGCGCGACGGCCCGAGCACGGTCACAACTCTGTCCCTGGTCACTCGCCGCGGCAAGGGTGCCCGGAGTCAATCGGTACGACCCAACCCCGCCTCGGCCAGGACGGACTCGATGAACGGCGACTTGGCGTCGGTATACGCACGCCGATCCCTGCCGAGGCTGGACGCCAGCCGGTGCTTCAGCTCGAAGTAGGCCCTGGCCCGCTCCGCATCGGCTCTGAGGCGGTCGCGGAATGCCAGGTGGCGAAGCCAGAAAGCGCCGCCCAACCGCACGCAATGCAGATGGTGGGTCCGTGGCCGACGGCGGGGCTTCCGGAAGTATCGGCGCCCCGGCAGCTCCGCTTCATACTCCGGCACGTATTCGTAGCCGCTCTCCTCGAGAGCCGGAATCCGAGCTTCGACCCGGGCCAGGGACGCCACGCCGACCATGACGTCGAGGATCGGCTTCCCTCCAAGGCCAGGGACGGCCGTGCTGCCCACATGCTCGATCACCGCTGCGGTGCCCTCGAAGACCTGTGCGAGCCTTCGGCGCTCTTCCTCGTACGCCTGCGGCCACCGGGAATCGTAGGGCACGATGACGATCGGATCGGTCACGTGGGCCCTCCGCCTTCGCCGCTCAACGGAGGAAGGAGATCAGCCAGCGCACGATGGTAAACAAACCGACCGGGATCGCCGCCGCCAGCGCGAGTCCCGCGGCCCAGCAGCCGGTGAGCGCCACCCGATCCGCCACGCGCTGAGCACGAGTCTCGGGCTCGGCGAGGCCCTTGCGGGGCTTCGACGTGGGAAGGTCCAGAGCGGTCAGGTCAGACTGGACCACGACGGGGAGAGCATCGAGCCCGGCCTGGATCACTCCAGATGGGAACTGGGCGACCAGGTCGTTCAGGTGGCCCCGCCCGTGCCGAGTGAGGAACAGCGAGATGGCAGGGTCCACATCGGGGCCGCGCACGCCGGAGAGGAAGAGGTACTTGCCGGCCTCGACGCGATCGCCGAGCCGATCCAGCAGCCGGCCATAGCGTGCCAGCACATCTGCGTTGGTGGCGTTCTGCCGAATCGCCCCCTGGAGGATCTCACGCGCTCGCCACAGGCGGCCTGCCTCGACCTCGTGCTCGACCCTGGTGAGAAGCCTACCGGCCGGAGGCGTCTGAGGGCGGTCTTCGGTCATCTCGCCACGCGTTGGTCCCCCGGCTGCCGCCGGGCCCTCGAGACGGCGTTGCCGCAGGAGCGTCAGAACGAAGAGAGGCTCACCTCCAGTCGGTCAGCTCGGGCCCGACCGTCTCGGGACCCGCGGCGGACGGCGATTCCGACACCGGACATCACGGCCGGCGCTTCGATCGTCGTCCGCCATCCTCCGCCAACCCACGAGGTAGCCTCACTGTTCGGAAGGAGCCTGAGCGCCCCCCCCGGGTGCCTCTTCGCGTCAGACGACTCTCTGCAACGAGCCCCGGGGGGGCAACGTCGCACAGGAGCCTCGGCGCGAGCCCGCAGGACCTCGGAGACCGCGGCGGTCGCCCACGCCGAAGGAAGGTGAAGCTGGCCAACCCTCCCTCAGCGTGGGCTCCGCCCAACGTGCCGCTCCGATCCCTGCCGACGTGCCCACGCGATCCGTGAACGAGTCGGACCAGCGGCTACGACTCTCCAGGTCCACCCGCGCGTCCGAGCCCGGGTCACCTGGGGGGCTGCGAGTCCCAGCCGTCGGCCCTCAGGACTCAGTCCGCGACCCGGTCCTTCAGTCCCTTGCCGGCCTTGAAGACCGGATAGGTCTTCGCCGCCAACATGATCTGCTGACCGGTAGCAGGGTTGCGGCCGGAGCGCGCCGCCCGATGCTTGGTGGAGAACGTGCCGAAGCCCGTGATTCCCACCTTGCGCCCGCCATCGAGCTCGATCGCGATGATCCCCTTGCCCGGTGCCGTGTCGAAGATGCAGTTGATCACCTCAACGGCCTTCGCTTTCGACAGGTCGCACTTCTTCGCCAGCTTCTCCGCCATCTCCGTCCTGTTCACCTGGTACCTCCTGAAGGGTTGGGAGCGTCAGCTTCTACCACGGGTGCAGATCGCGGCCGCTCTCGGATAGGTAGCGGGCCCTACGCGGCTCGCCACGACGATCTCGGGTGCGTGACCATCGCAGTATCGGCGATCCCGCGGCCGTTCGCCACCCGATCCCCCCATGATTCTTGCCCGATCGACCGATTCTGCTGCGCACCAGTCTGCCGACTCCGAGCCCGCGCTGCAAGGCCGCCGGAAATGAAACATTTGAGGACCGGATGGCGACGGATGTTTCCCGGCTCTGCGACCGGACCCGACGGTGCGGAATACGGACTCCCCGGTCACGAATCGAGACGCGGTCGGGACCCGCCGCGCACCCGCGCGCTCTCTCGGAAAGCCCGCCCTACCCGTGGGAGCCGTCACCGCTCGCGAGACGGTTGAGAAACGCCGACACGATCTCCCAAGTATCTTCCACGTCGCCGCTTACGCGATCAGCCACCAGCATGGACGATCCGTGCGCACCGGGGTCTGCCACATGCGTCTCGTGGCCCTGGTCCCGGAAGATCTGCATCTGCTCGGCGATCCAGCCGTGCTCCATCTCCGATTGGGGGCGCAACACGAGGGCGGGCACATGGACCTGCTCGCCGAAGGGCTCGGGTCGGCAGCCGGCCATAGGATCGCCCGACGCCGGTGAGAACGCCAGCAGCCCCTGAACGTCCTCCGGGTGGGCCGCCGCCAGCTGGAAGACCAGCGCCGCCGAGTAGCTGCTCCCCCAAAGGATGGAGCGCTGATCCGGCTCGAGGTACCGGGCAAAGGCCAGCGCCGCCTCGAGGTCGGGGAGAACGTCGCAGTAGGAGACGTCATCGGCAGCGACCGAAGAGGCGGTCCGGTTGATGCCGCCGAAGCGCTCGCCCCCCCGACGCTGGTCGATGATCAGCAGATTGAAGCCCGCCGCTCGGAGCCGGGGAATCAACGGCCCGTACTCGGCCATCCCACTGGCGCCGCCCTGATGGAAGAGCAGGATCACGGGCTCCCCGACCGTGTCCTGCGAGCGATACCAGGTGGCATGCACCCGCACACCGTCGCTGGTCGTCAGGACGGTGTCCGCAGAGGCCTCCTGTGCGCCGGCCCCGAGGGGGAACGGCGTCGCGAGGAGGATCAAGAGGAATGGCCGGGCGATGCGCATGAGCGTGGCCGAACATGGCGAAGGTCGAGATGTGTGCGCCGGGTGCGGCTAGAAACCTCCCAGTAGACGAAGGAGCTCGTCGTTCGACGCTACGGGCAGGAAGGTGTCCCACTCGAGGAAGTACCCCTCCGCGTCGTACGCCACGAACACCCGGACCCGGCCGCTTTCCCCGGTCACCTCCGGTGTCCGCAGCTCGACCGGTAGCGCCCGGACCCGTTCGAACCACCCGTCCACGTCGTCCGTGAAAAACGACACGGTCACACCCTTCTGATCCGTCGCCTCATGGAGCCCTCGGCTGCCGTCCACCAGCCCCAGGAAGCCGGTGCCCGACGCCTGGTAGACCTTGGCCCAACCCTGATCCACCAGAAGGTCCACACCCAGGAGCCGCTCGTAGAACTCCTGCATCGGTGCCACGTCGCGGTAATAGAGCCACAGGACGGTCGCCTGAATGGTCAGGCCCTCGGGTCGGGCGGTCCCTCCGGAGAGGGGCGCGATCTCGCGGAGGACCGGTGTCAGGGATCGGTTCTCGGGGTGAGGGTTGAACCGCTCGAACTCCAGGTAATAGCCCTCTGGATCCACCGCCACGAACCCATCGTGGGGCCGACCCTCGGCCGAGGAGAGCTCCGCCCGCATGGGCACGTCCTGCGAGATCAGGTAGTCGTACCAAGCCTCGACCTGCTCGGTCACGATGGCCAGTGTCACGCTCTTCGGCTCGTCGGCGGAGTGCATGCCACGCCTGGCGTCCACGAGGGTCAGGTAGGAAGCCGGTGCGACCCGGAGTATCTTGGCGAACCCGTAGTCGACGACGGTTTCGAGGCCCAACACCTCCGTGTAGAAGGTCCACGCTCCCTCGACATCGGCGTAGTAGTAGAAGGCGTTGGTGGCTTGGATGGTCGGGGCCGCTGGGGAAGCCGGCGCTCGCCGCATGCTGAAGGCCATGAACGGGAGCTCGTTCCGTGCCTCGGTCCGCGTGTCGACCAGGCGCGTCTCGATCACGAAATGATCGTCCGACAGGAGGTGCAGGACGATCACGAACTCCTTCTTCAGGCCAAGCGCCTGCATGACCGGCTCGTCATCGGTGCCGTACATGGCGATCCGATTGCCGGTCGGATCCTCGTGCCCCTGGGCCGTGACGAAGTAGGTGCCGGTCTCGTCCATGGCGATGACGGCGAACCGGTCGTGGCGCGTATCGAACCCGAACGTGTAGAGCGCGTGGCGTACCGGACCCCTCTCGGCCTCGATGTCGACTTCGAGGAACCGACCCCCGAGGCGCATGCGCGCTACGGCGGATCCTGCCGGGCTGGAATCGTCGGCTTCGCTCACCCCGTGGCCGACGTGCACCTGCCACTCACCCTCCAGTCGGCCCAGCCGCTGGTGCATGGCACCTGGCATGGCTGCTTCGGCTTCCTGCCCAGCTGCACGGTCGTGGAGACCACCAACGCACGTCACCCCAAGGGCGAACAAGGTTGCTCGGCGGAATCCGCCCATCATGCCTATCGATCCTCCGCGAGCCGGTTGATATCGGGGTTTTCGAGGATGCGCTTCACGTAACCCCGCACAGCGACCTCGATCATGGCCCGACCGAGATTCTCCGTGGTCGTGACGTGCTTGGGGAACAGCCGCCGCAACAACGGAAAGAGAGGTCCGGCCACCGTGTAGAGAGCCTGATAGAGTGCGGTCTTCGACCGGACGCCCTTGAGCGGCTGAACGAACCCCGGCCGGAACATGAACGCGTTCAACGGTAGCTGCAACAGTCGGTTCTCCGTCTTCCCCTTCACGCGAGCCCACATGAACCGGCCCTTCTCGGTCGAATCGGTCCCCTCACCCGAAACGTAGCAGAACGCCAACTCCGCATTCGCGGCCACCAGGGCCTCCGCCGCCGCCACGGTCAAGTCGTAGGTCACGTGATGGTACGCTTCCTCGCTCATCCCGGCAGCGGACACGCCCAGGGTGAAGAAGCAAGCGTCGCAGCCGGACAGTTGGGCCGCGACGTCGCGGTAGGCGGTGAAGTCCGGGTGGATGAGCTCCTCGAGCTTCGGGTGCGTGATGCCACAGGAGCTGCGCCCGATGGCCAGCACCGAGGTGACGCGCTCGTCGTCCAGGCATTCCCGTAGGACGCCCGATCCGATCATCCCGCTGGCTCCGAACAGAATCACCCTCATGGTTGCTCGTCCTCGCGTTCTCGGCCACGTGGCGATCGAAGAGCGCGTCCCGCCGACTTCGAGCCGTCGCGCCCTGCGGTGGCACGAAACTGATGGGCGGACAGCTCGAACACCATGGTATCCCGCTCCGGCGAGGACGATTGGGCGCCGCCCCCGCCGAGGACCTCCCGGAGCCGATACCCGAGCTTGCGCGGCACTGCGGCGCTCGCGGCGTGGTCGGGGTCGCACCGAATCTCCATCCGGTCGATGCCGGGCAGCCCCAGACCGGCGTGAGTCAGGAGAGCGGCGGCTTCGGTGGCGATGCCGCGCCCCGCACGATCGGTGCGGACCCAGTAGCCGATCTCCAACGCACCGGGCCCGACCCGGTGGTACAGTCCCGCGCCGCCCCAGACCTCCCTCTCCTCGAGATCCATCACCGCGTAGAGGGCGTTTCGGCCCTCCAGGAAATCGTCCCGGTATCGCTCCAGACGGTGGGCCAACACGGGCGGCTCTTCCGGCTCTGCGAACACCCACGGGATCCACCTCTGGAGCTCGGCCCAGCTCATCTCCAGCGCTCGCTGAAGCAGGGGGGCGTCACCTGGATCCCAACATCTCAGGAGCAGTCGGTCCGATCGGATCCGCTCCGGCGGAATTGCACCCGACATGATGCCCTCCCTCAGGACGTACGGAGCAGGCGATGGAAAGCGCGGGGACGCCCTTCCCGCCACCGGAGCGGCGGCGTGCCCACGCCGAGCGTGCTCACGGGACGAGGTGGCGACGCATGAACCCGATCTCACCGGCGCCGACCCGGCAACAACCCCCGACTCCGGACGCACCTCGTTGCACCCACTCCACGGACGTTCGCCCCCAATCGACCGCTGCCGGTGTGGTCGTCCACCTCTTCGTTGCGGCGTCGTAGCGCTCACCCGAGTTCGGGTAGACCAGGATCGGTTTGTCCGTGCCTCGCTTGATCTCGTCGATCAGCGACGAGATCAGATGTGGAGCGGTGCAGTTGACGCCGACAGCCGCGACTCGGGGGCTCGCCTCACACAGGCCGGCCACCGCAGTCATCGGACTGCCGTCGCTCACATGACGGCCATCGCGGCAGCTACAGCTGATCCAGGCCCAGCTTCGGGGCGTCTCCCCGAGGAGGCGGAGGAGCGCCTTCACCTCATGCAGGGAGGGAATCGTCTCGCAACCGAGCAGGTCCGCGTCGCTCTCGGCCAGCAGGTGCCATCGTCTCCGGTGGAACGAGTAGAGTTGCTGCGTGCTCATCCCGTAGTCGCCGCTGTACTCGGACCCGTCGGCGAGGGCCGCGCCGTAGGGACCGACGCTCGCCGCGACGAGAGGTCGCATCCGCCCTCTCCGGTTCTCCGCCCGACTCCAGAACAGGTCCCGGGCCTCCACGGCGAGCCTCACGGAACGCCGGATCAGCTCCTCGCCCTCGGCGTCGGTCAGACCGCGGCTGCGGAATCCAGCGATCGTGGCCTGGTACGTCGAGGTCATGACGCAGTCGGCCCCGGCCGTCAGGAAGTCCAGGTGAACGTCACGAATCAGCTGCGGGTCCTCCAGGAGGACCTTGGCCGACCACAGGTCGTCGTCGAGATCACAGCCCCGGGCTTCGAGGGCCGTGGCCAGGCCGCCGTCCAGGATCAGGGCGCCCTGCCGTCGAATGAACCTGCCGAGCGGATTGTGCAGGCCGCTCACGTCGGCTCCCCGCCGCCACGCCGCTCACGCCGGTCGGCGAGGTGCTCGCGCAGGCCCACCGCGTAGGCCTCGGCCACGAATCCCCGGAACGCCGGATCGATGTCGTCGGGCGTGTCGAGGCGGAACTGGTGGCCGAAGGAGCGTGGACCGAACGCCTCGACCCGCCTGAGCGCCGGATGCTCCACCCGCCGGGTGAGCCAGAGGTTCGCCAGGAGCCACCTCTTCCTCACGACACATCCGGCGAACCGCACCTGCGCCTGGATGGCGATCCGGGTCTTCTGAGGAATCACCTCCACCGGACCGCACGCGCGGATCACCGCCAGGAATCGCTCGAATATGTCTCGGACGTGCGGCTCACGACCTCGAAAGTGGTGCTCGAGCGGATAGTTCGAGCACGAGTGCCACGCCTTCCTCGTGACGAACCGGTGACCGCAATCGGGGCAGGTCCACAGGTCCGCGGCGCTCATGCATGTCCCGGCAGCGTGGTGTCGTGAGCACGCCGAGACCGCAATGGCGTCTCACCCGATCTCATACTCGAGGATCAGAGTGTGGGCCCCCTCGGCGTCGACGGATATCTCGACCGTGCCGCTCAAGCCGTCGAGGCCACCCGTGCCGGACCCCGGGACGACGTGTCCGGAGGTGCGCTGGCCTCCCGCCTCGCTCACGCCCCAGTGCTGGAGGACGAAGGTGCCGGACCGGTCCCCGAGGTGCCCCACGACCCACTCCGACGCGACGTAGCCGGCTCCGGCTGCAAGGTCGGACCGATCAGCCTGGCACATCAGTAGCTCGGCGGTGCTTTCCCCGGTCAGGTCCCCGCGGAACGCCTTCCTCACCGTGGCCCGGGAGAGACTCGGTCCCTCCCTCTCCTCCCCATAGGGGATCTGGTCCCATCCAGTCACGTCGAACTGGGAAATCGCGCGATTCGGCATCTCGACTCCAAAGTTGATCGAGGTCCTGCGGGCTGCAGCGCAAGATCGGGACTCTGGTCAGCTCGGCGCTTCACACGTGCCCGGCCAGCCCTGCTCACACGCCAGAGCCCACAGCACGGCCGGCTCTCGCTCCTCGAGCGGCGGCTTCGTCCCCCGCAGAACGATGGGCAGATCCCCGACGGCCGGCCCTGCTCTCGCCATCCCCTCCACTCCCGTCCCCGTCCACTCGACGTTCTCACACGCCGGCACGAAGCCCAGCTCGCAACCCCGGGTGAACACGGAATCGGCTGGCCTGTCGAGGCGGACCAAGCCGATGCCCACCTCGTTGCAGGCCCAGCCTGAGCCGTTGTTACAGTAGGCGAGCGTCAGGTACGACGCATAGTCGCAGGCCCGCGTGCTCCCGGCGCCGCAGGCCTCTCGCCAGAACGGCAGGTATTGACCCGGGTGTCTGTCTCCGACAGCCTGGGTCGCGCTCATGGCCAAGAACACCGCCACCCACGCGGACGTGTACCCAACGTTGCGTTGCCCCTCAGTCAGTGCGCGACCCATCCTCGCGGGATCCAACGCCGCGAACGGCCTCGACTCCGCGAGCCGGTCGATGCGCCGGACCATGAGGTTCATGAGCGGCACCGGGAGCAGCTTGTCGTAGAAGGTGGGGATCCCGAGCCCGCTCAGCACGACGAAGAAGACCGTGGTGAGGATCGCGTACAGCACTCCGAACAGGACCCGGCCGAGCTCGGTTCGTGGTGAGGTGGAGGGATCGGTAAAGAGAAGGTGCATGCCCAGGAAGACAGGCACCGGGATGAACGCGTCGAGGAAGAGGTAGGTGCCGGTCGCATTGAGGTACACCACGCCGATCGCGAGCATGGTGATGACCGCCGACAGGGTCATCGAGGCCACGCCGAACAGCAGCTGCCCCGGCACGGCCGCCAGGAAGATCACGAGGTAGATGTACGGAGGATCGAACTGCGAGTTGGCGATCAGGTTGCCGAACGTCAGCTCCGACCCCTCGGTCAGGATCAGGACCAGCGAGAAGATCGCGAGCGGGAACGACGACGGGTTGAAGATGTGCCGCGAGCGGCCGTCGCGGTGCCAGCGGATGAGCTCCTTACCGGCGTACCCCAGCGCGATCATGACGAACTGCCAGTGGAACCACTCCGGCCTGAACCACAGGAACAAGTTGATGCTCAGGATGACCGGCACGGGCCCGAAGCCGATCGTGTAGGCGTCGCGCCGAGACCAGGTCAACAAGCTGTCCACGGCGTAGGCGAAGATCAGCTGCGCGAGGATCAAGGGCAGAAACGCGTACACGAAGCGCGCGTGCCAACCCCAGTAGAACAGGATGGTGAGCTGGGCGCAGGCTTGCACCCAGTGGTGCTTGTGGAGCGCGACACCCAGGGACAGGGTCCGGTTGACGCGCCGCGCCGCGAGGTAGAGCCCCCCGCTCCACAGGAGGAGTGCCGCTCCCGCAACCAGGAACGCGCGCAACAGCTCCGGCGATCCGCTGTTGGGAAACGCGAAGGTGAGGAGGGCGACCGCGAAGGCGAGGGGCAGGGCCACGGCCCGTTCGAGAGGCAGCGGCGAGGGAGGTCTATCCGGGGCGCCGCCGCCAGGCCCGAAACGAGAGGGACGAGAGTGCGCTCCGGACGGTGACCCGACAGGCTTCATGGCACCGAGCGGCCGACGCCTATGCTCCGTTCGTGGACCATCCCTTCCGTTCCTGGTCGAAGTCATCGTATGCCTGCTTCCAGACAGCGAAGTCGGCGACCGGATGACGCACGAACATGCGGGTCACTCTTGCCTCCTCGAGAGATGAAACCACATCGCGTGAGCGGTATCCCCACGCCAAGGGTCGCCTCCGGGGACTGACCCCGTGCCGAGCGTCTTCTCGGGTAACCGACCTCGTTGGGGGGAGAGTACGAGCCGATGAGCGAATCCGACAGGCCACCGCACGCGCGCGTCGGCATGCCTGTTCGGAGCGGACCGCCCGTCGCCGCACCACCGGTTCGGAGTCTGGAGGCAGCGTCACGTCGAGCCATTCGAGGGCGGCCTCCTCGTCCCGGAACACCCGGGTTTCTACGTTGAAACCCGAGCCGAACGCCGCCGCCATTCGCATCAGCCCGAACTTCACGTCCGAGGGGCGCGACAACTGCGCATCGTACACCCGACAGACCGGACCTGGGCGTAGAATGCCGCGCCGCATCCCGGATCTCGTCAGCGCGTCGCGTGACGAGAGAAGCCGCTTGGCTCACATCTATGAGGAAGCGTGCATCCTCGGGGAAGCGCGGGTCTTCCAACGCGTCGTCGTGCGCCTTCTTGAGCTCGGAGACCGTGTATTCGCCTACGCACGCCAGCCTGAACAGTCGCCCTGCGAAGTGGTAGCTTACGGGCATCCTGCTTCTCTGCTCGATTGCGAAAGTGGCGCCACTCGAAGAAGAGCGCAGCTGGCAGCGAGCGATCTTTGTGGGCCCTTTTTCGGTATTAGGATCGCCTCCGTGCTCGGTGCACGACGAGCGCCGGCCCGGCGAGGATCGTGAAGGACGCCGGCCCGGCGAACCGTATACGAAGTGATGGCCCCAACCGGAGCCCAAGGGCTGTGATCATGAACCCTGACCGCCGTTACTCAGACGACGAGGTCGCCCGGATCATCGAGCGAGCGACCGAGGCACAGGAATCGGAGCGTAGCTCGCTCCCGTCCCCGAAAGGGATGACCTTGGCCGAGCTACAGGAGATCGGCCGTGAGGTCGGCATTTCGGCGGACCAGATCGCTCGCGCAGCGGCCGCCGTCGATCGCGGCGTGGATCAGAGTCCGAGTGCGCGCTTCCTGGGAGCGCGCATCGGCGTCGGACGGACCGTCTATCTCGACCGTCGCCTCACCGACAGCGAGTGGCACCGGCTCGTGGTCGACCTCAGAGAGACGTTCGACGCGAAGGGGACCGTTCGGGAGGAAGGGGCCTTCCGCCAGTGGACCAACGGCAACCTGCAGGCGTTGCTCGAGCCCACCGACTCCGGCGAGCGGCTGCGCCTGCGAACGGTAAAGGGTGACGCCAGGGCTTCAATGGGGATCGGGGCGACCATGCTCGCGATGGTGCCCGTCATGCTCGTCGTTTCAGCCATCACGGGCGGCCTGGGCCAACCGGGTGCCCTGGAGGTGCCTTTCCTGCTGACCGCGTTGGGCGGCTTCTTCTACGGCAGCGGCCGCCTGAGACTGCCCCGGTGGGCTGCGACGCGGGAGCTACAGATGGAGGGGATCGCTGCGCGGTTGGCCGCATCGATCGAGACGGCCCCGGCGCCGGAGGACGACGACCCGCGGGGAGCCCTGCCGAGCTAGTGGGCTGCGCTAGGAGGTCACCTCGCTGATCTCCAGGAGGTGCCCGTCAGGGTCCCGGAAGAAGCAGCGGATCTCCCCTCCGCGATCCAGGGGCGGCGTCAAGAACCGGGCACCCCGTGCGCGCAGGACCTCGTAGGCAGCTCGGCAGTCGGGCACGCGCATGGTCAGCTGATGGCTGACCCGATCGGGATCCTCCGGGGGCGCGAACGTCACCGTGGGCTTGTCTGGTGTCGGGCCGCCCCCGGTGACCAACAACAGCCAGCTACCCTGGAACTCCAACACGGCGGACGTTCCTCCGTACTCGCGGAAGAGCTGGGCTCCCAGGACGTCGGTGTAGAATGCCGTCGCTCGCCGGATGTCCTGGACGACGAGCAGGTGCGTCATCTCGACACCGGGGACGGGGAAGTCGGTCATGTCGTCTCGCTCGGGACTGTCGGGAATCTCCCACCGCCTCGATCCGCATCATCGATCCGGCCGCGCACGCCGGGTTCACGGGCCCCGCATCGGGGGTTTCGGAGGGGCCGCTACGCTGATCCTCCACCTCCCAGGATCAGATGTTCGACGTCCAGGGGGCGCCGCCCGCGCGCACCACGGCTTCGAGAGCGTACTTCGGGCAGACGTAGCCCTCGATGAAGTCGAGCAGCGATGTGGCGACTCCCCGCAGGGACTCCTCGACCCGTTCGTCGGTGCAATTCCCCTCGTCGTCGAAAGCCCCACGCACGCCGGCGACGGACACGGACCCGGGAAGGACGATCCCACCCACGTGAGCACAGACGCCGCGTAGCTGCTCCAGTGACTTGATCGCGCCGATCCGTCCGCCGGCAACTCCGACCAGGGCCACGGGTTTCCCGGACAGCACCGACGGAAACCCGAGGTTCTCGATGACGAGCTTGGCCATGGCAGAGAATCCCCCATGGTACTCTGGAGTGGCAATGACCACGCCCGACGCCGCTTCGATCTCACTGCGCAGACGCTCGGCGTCTTCCGTAGCTGGGTACCCCGGGAAGGTGAGTGTCAGGTCCCGTGCGTCGAAGACGGTCGGGGAGCAGTCGCGGCGAGCGAGCTCGTCATTCACCACGGCCAGCGCTCGCGAAGTGAAATTGTCGGGACGACTGGTCGCCGAAATGCTGACGATGCTTCGCATGCTCGCTTCTCTTCCCTGTTGAGTCCGGTCCGTCCCGCGCTTCACGCCGTCTCCGGAGCCTCGTGCGGGGCACCCGCCCCGAGGACCTTCATTGGCTGGGACGGCGGAGACGCCCGAACCGGCGGAGGCTACGGATTCGCGGGCCCGTGGCCATCAGTGTGGAGTGCCTACCCTCGGGCAGCAAGGCCAGCTCGTACGGGACCTCGCCGATCGGAATCCCCTCACCACCGACGGGATCCGAGGGGCGCTCCAGCCTACGCGCCGCGGTCCGACCGCCGGCAGGGGCGAAGGGCGCAACGAGGACCCGTTGCTCTCGGGACCCTGGGGCCCCTACGATTCCCGCAGCGGAGCCCATCCCCGACTCCCCAACCCCCCGGCGTATGCGACGAAGCCCTCCAGTTCTCCTGCTCGGCGCCTCGGTCGTCCTGAGCGCACCGGCCTGCGACACGGCCAATTCGGCGCAGGCGCCCGATACGCTGCCCCCCTACAAGGTAGCCCAGCTCGAGACCCTGCTGGACACGCGGCTGCCCTGTTTGGGATGTCACACCGTCGATGGAAGGGGCGGTCGTATCGGCCCCGACCTGTCGGAGGTCGGCGCCCGGCTGACCCACGAGCAGATCGACTCCATGGTGCGCATGCCCGACGCGCGCATGCCCCACACGGTGATGCCGGCGGTGATCATGCGGGAGGATTGGCGGGTCCTGGTGATCCGCCATCTGGCAGAGCGAGGTGGCACCGCGTCTGCCGGGCTGGTGGCCGCTGGCTCTCCGCTGGAAGGAACGCCGCCGTCCCGAGGTGACGCTCCGGGCAGAGCCGTAGACTCCACCACGACGTCGGACGGCCTGCCCGACGGCGCTGCCCTCTACTCCAAGTACTGCGCCACCTGTCACGGCAACACCGGAGGCGGCGACGGCGCGAACGCACAGCTGCTTCCGGCTCAGCCGACGGTCCACTCCGACCTGGAGTACATGAGCGAACGGCCGGACGACTCCCTGTACGACGCCATCTACGCAGGTGGCTACATCATGGACAGGAGCCACACGATGCCGCCGTTCGGTGCCACGCTGAGCCGGGGGCAGATCCGCGCTCTGGTCAGCCACATGCGAACGCTCTGTGGCTGCGAGGGACCGGCCTGGTCCCGGGATGGCGCACTGGGAACGCCCCGGTAGCAACGGTGGACGCCCCCCCCGAGATGCCCGTCGACTCCGGTCCGGACCCCGAGCCCGAGTCGCCGGTCGAGGGGGCCCTTGTCTCCGGTCGGTGGCGGGCGGCGCTCGTGGTGGCCGGATTGGCCGGCGCCGTCGTGGTGGCCCTCATCTACCCTGCCCGCGGCCCCTCGGGAACCGACTTTCCTCCATACGTCGGCCCGCCGGCCGCGTCCCGTGTCGATCTCGACGACTTCCTCGGAGCCCGGGCCTGCGCGGAATGCCATGCCGACGAGTTCGCGGATTGGGTCGGTTCGACGCACGGCCGGGCCGGCGGCGAGCCGAGCCCGGAGCTGGTTCTGGCGGCCTTCGACGGCACGCCCATCCGCTTCCTGGACGCCACCGTCGTGCCCATGATCGATCCGGACGGCACGTATCAGTTCGTCGTCGATTGGAACGGCATGGTCGACACCCTCGCGATCGAGGGTGTGGTGGGAGGCGGGCACATGGTCGGAGGCGGCACCCAGGGGTTCTTCGCCCGCCACGACGACGGCACCGTTCGCTTCGTGCCCTTCGACTGGTCTCGTCATGAGCAGACCTGGTTCTGCAACACTCGCTACCCCGAGAGAGGCGAGTGGCGACGGATCACAGGCGAGATGAGCATCACGGAGTGCGCCGATTGGCCCCCTCGCCGCCGACTCGGTCAGATCGAGGGCGGGGCCAATTGTGATACGTGCCACGGCAGCCAGATCCAGGCTGCCTTCGATCCGGCTGCGGGCGCCTACGAGACGTCCTACACCGGCCTCGAGATCAACTGCGAATCCTGCCATGGACCGGGACGAGCCCACGTGGAGCTCGTCGCCGCCGGAGGGGCCCTGACCGAGGCCAACCTCGGCCTGGAGCCGCTCGGAACGCTCGATGAGGACGGCTCCCTGGAGGTGTGCTTTCGCTGCCATGCCACCCGTCTGGTGATCCGCGGGGGGGATCTCCCCGGAGAGCCCCTTCAGGACAACGCCAGCCTGCTCCTGCCGCTGCTCACCGACCGACCGTTCCTCCCCGATAACCGCGTGCGAACGTTCGCCTACCAGCTAAACCACAAGGGGAGCGGCTGTTACCTCGATGGTGCCATGACGTGCGTGTCGTGCCACGAACCGCACACACAAACGTACCAGGACGAGCACGGACGTACTCTCGTCGGAAGATTCGACGACGGGCAGTGCGTTGGATGTCACGCGAGCAAGGCCGAACGCCCCGAGGAGCATTCCTTCCATGAGCGGGGCTCCGAGGGTAGCCTCTGTGTCTCGTGCCACATGCCGTTCCTGCAGCACCCGGCCGTGGGAGACGACATTCGCTACGCGCGCTCGGACCACACGATCCCCATTCCGCGGCCCGGTCTCGACGAACGCCTGGGGGTCACCAGCGCTTGCGCGGCTTGCCACCCGGAAACGCCGCCGAACGAGCTGGCCGTCCAGCTCCGGGCCTGGTATGGCGAGGTGAAGCCGTGGCGGCCGTTGGTGCAGGGGATCGCCTCCGCTCCGACCACGCCGGATCCGGCCGCTGCGGCGGATCTCCTTCTGCGATCCCAGGACGGCTTCGGAATGGCTCAGGCGTCGGCCCTGAGCCAGTACCTGCTGCGCTTCCTTCGCCCCGACATGCCGACATTGCCGCCCGGGGTCCGTCAGGAGCTCCTGATGTTGAATCGAGATTCCGACGTGGACGTGGCCGCGCTGGCTCTGGCCGCCCTCCACCTGTCCCGCGGGAGCGATCCACCGACCCGCCAGCTCCTGGTCTCTGCCCTGGAGGCGCGCGGCGAGCGTGCCTACCGGGTCCGGGATCGATGGGGGGCGGCGCTTCGCTACGTAGGGGACGCCTACCGAATCCGGGGCGCCTACGACGACGCGGTCGTGGCCTACCGTAGGTCGCTGGAGGCCAGGCCAGGCGAACCCCGCACGGCGGAGGGCCTCGGCCTCGCCCTCCTCGCAGCCGGTGACGGCGCGGCGAGCGAGGAGGCCTTTCGGTCGTCGGTGGCGGCGGACTCGACCCGGGCGTCGGCGTGGGTGAATCTGGCCCAGGCGCTGGCGCAACAGGGCCAGGACGACGAGGAGGCGGCCGTTCTCACGGAGGCGGTCCGGCGGTTCCCGCTGGACCCCCTGCCCCACTTCCGGTTGGGGAACGCCCGGTTGCGGAGGCGGGACCTCCTGGCTGCCGCCAGCGCGTTCACCCGTTCCGTGGAGCTGGACGGTGCGCTGGCCAGCCCCAGGATCGGCCTGGCACAGATCCTGGCGGCCCAAGGCCGTCTGGACGAGGCCCGTCGACAGGTGACCCTGGCCCTTCAGTTCGAGCCCGACAACCCGCAGGCCAAGCAGCTCCTGGAGCGGCTGGATCAGTTCGAGTCGTCGTCACCGTAATGGCCCGAGCCCGCCGTGGCGGGGGCCCGGCCGGCTGAGATCCGCCCCGGACGGGCGACCGCCACGTGCACGCGGCGGCGTGTTCCCTACTCCGCGTCTTCCCCGTGAATGAGCTGCACCAGCGCCGGGACGTGGCCCAGGAGGCGCACAGACAGGGTGAGCCGGCCCGCTTCGGAGATGACCCCTTCCGAGCCTCTTCCCAGGCTTCGAAGGCCTCACCGAGGAGTTTCGTGAAGGACCGCGACATGGACGCCTCCTGAGGGGATGACTATACTCCTGCCCCCATGAAGCACCTCGCGAGCACCCGACCCAACGGCTTCCCCGCCCGCACGACTCGACGACCCCGCTCGTGCCGGTCGGCCCGTCGCGCCGCGCTGGGCCTGCTGCTCCTCGTGATGCCGTCGGCCGCGGCCGCCCAGTCCATCACCGACGACGGTCTGCGCCTGGGCGTCGGCGTGGCCGGCACCGGCTTCATCTCGTTCCTGGTGGAGTACCGCTGGGGCAACACGTCGCTGGACATGGCGTTGTCCACCATCTCCTTCAGGGACGTGGGCGTCTACGCGGGCATCCGACAGTACCTGGGCAGCCTGTCGCCCCAACCGGTGGTGGGCTTGGGGCTCTGGGGACTGCTGGGCGCCTCGGAGCAGAGGACGGGAGGAGCCCTCATCCTCAGGGCGCCCATCGGTATCGACTGGAACGTCTCCGGAGACCACTTCCTGGGCTTCAACATCGCACTGAACAAGGCGCTGGTGGTACGCCGGTCCGACCCCATGGATACGGAGCCGCCGAATCCGAAGCTCGTGCCGCTGCCCGCCCTGGAATACCGGTTCCGGTCCAACTGACCCGGTCGGCGGTCCTTCCTACGCGATGGGCTCCATCCCCACGTACTTGAGTCCGCTCCCGGTGTTGAACAGCAGAACCTCGTCTCCGGAGTCGATCAGGCCCTTGTCGCGGAGCAGGGGAACCGCGGCGGCCACTGCGCCGCCTTCAGGCGCAGCGAACACGCCGGTGTCGGCACCCATGGCCTGGACCCAACGGTGCATCTCGGCGTCGGGCACCGCGACCGCCCCGCCGCCGGACTCCCGCAGCGCATCCAGGATCAAGAAGTCCCCGATGGCCCCGGGCACGCGCAGCCCGGAGGCGTAGGTCTTGGCTCCCTGCCACGTCTCCGCGTGGCGGGTGCCCGCCTCCCAGGCACGGACGATGGGCGCGCATCCCGCCGCCTGCACCGAGAACATCTTGGGGCGGTCCGCCCCCATCCACCCCATGCGCTCCATCTCCTCGAACGCCTTCCACATGCCGATGAGGCCCGTGCCGCCCCCCGTGGGATAGACGATGGCGTCCGGCAATCTGAAGCCGAGCTGCTCGAAGATCTCGTAGCCCATGGTCTTCTTCCCCTCCACGCGGTACGGCTCCTTCAAGGTGGAGAGGTCGAACCAGCCGTGCTCTGCGACACCCTTCCTCACCACCTTGCCGCAGTCCGAGATCAGCCCGTCCAGGAGCTGGAGGTCCGCCCCCAGCGCGCGGATCTCTTCCACGATCGGAGCCGGAGTGTCCGTGGGCACCACGACGTGCACCGGGATCCCGGCGGCCGCCCCGTAGGCGGCGGCCGCTCCTCCTGCGTTCCCGGCCGACGGGAGCGCGAGCTCCGTCGCGCCCAGCTCCTTCGCCCGGGACACCGCCAGACAGAGCCCGCGAGCCTTGAAGCTGCCCGTGGGATTCTGCCCTTCGTCCTTGACCCAGGCTCGCGCCACACCCATGCGAGCGGCCAGGCGGGGGGCGTCGAGGAGCGGAGTCCAGCCTTCTCCGAGCTCCACCCGGGCGCTTCGGTCCCGGATTGGAAGGACCTCCTCGTACCGCCAGAGGTCGGCACGGCGACCGGCGAGATCGGTGGGCTGAAAGGCAGGGGCGATGATCCCGAGGTCGTAGCGCGCCAGGAACGGCTTTCCGGCGGCCGACACCCCGATGAGCTGCTCGGAGTCCACTTGCTCGCCGGTAGCGGAGCATTCGAGGAAGGCGGCGCCGAGGGTCGAGGTCGATGTCATGTGAGCGGTCTTCGAGTCGAGGTGGCGGCGGCGACACGGCGCGTGAGCAGCCGGAACCGGACCGGCGGCGGTCCGTCGAGGCGGCACCCGCGGTGGCGCGCGCGCCGAAGCGACCTAGTGTGGTGGTGAGGGAGCCTGGTAGCAACCGAGTCGGCGACCGCACGAAGACGGCGCAACGCCTCGAGACACGGCCGAGCCGGTTGCGGTCCTCAGGAGGGCTGGGGCGCCGGCACGTCCCGAGTGGCCTCTGGCTCGCCGACGGCCTCTGCCTCCGCCGCGTCGACGCCCAACTCCGTCCCCACGCGGCCGAGGATCAGGATGCCGCTCACCATGAGCGCGATGGCGATCGGAAGGAGGATCAGAGGCGGACGGGTGTCCGGACCCACGAGCTGCTCCCGCAGCGCCGGCGACGCCGCCAGCAACACGATGCTCCCGTTGTTCAACAGGTGCATCAGGGCACTGGTGTAGAGCGAGCGCGTCCGCCACACCGCGTATGCCAACAGGATACCCAGCCACGCCGTCGGCAGGAAGCGGAAGGCCGTGGCGTAGGAGAGATGAAACGCACCGAACACGGCCCCGTTCAGGAGGATCATCCTGAACGGCGTCAACCGCCGGACCGTGCCGCCGAGCAGCACCCCTCGGAACACCGCCTCCTCGCAGACGGCAGGCGTGAGCGCCACGAGGAAGAGGAGCCAGACCAGACGGGACGCGTCGTCTGCGACGATGAACTCGCTCATGCCCTCCAGGAGGTCCCATGGGATCGGCAGGATGAAGCCCTGGAGCCAAGCGATGAACCATGCCATGGGCGTGCCGCCCGCGATGAGAAGCACACCTCCCACCAGTCCCATGATCGGTGGTCGCCGCAGCGAGAAGGTCTGCTTCAGGTCGAACCCTCCCATCCACGTGAAGGCGACCGCAGCGCCGAGGAGGATCAGCCACTCCGACGCCAGGAGACCCCGCTCCCCCAGTCTGGACTGGAGGCCCATCCCGATATAGAAGAACAGCAGCGCCACACCACCGACGAAGACAGCCGTTTGCGTCGGCGTGGGAACGAGGTAGTGCTGGCCGCCCGGCCTGAGCAGCCGTTTGAGCCAACCCAGCTCTCCTCCGGGAGCGCCCTCGTCGACACCGAACAGGACGTCCTCGCGGCCGAAGGCATCGGCGGCGAAGAGGAGGGCGAGCATCGCGTACACGAGCGTCGTCAGCAGCGTGAGCGATGCGAGCACGAAGGGGATGTTGCCCCCCATGAGCTCCCGAAAGAGGAGCGCCACGCCGGCGACGGGGACGAAGGCCATGAAGCGCGTGTATTCGATTCCGGGGAACAGCGGCAACAACGCGGGGATGATCACCGCCATGTAGAATGGCGTCAGGGCGTTCTGCGCTTCCTTGAACGAACGGGACCGCACCGCGATCCCCAGGAACAGGGCACCGAACAGGATGGCCAGCGGCACGAGCGTCGCGAAGATCAGCACCACGGCGTACAGGGGGATCGCGAACTCGACGTCCACCGCCCCCGATATCTGGAAGAGGCCCGATTGAAAAGTCAGGAGCATACTCCCCAGGTTCAGACCCGCCGCGACGATGCCGATGATCGTGACCGTGATGAACTTGCCGGCCACGATCTGCCGAGCGTGAGTCGGCGCGGTGAGGAGCGTCTCCAGAGTGCCCCGCTCCTTCTCACCGGCCGCGAGGTCGATCGCCGGATAGAAGACGCCGAGCAGCGTGATGATGATCAGAATCATGGGCAGGAAGCGGCCCAGCGCATACCCACCCAGCTCCTCCGGCAGCGCCACCGATTCTGTGTCCAGCCTGAGCGGCTCCGCGAACGTCTGGGGCAATCTGCGGCCCTCGATGCGGCGCGCCAGCAGCGAGTCTCCCCAACCCCGCAGGGCCCGAATGAGCAAGCTGCGCCCCCGTTGCGACTGATCGTCGGCGCCGTCGAAGAAGACCGTGACCTCCTGGGTGCCCTCCGGCCCTCCGGCCTGGTCGAAGACCGCCACCGCCGTGGCGGCCCTTGCCCGAACCGCGACTTCGGCGTCCCCCGCGGGCACGAGCGTCAATTCGTCGCTGGCCTCGAGGAAGGCGATCAGCGAATCGGATACGTCCCCCATCACCGCGACACGGGCAGGCGCCGACTCGAGCTGCCGGCGGCCGAAGAGGGAGAGCTGTTGAGAGAGGATCATGATCATGGGGTAGAGCAGCACCGGCACCACGATCATGATCAGCAGAGTCCGCCGGTCCCGCAGCGTCTCCCGCATCTCCTTCAGGACGACCGTCTTCACCGCGGCGAAGCCGGTCTCTCGGGTGGCCCTGCTCAAGGGCCCCTCACCCCGCTCGCTCACGCCGCCGCCCGGACGAGAGCGAGGAAGGCCCTGGCCAGGTTGGCCTCGCCCGTGCTCGCCACCAGAGCCGCGGGAGTGCCCTCGGCGACGAGCTCGCCCCGGGAGAGCACGCCGACCCGGTCCGCGAGGAGCTCCACCTCCTCCATCTGGTGCGTGGAGAAGACGATGGCCTTCCCCCGCTGGCGCTCCCGCTCGATGAACTGATAGATGGTCTGTCCGCTGAGCACATCCAGGCCGAGCGTCGGCTCGTCGAGGATCAGGGCCGGGGGATCGTGCACGATGGCCCGTGCCACCGATACGCGCTGGCGCTGACCGGTGGAAAGACGCCCGCAATAGCGGTTGGCGAACTCGCTGATGTCGAACACCTCCACGACCTCGTCGACGCGCTTCTTCAGGCGATGCCCTTGGAGTCCCTGGAGTCGGGCGAAGTACTCGACGAATTCACGGGCGGTGAGGCGCTCGTAGAGACCCATGGAAGCCGCAAGGAAGCCGATGCGACGTCGCACCTCGAGGGGGCCCACCCGCACGTCGATGCCGTCGACGAACGCCGTGCCGGAGGTCGGGGTAAGAAGCGTCGCGAGGACCCGGAGTGCCGTCGTCTTCCCTGCGCCGTTGGGGCCCAGGAGGGCGTAGATCTCGCCCGGACCCACCTCGAGGCTCACATCCCTCACGGCCTCGACGGTGGCATATCGCTTGACCAGACGGTCGAATCGGATCATCGAGTCACGCTGGGAGGGTGGTGAGGAGGGCACGCGGGAGACTACCCCTTGTATTGGGGATCGGCAACTGGGCCAGGTGGCTCAAGGGCGAGGCCGGGCAGGGCCGAGGGTTCGGGGCGTAAGCGCGACCCGACAGCGACGGGTGAGGCAACCCAACAACGGTGAACCGCATCCCAATAGAGCAGAACCGGGAGGCCCCGGAC
This sequence comes from Gemmatimonadota bacterium, assembly GCA_039589315.1. Lineage (GTDB taxonomy): Bacteria > Gemmatimonadota > Gemmatimonadetes > Longimicrobiales > Gaopeijiaceae > JBDHHQ01. The sequence goes on from JBDHHQ010000040.1 coordinate 57,013, forward strand.
CACCCACGGGGCCAGGGGCGGGGAGGCCGATCGCCGGAGACGCGGAGACGCGGCTCTTCCGGCAGATCGGCCCTTACACGAGAGGTCGGTACGCGTCACGTCGCGAGGCGTGACCCGGACGCCGGCCCAGAGGAAGGCCAGTGACCGAGGCACTGCTGGTTCGAAAGGCATGCGACGGAGACGGCGTGGCCGTGCGGGCGCTCTACGACCGCTATGCGCCCCGCGTGTTCGCCGTGGTTCGCCGCATCGCCGGAGACGACGAGTTGGCCCAGGACTACGCCCAAGAAGCGTGGATTCGGGCCATCCGCGCCCTGCCCACGTTCCGCGGCGATGCCCGGTTCTCGACGTGGTTGCACAGGATCGCGGTGAACTCCGCGCTCCAGGCATTGCGCAAGGCAGAGACGCGGCGCAAGCGGGAAGCGCCCATGCCCGAGACGGTGGCGGTAGCGCCGCGCATGGGCGATTCGCTGCTCAGCCAACGGCTGGAGAGTGCCATGGACCGCCTGCCCGAGGGCATGCGCAGCGTGCTGATCCTTCACGATGTGGAGGGCTACACGCACGAAGAGATCGGTGAGCTGCTGGGCGTGACGTCGGGGACGTCGAAGTCCCAGCTCTTCAAGGCTAGAGCGAAGATGCGGGAGATGCTTCGGTCCCTGAGCGAGGCCGGAGACTCCAGCGAACAAGACGGAGCTGAAGTATGGGGCACCTGACACTCGAGACGCTGGCGCGGCTGGTCGACGAGCAGCCGACGCCCGACGAACGGGGGCACCTGGGCTCGTGTCTCCACTGCACCGCTGAGCTGGCGGCGATGCGTCACCAGACCGAGTCTCTGGGGGATCTGCCCGACCTCCGGCCGCCGCAGGGAGACTGGGACGTCCTGGAAGCCCGCCTCCTGAGCGAGGGCTTCATCCAGAAGAAGGGATGGTTCCCGCTCCGCAGCCTGACCGCCACGCCGGGCTGGATCCAGGCCGCCGCCGCCCTGGTTCTGTTTCTGGGCGGCATGGGGCTCGGGGCGTCCGTCGTCCGCGACGCCGGTGCCGATGAGCCCACGCTTTCGAGCCTGTCCGACCTGACGCCCGTCTCGGATCTGCGGCCGGACAATCTGACCGAGGCCGAACAGGTGGTTCGAATGGCCGAGCGCCAGTACATGAACGCCCTCGTTCGCTACCGGGAGATGCGGAGCGTGAGCGGTCGGGACTTCGCGGGAGCCGACCCTGCCGGACGGTTCGCCGCGCTCGACGCGCTCGTGGCCACCACCCAGGCGGCGGTGCGTGAGGCCCCGGCCGACCCATTCCTCAACGGGATCCTCATCAGCACCCTCGCCGAGCGCCAGGCGGCGCTGCAACGGGTCTCCGGAAACGCCGAGTGGTACTGAGTCCGATGATCGTGCGAAGCTGGGCGATGGCCGTCGCGGCCGCGGCTACGGGAGCCGCGCTGGCAACCCCCACGGACGTCTCGGCCGAGTGGGCCCTCCTGCAGCAAACACGCCAGCACGCGCCCGCTCCATCGGCGGCCGCCGGGTGGGTAGGTCTCCGCGTCGATTTCGTCGCCAGCGGTGCCGCCCAGGCCATGTCGGGACGCTATACGGTTCTCGTAGGTGAGGTGGTGTCGGGCAGCCCCGCTGCGGAGGCGGGGCTCCAGCCAGGGGACACGCTCTTGTTGATCAACGGTAACGAGGCTTCGCCTCGCTCCTTCGATGAGCTCCGCTCGGGACTGCGAGCCGGCGATCCGATCCGCCTGTCGATCCGCCGTCATGCCCGCCGGCAGGACTTCGACCTCGTGGCAGGAACCCGACCCCACTTCGTGCTCAGCCCGACCCCCGGCGAGCTGGAGATCAGGATCGACTCGGTCCGGACGGCGATCTTCCGGAACGCAGACTCGCTGCGCCGACGCGCCATCGTCGAGGCAGGCCAGCTTGCCCTCGCGGTCCAGACGGACTCCTTCGCAACGGTGTTGGAGGTGGCAGACGACGGAACGGTCCGGGTGGGCTCGGGCGGCACGGTGGCGGTCATCGAAAGCGCGTCCCGGGACGGGACGACGCAGATCCGGCAGTGGACGTTCCGATTCGAGGGCCCGGGCACGCCGCAGGCCTTCGAGAGCCTGGTGGTCCAAACGCCCCGCACTGACTCGGTCCGGATCGCGATTCAGGCCCTGAGGGGCGAGTTGGAAAGGGTGAAGCGAGCTCAGACGCGGCGGGAACGAGAGGGTGCCACCAGCCAAGTCGTCGCGGTCGGGCCCCAGGACCGGACCCAGGACGCCGCGCTGGTCGAGCTGCGTCGGGTCGAGGCCGCCTTGAATCGCCGCATCCAGGCCCAGGAGCGGGCGCTGCGGGAGCTCAGCCGCGCTGAGCTCGAGGCGCCGCCCGCTGTCGACCCAGCCCCCGTGACGTGGCGGGAGGTCCCGGTCGTAGCTCCCCCTCGGCCGATCACGCCGTACCTGGTCGGGCGCAGCTACCTCGCGGGTGCCCGTGTCACCAGGATCAACGAGGGACTCTCGGAGTACTTCGGCGTCGAGCACGGCGTGCTGGTCACCGAGGTGAATCCGGGCACCCCCGCTTCCGAGGTAGGTATGCTCTCGGGCGACGTGATCGTGGCCGTGGACGGGAGCGCCATCGAGGACGTCGACGAGCTGCGGGCGCGGCTGTCCAGTCGCTGGGAGGGTGCCCGGCTGACGCTGATGCGCCGGGGCGAGGAGATCGAGCTGGAGCTCAAGCGGTAGCGAGCAGGAGTCGAAACGTCAGTCCGAGCTCACTCGTACCGCAGTGCGTCGATGGGATCGAGGCGTGCCGCGCGCCGGGCGGGCCAGATCCCGAAGAAGAGCCCGATCGCCGCGGAGAATGCCAACGCCACCAGCACGGCCTGCGGTGAGATGACCGTGCGCCACTCCGCGAAGTAGGTGAGGGCGGCGGCTCCGCCGATCCCCACCAGGACCCCGAGCACGCCACCGAGGACACACAGCACCAGGGCCTCGATGAGGAACTGGAAGAGGACGTTCTTCCGGGTGGCGCCCAGAGCCTTTCGTACGCCGATCTCCCGGGTCCGCTCCGTGACGCTCACCAGCATGATGTTCATGATGCCGATGCCGCCCACCACCAGGCTGACGCCGGCGATCGCGGCGAGGAGCAGGGAGAACGTCTGGTTCGTCTCGTTGAAGGTCGCCAACAGGTCGGCCGAGTTCCGGATGTTGAAATCGGGCTCCTCGCCCGGCGCGAGCCGGTGCTCACGCCGCATGACGCGGTCGATCTCCGCGAACGCCTGGTCCATGAGATCGGGACTTTCCACGCCCGCGTAGATCGAGCGCAAGAAGTCCCGCCCACCGGAGACCCGGTACAGGGCCGTGGAGACCGGAATGAAGATCTGCTCGTCTGGGTCCATCCAGGCCGCTGAGCCCTTCTCCTCGAGGACACCGATCACCTCGAAGGGTACGCCCTTGATCTGAATCGTCTGGCCGATGATCATCGACGGCGGCGTCTCGCCCAGATCTTCGAGCACCGTGGCCCCGAGCACAGCGACCCGCCGGCGCCCCTGCTCCTCCCCCAGGTCGAAGAACCGCCCCTCCTGGAGCCCATGGTCGTAGACGTCAAAGTAACTGGGCCACGTGCCCACGATCTCGTGGCTCGAGTTCCAGCGTAGGTACGAGACCTGGAGGCGGCTCTCGGTCTCTGGCGCGATGGTGAGAAGGCCTCCCGTTTGATTCCGAAGAGCCGCGGCATCGTCGAGCGTCAGGCGCACGTTCCCGGTGTGCACCCCGCGCCACATGTTCTGACCCGGCCGAATGGTGAGCACGTTCGTGCCGATGCGCTGGATCTGCTCCTCGACCCTCAGCTGAGCTCCCTCACCCAACGCCACCACGGCGATCACGGCGGCGATGCCGATGACGATGCCAAGAGTCGTGAGCATGGAGCGGAGCGCGTTCTGGCGGATCGCCGCCAGCGCGACCATGACGATCTCCTTGAACATCAGCATCGGTGTTCTCCCGGCTTCGATCCAGCTCCCGCACGCGCCAGCATCAGAAGGGACCGCCACCCCGGCGCTGCCGGACGCGTTCGAGGAACGCGTCCTGAGACGCCTGGAGCTGGGCGGCACCGATCTGGGCCACCTGCTCTCCCGCCGCCAACCCTGCGACGATCTGCGTGAAGTCCCAATCGCTCAGCCCGGTCAAGACGGCGCGAGGTTCGGTCGTCCCGTCCTCGGCGACCACGAACACCACGGCTTCTCGATACCCAGGAGCCCCCTGGATATGGCTGCCCTCGCCTCCCGCAGCCTCCAAGCCGCCCCCTGGCCGTCCCGTGGCCCGCCCCGCTCCGGCGCCCCCCTGTCCACCACTCGCCGCTCTTGCCGCCTGGAAGAGGGCTCGGGCGCTGTCGCGGGAGATCTCGCCGCTGGCCACCTTGGCCCGAATGTCCTCCGTACCGGCGGGAGGCGTGCCCGCACCGGCTCGTTGTCCGGCCGGGCCGTTCGCGGCACCGGGTTCGGCACCCTCCACCCCCGCGCTGGCGTCCACCGAGGCGATGCTCCGCCGCAGCTCGCCCCACGCGGATCGGTCGATCTGCATGGCATCCGTGCTCAGGCCGAGTACCGTGGCTGCCGGTCCGACTTGTCGCGGTTGGACGACGGTGTTGTTCGGCACCGTCAGGGCGCCGGTCTCCTCGGCGATGAGGATCTCCACCTCGGCGTTCATCCCCGGCCGCAAGAGCCCGTCCAGGTTCTCGACGGTCACGATTACGGGAAACATCGTGATGTTCTGCTGGATCACGGCCTGGGGCTCGATCTTCCGGACCGTCCCCTGAAACGCCCGATTCGGGAAAGCCTCGACGTCCACGTTCGCCACCATCCCCGGCCGGATCTCGCCCATGTCCGTCTCGTCCACCAGCGTGCGGACCTGCATATCGTTGAGGTTCGCCATCAGCATGAGGACGGCCCCGCCGGAGACGTTCTGGGACGCCGACTGGATGACCTGACCCACCTCCACGCTCTTGGTCAGGATCGTGCCGGCCGACGGCGCCCGGATGGTAACGTCGCTGAGACGTAGCTCAGCCAACTCCAGGTTCGTCTGCGCCTTCACCAGGGCCGCCTGGGCGTTGGCGAACTCGAGGTTCTTGGCCTCGTGCTCCTCGGCGGTGATCACGCCCGCCGCCACCAACTCGTCGGCCCGTTCCAGCTGAGCCCGGGCGATCGCCATCCGGGCCTGGGCGACCTGGATGTCCGCCTCTGCCTGATTGTAGCCGTTCCGAACGTCCCGTGGGTCGACCTCGGCCAGTAACGCACCCGGCTCGACGACGTCGCCGATGTCCACGTGGAGCGCCGTGATCTCGCCCGACGCCTTGGACTTGACCTCGACCGTCCGCACCGGCTCCACCGATCCAGTGGCTTCGGCGGTGATCACCAGGTCCCGCTGCTCGGCCACCGCCGTCAGCACGGACGTGGCCTCCACTGCCTCGCCCTGGGCGCAACCTCCCAGGGCCGCCGCTGCCAGGAGCGCGAAGAGAGCCTGACTTGCGCGCTTCATATGTCCGTTCCCCCGGCCGTTACCGGCTGCTGGGTGAAGTCCTTCTCGACCATCCCGTCCCGGAGATGAACCTGCCGGGTGGCGTAGTCCGCGATGTCGCGCTCGTGCGTGACCAGCAACAGGGTCTGGCCCTCCCGGCTGAGCGTGGAGAAGATGTCCATGATCTCGCTGCTGGTCTCGGAGTCGAGATTCCCTGTCGGCTCGTCCGCCAGGAGGAGCGCTGGGTCGTTGACCAGCGCCCGGGCGATGGCTACGCGCTGCCGTTGCCCCCCGGACAGCTCGGGTGGCCGATGACCCATCCGGTCACCCAATCCCACCAGCTCGAGCTTTCCCCGCGCCTTTTGGCGCCGCTCCTTCGCGGGCATTCCGGCGTAGATCAGCGGCAACTCCACGTTGTGCTCCGCCGTGGCCCGCGGGAGCAGGTTGAACGTCTGGAAGACGAATCCGATGGCGCGATTTCGCACGCCCGCGAGCTCGTCGTCCGACAGCTCGCTCACGAGCTCGCCGTTCAGCCAGTACCGTCCCGCCGTGGGAGTGTCGAGGCAGCCGATCAGGTTCATGAACGTCGACTTGCCGCTCCCGGACGGTCCCATCATGGCGACGAACTCACCGGCTCGGATCGCCAGATCCACGTCCCGGACGGCCCTCACCGTCTCGGCACCGAGCACGTAGTGCTTCGTCAACCCCTCGGTCTTGATGACCACGTCTTCAGTGATCACAGCTCCCTCCCCAGAATCGCCTCCAGCTGCGCTCTCGCCAGCAGATAGTTGTACCTCGCCGTGACGAGGTCTGTGCCCGCCTGATCCAGAGCCACCTGACTGGCCACGAGGTCCAGGATGGTGGCGACGCCCAAGCGATACCGCTCACGGACCACCCGAAGATCCTCCTCCGCCACGATCTGGGCCTCTCGAGCAATGAGGATGGCCTCTTCGGACGTCCGCAGGATGTCGAACGCGGCGTCGGCCTGTTGTCTGGCGGCAAGCTGCGCGTCCTGCGCCTGCGTCTGGGCCACGCGCTGGGACTCCCGGGCCCGGGCGATGTTGCTCTCCCGGCTGAACCCGTTGAAGAGCGGATAGGCGACGTTGAAGCGGAGGTTCCAGCTCGTCAGACCGTCGGTGAGAGCGAAGTCGCTGTTGTTCCAGTTGTAGCTCCCCGAAAGCCGCAGGTTGGGCAGCCACGCCGCCTTGGCCGATCGGACGGCCGCACCCGACGATTCAGCTGCGGAGAACGACGCTCGAACCGATGGCGATGCGCTCTCCGCTTCGACGACGGCTTCCTCCCGGCTCAGCCCCAGATCCGTCGGATCCAGCGTCTCGGGCGGTACGGGCACCACCGGGCCCGGTACGCCAACCTGACGCCCCAGGGCGAAGCGCGCCGCCTTCGTCGTGGTCTCGGCCTGGAGGAGCGCCTGCTGGGAGTTCACCCACTCGAGGCGTGCCCTGAGCGAGTCGGACGTGGTCGCGACACCCAGCTCGGCGCGGCGCCGGACCAGATCCAGGCTCTGCAGCGCCTGCTCGAGGCGGGAGCGAGCCACGTCAACCAGCTCGTCTTGCTCCAGGGCGCCGAAAAACATCTGCTTGGTCTGGAGCCGCACCTGAAAGCGCTGGTCCTCGAGGTTGGCCACCGCCGCCTCGAGTCCGGTGCGGGTGCGGCTCCGCTCGCTGAACCGCCGGCCGCCTTCGAAGATCGAGACGTTGCTGCTCAATCCTGCGTTGTAGGAGTTGGCGCTACCGGAGACGGTGCGGTCCGTGTTCGCGTCGAATCGTTGCGTGCTGGCGATCGACGACCCCGCGGTGAGGTTGAGCGTCGGGAACAGGTCCCCCAGCGACACGCGATCGTCGGCCTGGGCGTTCGCGAATGAGGCCTCGGCCTGTGCATAGCTCGGGCTTCTGAGCAGGGCCCGCTCGATGGCGTCGGCGAGCGTGATCCGCTCGCCCGACACCTGATCGTTCTCCGAGGCCGTGCTCGTTCGCTCTTCCTGCGCCTCGAGCGGCGGCGCCAGGGTAGCACCGCCCACGAGAAGGAGCGCTCCGGCGGTGAGTCCCCAGAGCGCTCCGCTACGCCGTCGCGTGGTCATGGGTATCTAGTCCCTTCGTCGGAACGGTAGCCGTCCCTCTTCGCTCCGGTTCTTGCGGTCGAACTCGGCCAGCAGGGAGTCATATGTCGCTGCCTGCTCCTCGGTCATCTCTTCCTTGATGAGCGTCCGCGTCTCGTCGATGAGGCCGTAGAAGCGCGGGTAGTACGCCTCGCGGAACTCGTCGTTCAGCGTCCGCATGCGCTCCCGATGGAAGACCACGATGGAGTCGATCGTGGTCTTCTGCTGAGCGGAAAGGTCCACTTGATCGAAGATCCGTCCTCGCCGCTCGGGCTGCTCCGCTTCTTCGGAGGCCGGCCGGTCCTCGGCCACTGCCGGGGGGGCCGCCGCGGCACCGCCGTCGAGCGCCATGCCGACCAGCGCACCGCTCCCGAACACGAGCAGGAGGATCGCCGCGGTCGCGAGGCGTACGCGGTTCTCCATCAGAAGCTCTCCTCCAGGGACAGCGGGGAGTCACCGGTCGTTAGGTCTTCGGACAGCACCGAGGGCATAGCCTCGTCCTCCATGCCGCTCACGAGGAGCTCCTCCAACGCCAGTGGCGCAGGCTCCGCGAAGGACGGCTCCTTCAGGAGCAGTAGGCCCGCTACCGCGGCCGCCATGAGCGCCGTGGGCACGAGAGCATTCCGCCAGCCCAGGACCACGTCACTGATGGTGGCGCGGCGACGGGCCCTCCGGCGCGCCAACTCGGGCCCGGCGCCTGTCATGACGCGATGCGTGAACCGCTCCCAGTAGCCGGCGTCGCGGCTTTCGGGGTCCAGCGCCCGCAGTGAGGCCGTCGAATCTGGATCGTGCATTCTTCTCACGCTTCTTCTCTCTCGAGCGAATCACCCAGCACGGCGCGTAACGCCTTGCGGGCGAAGTGCAGGTGCGACCGGACCGTGCCGGACGGTAACCCCAACCGTTCGGCGATCTCCCTGTGCTTCCAACCTTCAAGATCGTGCAGCAGCACGATTTCCCGTTGTACCTCCGGCAGCTCCGAGAGGGCATCGTACAGGAGCGCCCTCAGGTCGCTCAACTCCGTGACGCGCTCGGGCGTCGGCCCTCGGGACCCGGCCGTTGCTGGAATCGGATCCGTGTCCCTTAGGACCTCTCTCCTCACGAGGTTCCGCGCTCGGTTTCGGACGATGGTCATCAGCCACGCTCCGAACCGGTCCGGACGCCTGCACTCCTCGATGCGCTGCAGGGCGACCATGAACGACTCCTGCGCCGCATCTTCGGCGTCCTCGTGGCGATTGGTCACCGACAGGGCCACCAGGTAAGCGGGACGCCCGTGTCGACTCACCAGCACACCGAACGCGTCCGCGTCTCCTTCTCGGGACCGACGCACCAACTCGGCATCCGGGACGGATTCGCGTTCACCCATAGGAGACACTGTAAAGGGCGGATGTGTTGAGTTGCTCGGACGTTGGCGGGCCGGCCCTGGTCCAAGCTAACGCTACAACCCCCCTTTCCGCCCCTTCTGCCGCGCGGGCTCCCGCTTCTCCGGCTCGCGATACGCTCGGGCCCGGTCCAGCAGGTCGGCCAGAGCGCCGTCCTCGAAATCCTCGAGCGTCGTACCGACCACGAGGATCTCCCGAACCGGTAAGTCCTGTTCATCGGCCCGGTGGAAGGTCAGGTGAAGGAGTGGCGCCCCCCTGTCGGGGTTGGGCCCCGCCAGGGCTCGCCCCGCAGTCTTGGCGACCCATTCCTGGTCCGCCCCCGTGAAGGTGCGGATCTGTGGCGCGTGGCCGCCCTCCTCGCCCGAGCCCAGCGACTCTCGTACCGGCGTCGGACGCACACGGTCGTCCTCGCGACCCGGGTGGTCCCCCTTGCCGCCTCGCTTCCGGCCCCGACGCCCCCGGCCACGCCGACGCCGTTGCTCACTACTCGGCTTGTCCGTGGAATCTCCGATCTTGCCCCTGGCAGCCGGCAGGCCGTCACGGACGGGCTTCGGAGGTGTGGCACGCTGGTGCGGGGGGTCTTCGGGTTTGTCGCTCATCGGCCGATTCGGGCGAGTTCGGCGAGGTGGTGACGACCTCGCGCCATGTCCGACGTTAAGCGCACGGACCCGAGCGACTCAAGGGGGGGAAGCCAGCGGAGGGGGGTGGGTGACGGGGAGGGCACCGGTCAGGCTCCCGAACATTGAGCTGCCGGACGATCCGACAGCCCCGGCCCGGCACCCTCCCCGAAAAGAACGTCCACCTTGGCCTGCTGCTCCGCCGCGG
>JBDHHQ010000041.1:0-61744 GCA_039589315.1 Gemmatimonadota bacterium
CCGGTGGTCAGGTCGCCCAGATCCTCCCAGGTGACGCCCCGGTCCCGGCTCCGCCAGAAGCGACGGGTCCCCGCGTAGACGGTGTTGGCGTCGTGAGCGCTGATGACGAACGGGCCGTCCCAGTTGGCCGGCTCCATGGCGTTGCCCAGCCGTTCGTCGGGAAGGTCCGGATCCGGCCACGTGGTCCAGTTGCGCCGCGGGCTTATGGCGCCCGTGGGGTCGCCGGGCCGGATCGTCTGGTGCTGTCCAGTGACCATGTCCACGCGGCTGAGGCCCAGGTATTGGGACTCGGTGTACAGGGTCCGGTTGTCGGTCGTGTCCACCAGATTCAAGAAGCCGTCGCCGCCCCCGTACCGGATCCAGTCCTGGCTCAGGATCCCGTCCGAGCGGTACGAGTCGTTGGGGCCGCCCCAACTCCCGTTGTCCTGTAGGCCGCCGTAGACCCAGTACGGATCGCGGTAGTCGTAGCTGACCCGGTAATACTGGCTCACGGGCAGGTGGGGGATGTATTGCCACGTCAGGCCGCGGTCGTAGGAGATCCCCAGTCCGCCGTCGTCGGCCTTCATGACGTGCTCCGAGTCGTGGGGATCGACCCAGACCAGCCGGTCGTCGCCATGGAGGCTCTGGTCGGGTTCAGTGAAGGTGCGTCCGCCGTCGTCCGAGAACGAGTAGCTGTTCAGCATGTAGATCCGCTGATCGTCGTTCGGGTCGACCAGAGGCTGGCTGGCGTACATGGGCCGGGGGTTCCAGTCGCCCATGTGCTCCCAGGTGGCCCCCTTGTCTTCGGAGCGGTAGATGCCGGCGAGGCGCTGCTCGTAGGCCGTTGACGCATTGTAGCGCTCGCCCTGCTCGATGCTCACGTAGACGATGTTCGGATCGGTCCGGTAGATGGAGATGCCGATCCGGCCGTAGTCCCCCTCGGGCAGGCCACCCTGGTGGGAGAGCTCCGCCCACGTATCGCCCCCGTCGGTGCTCTTGTACAGGCCGCTCCCAGGGCCGCCACCGTGGAAGCCCCAGGGCCTCCGGCGGCGCTGGTAGAGGGCCGCGAAGAGGGTGTTCGGGTCCTGGGGATCCATGGCCACGTCCACGGCCCCGGTGTCGTCGTCACCCGCCAGGATGCGCTCCCACGTCGAGCCGCCATCGCGAGATCGGTAGAGACCTCGTTCCTGGTTGGGGCCCCACAGGTGCCCCATGGCCGCCACGTAGACCAGGGCCGTATCGGTGGGGTGCAGCACCACGCGGCCGATGTGCTTCGAGTCGCGCAGGCCCATGTTCTGCCAGGTCACGCCTCCGTCGGTGGACTTGTAGACGCCGTCGCCCCAACCGGAGCTCTGGCGGCTGGCCCGCTCGCCGGTCCCCAGCCAGACGATGGACGTATCCGCCTGATGCACGGCCACGTCGCCGAGGGAGAAGACCGGCTGATCGTCGAAGAGGATCGTGAAGTTGGTGCCTCGATCGTTGGTCTTCCACAGCCCGCCGGTGGACGTGGCCACGTAGATCACGTCCACGTCGCTCTCCACCACGTCCAGGTCTACGACCCGGCCGCTCATGGATCGGCCTCCTGGGCCGCGAGGGTATCGGGAAGAGCGGGACTGGCCAGCGCGGCGGCCGCCCAGGCCGCAACCAGGATCGAAGGAACAGGGCGGCGGGCGCGCCCTGTGGGCACGCCGATTCGGGTCAGATCCATCACGTCGACTCCAGGCGAATGTCTCGGGGACTCACGTATCGTGTGGGAACTCGGGCTGTGGATTCGTCAGCGGCCGGCCCCTCGCCGCGTCAGCGACACGACGCCTACAACGGCAGCCAGGTACAAGAACGGCGTCAGGAGCAGCAGGTCCACGCGGATCGGCGCGATCACGCTCCTCATCCAGAAGTACATGTAGGTCTCGTACACCCCGTAGACGAGCCAGAGGAGGGTCGCGCCGACAGCGAGTCGTCGCGGCCACGCGCCGAGGCTCCCCCATCGCCAGCGCAAGGCGGCCGCCAATGCGAAGCCGGGGAGCAGCGCCAGACCGGGAACCGCTGCGAGCACCACCACCGGAAGGAAGAAGAGCTCCATAGCAGCGGAAGATGTGGCGCGCCGGGACCCGGCGCCACGTGGGCGGAGGCCCCCGGGAGGCCAGCAGCGCCGAGTCGTGATGCTTGCAGCACCCTGCAGCCTTCGGGCATCTTGAGGGCTGCGCTCGCCATCCCGTCTGGTCGCCCGCCATCGGTCGACCCCGGGCCCAACCGTCGAAGTCACCAGTCTTCCGGGAGCTCGCATGATCCGCCACCGCCGCGGCCGCTCACTCCGGCCGAGAACCCACCTCGCCCGTTGGGCACCTGTCGCCGCTACCTGCACCCTCGCCCTTGTCCTGACCGTCGCCCACACCGCGGCAGCTCAGGATCTGACCCACGTGGAAGGGCTGGGAAGCCTCTCATTCCCCAATTCTGGCGCGGCAGAGGCCCAGCCCGACTTCATTCGTGGCGTGCTGCTGCTTCACAGCTTCGAGTACGACTACGCAGCCGACGCCTTCAAGAAGGCCCAGGAGATCGATCCCGACTTCGCGCTGGCGTACTGGGGTGAGGCCATGACCTACACCCACCCGGTGTGGAACCAGAAGGACGGCGACGCGGCGCGGGCCGCCCTCGCCCGGTACGCGCCGACGCCGGAGGCGCGCGCGGCCAGAGCCCCCACCGAGCGCGAGCGGGCCTATCTGCAGGCGTTGGACGTGCTCTACGGCGAGGGCCAGAAGGAGACGCTGGACACGTTGTACTCCAGGGAGATGGAGAAGCTGTCTGCCATTTACCCGGACGACTTCGAGGCCCAGGCGTTCTACGCTCTCTCGCTCCTGGGGTTGAGCCAGGGCGACCGTGACGTGCCCACGTACATGCGGGCCGGCGCCATCGCGCTGGACCTGTTGGGGAAGAACCCTGACCATCCCGGAGCCGCCCACTACACGATACACTCCTTCGACGACCCCACCCACGCGCCCCTGGCCATGAAGGCCGCCCGGGCCTACGGGCCCGTGGCGCCGGATGCCGGACACGCGCAGCACATGACCACCCACATCTTCCTTGCCATGGGCATGTGGGACGACGTGGTCGAAGCGAACGTGCGGGCGGACGCCGTCACCGACCGTAATCTCGCCGCCCGTGACCTGCCCCCCACCAACTGCGGCCACTACAACGAGTGGTTGATGTACGGCTACCAGCAACAGGGGCGGTACGACGACGCCGAAGCCCTGCTCCTGGGGTGCTTCCGGCAAGCTCATGACGAACGCTTTCCCGACGGAATGCGGAGCGGCGCCGCCCGGTCGTACGCCTACATGCGGAGCATCAACCTGGCCGACACGCGCAACTTCGAGGGGGAGCCCGCCAACTCGGAGGTCGACACCAGCCATGCCCCGACCTTCGTCCAGCTCATGCAGGCGTGGGGCAGCGGCATGGCGGCCGTCCACCGGGGAGACCGGAGCCTGGCGGAGAAGCACCACGCCTTCCTCGTGGAGCGCGGCGCCAAGGCCGAGGACGAGTGGGAGAGCCCATACGTACCCGTGTGGCAGGGGACGCTGGAGGCGCTCCTTCTGGCCGACGCCGGGGAGGGCGAGGAGGCCCTGACCGCCGCGGCCGAAGCCGCCGACTACGAGGCGTCGCTCCCCGTGGACTTCGGCCCTCCCATCGCCTTCAAGCCCGCCCGTGAGCTGGAGGGCGAGATCCTCCTGGAGCTGGGACGGGCCGAGGACGCCATGACCGCGTTCGAGATGGCGCTGGCACGAACGCCGAATCGAGTGCTGAGCCTGGCCGGGTACGCCCGGGCCGCGGTAGCCGCGGAGCAGCCGGAGGTGGCTTCGGAGGCGTACGCCGCCCTGGCCGAGCTGCTCACGTTGGCCGACGATGACATGCCGGAAGCGCGTGAAGCTCGGGCGTTCCTGTCGGCGCGCTCGGAGCAGCCCTAGCTTCCCTTCCGGCCGCCCTGAGCGCGAACCACCCCCGTTCCCGCTCGATCCGCTACGACGGGGTCCAGGATGTCCCTTCAGGAGCGCCTCGCAAAAGCGCTGGCGCCTCGGTATCGCGTGGAAGCCGAGGTGGGTAGGGGCGGTATGGCCATCGTCTTCGGGGGCGAGGACCTGGACCTGGGCCGTCGGGTCGCCATCAAGGTCCTGAGACCGGAGCTGGCGACGGCGAGGGGTGCACAGCGCTTTCTGCGGGAGGCCCGCACGCTCGCCAACCTGTCCCACCCCAACATCGTGCCCGTCCACGAGGTGGGAGAGCGGGACGGGCTTCACTACTTCGTCATGGACTTCGTCCAGGGCGACACCCTGGCCACCAGACTCGAGGGGGGGCCTCTCGACGAGGACACGGCCAAGGAGCTCGCCGACGGAGTCCTGGATGCACTGGGTGTGGTCCACCGCGCCATGGTCGTGCACCGGGACATCAAGCCGGCCAACATCCTCCTGGTACGGGGCCGTCCTCTCCTGTCCGACTTCGGGATCGCCCGTGTGCAGGATACCACCGACCCGCTGACGCGAGAGGGCGTGGTCCCCGGCACGCCGGAGTACATGGCCCCCGAGCTGGCCGACGGTGAGCCCGCTTCCCCCAGCTCCGACCTCTACGCCGTGGCAGCCGTACTGTTCGAGTCGGCCACCGGGCGCAGGTGGCGGCGTGCCGAAAGCGGCACATGGAAAGGGGTCCCTCCGGGTCTCCTGCCCGTCCTGCGCAAGGCGCTGGCCGATCGGCCCGCTGACCGGTACGCCGACGCGGGCTCGTTCCGGGACGCGCTCCGTCCCGGAGCCGACCGGAGAGCCTGGCTCGTGACGGCTTCGGCCGTGGGCGCGGCCACCGTGCTCGGCGCCCTGGTCGTGTGGCGAGCCCTCCCTCCCGAGACACCAACCGGCCCTGCCGTCATCCTCGTCGCGCCGCTCGAGGAGCTGGGCGGAAGCGGTGAGCTCGAGACGCTGGCCGACGGCCTGAACGCCGAAATCACGACCGTTCTGGGAACCTCCACGCAGATGGTGCCCATCGGCCGCATTACGGCCAGGTCCCTCCAAGGCCCCATCGACCTGGCGTCGTTGAGGGAGGACCTGGATGTGGATTACGTCCTCCATGGCGGTGTCTCCGAAGCCGGGACGGGTATCCGAGCTTCGTTCGCGCTGACGTCCACAGCCGACCGGATCGAGCGATGGTCTGACTCGTTCGAATACGACCGGAACGATCACCTGCGGATGCAAGAGGACGTCGCGTGGTCCGTGGTCCTCTCCATCGAAGAGGAGATCAGCGGAACCGAGCCACAGCGGTACTTGCGCCACCGAACCACCAGCACGGAAGCGTTCGACGCCTATCACCGTGGGAGGCGCGCCTGGGAAAGGCGCCGACCCGCGGATCTCATGGTTGCGCTCGAGGCGTTCCAGGAGGCCGTGGCCCTCGACTCCACCTATGCCCTGGCATGGGTCGGCTTGTCCGACGTCTACAACGTCCTCGGGTCGTTCGACTACGGTGCCATGCACCCCCGGCAGGCCTTCGAGATGGCCCTCGGCGCGGCCGACCGCGCGATCGCCCTGCAGGACAGTCTTGGAGAGGCCTGGGTCGCGCGCGGCATGGCCATCTACAACGGCCAGTGGGACCTCGACCGAGCCGAAGCGGCGTTCCTCCAGGGTCTGTCCCTCTATCCGGGCTACATGCCCGCACATCAATGGTACTCCATCCTCCTGAACTCCAGGGAGGAGTGGGACCAGGCCCTGGCGAGGGTGCGGCGGGCCGTGGCGCTCGACCGGCGCTCGGCCCTGGTCCGGACCCAGGTGGCGCGTCACTACTACCTGGCGGGCGACATGGCGAATGCGGCGCGGGAGTACCGGGAGGCTATCGAGCTCGACGCCGAGTTGCCCATCGCCCATATGGGCCTGGGCCTGGTGCTGCTCCTCCAGGACAGCGTTCCCCAGGCCGTGGAGGCCTATGAACAGGGCGGTCGCCACACAGGCGGCCAGGCGTTGGCCCCCGTCGGCCTGGTCGGCATGGCCCGGGCCCTACAGGGGGACACGGCCGCCGCCAGGGCTGCTCTGGCCGCCCTGGCGGACGTGGCAGGCCGGTACGTGCCACCGGAGTACGCCGCCCTGATACACCTGGGCCTCGGGGATCGCGACGCCGCCATCGACTCGCTGCGCGCGGCGTGGCGGAACGGCTCCAACGCCGTGACCCTGTTCCACATCGATCCGCTCCTCACGGGTCTTCGTGGGCGTCCCGACTTCGAGGCTCTGCTGGACTCCGTCGGCGTGCGGGGGCAGCTGTGATCGAGATTCTGGCCCTCGGTCCCCCGGTCGTCGGGGTCGGCGGCGGTGATCCACCGCGTGAGCTCCTGTGGAAGAAGAACCTGGCGCTACTCGTCTACCTGGCCCTGTCGCCTCACGGGCGCCGAGGGCGGGAGCACCTGATCGGCCTCTTCTGGGCCGACAAGACCGAGGCCAAGGCTCGCCACTCCCTCAACGAGGCCCTACGAGCCCTCCGCAAGGCCGCCGGCGACGAGTCGGTCACGTCCCGGGGAGACCAGGTGGTCCTGGACCCGGATTCCGTGAGGATCGACGTAGACGACTTCATGGACGCCATGACCCGCGGGGACACACGCGAAGCCGCCGCGCTGATCCGAGGCCCTTTCATGGAAGGGTTCTTCGTGGCGGGGTCGTCCGGCTTCGAGGATTGGCTCCATACGGAGCGCGCCGAGCTCTCCCTGGCGGGATCCACGGCCCTTGTCGCGGCCGGAGAGGATCTGCTCGCCCGGGGACACGTGGTGGCGGCCCGGGACGTTTCGGACCGGGCTCTGCAACTCGATCGTTTTGCCGAGGGTCCGCTGCGGATGGCCCTGCTGGCCCGCGCCCTCGCGGGAGAGCGAGCTCAGGCCGTCGCCCTATTCGACGAGTTCTCCGAACGCCTTCGGGGGGAGCTGGAGCTGGAACCCTCCGACGAGACCCTCGAGCTGATCGAGCGGATCCGGCGCGAGAAGGCGTGGAAGCTACCCACGTCGATGCCCGAGCAGGAGCGGGTCGCTCGGCGGGTGCCACTGGTGGGTCGCTCGGAGGAGCTCACCGCGTCGCTCGCGGCGCTGTCAGCAGGATTCGAAGCCCGTCGAGCCACGGCACTCTTCGTCCTCGGGGATCCCGGCCTGGGGAAGACACGTCTCGCCGAGGAGATCCTGGCCCGAGCCCGGATGGACGGGGCCCGCACGGTGAGGGTGCGCGCCATCTCCGCCGATCGCGACACCCCAGGCGCCGTCGAGTCGGGCCTCCTCCGTGAGCTCCGGGCACCGGAAGACGTGCCACCCGAGGGCGACTCTCTGGCGGACGCCATCCGTGACGAGGTGCGGGACGCTCCGCTTCTGATCTGGCTCGATGATGCCGATCAGGCCGACGCACGGTCCCTCGGCGAGATCCGTCGTCTGCTCGCCGACGCGCGGGACCTTCCGGTCGCGTTCGGGTTCGGCGCTACGGCTGTGCCCAGTGTCGCGTCGCTGGACGAGCTGAGGGCCGATGTCGGTCGTGAGATCGACGGCGCGATCGTCCACCTGAAGCCCTTCACCCTCGATCTGGTGGGAGAGTTGGCCCAAACGCTCTTGCCAGCCATGACCGACGTGGCTCGGGACCGGCTCTGCCGGCGCGTCTTCGCCGACTCCGCGGGGCTACCGCTGCTCTCTCTGGAGCTGCTGAACGCCGTTCGCCTCGGCCTCGAGCTACACCGAATCGAAGGAAGCTGGCCCAAGGCATCCATGACGCTGGTCGACACCTTCCCCGGTGACCTCCCCGATTCGGTCGTCGCCGCGATCCGGGTGGGATTCCGCAGGCTGAGCGAGCACGCGCAGCAGGTCCTCACGGCCGCGGCGATTCTGGGTGAACGGGTATCCCAGGCCCGCCTGGCCCAGATGACCGGGCTCGACGAGGAAGACCTCACGTCGGCCCTGGACGAGCTGGAATGGCAACGGTGGCTGACCGCCGACGCCCGTGGCTATTCCTTCGTCGCCCCGGTCGTGAAGGACGTCGTCGCCCGAGACATGCTCACGCCGGGGCAGAAGCGGCGCTTGCTGGTCTCGGCCGGATTGCTCTCCGACTGAGCCTCACCCGACCCCGGTCCCGGCTCCGGGGGTTCACCCGCTTGATCCTCGCTTGAGCCCCCGCACGCAGGCTCGTGGGTGCGAGACCGAGCTCACCGGTCGTCGCATCACCTTCGCCTGGAGGCTCCGATGCCCAGCGCCCGAAGCGTCTCTACCGTCGTTCTACTTACCTGCGTGACGACTGGCGGCTGTGACCGCGCCACAGACGTCGCGCCTACGGCCCTCTCTCCAACGGTCGAGCCCGGCCTGTCGAGTCCGGCCGTGCCCACTCCACTCGAAGCTGTGGCGACACCTTTCGGGTCCGTCTCCCTGTGGCCCTTCACGGGCGTGGACGTGCAGGGCACGCCCAGCGATCCAATCAACCTGATCTTCCTCGGCCAGAGCGACGTCCGGGCGCTCCGCGCGGCCCTGATGTTCCTGGACGGGGACAGGACGGCGTACGGTCTACCCCCCGTTCCGCCCTTCAACTGCACCTGGGACGACGCCGTTGGAGCGTCCCAGACCGCGTACACCGAATCCTCGGGGTGGTCAGGCTCCGTCGTGCAGCTCGAGTGCGGTGACTACGACCCCGTTCGGTTCCACATCCGTCTCTTCGAGTCGGGCGACGTCACACTGGGCAACGCCCACTTCGAGGTGATCGTACCGGGAACCAGCAGCCATCAGGTGCTCAGCTGGGAGCTCGCCAAGCAGTTGGCCGTCATCGACCTTCTGCGAACGGGGCTGCTCGACGGATCGATCCCCATGGTGGCTTCGACGCAGATCCACCCGTCGCCCTACCGGGAGATCCCCGACTTCCTGTACAACGGGCTGCCCGTCGAGCTCAGGGGAGCGATCGGCGGACCTCTATCCGACGTTGCCCAGCCGGTGCCGATCTGGACGGACGGCACCGCCACGGCCTTCAACCTGGTCAACGCCGCCACGATCTCGGCCGGAGTGGCGACCCGAGAGTTCACCATCGAATTCGGTCAGGTGATCCCCAAGCCCTTCTGCGCCCCAGGGCCGGGCAGCTTCCTCTACGTGAGCGGGCCGGTCGAAGTGAGGCAAACGGTGCGGGTCACGCCCTCGGGCAACCTGCACAGCAGCTTCATGGCCCGCGGCACGCTCGAGCTCACGCCAGTGAACCCGTCCACGCTGCCCCCGACGCCGATCGGTGAGACCTATGTCGCCAGGGTGCTCGAGGTCCAGCATTCGGTGGCCACGGACCGACACACGCTCGTTTCCCACCTGCAGATCCAGGCCGAGCTCCCCCCGATGGGAGCAGACCGTGGCCGCCTCATGTCGATGTTACGTGTGGGACCTGGGAGCTCTGCGGGGAGCGATTTGACGGTTCAGTGCGGCGGATGAGTCGGTTTCATCCGGGCCGTGCCCGTTGATCCTCAGCGAGATCCGGGCACGATTCACGACCGAGCCCCTGTCCTTGACCGGGTTTAGCTCCGCCCACCGATGCGTCGATAAAGACTGGTGAAGGCCCCGTCCCCGGGCGGGGCAGGGGCTCCCGACGTCCCGTCCGGATGCTGGGAGCAGAGACTCCACGGCACCGCCGGTCTCACCGGCAGAAAACGAGGGCGCCCGTTGGCTTCCACCGCGTCCCACCACAGGCTGCTATACGTCGACGACGACGCCGACGTGCGGACCGCCTTTGCCAAGGCGGCCGGCACCGCCGGCATCGATGTGGACCTCGCCTCGTCAGGTCAGCAAGCGCTTCGCATGGCTGAGACCCACGACTACCCAGTCGTGGCAACGGACCTGCGGATGCCTGATCTCGACGGGGTCGGCCTCATGAAGAAGCTGACCGACAGAGCCCCGGCCACGGTGTTCATCGTGGTCTCGGGATACCCCAATCTCCTGTCGTTCTATTCCAGCCCGGTGATCGAGCGGTCCATCAGCTCTCTGGTCGTGAAGCCCTGGGATCAAACCGAGCTCGTGGAAGTCCTCCAGAGGGCCTTCGACCTCCACGACGCGCGGGCGTCGGCCCTCAAGCGGCCAACGCAGGAGGCAGCGGCACCGTTTCTCGTCGTCGACGAGAGCGATGAAGACGCCAGGCAATTCGCCCTGCTCCTGGCTGATACCGACTTCGCGGGGCGCCCTCTCGAGCGGGCGTGCTCGCTGAACGACGCTATTCCCCTGATCCAGGAACGGGAGTTCGAGCTGGTGATCACGGACCTGGCGCTACCCGATGCCCGGGGCCTCGATACCGTCTATCGCCTCAGGACCGTCACGGCCCACAACGCCTTCGTGGTGTTGGCCGGCTTCTGGGACCAGGTGCTTGCCATGCAGGCGCTGGAGATCGGGGCCCTGGACTACCTCGTCAAGCCGAGTTTGGACGCGAGCCAGCTCAACCGCGCACTCCACTACGCGTTGAAGCGGAAGCGGTCCGAGGAGAGTCTCGCACGGCGCGCGCACGCCGACGCCTTGACCGGGTTGCTGTCCCCGTCGGCCTTCGCGGACCGTTTGGAGCACGCGCTCTCCGTGGCCCGTCGCCATGACCGCCGGCTTGCCACCATGGTGCTGGACCTGGAGGGCCTGGACGAGGTGAACGAGCAGCTCGGCTTCGCGGCCGGCAACGCCGTCCTGCGCCGGTTCGCCGCCCGGCTCCAGCACACGCTGCGAGGCACCGATTCGGCCACTCGACTCGGAGGCAGCGAGTTCGGCGTGCTCCTGGAAGACGTGGACCCGTTGGGAGTCGGCATCGTCACCGAGCGACTTCTGAGAGCCACCGGGGAGCCCCTCGGACTGGCGGGCACCGACATCGAGATGAATTGGAGCGTGGGTGTCGCACTCTATCCGGAGTCGGGAGAGGACAGCGAGGAGCTGCTGCGCTCGGCGCGGGCGTCCCTGGAGGCTGGGAAGCGTCGTGGCGTCGAAGCCAGCCGGATCAAGACCCCGGCCTGAGCCAGTCACCACCGAGCACCTGACGCCGCCATCACGAACGGCGCAGCCTCGCGGCCGCCGAGGCGCCAGCCGCAGCCTTCGCCCAGGCGCACCCATGAGGCCGTGGTCTCCGTCCTGGGTCCCTTCTGGCCGCCTGTTTCGCCGGGTGCGGCTTACGACGGGGTGAGGAGGATCTTCCCTCGGGTTCGCCTCGCGTTCATGTAACGATGCGCAGCCGGCGCCTCCTCCAGGTCGAAGCTGCGGTCGATGCGCACGTCCAACTCCCCCGCCCCGATCCACCCGAACAGGTCGCCGGCCCGTGCCAGGAGCTCGCCGCGGCCGGCCACGTGATGCCCGAGTGAGGGGCGCGTGAGGAAGATGGAGCCCTGACGGTTCAGGATCTGCGGGTCCAGGCGTCCCACGGGTCCGGACGACTGACCGTAGAGGGCCAGCGTGCCCCTCGGCCGCACGCACTCGAGACTTTGCTCGAACGTGTTCCGGCCCACCGAATCGTACACCACGTCCACACCGCGACCCTCGGTGTATGCGAGCGTTTCCCTGAGGAAGTCGGCCCGCGTGTAGATGATGACGTAGTCCGCCCCGGCTGCTCGAGCCAGCTCGGCCTTCTCCTCGGTGGAAACCGTTCCGATCACCCGGGCGCCGAGGCGGTGTGCCATCTGCACAAGGAGCAGGCCGACGCCGCCCGCAGCCGCGTGGACGAGGGCCGTGTCGCCGGGCCCCAGTGAATAGGTGTCGTGACTCAGGTAGTGGGCGGTCATGCCCTGGAGCATGGCGGCGGCTGCCACGGGCAGCTCGATCCCGGAAGGCAGGGCGACCAGCTTCGCCGCCGGAACGTCGGCCATCTCGGCGTAGGCCCCCCTGTGCATCGCGTAGGCCACGCGGTCGCCGGGTGAGAAGCCCGCGACCTCAGCGCCCACGGCTTCCACGACCCCCGCGCCCTCCCGCCCTGGGGTGAACGGCAACTGAGCGGCATACACGCCCGTGCGTTCGTAGATGTCGATGAAGTTGACGCCGACCGCTTCCTGTCTGAGTCGGGCGGACCCCACATCCAGCTCCCGCGTCTCCACGTCCTCGATGCGCATCACATCGGGATCACCGTGCTCGCGGACTACGATCGCTTTCAACGGGACGCCTCCGGGGCTGATCGGGTTCGGCCATCCAGACCCCGGGGGTGGCGGGGGGTTCCTCCCGGTCCGCGACGCTGGCCGTTGGGTGGCCGTCGTGCCAATGTGCTCGTGTGCTCTTCGTCGTGAGGGAGGTGAAGCGGTGGTGAGGAAGGCCCTGGTCCTGGTACTGGCGTCCAGTCTCCTGGCGTGCGGCCGGGACGCGAACAGAGCGCCCGCGGCGGTGTCCGCCGACGCACGACGAGTCCTCGAGGCGGCCGCACGACGACTCGGCTCCGTCGAGGCCCCGGGACGCGCCGTCGGGTTCGTGGCCGAGGGCACCCTCGACAAGGCTCAGGAAGGACAGGGTTTTCAGCCGGGTCAGTCCAGTCCGGGCCCGTTCGGAGAGCGCCTCGCGGTCGATCCTTCCTCGGGCAGGGTGGCCCGGCATTACCACGAAGAGCGCTTCGACGGTTCTTTCGAGATGGTGGGAGAGGTCTACGGGCCCGATGATGGCACACTGGTCGTGCTCCCCACCTACGGGGTCGTCGTCCGCTCCACGGACGCCCAGGCACAGGAAACCGCACAGCGCATCGCACGGCGGATCCCACACGTGCTCGTTCGCGAGCTCCTCGAAGATGCCCAACGCGTGGAACGGGCGTGGGGCGAGCGTGACGCGGTCGTGGTCGCGGGCCGGCTTCGTGACGGGCACGCGGTCACGGTGAGGCTCGACCGAAGCGACAGCACGGTGTCCTCGGTCGCGCTCGTGGACGAGTTGGCAGGTCGGGGACCGACGACGGTCGTGTGGTCGTTCGCCGACTACCGGACCGTGGGCTCGGGCGTGGCGCTTCCCTGGCGCTACGACGTGGACCTCGACGGCGCCCCCTATCTGCGGATGCATGTGACGGCGCCGCTGGATGGGGTCGAGCTCGAGGCGGCGTTCGCGGTGCCGGACTCACTGCGAGTGATCGACGTCGAGAGCGCTGGTGCCGCCGGGGCGGAACCGGCTCCGCTGGAGCTGGTCCAGCTCGCGGACGGCGTCTTTCAGGTGCCGGAGGTTCGCGGTGGGTTCGCCCCGCTCGTGATGGCGTTCGAGGGCTTCTCGGTCGTCGTGGACGCGCCGGCGAGCTTCCCGTTGCTCGCAGAGCTTCCGCCTGGACACACGGATCCGGCTCCCTCCATGAGCCACCACTCGGAGCGGCTGATTGACGCGGTGGCGGCGGCGCTGCCCGATCAGCCGATCCGGTACGTAGTGCTTACCCACGGCCACCTGGATCACGTGGGCGGCGTCCGGGCGTTCGTCCACGCCGGCGCAACCGTGCTCGGGGCGCCCTCCGTCCGGGCCAGCGTCGAGCGCCTGGTGGAGCGCGACGACGTGCGCCCGGATCGGCTGGCCGGGAACCCACGACCTCTGCAGTGGGAAGACGTCACGGGCGCCCGGGACATCACCGACGGGCAGCGAACGCTCCGCCTGCTCCCCCTGGGCCACAACCCCCACGATGCGGGCACGATAGTGGTCCACGTCGTGGGCGCGGATCTGCTCTTCGTGAGCGACCTGTTCACGCCGACCCGCCTGGAGGACTACCCCCGAGCCCATCACGTGGCATTGGACCGCTTCCTGGACAGCTGGCTGCTGGCTCAGGCGCTGGAGCCCGACCGAATCGTGTCCATGCACGGCTCGGGCGAGATCACGGCCGCGCATCGGGCCAAGCTCAGGTAAGGGCCCGCTCCGGAGCAGACGGACGGGACGAGTCCTCCTGACGTCACGGGTCTCTTGCATTCATCGATTTAACTTTTATAAATTGCTGGACCGCCGACCACGCGGGGGAGATGACGACACCGTGTCCCGCTCCCGGCGAGCGACGCGACGTCAGGGCCTGGAGCCCGCGCCGAAGCGGGCATGGGGACCGCGCTTTGCCCTCACCGAAAGGACAAGCCAGTGGGCCGAGGACATCTGCCAGGTGAGTTCGAGCAGGTCGTGCTGCTGACCCTTGCCGGCTTCGACGGGGAGGTCCGCGGGCGAGACGTGTACGAGGCTCTGGTTCATTCGACGGGGCGGGACGTCTCGGTGGCGGCGGTCCACATCACGCTCGGGCGGCTGGAAGAGAAGGGCTGGGCCACGTGCCGGACGTCTCAGCCGGAGCCGGGGCGGGGCGGCAAGCCTCGGCGGCACTACGCCCTGTCCGAGGCGGGGGCGGCCGTCCTCACGGAGATCAGGCGGCAACTCGACGGTCTGTGGGAGGCCGCCCAGGCCAACCCGCTGATCGGCCGGAGCTCCGGGCGGTGAGCGACGCGGCCAGGGGACGCCCTCCTCGACTCGCACGCGCGGCGCTCGCCTTCCTGCTCCCCCGCGACGCCAGAGACCAGGTCCTGGACGATCTCGACGAGATGTGGGCGGAGCGCGTGAGCGGCCGGTCCAGGAGGGCAGCGAACCGCTGGTACCGGTCTCAGGTCGGCAGGGCTGTCCTGCCCGCCATCCGCCGGCACGCCGCTCGGTTCATCGAGGACCGACGAGTTTCACCACGGGGGGTGAGGAGAGGTGACGTGATGGGATCGGTGAAGCAGGACCTGGCGTTCGCCTTGAAGCAGCTCAAGAGGAATCCGGCCATGGCGGTCACGGTGGTGGTCACCCTGGCCCTCGGGATCGGGGCCACCACCGCGATCTTCTCGGCGGTCCACGGGGTGCTCCTCCGCCCGCTCCCCTACGAGGACCCCCACGAGCTCGTGATGATCACCTCGGAGATGGGCGGGTCCAGCGAGGTTCGCTACCTCTCGGGTCCGGACGCCATGGACCTGGTAGGCGAGGTCGAGTCGGTGGGCGAGCTGGCATTCTTCAGCGAGACCACGGTTGGACCGCTCACGGAGGTGGACCGACCCCAGCACGTCAAGACGACGTGGGCCTCGTGGAACGCCTTCGACCTCCTGGGCGTGGAGGCATCGTTGGGGCGGACCTTCGTCGCCGACGACGGCATCCCGATCCCCCAATCGGACAGCGTGCGCCCACCCTGGGCTGCGGTGATCAGCCACGACTTCTGGGTACGCTCGTTCGGCTCCGACCCCGACGTGCTGGGCCGCGTCGTCCACATCTGGGGCGGCGGCGCGGAGATCGTGGGTGTGCTTCCGCCTGACCTGCGCCTCCTCACGCCGCCGGAGCTCAACCTGGGCGGTGACGTGGACATCTGGAACGTGTACCGCTGGGACTTCCAGGAATCGTCGCGGGAAGGGCGGTGGTACCGTGTGATCGGCCGTCTGGCTGGTGGCACGGACGTGCGGCAGGCCCGACAGGAGGTCGACGCGTTCGCGGGCCGCCTCAAGGAGCGGCACCTGCATCACGCCCAGGAGGAGACCCGCTTCAGGGTCGCCTCCGTCGAGACCTCGGTCGCAGGCCCGGTGCGCGGTCCCCTCGTGCTGCTGATGGGCGCCGTCTCCATGGTGCTCCTCATCGCCTGCTTCAACGTGGCCAACCTGCTCCTGGCACACGGCACCACCCGGGCCGGAGAGATGGCGGTTCGGTCGTCGCTGGGAGCGGAGCGGTCCCGGCTGGTCCGACAGCTGCTCACCGAGAGCGCGGTCCTGGCCGGGATGGGAGCGCTGGCCGGAGTCGCGCTGGCGGCCGTGGGCCTTGACGCCCTCCAGGCCATCCGGCCGGCCGACCTGTACCGATTCCAGGACGTTCGTCTCGATCTGCCGGTGCTGTCGTTCACGCTGGTGGTGGCCGTCGCGGCGACGCTGCTCGCGGGGCTGCTGCCCGCGGCGCAGGTGGCCCGATCCTCCCTCGGGGACTGGCTCCGAGTACGGGGGGGCACCGGGGTCGCGCAGCGCTCACGCAGGGTCCTCGTCGTCGCCGAGGTTGCGCTGTCGGTGGTCTTGCTGGCGGGAGCAGGCCTGCTGATCCGGACGCTGTCGGAGCTCCAGAGCCTGCCCCTGGGCTTCGAGCCCGAAGGCGTGCTGACGGTCACGGCCACCCAGACCGGCCGGCCGCGGGAGGAGCGCCAGGCGTACGAGGCAGATCTCATGAACGCCGTCACGTCGGTGCCGGGCGTCCAGGCAGCCGGCATCGTCTTCCCCCTGCCCATGAACGGTGTCTACGACCGGAGCGCCGAGTACGCCATGGAGGGCGAGCACGCTGATCCGGCCGGCTGGACCGAAGTCTACTTCCGGACCGTGTCGCCGTCGTACTTCGACGCCATGGGAATCCAGCTGCTGCGGGGACGTGGCTTCGCGTCTGCAGACGAAGATTACGAGGTGCCTGTGGTCATCCTGGACCGCCGGCTCGCCGAGCGGGAGTGGGGCACCCGTGATCCGGTGGGGGACCACTTCTGGGTGCGGGGCATGGAGGGCGACACGCTACAGGCCCGGGTGATAGGCGTGGTGGAGCACGTGCCCCAGTGGGACCACCGGGACACCCAGCCCACCATGTACTTCCCCCGGGTCTTCTACCAGAGCCACGAGGTGTCGGTGGTGGCGCGCGTGGCCGGTGACCCGAGTCGCGTGGGGCCGGCGCTGATGTCGGCCATCCGGAGCGTTGACCCGGGCTTCCCGTCCGACATGATGCCCATGACCGGCTTCGTTTCGGAGCGACTGGCCGCCTCTCGCTTCTTCCTGACCCTGATGGAAGTGTTCGCGGGCGTCGCGCTGCTGCTGTCCGCCGTCGGGCTGTACGGGGTGCTGTCGTACGCCGTGAGGCAGCGGACCCGCGAGCTGGGCATTCGCCTGGCCTTCGGCGCCGCGGCAAGCTCGCTCACCGCCGACGTGGTCTGGAGCGGGGCCCGGTTGGCGCTGACGGGAATCGCGGTCGGACTGTTGGGTGCGATCGCGATCGGCCGGGGCCTGGAAGCGCAGCTGTTCCGCGTGGAGGCCACGGACCCGTGGGCTTTGGCAGCGACGGTCGGCGCTGTGCTGCTGGTGTCACTGGCGGCGAGCCTGATCCCAGCCGTGCGCGCCGCGCGCGTCGATCCCATGGTCGCCCTCAGGGAGGACTGACGGCCGGCGGCGCCGATCGCTCGGGGTCGCCCGACACCGGCCGCCCGCTGTGGTGGCGTTGAGTCGCCCCGCCTCGGTGGTGGCTGCGAAGCGCCGGGCACCGGCCGACCGACCGGTCGGCTCTGGACGAAACGGGGCCCGTCACCGACAATCCGGTGACGGGCCCTCCGTCGCCTCGGGGCCTGAGCGGACGGCCCGCTGGCCCGGGGCCCTTCGCCAGGGGCGTCGGCAGCCACGTCGTTACGGTGCGCCAGGACATGGGGCGAGCACGTCCGTCGTCCGTCCGGCGCGCCCCAGCGAGCACCCGAGCAAGACGATCATGATCCGCCCCTGCTCCGCCGCCGACTTCGACCAGATCCATGCCGTCATCAACGACGGCGCGGAAGCCTACCGCGGCCTGATCCCCGCCGACCGCTGGCACGAACCGTACATGACTCGAGACGAGCTCGCGGTCGAGATCGCCCGGGGCGTGCGCTTCAGCGCGTTCGTGGCCGATGGCGAGCTGAGCGGCGTCATGGGTGTCCAGGACGTGGAGGACGTGACGCTGATCCGCCACGCCTACGTCCGCACGACTCACCAGGGCAGAGGGGTCGGCGGCCAGCTCCTCGGGCACCTCATGGCCGGCTGCCACCGCCCCGTCCTGGTCGGGACCTGGGCCGCTGCGACGTGGGCCATCCGCTTCTACGAGCACCACGGATTCCGCCTGCTCTCGGCGGACGACCGGACCCGGCTGCTGCACCGCTATTGGTCCATCCCCGAGCGCCAGGTGGAGACGTCTGTGGTGCTCGCCGATCAGCGCTGGCTCGACGTGTACGAGGTGCCGTGCCAATTCAGTGACGTGGATCACTCCTCGGATCCCGACGCACTGACCGCCTATCTGGACGGTGTGGCGGAGCTGCCCACCGTTCTGGCCTACAAGGCAGCGGTCCTGGACATCCTCGACCCGAACCGGGGTGACCGAGTTCTGGACGTGGGCTGCGGGCTGGGCGACGACGTCGTGCAGCTGGCCCGCCGGGTTGGGCCAGCAGGCCGGGTCATCGCCCTGGACTACAGCCGTGCCATGGTCGAGCTGACGTCGGATCGCCTCGAGCCTGGGAGTCCGGTGAGCGGGGTCGTGGGCGACGCGCGCCGCCTGCCCTTCCCCGACCGCCTCTTCGACGGCTGTCGCAGCGACAAGGTCCTCCAGCACATCGACAGCCCAGCGCGAGCGGTGACCGAGATGGCGCGCGTGATCCGGGAGGGTGGGCGCGTCGTCATCGCCGAGCCGGATTGGCGGACCTTCACGGTCACCGCTCCCGTGCCGGAGGTCGGAGCCGTTCTCGGCCGCTACGCCTGCGACTCGATCGCGGCCGGCTGGATCGGCAGCGCGGTCGGCGAGCTGCTCGAGGAGGCCGGCATGGACGAGGTCAACGTGGTCAGACACAGACTCGTGGCCGAAGACCTACCGACTGCCGACCGGCTTTTCCGTGTCAGGGATTTCGTGGAGGGCGCAGGGCGCGAGGGCCTCATGACGCCGGACCAGGGTCTCGCCTGGATCGAGGCGGCAGCGGCGGCGAGCGAAGCAGGCGCGTTCACGGCGCACCTCGGCCTCTTCGTCTCGTCGGGCGTGAGGGGCTGAGCAGGGCGGTCAGAGCGCCAGCGCCAGACCAGCCCCGAGACCGCTTGCCGCGCCGGCCAAAGTGGGGCACGGTGAGTGGTCGTCGATGCGGCCACCGACAAGGTCCGATCGAAGGATCCGATTCGTCCCCGGGAGAGACCTGATGCCATTCGTCCGCCCTACCACTTCACCGCCCGCGCCGGCCGCCAAGGCCGCCATGCTCCGCAGCCCCGTCGCCCGCTCGACGGTGGCGTCCGCTCTGGCACTGGCCGTCACCGTCCTGGCGACAGCCCCCGCAGCCTCACAGACGTCGCCGGTCTGGTCGCAGGAGAAGGTGAAGAACTTCCTGCCGCACATGACCGTGCCCGAGGTCCGGGACCTTCTGACCCGGAGCGACATGGTCATCATCCCCGTGACCTCGCTGGAACAGCACGGCCTGCACCTGCCCGTCGGCACCGACTACTTCGGTGGCGTGGAGCGAGCCAAGCTCGTCGCGCAGCATACGGAAGTCCTCGTCGCACCCATCCTCTACCCCGGTCAGTCGCCGTACCACATGGAGTTTCCCGGGACGATCACGCTCTCGTCGGAGACGATCCAGGCGGTCATCGTGGAAGCCGCCGAGAGCCTCATCCGACACGGTTTCAAGCGTTTCCTGATCCTGAACGCCCATGGTGGGAACCGAGCGATCACCACCTTCGTGGTGGACCGGATCAACCAGGAGACCCCGGGGATCGCCGTCGACCTGAGTGCCGCGGCGGCGCCCTTCAGAGACCGGGACCGCCTGGCGGCCATCGAGCGGTCACCCCTCTTCGATCGCCACGGGGGCGTGAGCGAGACTTCCCGGGCCCTCTACCTGGCACCCTCGCTCGTGGATCTGGATGCGGCGGTCCCGGCCGAGCTGCGCCTGCCTGCCCACCTGGACGCCATGATGCCGAAAGTCCTGGACGGAGATCCCACGGCCCTGACGGTCTTCCTGGCCGAGGGGCTGAAGGCCAGCGAGACCGGGAAGGGAACCTCCGCCGCCGACATGTCCACCACCGGCGTGTGGGGGGTGCGCGACCCGGCGGAGGCGACCGTCGCCCAGGGCCGCACGGAGACCGAGGTGTTCGTCGATGCGGCTGTCGCGTTCATCGAGCGGTGGAAGGAGCTGCGGCCGATGGAACGATGAACCCGGGCGAGTCTCGGCGCCGGCGCCCGCGGACGACTGGGTGCTCCCCGGCTCCTCTAGCGTTCGCCGGCTCCCGGGTGTCTTATGAGTGCCGGCCGATGGGTGGGGAGGGGATCGTACACCAACTCGGGCCCACGTTGGCCCAGGAGACAAGCATGGCTCGGTTCCTCCGCGCCCCGACCCGAACAGGCACCCCCTGGGCGCTGACGCTCGCCACGGCGATCCTCTCCCTCGGGCTCGCCGCCCCGGCCGCTTCCCAGGACGGCGTCAAGACCCTCGACCTGGAGACCTATCTGGACTGGGAGTGGGTCTCCGAGCCGCAGATCTCGCCCGACGGCACCCAGATCGTCTACACACGGTCGTGGGTGGACAAGATCAACGACAGGCGGGAATCGTCGCTCTGGATCATGAACGCCGATGGAACCAGGAACCGGTTCCTGGTGGAAGGCGCCTCGCCGCGTTGGTCGCCCGACGGCACGCGCATCGCCTTCACGGACCGGGCCGCCCCGGAAGGGTCGGAGATCTTCGTCCGCTGGATGGACGCCGAGGGCGCGACGACGCAGATCACGCGGCTCGAGCACGGTCCGTCGAACATCGCCTGGTCACCGGACGGCAACAGCATCTCGTTCACGATGATGGTCGAGAGCGAGCCGGTTTGGGAGGTGGAGCTGCCCGACCCGCCCGCAGGCGCCGAGTGGACGGAGGACCCCAAGGTCGTCGACCGCCTCTCGTACCGGCGGGACCGCATCGGCTACACGGATGAGGGCTACACGCACGTGTTCCTCGTCCCCGCGGAAGGCGGTACGCCGCGGCAGCTCACGGACGGGGACTGGAACCACCGCAATCCCGCGTGGGCGCCGGATGGCGCCGAGCTCTACTTCACGTCGCTGCGGATCGAAGACGCCGAGTATCAGTGGCGGGAGTCGGAGATCTACGCCGTGGAAGTGGGCTCGGGCGCCATTCGGCAGGTCACCACGCGGAACGGGCCGGACGGAGACCCCGTCCCCTCGCCCGACGGTGACCTGATCGCCTATCAGGGCACGGACTGGAGCGACGACACGTACGTCGAAACCGGCCTGTACCTCATGAACCGGGACGGCTCGAATCCGAGACGGATCGCGGGCGAGCTGGGACGTGGACTCGGCAACGTCACCTGGGCGCCAGACGGGAGCGGCGTCTACTTCAACAGCGCCATGAAGGGCACGGCCAACGTATGGTTCGCGCCAGTGAGCGGGGAGCCCACGCCGGTCACGGTGGGCAACCACATGCTTCGGTTCACGAGCATCGACCGGGACGGGCGTACCATGGTGGGAACGCGCTCGAGCTACCACGAGCCGGGCGACGTGATTTCGCTCACGGTGGGATCACCGGACCGGGTGGCCGAGCTCACGCACGTGAACGACGACGTGCTGGCGGGCGTTACGCTGGGTGAGGTGGAGGAGATCTGGTACAAATCGGTCGACGACTACGATGTCCAGGGATGGATCGTGAAGCCGCCGGACTTCGATCCGAGCAAGCGCTACCCCATGATGCTGTCGATCCACGGCGGCCCCCACGGCATGTACAACGTTGGATTCCGGTTCGACTGGCAAAACCATGCCGCGAACGGGTACGTGGTGCTCTACACCAACCCCAGAGGTAGCTCCGGCTACGGCAGCCCCTTCGGCAACGCCATCAAGAATGCGTATCCGGGCAAGGACTTCGACGATCTGATGAACGGCGTCGACGAGGCGATCGCAAAGGGCTACGTGGACGAGCAGAACATGTTCGTCTACGGATGCTCCGGAGGAGGCGTGCTCACGTCCTGGGTGGTTGGTCACACGGACCGCTTCGCCGCAGCCTCGGCCAATTGCCCAGTCACCAACTGGCTCTCCTTCGTGGGCACGACCGACGGCGCCAGCTGGTACCGGAACTTCGAGCACCTGCCGTGGGACGACCCGTCGGAGCACCTGCGCCGGTCACCCCTCATGTACGTGGGCAACGTGAAGACTCCCACCATGCTCATGACCGGCATCATGGATCTGAGGACGCCCATGCCTCAGACCGAGGAATACTACCAGGCCCTCAAGCTGCTCAAGGTCCCCAGCGTCATGGTGCGCTTCAGGAACGAGTGGCACGGCACCAGCCGCACGCCCTCCAACTTCCTGCGGACGCAGCTCTTCCTGCGGGAGTGGTTCGAGAAGTGGAAGCGGGACCCGCAGGTGGCGGACGCGAACTGACGGCCCGCCATCATCGGTCGCGGCAAGCGCGCACGGACTAGGGACCCGGCTCCCTCTCCCCGCCCCCCTGGAGCCGGCGTCCAGCCCCGGGTGACCCTGTTGGTCATCCGGGGCCTCTTGCTTACGGCCGCCGTCGCCTCGCGGTCCGCGCCACGCACGGAGGACCGCTTCGCTCGGCGGCGACCAGGGCCCCGGACGCGTCGGTGATCCAAGGCGAGCTGGCGATCTCGAGGACCTCAGCGCGCGTGCTCGGGGGGCTACTGATCCGTGGCCGCGCCGGCGGCAGACCAGATCTCCTTCCCGCCCACGATCGTGCTCAGGATGGGCACGTAGCGGATCCGGTCTTCGTCCATCGTGAGGATGTCCTCGCCGAGGACCACGAAATCCGCGTACTTGCCCACTTCGATCGTGCCCTTCACGTCCTCCGCAAAGGTCTGGTAAGCGGGAGCCCAGGTGTGAAGGCGAATGGCCTCTTCGCGGGTGACGGCCTCTTCGGGTCCGTAGACGGCGTCGTCCCAGCCCTTTCGTGTGATTCCGGTCCACAGCGCGACCCGGGGCCCGTGAGGCGCGCCGTCCGAGCCCCAGCTGACCCATACGCCGGCGTCCAGGAGTGACCTGGTCGGGTTCATGGTAGCTTCGCGCTCGCCCGCCAGGGCCTCCACCGCGAACGAGCCCAGTCCCACCGTGAAGACGGGCTGACTGGCCACGCCCATGCCCATGCGGGCCATCTTGTCGATGGTCTCCTGCGGTGGCTTCACCGCGACGTGGTGGAGGTAATGGCGGTGATTCTCCCGGGGCATCTCCTCGAGGATGCGCTCCACCTCGTCCACCACCATGACCACCGCGCCGTCACCCATGGTGTGGATACCGAGCTGCCACCCCAGCTCGTGAGCACGCCGAGCCACCGGATAGAATGCCTCGGCGGGAATGCGGATCACGCCCGTGAAGTCCGGCCGGCTCTCGTACGGCTCCAGCGACCAGAAGACCGGTGCGCTCAGGCCTCCGTCGATGCTCATCTTGATGGCGCCCAGCCGAAGACGATCGTCACCGAAACCCGTGACGAAGCCCAGTGACTCCATCTCCGCGATGGCCACACGCGCGCCTTCTTCCAGATCGTCGAAGGTGTCGTAGCCGGGGCTGAGGCGAAGCTGGATCGTGGCCCTGGGGAGCTCGTCGCCGTGCCGCTCGTAGAGGGCCTGGAAGAGGCGGAGCTGGTCCGGACGGACGCTGGCGACGTTGACGCTGCTCACCCCGGAGCTGGCGAACTGGAGCATCCGGTGCCGCATGTTCTCCACCGCGGTGTCGTCATCGACGGGGCCCCGCCGGGTGGGGGGCAGCACGTCGGCCATCAGACGGCGTGCGGCGTCGTAGAGGCGGCCGTCGGGCTCGCCCTGCTCGTCCTTGCCGACCTCTCCTCCCCCGATGAACTCCGTGTCCCGGGTGATGCCGGCCATCTCCAGGGCCCTGGAGTTCAGAATCGACGTGTGGGGTCCCCGGGTCAGGTAGACCGGGTGGTCCAGGGTGCCCTCGTCGAGGTCCCACCGGGTCGGCAGGGTCTGGTTCGGCCACACCTCTCGGCTCAGCGAGCCCCGTACCCACTCGCCCGAGCTCAGACCGGCGGCTCGATCCTGAATGGCCTCCTTCAGCCGCTCGTTCGTCGTGATGCCCCGGAGCCAGTCGGGAACGGCCGAGATGAGGCCGCCCTTCCACTCCATGAGCTCGCCCCCGCCGGCCCCCACGTGGACGTGGTTGTCGAAGAACCCCGGGAGCATGGTGTGGCCCTCCAGGTCCACGCGACGGGTAGCCCCCGACGCGGTGCCCAGAACCTCGTCGTCGGACCCTACGGCCACGATCCGTCCGTTCTTTACGGCCACGGCTTCAGCCAGGTCGAAGGCCTCGTTGCCGGTGAACACCTTGCCGTTGTGGTAGACCACGTCGGGGGCGTCGGACTCCTGTGCGGCGTCAGCCAGAGGGGGGGCGCAGGCGGAAAGGCCACCCGCGGCCAGGCCGAGTGCCATGAGGAAGAGGGTCGGCTTCACGGGATCCTCCTTTTCCGGAGCCCTGTCGCCAGGGTGGTGTGGAACCCCCTTGCGACGCCTGGCACGCGGTGCACCAGAGGGCGGGGCAAGACCGAGCGTGCTGCGCTGCCTCAACGTGCGGGCCACGCGTCGGTGAAGCAATGGAGCGTGCGGGCCCGACGCGAGAGACACGTCGTGGCGCCACGGGCGCGGCACGCCGACCCGACGGATCGGATCGGCCGGTCGCCCGTGCAGGGGCGGGATTCGAGTGGCATCCGGGATTCATCCCGGTTCGGAAGCTGTTGGCACTTGCCCCAAGACGCTTGTTGAACCGAGGGGTTCTGCCCCATCTTGCTTCTCGATCGCCTGACCAAGGGTGCGCCACATCGGCCGACCCCCTTCCGTCCCCCCGGCCGCGGAATGTTCCCCATCAAGAACCTCGTCCACGAAGTCCACCGCCGTTCCCTCTGGCAGGTGCTGGGCATCTACCTGGCAGTGTCCTGGATCGTGATCCAGGTCGTGGAGACGCTGACGGAGAGCGCGGGCCTGCCGGACTGGGTGCCTCCATTCGCGTTGGTGCTGCTTCTGATCGGGCTGCCGATCGTGCTGGCCACGGCATTCGTGCAGGAGGGCGTGGGCGGCGGTGGGCCTGCGCCTGCGTCGCCGGCCCCTGCTGACAATCTGCCCGAGGGCGCGCCGGAGGCGGGGTTCTCCACCTCCGGAGCCCAACCGACGACCACCGCTGATCGCAGCCCAGCTGGGGCGGCGGCCAGCGATCCTGAAGGGGCCGCCTCGCCGCCCTCGCCCGCGCCCAACAACCTCGCCGCCGGGACCGGTTCCCTCGATCGACCCAGCACCCGCCCCTCCCGCATCACACGCCTCCTTACGTGGCGTAACGCAATCACCGGCGGGGTCCTGGCCTTTGCCGCCCTGGGTGTCCTGGTCGTCTCGTACTGGTTCATGTGGGCCACGGGCGTGGGGCCCGTCGGGTCGCTCGTCGCGCAGGGCGTCATCGAAGAGAACGATCCCATCATTCTGGCCGCGTTCGAGAACGCCACGGCCGACCCGCTCATGGGAGACCTCGTCACGTCCACGCTGCGCGTCGATCTCGTGGAGTCTCCGGTCATCGCCCTGGTGGAGCCCCGCTCGGTGCAGAACGCCTTGCAGCGGATGGGACGGGAGCCCTCGGAGCTGGTTACCGCGGATCTGGCTCAGGAAATCGCCATACGGGAGGGCTTGAAGGCCACCATCGAGGGTGAGGTCCGTGCGGCCGGGAGCCAGGTGGTCATCACCGCGATCATCCGAGGCGCCGCGGCCGGAGAGTCCCTCGCGGCCTTCCGGGTGGTAGCAGAGGACGAAGCCCGGATCGTGGCCGCCATCGACGAGCTGTCCCAGGACATCCGGGAGCGGGCCGGGGAGTCCCTGCGGTCGATTCGAGCGGGTGAGCCCCTCGAGAACGTGACCACGGGCTCCCTCGAAGCACTCCGGAAGTTCACCGAGGCCGAGCAGCTCACCGAGCAGGGCGACGACCGGGCGGCCATGTCACTGTTGGAAGACGCCGTCGAGCTCGACCCCGAATTCGCCATGGCGTACCGCCGGATCGCCGTGATCTACGCGAACAACAACCTGGATCCGGAGCGGATGATCGACGCCGCCACGCGGGCATACGAGCTCAGCTCGCGCCGGGCGGACCGGGAGCGCTACCTGGCCGAGGCCTTCTACCACGACCAGGTGACGGGAGACCGGGAGGCGACGATCCAGGCCTACCGAGCCGTCCTGCGCTCCCATCCGGACGATCAGGCTGCCCTGAACAACCTGGCCAACGAGTACATTGGCGTTGACGATGAGGCGGCCATCGAGCTGTACCGCCGTGCGAACGAGGGTCCGGGTGAATCCAACACATCCAACCAGAACCTGGTGCGGGTGCTCCTCAAGATGGGGCGGATGGACGAGGCCCGAGAGGCGCAGAGCCGGTACGAGACCCGTTATCCCGCCGACCTCGCCGCACCTGCATTTCGCTACTGGGTCCACTTCCTCGGCGGTGAGTTCGACGCCGCAGACAGCGTGGCCCTGGATCTCGCCCGCGAGCCGAACGCCACGGCACGCTGGCAGACCGCGGCCCATCGGCGCCTCGCCGCCACTGATTTGTTCCACGGGCGGATTCGCGACGCCTCGGATCATCTCGACGACGCGATCCGCGCAGCCGCTGAGCAAGGCCCGACCGCCGAGTTCTTCCAGGTCATGAGCCAGGCCGCACTCTACGTCCACCTCGACGTCGATCCGGCCCGCGGGATGAGGATGCTCGACGACGCCCAGGAGCTGCTCGAGCGCGTTCCCCCTGTCGCGCGGCCGTACCTGTTCCTCTCGGCGGGGGCCTCCATCGCCAACCAGCCCGACCGGGCCGAGGCGTTCATCGAGGCATGGGAAGCGACCGTGCCGGTGGACTACCAGACCGACGATGGCCGGGCCAATCGCACCGTCGCCGAGGGTCTGCTGGCGTGGCGGCGAGGAGATCCGGCTGGGGCACTGGAATTGGTGGACCAGGGCCGTCAGGACCTGGGGTGCGTGAACTGCTGGCAGTTCGAGCGGGCGTTGGTCATCGAAGACCTCGGTGCGCCGGGCGAGGCGATCGCCGGGTGGGAAGAGCGCGCCAACGCCGTGGACCTGTTCTTCTACGTCAACGCCACCGAGTGGCCGATCGCGTACGAGAAGCTCTGCCACCTGCACGCCGAACACGGGGAGACCACGGCGGCGGCCCAGTATTGCTCCCGTTTCGTGGACCTCTGGGCCGACGCCGATCCAGAGCTGCAGCCGCGGGTGAGAGCAGCCCAGCAACGCCTGGACGCGGTGACGGAGGGCTGACGTGAAGACGCTCATACACGAGATCCATCGCCGGTCGCTTTGGCAGGTGCTCGGCATCTACCTGGCGGTGTCCTGGGTGGCGATCCAGGTCGTGGAAACGCTGACCCAGAGCGCCGGGCTGCCAGACTGGGTGCCGCCGGGCGCAATCGTCCTGTTGGTGATCGGGCTCCCCATCGTCATGGCAACGGCCTTCGTCCAGGAGGGCGTGCGCGGAAAGGGTGAAGCACCCGACGGAGCGGGAGCCTCGGAAGCCGGGTTGGCCGGGCCGACCGGGACTGCCCCGGACACTCGCCCAGCAACCCACGAGCGTGGCGCGACCGACGCGTCGGGGAATGAGTTGCCGGCGACGGAAGCCACCGCCGGCGACCTCTCCGCAGGCACCGGATCCCTGGACCGGCCGAGCACGCGGCCCTCTCGCTTCGCTCGCCTGTTCACGTGGCGCAACGCCATCGCCGGAGGCGTCCTGGCCTTCGCGGGCCTGGGCGCACTCGTCACGTCGTACTGGTTCATGTGGGCCACGGGTGTGGGCCCCGTTGGCTCCCTGGTGGCTCAGGGCGTCATCGAGGAAGCCGACGTCATCATCCTGGCGGACTTCGAGAACGCCACCGACGACCCGTTGATGGGCGACCTGGTCACGTCGACGCTTCGCATCGACCTGGTGGAATCGCCAATGATCACCGTGGCGGAGCCCCTCTTCCTCGAGCAGGTGCTACAGCGCATGGGACGGGATCCCGCCGAGCCGATCACGCCGGCCGTCGCCCGGGAGATCGCCGTGCGCGAGGGTCTCAAGGCCGTGATCGAGGGCGAGGTGCGGACGGCCGGATCGGAGTTCCTGTTGTCTGCCACCATCCGAAGCGCGGACGACGGTCGATCCCTCGCGGCATTCCGGGTCGTGGCCGAGGACGAGGGCGAGGTGGTCGAAGCGCTCGACGAGCTCTCTCAGGACATCCGGGAAAGGGCCGGCGAGTCGCTCAAGTCCATCCGCGCAGACGCTCCGTTGGAGAGCGTGACCACCAGCTCACTCGACGCGCTCCGGAAGTTCACGGAAGCCGAACGCCTCACGGAGGAGGGCGACGAGATGGCCGCGTTGACCCTGCTCGATGACGCCGTGGAGCTCGATGCCGAGTTCGCCATGGCATACCGGAAGATCGCCGTCCTCTACGCGAACACGGGCCTGGACCCGGTCCGGATGATCGAGGCGGCTACGAAGGCCTACGAGCTCGGTGCGCGGCTGGCCGACCGTGAGCGGTACCTGGCCGAGGCCAACTACCACGTCGTGGTGACCGGTGACCGTGAGGCCGCGATTCAGGCCTATCGCACTGTGCTGCGGTCCCATCCGGACGACCAATCGGCGCTCAACAACCTGGCCAACCAGTACATCGGGTTCGACGACGAAGCGGCCTTGGAGCTGTACCGGCGGGCCAACAGCGGTCCGGGTGAGTCCAACACCTCCAACGCCAACCTCGTCATCACGCTGCTGCGGCTGGGCCGCTTCGGCGAAGCCGAAGAGGCCCTCGTCCGCTACGAGTCACGCTACCCTCTTGATCTCGCGGCGCAGGTACAACGGTACTGGCTCCACTTCTTCCGGGGGGAGTTCGAGGCGGCCGACAGCGTGGCTCTGGACCTGGCACGGAACCCACGAGCGTCCGCCCAGTCGCGCCAGGCAGGCCACAGCAACCTCGGGGCCACCGACTTGTTCCACGGTCGCATCGAGGCGGCGGCAGCGCATCATGGTGACGCGCAGCGTGCCGCTGCCGAAGCGGGCCCCACCGCCGAGTATTACGAGGCCTGGCTGATGCCGGTCACCGAGCTCATGCTGGATCTCGACTCGGGAGCGGGGCTGCGCATGCTCGATGACCTGGGCGACCTCTTCGAGCAGGTCCCGCCCGTCGCCCGGCCGTACCTCGTCCTCGGGGCCTTGGCGGCCACGGCGGGAGAACCGGAGCGAGCCAGGCGCTACCTGGACGACTGGGAAGCCAACGTACCCGTCGACTACCGAAGTGACGACGACGAAGCGAACCGCATCGTCGCCGAGGGATTGATCGACTGGAGAACCGGCGATCCGGCACGAGGCCTGGAGCTCGTGGACCAGGGCCGTCAGGACCTGAACTGCAACTTCTGCTGGCTCTTCATTCGCGCGCTGGTGGTCGAGGATGCGGGGACCCCGGACGAGGCGCTGGCGGCCTGGGAGGAGTTCGCCAATACGATCCAGGGCTTCTACTACATCAACGCCCGAGGCTGGCCGCTGGCGTGGGAGCGGCTCTGTCATCTCCACGCCGAGCACGGTGAGGCTACTAGCGCCGCTCAGTACTGCTCGCGCTTCGTCGACGTCTGGGCCGACGCGGATCCTCGACTCCAGCCCAGGGTGCGATCGGCGCAGCAGCGTTTGGACGCGTTGACGGGGTCGTGAGACCGAGCAGCCGGGACCGGCCGGCCCGTGTCGCCGTAAAGGTAGTCGCCAGCCTTTCGCTCGCAGCCAGCCTCGCGCTGACCGTCGGCTGCGCCCCCCCGGCCGACGACGCGACGGGCGGCCGGGAAGGGCCCGCCGTTTCCGCGGAAACGTCCGCACCCTTCCGCTTCACCGCCGTCCAGCCCGACCTGTTCTCTGCGCCAGGCGCCCAGCCCAACGCCTGGGCCGACTTCGACAACGACGGCGATCTCGACCTGTTCGTGGGCTTCCGGGGCGCGACCGACCGACTCTACCGGAACGACGGCGGCACCTTCACCGATGTCGCCCCTGAGCTGGGGCTCGACGATCCGTCCGAGACCCGGGCGGCCGCCTGGGGAGATTTCAACGGTGACGGCCACCTGGATCTGTTCGTGGGCTACCCGGCCCGCGAGGAGAAGCCAGTTCGTCTGTACCGCAACGAAGGAGACGGTGCTGCCTTCACCGACGTGGCGGCCGAGTGGGGGCTCGACGCCCAGGCCACCACCCGTCAGCCCGCCTTCATCGACTACGACCAGGACGGCGACCTGGACCTGTTCGTGGCCTTCCGCGACGCGCCCAACCGGCTCTGGCGGAACGACGGGTCCCGTTTCACCGACGTGACGGAATCAGCCGGCGTCGGCGACCCCCGGCGCACCGTGGGTGTGGCCTGGTTCGACATGGACATGGACGGTGACCTGGATCACCACGTGTCCAATCAGAACGGCGACGCCGACGCGTTCTTCCGGAACAACGGAGACGGCACCTTCACCGACGTGGCCCCGGACCTGGGCATGGACTGGCCCGACCGAGGTGAGGAGTACGGCAGCGTGGGCCCGGCCGTCACCGACTACGACAACGACGGCGACCTGGATCTGTTCATCGCTACGTACGGGCCGGACGTGCTCTGGCAGAATCAGGGCGACGGCACGTTCGTCAACGTGGCCCCGGGCACGGTGCTGTCCCCCGACCACCACTCCACCACGGCCGCGTGGGGTGACGCGGACCATGACGGTTGGCCCGACCTGTTCGTCGCCGCGTATCTGAATACGGTGGCAGAGGAGCCGGACAAGCTGTTCCGGAACGTGGCGGCTGACGGATTCGACTCGAGCTCGGGCACGGTTGCCGCCGCCGCCTCGGGTGCCCCCGCGCCCTTCGCCGAAGCCACGCCCCCTGGCTTCCTGGAACGGGGCGCCAGCCATGGTGTGAGCTGGGCCGATTTCGACGCGGACGGAGACCTGGACCTGGCGCTCGCCAACAACAACGCCGTCGGGACGCATGCCCTCTACCGGAACGACCTGCCCAATGACGCGGGAGGGTCGTTGCAGGTGGCCGTGGTCGACGCCGAAGGCCGATGGCTCTATGCGGGCGCGGAGGTCCGCGTGTACGACGTAACGAGCGGCCGGCTGCTGGGAACGCGCCTGGTCGACACCGGAGGTGGGTATTGCTCCCAGGGAGTCGGGCCGGTGCACTTCGGACTGGGGCCGGACCCGGGTCCCGTTCGGGTCGAGGTCACGATTCTCTGGGGCGGCCGTCGTATCACGACGGTGCGGGGCGCCATCGACTCCGGTCCCCTGGTCGGGGATCGGCTCGTGATCATCCCTGACCTCGACTGACCCCTGCGCCGCTTCGCCGCGCAACTCTGCATATCCCGGCCCACCGTGCCCAATACGTAGCTGCGATCGCCCTAGCGCCCGGATGATGATCCCCGCCGGCGGTGGTGGCGGGACCATTCCGGCCATGTCGACGAGCCACCACTTCCTGCGCGGCAATTCCCCTCAGAACTTCTGGGTTTTCCCCTACAGCATTCCTATATGATCCTCTGGTAGATTATTGGCCGGATTCGGAAGCCTCGTGTCTTTCGGCACTTCGGCCGGACGAAACGGTTCCCAGGCGGACACCGGATCCGATGAGTCGACGCCGACTCGGATCGATATGAGGACTCTTGCGGCGGGCCTGGCCTGCCTGGTCATAACACTCGCCGCCGTGCCGCCCCTGCACGGCCAGGACGCATCCGACGGACCGAGCGTCCAGTGGAGCCTGGTGAGCTCCGACCTCGCCGACCTCTGGTTCGGAGGGCTCGCCCAGGTCGGCTTCATGGGCTTCGGCTCCGTCCCGCTGTACGACGCCGCCTACGCGAGCCGGATCCAGGCCCACAAGCTGACCCAGGGCGTGGTTCCCAGCCGCCTCGACCAGGAGGCTGACGGGCTTCGTATCATGTTCGAGGCGGACCCGGCCTTCGAGGTCCTCCACTTCGTCCCGGTCTACTTCGCGGGTGTGGGCAGGGCCGAGGCTCTGGACGCGCTGGAAGCCATCGCCGCGTCGCCGTCGGGGATCCCCGACGCCCCCAGCACCGGGAGCACGTTCGGCACGACCGCGGTCGCCACTGTGCTCACTGGACGAGACCAGCGCGAGATCCTGGGCGCTTTCGTGGCGGCGCTGCGGGACGATTGGACTCAGTATCTCTCAGCCGCCCGGGATGTGGATTCGGTCGCTCGGACTGAAGCGCTTGCGCGACTCCGCGCACGCTGGGACGAAGCCTACGCGCCCTACCTGGGCGACTACCTGACGCAGCAGCACCTCGAGTTCGGCATCGCACTCGTATCGCCGGCTCTCGGTCGCGAGGGACGCTTTTTCCAGGGCGATCCCACCAACTCGGCGGACAACATCGTGGCAGTCGGCGTGGCGGGCTGGGAGGCGTCACCCGACCGGGCTCTCTCGGGGGTCGTGCGGGAACTCTGCTTCCCCGTGGTCCGGCGGGCCTTCGCAGAGATCGAGGCCCAGTTCGATGATCGCCTCGAGGCCGCCCGAGCCAGCGATCGAGCCGCGACCCGTTGCGGCGAGATGCTCCTCGAGGCCCACGCAGCGCATCTGTTACCGGCCTATCGGGAAGCCTTCCCCGGAGGGCCCGTCCCGTCTCGAGCCGAAACCGCTGACGGTCCCTCGATGGACCCCACCATCGAAGAGGCCCTGAAGAAGTCGTTCAGGAGCAACTGACCACCGGCCCGCTCGGGCGCTGTGACGGGAGGTTGCCGTGTCACATAGCAGTTTGAGTCGAGCCCTGAGCTCGCTTGCCCTCGTATTCGCCCTCGCGGGCCCCGCGTCCGCAACGGACGGACACTTCCTCCACGGGGTGGGTGCCATCAACTCCGCCATGGGCGGAGCCGGCGTTGCCGCGCCAGGTGATCTGATGGGGAGCATGTACCTGAACCCAGCTGGGCTGACCACCATCGAGGGAGTCCGCTTCACCCTGGGGTTCGAGATGTTCAAGCCCGATCGTACGCTCTCCAGCACCGTGCCGAGGCCGGACGGGGGCAGCTTCAGCGGATCCACGCCGAGCGAGAGCGCCTTCACGCCGATCCCGAACTTCGGCCTCTCCGTGCAGGTCAGCGACCAGGTGACGCTCGGCCTCGCAGGCCTGGGCGTGGGCGGCTTCGGCGTCGACTATCCACAGAACAACCTGAACCCGATCCAGGCGCCGCGCCCCCAGGGCTTCGGTCAGATCTTCAGCTCCTTCCAGCTGATGAAGTTCGTGGTGCCGGTGGCGTGGAAGCCCAATGAGCAGATCTCCCTGGGCGCCGCGTTCAACATGGACTGGGCGCAGCTGGCCGTGGATCCGTTCCCGGTCGCGTCCCCGGCGATCTCCAACCCCACCGAGCCCGATCCCTTCTACTCCAGGGCGACTGCGGCTGACGGCGCGTTCGGGTACGGCTTCCAGCTTGGACTGATCTGGCATGTCGTCTCGACGTTCAACGTGGGGTTGGCGTACACCAGCAAGCAGTCCTTCCAGGACTTCGAGTTCAACTCCAAGTGGGAGAATCCGAACATCTTGGGTCAGGCCGGCCAACAGCCCCCGGACCAGGCCTTCGGCACCGACCGGACCATGACGTTCAAGCTGGACGTGCCGGCGGTGTACGCCGGGGGTGTCACCTGGATGCCGGATCGGTGGATGCTCAGCGCGGACGCCCGCTATATCACGTATTCCAGCACCGCTGGATTCGACGAGTCCGGCTTCGACCAGACCGGTGCCGTTCAGGGCTTCGGCTGGGATGACATCTGGGTGTTCGCGGGCGGCCTACAGTTCCAGGCCAACCGGCACTGGGCGCTCCGGGGCGGCTACAACTACACCGACAATCCGATCCCCGACGCGCAATCGTTCTTCAACGCACCGGCACCCGCCATCGTGCAGAACCACCTGACGCTCGGCATCGGCTGGCAGGCCCGCGGTCTGGCCATCGACGCGGGGTACTACAGGGCGTTCGGGAACGAGATCACCGGACCGGTTTGGGGACTCAGCGGACCGATCCCGAGTAGCAGCGTCACGGCCGAGCTGTCCGAGGACTCGTTCCTGTTGCAGTTCAGCTTCTCGCCTGGGAACGACGACTGAATGATCGATCGCCC
This sequence comes from Gemmatimonadota bacterium, assembly GCA_039589315.1. Classification (GTDB taxonomy): domain Bacteria; phylum Gemmatimonadota; class Gemmatimonadetes; order Longimicrobiales; family Gaopeijiaceae; genus JBDHHQ01. The sequence continues at coordinate 33,740 of JBDHHQ010000041.1, forward strand.
ATGAAGACCTTCTACGACGTCCTCGCCATCGGCGCCCACCCCGACGACGTGGAGGTTTTCATGGGCGGCACGGTCGCCAAGCTGGCCGACCAGGATCTCTCCCAGTCGGCCAGGCACCGCCGAGAGCCTCGACGAGTCTCGCCCTCGGTCAATCGGCGACGTGCCCCAGCTCTTCGAGGGCCGCCTCGGCCTCTGCCCTCAGGGGCTCCAGCTCGGGGTCGCAGTCGGACCACGCTCTCGCGAACAACTCGTAGAAATACAGAGCCTCCTGGCGCTCACCCATGGCGGCGTAGGCGTGTCCCAGGTAGAGCCAGGACTGCACGGGCACGCCCGCGTTGAAGTGGTTGAAGGTCGCGAAGTAGCCCGCGGCCTCCTGCGGCCGGTCCAAGGCCAGCAGGGCTTTGCCGAGCTCGAAGCGCAGCACCTGGTGCGTCCAACCTCCGACCCCCACCTCGACCATGCGGCCCAGCGCGTCGGCGACGGCCGCGGCACCCGAGTCGACGTCGCCTCGCCGGATCGCTACGTACCCGGCTGCGGCATCGCCGAACGCGAGGGAGAGGACCCGCTGCCTCTCGTCCTCTTCCTCGGCGGCTTCCTGGGCCGCCGCACGACCGCGGGTCAGCCAACGCTCGGCCTCGTCGAAGTCACCGCGGTTGGCCGCGAGGATCGTCAGCCAGGTGTGGTCCCCGGCGGATGGATCCTCCGAGAGCACCGCCTCCGACGCCGCGAGGCGCTCCGGATCAGCGTACGTCAACGCCGCGATGTAGGCTTCACCGCGGGCCGCCCACTTCGCCGACTGGTCGTCCAGGTCCCAGATGCGTCGCGCGTCACGGATCCGACCGGCCTTCCAGGCGGTGATCCCGGCCAAGCCCGCGTTCTGCGGTACGCCTCGCTCCCAGAGAGATTCGAAAGAACGGGTGAGGTCGGCGAGGAAGCGGGGCGTCGCCGGGAGCCCGCTGAGACTGCAGGCGGGACGGGCCGTGCCTTCCCGCTCCAGGATCTCCAGCGCTTCGGCGCGGGCAGCCTCGCCACCCCAGAGCATGGCGTACGCCCATTCAAAGTCGCCACAGACCGGTGTGTCCGCGTCGATCCGGGCGAAGTCATCGATCAGAGCCCGGGTTCCCACGCTGTCCCAGCGCGAGAAGGAGTCCTCGATGAGGTGGACGTAGGCTGGCCCGAAGTAGGGATCCAGCTCGATGGCGCGGCGCAGTGCGCTCCGGAATCGATCTGCCGAGAGGAGTGCGCCCCCACCCATGTGGACGTAGGCGTCGCCCAGAATCGCCCAACCCTCGACGTCGTCCGGATACTTGTGCGTCAGCTCCTCCAACGCCTTCAGCGCCTGCGGGTCGCCGCTGTTGAACATGGCGTAGCCCTGGACCAGGAGCCTCTCCCGCTCCTGCAAGCGATCCGACAACTCGAGAGCCTTACCCACGGATTCCTCCACCAGGTCCTCCCGCTCGCCGGGCCAGCTGTACGTCAGACCACGCCGATACCAGGCCATGGCGAAGGCGGAGTCCGCGGCGATGGCCTCGTTGAACGCGTCGGCGGCCTCGGGCCACCGCGAGCGACGATAGAGCTGCTCTCCCCGTAGGTAAGCCCTCAGTGCGTCGAGTGAGGTGGTGGTCGTACGGGAGATGTCGAACTGCGGCAGGTCACCCTCGATGGGCACGAGCCCTGCCCGAAGGATCTCCAGGCTGAGGCGGTCCACGATTCCCAGCACGTCTTGGGGAGAGCCGTCTACGTGGGCGGTGCCGAGCACCTGGTCCGTACGCGTGTCGTAGACCTCTACGCTCGCCCGGACTTGATCGCCCGAACCCACCAGCGTCCCCGTCAGCGCATACCAGGCACCCAGATCCCGCGCCACGTCGTAGGCGGCCTCGGAGCTGGGCGCGTCCTGGCCTTCGCCGATGGACCGGCGCCAGCGGGAGATGATCGCGGTCGGGTCGGTCTTCCGGACCCCCGCCACGCCCTCGAGGTTCGTCGAGAGCAGATCGACCATTCCCTCGCGCCAAAGACCCAGATCACCTTCGGCCCCCGTCACCCTGAAGGGCAGCACGGCGAAGCCGGGGAGTGGCGACGCCTCTGCCTCTGCCACGAGGGGCAGGCTCGGTGCCTCGCCAGTGACCAACACATAGGCGCCGGCAGCACCGAACAGCAGCGAAAACGCCATCACGCCGCCGAGGATCGCCCGCCCCCACGTAAGGTGCGGAAGCCTGGCCTGAGAGATCGACTTCCCCAGGTCCTTCAGGTCGATCTCCCAAGAGTCGGGCGCGTCCTCGCTGGCCGCCAAGTGGGCGAGCCCTGCCTGGACGAGCGCCGTACCCATGACCACCACCAGGCCGACCAGCAGTAGCACCAGAGCGAATGGCATCACCCAATCTGGTAGGCCGAACCCGTCCTGGATCACCTCGGTGACCTGGAGCACGACCCAGGCGGCACCGAGATAGACGACGAGCACCCGAAACAGGCGCGCGTTTCGGATTCCATCCCACATATGGGTACCTCTTGACGGGGGGAACGCGGTGGAAGGCCTCGACGAGGACCGGCGCGACCCAAAGTAGGCCAGACGACGCCCAGCCTGCAACGATTCTGGGGCGCTCGCGGTCTCCTTACGCCTCACCCAGGGCGCCCACCATATACCCGTAGTCGCCCGGGTTCACGAGATTCCGGCTCAGGTGGGACAGGATCATGATCCCCCGGCCAACCGGACTGCGGATCACCTCGAGCTCCTCGAAGCTGTAGGGGCTGATCACCCTGCCCAGGACACGGCCTCCCGCGATGTGCTCGCCCAGGGGCGGGGCCTCGGTCTCGAGCCATCCACCTTGGGTCGGTCGGATCGTCTCGATGCCACGCACGACGGTCTGTACGGGCGGTGGGTCTGGATCTCCGTCCAGCGTACCCGTGGTCCTCAGGATGTTGAGCACGCCGGCCACACCCCGCTCCACATAGGGTGTCTGATCCACGATGCCGCCCCCCAACTCCACCACCACCGACGGGATTCCGTGACGATCAATGGTGACGTCCTTGGTCGTGCCCGTGAAGGTGGTCCCGGCAACGCCCACCTCGGGGCGGTACAGGACCCGTGAGCCGAAGGCACGGGAGAGCGACTCCGCGTTCAAGATGTACACGTAGTCCACGGTCGGCCGGTCGGTACCGGCGTGGAGGTCGATGTGGACGTCGATCTCGTCGAGGAACTCTCGGGTGATGGCTGCGGCCAGCTGATCGGTGTGCCACCCGCTGGCGTCACCCGGGAACTGGCGGTTCAGGTTGAGCTCGTCCACCGGGGTGAACCTGTGGTTGACGGCCATGGCCCGCGGGTTGGCCACCGGCAGGAGCAGCACCCGGCCCCTGAGCGGCGTGCTGCTCAGCACTGGCCACAGGGCCCGCACGATCTGTGCGCTCGTGTTCTCGTTGCCGTGGATCGCCGCAGACACGCCCACGGTGGGGCCGTCACCGGCGTGGCCGGTGAGCTCGTGGATGTGCAGCACGGCATCGGTGCCGTCGGCCATCGTGGTGAACTTGTGGATCCGCAACCGATGGTCGCTGGCCATGTGGGTTTTCCTTGTAGCGCCGAGGGGCGTGCCTGGTCCCCCGTCTGTCCGTGTGGCAGTCCGAGCGACTCCTGGCCCTCCGGCTCCTAGTGTGGTGCTGCAAGAGTCGTGATGCTATTCGAGAGCCACTGCATCCCGCCCGGCGGCGTTGCGGTTCCTCCCAATAGCGCTGCTATTACTCGTCTCCGCGCCTTGCCGGTTCGGGCGCATCGGCCCTCCGGCGGACCCGGCGGGACTGCCCTCTCGGGTCGAGCCGGTCGCGAAGTCCGTCGCCGAATACGTTGAAGCCGAGCACGGTGATCATGATGGCCAGGCCCGCCGCAGTCGAGAGCCAAGGATCGGACCGAAGGCTGCGCGCCCCGTAGGCGAGCGTCCACCCCCAGCTCGGCGTGGGCGGCTCGACACCGAAGCCCAGGAAGCTCAGCCCCGACTCGGCGATGATGGCGGTCCCCATGCCCAGCGTAGCCAGCACGATTACCGGCCCGATCACGTTGGGCAAGATCTGCCGGACCATGATGCGCAGATCGGACGCGCCGATGGCCCGGGCCGCGGTTACGTAGTCGAGCTCTCGCTCCGCCAGGGTCAACGACCGGACCACCCGGGCATACTCCGTCCAGAACACCGCAGCCAGCGAGGCCACCAGGTTGGTCACACCGGGGCCCAGCGCTGCGACGATGGCCAGTGCCAGGACGATGGGCGGAAAGCCGAGGAACACGTCCACGATCCGCATGACGACCAGGTCCACCCAGCCACCGAAGTAGCCCGTGGCCAATCCGACGAGCGTTCCGACCACGACCGCGATACCCACGGACGCCACCGCGATGGTCACGGAGACCCGGGCGCCCAGCGCCATGCGAACCCAGAGGTCGCGGCCGAAGTTGTCGGTGCCCAGCCAGTGCAGCGCGCTGGGGAGGCCGTACCGGTTGGCCATGTCGGTGGCCTCGGGGTCGTGCCCGGAGAGGGCCGGGCCGAGAGCGGCGAAGGCTGCGATGGCAACGATGAGCGCTCCGCCGAGGTACAGAGTGGGGTTGGAACGCACCCGCCCGGCCAGCGTACGGAATCGGAGCGCCGACCCGTTGGCCGAAGACCCGGGATCCGTCTCCGTATGGCCCACACCGGTCCGCCCACCCTGAACGCCCCTCCCGGTTTCCAGCGTCGGGCCGTCCATGCCGGTGCCGTCGCCCGGTCCGCTCATTCGAGACGGATCCGCGGGTCGATGACGCCGTAGAGCAGGTCGACCAGGAGGTTCACGAGCGCGAACATCAGGGCGAAGGTCAGGACGATACCCTGGATCAGTGGCAGGTCGCGCTGGGAGACGGCGGCCACCGCCAGTTGCCCTAGTCCCGGCCACCCGAAGATGCCCTCGGTCAGCACCGCTCCGCCCAGCAGGGCGCCGAAGCGGAGGCCCACCACGCTCACGATGGGCAGGAGGGCGTTCCGGAGGGCGTGGACCCACACCACCCGGCGTCTGGTCAAGCCCTTCGCGTAGGCGGTGCGAATGTAGTCCTGGTCCAGCGTCTCCAGCATGGCGATGCGGACCAGACGACTGACCACGGCGGCACCGCTCAGCCCGAGGGTGAGGGCCGGCATGGCGAGGTGGGCGAGGCTGTCCAGAAGCGGGCCCGGCTGGCCGACCGAGAGCCGACCCAGCGCCGCGAGTAGCGGCATTCCCCGGCCGATGGCCGGCAGCCAGCCGAGCTGCACCGCGAAGAGCAGCATCAGGAGGATGCCCAGCCAGAATACCGGCATGGACACCCCCAGTTGGGCGAAGAGCATGACGGCCCGATCGAGCGCCGTGCCTCGCCGGAGCGCTGCGCCGACGCCGAAGACGACACCTACGACCACGGCGACGAAGAGGGCCGCCGCCGCCAACTCCAACGTCGCCCCCAGTCGGGCACCGATGACCTCCGCGACGGGCTGGCCCTGGAAGATGGACGTACCCAGGTCTCCCTGGATGAGCCCGGCGAAGTAGGCCCCCAGGCGCAGGTACCAGGGATCGTCGAGATGGAGCAACCCCCGCAGCTCCGCCACGGCCTCGGCGCTGGCGTCCTGCCCCAGCAGAACCAGTGCCGGATCACCCGGCAGAAGCAGCGTCAAGCCGAACGTGACGAGGACGATCCCCACTGTGAGGGGGACGAACAGCACCACGCGGCGGAGGCCGTAGGCGAACACGGTCAGGATCTCACAGGCCGAGGGCGCTCCGCATCATGCCGCGTACATCGGCCTCCAGGGTGATCTCCGGCCGGTGGAACAGCTGGTAGTCCTGATACGAGATCACCAGGAACGGCAGCTCATGCGCCAGTATCCCGGCGGCCGCCCGGTACGCGCCCCTCCGTGCCCGCTGGTCGGTGCTGGACCGACCGAGTGCCAGGAGAGAGTCCACCGCCGCGTTGGAGTATCCCCCGTAGTTGAGGGCACCGCCGGTCGTGAACTGCCCGTACATGAGACGGTCGGGGTCCACGACCTGGGTCCAGCCGAGGAGCGCGATCTCATGGCGACCCGCCTGGACCGCGGCGAAGAAGGCAGGCCAGTCGCTGATGGCCACGCGGGCGCCGACGCCGTGCTCGCGGAAGCCCGCTTGCATGTACTCCGCCGCCTGGATCCGGTTGGGGTCTTCGCTGTGGGTGGAAAGCTCGACGGTCAATGGCTCCCCGTCGCGGTCCAGCACGCCGTCCCCGTCCGTGTCCGACCAACCGAGCTCGGACAGCAGCAGCCGCGCGCCATCGGGATCGAAGTCGGGCTGGCTGATCTCGGGAGAGTAGGCCCAGGAGGAGGGCAGCAGGATCGAGGACCCCACCCGGTCCACGCCCTCATAGATCTCGTTCACGATCGTCTCTCGATCGACGAGCATGGCCAGGCTGCGGCGCAGGGCGGGGTCGCTCAAGGTCGGCCCACGGGTGTTGATGTTCAGATAGGTGATGGCGAGACCCGGCACGATCGTGTGCCGAAAGCGGTCGTCGGCCTCGAGCCGACGGATGTCCTGCGGCGACAGCGGTGACTGGATGATGTCCAGGTCGCCCGCCTCGAAGGCCTGCGCCCGCGCCGTGTTGTCAGCCACGATCACGAACTCGAAGCGCTGGACGGTGGGTGCCCCCGCCCAGTGCTCCGCGAACGCCTCGAGCGTGATCCGGGAGCCCCGCTGCCAGGACGCCAGTCGCATGGGCCCCGTGCCGATGGGCCGAGTCGCTGTGTCGCCACCCGCCTCCACGTAGCCCCGGGACACGATGCCCGCATCCAGGTAGCTCAGCAGAGGCGCGTAGGGCTCCGAGAGCTCGAGCCGCACCGTTCGCCCGTCCACGGCCTCCACGTGGCGAATCGGGAGGAGTAACGGCCGAAACGGAGATCCAAGCCTAGGGTCCAGTATCGTTCGATAGGTGAAGACGACGTCCTCGGCCGTGAGAGCCGTTCCGTCGTGGAAGCGCACGTCATCGCGCAGGTGGAAGATCCAGGTCGTGGGATCAGGGTTCTCCCACGACTCTGCCAGGCCAGGACCGGGACTCAGGTCCGCGTCCAGGCGAACCAGTCCGTCGTAGAGCAGGTCGTTCACCCGGTATGCAGTCGTGTTCCGCATCAGCCGGGGGTCCAGGGTGCCCGCGTCGACGTCCGTACCCAGGCGGGTGGCGGAGACGAGTGGCGAGACCTCGCCCGAGCACGCCGTCAGGCTGATGGCGGTCGCCAGGGCGACCCGGGCATTCCTCAGGGTTCGTGGGCTCAACAAGATACGGGCGACTCTCCTTCCAGGCTTCTTCGCATCGAGCGCACCGATTGGCTCACCCCTCGGACGGGCGGGGCGTGGTACGGCGCTGCGTCCTCGTCTCGCGAAGATGCCCCGGCGCCTCGACAGCGGGCAAACAGCGGGCGGCTGAGGTGTTGCGGGCCCAACGTCTGTCGGCTGGCAAGTTTCGTTGCAGTCTGCGTTGTCCCCTGGCAGATCGTGAGGACGTCGAGCAACCCACCTGTAACGTCTCTTTCCACTCCATGTCGTCGCCCAGGCGGCACCTAACCTCCTATAGCTTTTGTAGCAAATGACTTACGGATAATCCACCCTGCGTGTGGCACGGCGTCTGCCTGAAGTCAGGTCACGGGCAGGCTCCAGAGAGAGCGCACGAGCGCTCGGCGATTGACTCCGCGGAACATGCGTGGGATTCGACGCGGATCAACGAATCGGGAAAGGTGCAGGAGCGATGACGAACTTCGAGACGCAGGCCAGGGGAGCACTGCGGATGCAGCCCATCCTGGGCGCGTGCATCTTCATCCTCGGCACTCTGAGCTTTGGGTGGAAACGGACACGGTTCCGAGCTACTCGATGACGTGGGTCGTCGATCCCGACACGCCGGGCAAGGTCAAGCTCGCGGTGCAGCCCCGCACGGCTTCGTCGGACTCGCAGGCGGACACCGTCGCACGTCAGCCCTAGCGTGGTGCTGCAAAAGTCGTGATGCTATTCGTGATCCGCTGATCGAGCGCGCTGGCGTAGGTCTACCTGGCCTCGCCGCCGTCCACGCGCCACCGGGCGCTCTCCTTCGCCTCGCGCACCAATCGCAGCACGTCCTGCCGCAAGACCTCCGCGTCGTATACGATCCCGTCCTTCACCACGTAACGGATGCCCCGGGATCGGCCGATCTCGCCAGAATCCTCGTCCACGTGATAGGTACCCGTGGCGTAGAGCACCTTGAAGTTTGCCAAGGGGTTCTCCTCGACCAGGACCAGGTCCGCCAGCTTGCCCGGCTCCACGGTGCCGAACTCCACGGACCCGCCAGACGGCTCCATGATGGTCCGAGCCCCGTCCAGCGTGCCTGTGCGAACGGCCTCGAGGGGCGTGAAGCCCGCCTCCTGGAGAATCTCCAGGTCCCTGACGAAGCTGAACCCGTACAGTGACAGCCCCACACCGGCATCGGTGCCGATGGTGACGCGCCCGCCCCGGTTCTTGAACTCGTTCACGAAGGCCATCCACCGCTGGTACATGTTCCTGTACTCGACCTCGAACTCGGTCGTCCAGTGGTAGAAGAACGCCGCGTGTACCTCTCGGCTCGGCATGAACAGGCTCATGGTCCCGGGATGAGTGTACTCGTCCATCCATGGCCCGTTCAGCGCCTTTTCCACGTCCCGGTACGTGTTGTAGATGCTGAACGTGGGGTTGAGGGTCACCTCCGAGGCCAAGAGCGCCTCCATGACCTCTCCCCACTTCTCGCTGCCGACGTCGGCCGCGTCCTCCCAGAGGAGCCCGACCCCACGGAAGCGGTCCACCTCGTCCCGGTAGTCGTAGTCGACCAGATAGTCGGTGAGCGCCTGGTCTTCCAGCAACGCCTCGGCCAGGCCGTAGAAGTGCTCCAGGGTGGTCACCCCCGCTTTGGCCGCGTCCACCGCGTTCAGGCGCGCTACGTGGACCTGAGCCAGGTGCACGGCGGTCCCTAACCCGTGTTCGGCCGCCTCGTCGACGAGGGCGTCGAAGATGTCCGGCGGAAACCCGTAGCTCTTGAAGCCGTCCACACCCTGCTCGGCTGCCCATCGGACGTACGCGCGGGCCGACTCCGGCGTGGTGATCGGCCCACCGTTCCATCCCGGCTGCTGCCGAGTGTACGCCGGGTCGGTGCGTGCGTACACGAAGACGCGTGGAGCGACGATCTCGTTCCGCTCCGAGCGCTGGCGCAGCTCCACGGACTCGGCGATGCCCCGGTGGGACGCCGCGTCCCTCACCGTCGTGATCCCGTGGGCCAGCCACAGCTTGAAGATGTACTCGGGAGGCAGCCCCTGGGGCTGGTCCCGGATGTGGCCGTGCATGTCGACGAAGCCCGGGAGCACGTACATGCCCGAGGCGTCGATGACCCGGTCGGCTTCCACATCCAGGGGCGGACCGTTCCAGCTGCGCACGGCGGTGATGCGGTTCCCCTCGATCAGGATGTCCGTGCCACTGATGGGGGGAGCGCCGCTACCATCGACCAGCGTGGCGCCGCGTATCAGCAGCCGCTGATAGGGCCCCTGGGAAAGCTCGGATTCCTGAGCGCCTGCCCCAGTGGACGAGGTCGCGATGGCCGCAACCATGGCGAGAAGAGCAGCCGAAGCGAGACGTGTCGACGTGAGCATGCGGTCCTCCGGGAGTGCTGCCGACCTGTGGTGGCCGTGGCAACATGCCGGTGAAATGCGCCGCTCACAACGTAACCGGGTGGGAGGCCCGCCGTCCGCTCCGCTCCTCTAGGGTTCTGGGCCAGCGCTGACTGGCGACCGGGGTTACCCCGGTCGGCGGGGCCGTCCCACCCGGTCTCTCGACAACGGGTCCGTCTCGGAGCCCATCTGTTGCATCAATCTACCGGCAGGAGATGTCCTGGAGGATGTCAGGATGGGACGCGTTCTTCTGCGGTTCATCGGCGGCGGCGTCCACGACCTGTAAGAGGACAGCCACTGACCCGCCCAGGGAGTCAGAGCACCTGGGAACCGTTGGCCGACCGGCGCTCGGCAGACGTGCGGGCGCCCTCGTTCCCGGAGGGTGGCGGGCGCTCGCCCCCCTTCGCTGTGGGGATTCCCCCTCCTGGCAGCAGAGGAGAAGCCCCGACTTCGCTCACCCCACCCGCGCACGAATATTGCAAACATTCGGTTCTCTAGATTGCCCCACGGTCGGAGAACGCTTGGATGGCGCCGAGAACTTGGACATATGTCACGCTGACCGGATTGGTCGTCGCACTCGGTGTGGCGTGCCAGGACCAGTGGCCCGAGCCGCTGGACCCACAGCCGCAGGCCGCAAAGGGCTCATGCCCGCCGGGTCAGGTGAAGAAGGGGTGCACCAACGAACCCCCGACCGAGCCCCCCGCTGACCTCCACCTTCCCCCGGTGGTCGTCGATCAGATGATCTCGCCCCTCCGGCTGGGGCACACACCGATGGGGTGGATCCTTCTCACGGATTCGCGTCTGCAGATGGTCCTTCGCATCGACCCTGGGACGCTGCAGCCCATCGAAGGATTCGAGACGTCCGGGCGTCCGCTGGGTGTCACGGGGCTGGGTGAGTCGATCTTCGTCGGAAACGCCACCGACCAAACGATCGACGTCTACAGCGCCGCCGGTGGCGGCTTCACCACCACCTTCGGCCCGGGCGCCGTGCATTACCCGGCCGACCTCGAGGCCGACTTCAACGTGAATCTGATCTTCGCGCTGGACGGCGGGCGCCGCGACGTCCGCGTCTTCGACCCCGAGGGTCAGCTGATCAGCGTGATCTCGGGCCCCGGTACCGCCGACGATCAACTCGAGAATCCCACGGCCTTGGGCCTCGACCCCGTCCGGCAATGGGTCATGGTGAGCGACTATGGTTCCTTGGACGGCGGAATCGCGTCGCTGAAGATCTTCGGGTATGACGGCACCTTCCTGACCCGTGTCTCCGGTGAGGGCAGCTGCGGCATGCTGGGGTGCTCGGGAGGCTTCTCCCGGCCCCAGGGCGCCGAGGTGGACGCGGCAGGTCTGGTCTATCTACCCGACGCCTTGCTGGCGCAGGTGCTCGTCTTCGACCCGGCCACCTGGGATCAGACGGACACATACGGCACCCGGGGGTTCCTGCGCGTTCCGACCGACGTCCGCGTCGACGACCTGGGCGACCTCTTCGTCGCCAGCAACAGAACCCGGGACGTCAAGGTCTTCCGTGGAGTGGGCGGCGCGCCATGAGGACGCCGCTGCGTATCGGCTGGCTGCTGGTTGGTGCCATAGTGGGCGCGCCGCTGCTTCCCAGTGCCCCCAATCAGCTCGAGGCCCAGACTCCAAAGCACGGCTGCGACGTGTGCCACAACCTTCACGGAGGCAGCTACAGTGCGCTCTCCGACCACGCGGTGGCAGAGGAACTTTGTATCACCTGCCACGGTGACGGCGGCCCGCAGGGGGTGCCCAAGCAGGAAGGCATCCACGACGGGCTCAAGCACACCACACCCACGAGCTGCTGGGACTGTCACGACCATGAGGGTTCGGCGGGCTCCAACCTCTTCATGATCCCGGAGGTTCGGGAGGACCTGCCGCAGGGCGGCTCGGCCACCGTCACGTTCCAGAACAACGCCGCTCAAGCGGACTTCATCGGTACGGAAGGGGTGTGCTACGTCTGCCACACGGACCCGGGGACCCAAGCCAACGGTTTCGCCGGCCACAACGGACCGGACGTCTGCACCAACTGCCACACCCACGATGGCGGCTTCCAGGGTGCCGGCGGCGCGTGCTCCGATTGCCACAACTCCACTCGGCTGGCTAGCGGCCACACTCACGCCCCTCGCCGGCAGGTCATAGGCACCGGTGGGGACTACGACCGCACGAGCGTGCACGTGACGAACGTGACCGACGACGACTGCGTGGTCTGCCACGACCAGCGCACCGACCACAGCACGGACGACCTCGGCGTGCTCCTGTACGACCACGACGATGGTACGTCCATCGAGCTCACGCACGACGGTGATCCCAACACCAATTCCACGGAAGCGGCGAAGCTCGAGCAGTTCTGCCTCGGTTGCCACGGCGACGGAAGCGCCGACAAGACGGGTGTGACGTTCCCCACGGGCGCGGGCGCGGCGCAGCCGTTCACCGGCCTAGCGACGATACCGGGTGTGGATTCGTTGGTGTGGGCCGCCTCATCCCACGAGGGGAATCTCACCGGCGGTTGCTACGGCGACGGTGCCTTCGGCTGCCACGGCAACGGCCACGGCTCCGAAAAGCTCGACCTACTGGCGCCGTCCAGCTTCGCGCCCGACCCCATCACCCTCTACGAGGAGGAAGAGGGCTTCTGCTTCGGCTGCCACGACGGAACGGTCACGGGCGCAGCCAACATCAAGGCGCAGTTCGACTCGACGACGATCAACTGGTCGGAGAGCGAATGGGGGCTGAACCAGATCACCACATTCAACGATCGCCACGACGTCTCACACGCCGCATCGCGGGTGAGTGGTGCCAAGATCGAGTGCGTGAACTGTCACCGACCCCACGCGGACAACAGCTCTCAAAAATACAACCCGGATCCGGACCCGGCGAACACGCCGCCCTCCTGGACCGGCCAGTCAGCGATGGATGCCTTCTGCGCGGACTGCCACGACGGGACGCTCCCTACCGGCGTCCAGGACCACACGGGCGGCCCCATGACCAACGTGGCCAATGCGTGGGCGAACGTGGACAGGATGGGGGCCGTGGCCGACATGGGCAGTGCCCTCCTACAGGAGTACATGCTGGTGGAGAAGACGGTGGGAGCCGGCGGCACGAATGCGTCCAGCGATGGCGGGGGGGACATGGACCTGGTGTCGATCTCGAGCGAGTTCGGGACCAACATGGTCCTGAACTGCACGCAATGTCACCGTCCACACCCCAAGGCGGCCGCCGACTGGCCCGGCGCCCACAAGTACGACCTTCTGAGCTTCCAGGATTCTATCCGCCTGAGCGACGGAAGAGCCATCGCCTATCCGACGTCCGTCACGGAAGCGAGCATGGGCAGCCCGGCTGTCTACACCGGCGCGGTCTGGGACACGGGCCTAATCACGGACTCTAACGAGGCCGGCAGTTCGGATCTGACCAAGGGCGGCTTCCTTTGCAACAACTGTCACGAAAAGGAGGCCATGAACGGCAAGACCGCTGGCTGCGCCACGGGCGGAGGGTGCCACTCACACGGAGCCTCGATGACGGGAATGTAGCGGCCATCCCTATCCCTGGAGCTCGCTGCGCCGGTCCGCCCTGGCCAGCGCGGCGAGTTGGCGGAAGAACGTGTCGTCGGCTCCTCCCGCGAACATCCGGGCTCGATGGGCATCCCATCGATCGAGCGCGACCTGGGCGTTTCCCAGCCCGATGTGCGCCGCCATGACCGAAGCTACCAGATAGCGCAGCCGTGCCCTTCCCAGATGCTCCACGCTTCCGTCGGCGAGCAGCGGGTCACCCACGGCCACCACCGCCTCGGCCTCTCTGGCCCCTATGGCTCGGTAGAGTCGCATCCAAGCCTCGTCTTCGCTCCTCATGATCTCCATGCACGGAAGCGTGTCCAGGGCGTCCCAGACCGCCACCAACTCGGGCGGCCGGAGGTCCGCGACAATGGCCGCAGCGATGAGGTGCACAGCGGACGCCGCCTCCTCTCGGCTCCCCGCATCGACACACTGCTGATATAGGCCTCGAGCATTCGCCCAGGCCCGCTGGACGGGTCCTTCAGGAAGAGAGGCGGGTGCGGTGAGGCCCGTGACGAGATCGCGGAACGCCATCGCCGTCAGGACGCGAGCGGAGTAGAAGAAGAGGTCCGAGGTCGTCACGCTCGTCCGGTTCCGGGTGGGAGCCGTCTCACCCAGGAGCTCGAGGACGGGGAGCGGCTGCACGTAGAGGCGAAGGAGCTCCGTGGCGTTGCGCTGCATGAACTGGTCGCGTGCGGCCAACTGATCCACGTCGGGTCGGAAGTCCGAGTTCGGTCGTGCGCCGTAGAGGTCACCGAGCGGGCCGAAGGTCCGTTGCGTGCCCGCCAGCCGGATCTCCAAGTCCTGTGCCGTTCGGACGTGAATCTGGGAGAGGTCCTGAAGGAGAGCGGGGGAGATCGACGACCCCGTCGCGATCCTGGGGGGCCGTGCTTCGATCGTACCGACCAGGAGGAGATCTCCGTCCGTGCCCGCGTAGACGTCGAAGTATGGGAAGGCGGTCCGCAACGCTTCGAGAATCGAGACGACTCGCCTGGTATCGATCACGGGTAGCTGAAGCCACTGGACCAACACGCCTCCTGGAGCCAGAGAGCTGGCTGCCAGCCGGTAGAATTCCCTCGAAAAGAGGGCCGAGTTCCCCGACACCCATGGGTTCGAGGGTTGGGTCACGATCACGTCGAAGGCCGTCCGCGAGGTGGCCAGGAAGGCGCGGGCGTCTTCGATGACGATTCGGCTGCGTGGGTCTTCGAAGGTGCGCTCGTTCCTCGGCGCGAAGGCCGGGGCCAACTCGACGATCGCGGCCTCGATCTCCACGGTGGTCACGCTCTCCAGGGCGTCCGAGGCGAGCAGGACGTGTGAGGTGATGCCCGAGCCCATCCCGATGTTGAGCGCGGTTCGGGCCTCGGGCTTCAACAGCACCGGCAGCCCCCCGAGCAGGGTGCCCACTACCTCGTCCGCGGACGGAGGAAGCTCAGGCCAGATCGTGATCGAGGCAGCGGGCTTGCCGTTCGTGCGGATGCTTCGGTTCTCGAGGCGATCCAGGACGCTGATCGTGGCCGTGCGACCGTCACGCTGATCCAGGACGGACGCCTCGCTGAAGTCCGCCAGCCTGGCGATCCGGCGGTACACCCCCGAGTTCAGGACGACGGGGTCCAACGACACCAGGAGCATTGTTGCGATGACCGCTGCGATCGCCCCTGAGGAGACCAGAACCGGCCTCCCGCGCTGACGTGCCGGACACATCAGCCAGAGGAGCCCGAGCCCCACGGCTACGTCGAGCCCTGCGCCGAAGGCCAGCGTGCCCTTCAAGCCCAGCACGGGAAGACCGACGTGCACCGCCGCCAGGGCTCCGACGACCGCGCCCATCGTGTTCCAGGCGTAGACGCGACCGATGCTCCGCTCACCGCCCCCGCCGTCCCGCATCAGGATCAGGGTGACCAGCGGCAGCGTCATACCGGCACAAAACGTCGCCGGCAACATGACGCTCAGAGCCATCCCGTGGCTGAAGAAGCTGAAGATCGCGTACCCGACTTCCGTCGGCGGGAGGTTGAACAACAGCCCGTCCATGAACGAGAACAGCCCCCGGTAGACCGGCAGCGTCGCGACCGCCAACACACCCATGGCGATCTGCACGTGAGCGAGAAACCGAACCGGCGAATCCAACCGGTCGATCCTGCGACGGATCCAGAGTCCCCCCAGCGCGATGCCGAGGATGAAGGCGCTCAGCATGAGCTCGAACGCATGGGTCGAGCTGCTGAGCACGAGGCTGAGCATCCGGATCCACGCGATCTCGTAGATGAACGAGGCGAGGCCGGTCAGCGCTGCGACGGCCACGAGGATTCCGGCATGTCCGCGCCCCATCGCGGCCATCGAGTCCAACCGCCTCGTCTGAGGCACCGGATCCGGTCCTCCGCCGACCGATCGCCACACGTAAGCCGCCAGGGTCAGGTTCAGGAGCCCGGCCGCGACCATCGCGCCGGGAAGCCCCCACCACCGCACGAGGAAAAATCCGCTGGCCAGCACGCCGACCGCACCGCCGAGCGCGTTGGCGAAGTAGAGCAGCGCCAGGCTCCCACCCGGTTCCTCAGGATATCTTCTGATCAGCCCTGCGCTCATGAGCGGGAAGGTCATCCCGAGCAACACCGAAGGCGGCAGAATCAGAAGGACCGCCCCCGTCCAGGCGGCAAACCGCAGCGTGTCCGACGACAATCCCGAGAGCAGCCCGGACTCGAAGAGCGCCGACTGGAGCGTGACGAAGGCCGGATGGAAGCCGAGCGCCAGCAGCCCGAGGACGCCCTCGACCAGCGCATAGCCGCGGATCAGCCGAGTCCAGCGGTCCGTGCTTCTGCTGACCCACCACGCACCCAGCGCCGTACCTCCCATGAAGACCGCGAGCACCAGGCTCTGCGCGTACGCCGCCGCCCCGAGGAGAACCCGAAGGTAGTGCGACCAGACCGACTCGTAGATCAGCCCGGCAAAGCCGGAAGCCCCGAACACGACGATCAGCGCCGTCCTCATACGCTCGCACCCAGCGGTGAGCCGTGCGCGCTTGCCGGCACGGGTAGGGCGAGAGGGCGGCTCAAGAGGCGCTCTCGGGGCTTCGACCCCAACCGCTGTGGGGTGATCCCCCACGGACGGAGCGGGTCATTTCCCCCCAACGGATGTGAGTCCTTCTGTATCGCACGGAACCCCGTTGCAGAAGCATATTTGGATAACATGCGGAACGATTCGAGCAGACAGTGAGTCGAGAACCGGCATGCATAGAAAGAAAGGCCACAGGACGCCTCTGATCATCACCGTCGCGTTGGTCGGAAGCGCGCTTCCGACCATTGCGCACGGCCAATCCGTGAGCTCGGACCCCGGTCCGGTCGTCGATCGGGTCCTCGAAGCGTACGGGGGCGGCGACGCTGTTCGCTCCGTCGATTCGTACCGCCAAGAGGGCATGCTCGTGACGGCGCGGGGAGCGGCCCATGGGCAAGTGTATCGGATCTCCGAGGGTGCCAGCAAACTCAGCGTCCTCGTCGATTATCCCGGGCGTTCGGAGGTCCGGCTCCTGGAAGAGGATGTAGCCTGGCGCGGAACCAGCCCCGCGTCGCTCACCCCGGTCGAGGGTCCCCTGCAGGGAGCGATGGCGCTGCAGGCGGCTCGCATCGCGCTGCCTCGACTGCTCGATGAGCTTCGGGCGGAGACCGAGCTCGCAGGACCGTCCGATGAAGGCATGGCCGTTCTGGTGGTCCGCGTGGGTCAGGATCTCCTCCTCCGGGTGTACGTCGAAGAGGAGACGAACCTGATCGTTCGGACGGAGTCCGTCATCGAGTCCGCGCCGGCAGTGGTGGGGTTCGCCACGAACTACTCCGACCACCGGTCGGTCGACGGAGTGGTGTTCGCCTTCCGCGAGGAGACCTATGCCTCGGGTCGTCATACGGCCACCTCCATCATCGAGTCGGTAGAGCTCAACCCGGAGGGCCCCAGGGCGAGACTGCCGATCCCCCAGGGAAACTGAAGCGATGCCTGTTTGCAGCTATGTGGTCCTCCCGCGCCCGGGGGGCCAGGACGACCTCGCCAAAGAGCTCGCGAAGATCGAGGGTTGCGAGGTGGTTCGGGCCCAGAACGCCCGCGTGCTGCTGCTGGTCACGACGACCGACAGCTTCGACGCGGATGTCGAGCTGCGCCATGAGGTCGAGGCCCTGCCAGGCATCGAGGCTTTGCTGATGACGTTCGGCGAGATCGACCCGGAAACCACCGTTGGAGACCCACTCTCGCGGGGTGCCGGCCGGCGGCGTCCAGCCGTGGGCGGCAAGCATCGTTCCGGCTCGACTCTGCCGCTCGCCGACACGGGCCAGGCGAGGAGACCTCGATGACCGCCATGGACCGAAGGGAGTTCCTTTGGCGCTCGGCCCTCGCTTCGGCCGCTGCGGCCGCGGCCTCGATGGTGCCGGGGGTGGCATTCGGGTTGGATTGGTTGGAGGGTCAGGAGGGCGTAACCTGGCTCAAGGCGCCGTGTCGCTTTTGCGGCACCGGGTGCGGCTTGCTGATCGGCATCTCGGAGGGTCGGGCCGTCGGGGTGCGCGGCGATCCCGACTCCCCGGTGAACCGGGGACTTTGCTGCGTCAAAGGATACCACTCGGTACAGGCGCTCTACGGGAGCGATCGGATTCGACGCGCTCAAGTAAGACGAGGCGGCCGCCTGGTGGACGTGCCCCTCTCCGAGGCACTGGACCTGGTGGCACGGCGGCTGGCGGCGACGGTCGAGGAGCACGGCAAGGACGCCGTGGCCATGTACGGGTCGGGGCAGTGGGCGATTCCCGATGCGTACGCGGCGTTGAAGCTCTTCAAGGGAGGGATCGGCACCAACAACGTCGAGGCGAACGCGCGCCTGTGCATGGCCAGCGCGGTCACCGGATTCATGTCGTCGTTCGGGCTCGACGAGCCCATGGGGTGCTACGAGGACATCGACCACGCCGATGTCTTCGTCCTGTGGGGCAACAACATGGCCGAGACGCATCCCATCCTGTTCTCGCGGATGCTGGAGCGCCGCCGGACCGACCCCGACGTCCGCATCATCGACCTGGCCACCCGTACCACGCGCACCAGCTACGCGTCGGACCGGAGCGTGCTCTTCAATCCTCAGAGCGACCTGGCTCTGGCCAACGCCATCTGCCACGAGATCCTCCGGAGTGGCTGGGACCGGGAGGACTTCGTCCGGAACCACGTGGCGTTCAAGTCGGGGCGGACGGGAATCGGCTACGGGCTGGACGACGAGGTCGCCGTCGCGGGCGAAGCCGAGCGAAGCCTCGCGGCGCTGCTCGGCTCGGCCGATGCCCTCGATGCGGACCGCAGTGGTTACGAGGCGTTCCTCGAGAGCTACACGCCTGACGGGGTGGCCGAGCTCACCGGGGTGCCGGCGGACGAGATCCGCTATCTGGCCTCACTCTACGGCGACCCCGCGAAGAAGGTCGTCTCGTTCTGGTGCATGGGGGTGAACCAGCATGTGCGCGGGACGTGGATGAACAACCTGATCTACAACATCCACCTGTTGGTGGGGAAGATATCCGAGCCTGGCAACGGCCCCTTCTCCCTCACCGGCCAACCCAGTGCTTGCGGGTCCGTGCGGGAGGTGGGAGCGCTCACCCACACACTCCCCCATGGCGACGTCACCAATGAAGACGCCCGTGCCCTGGCCGCGGAGATCTGGCAGGTCCCGGCGGAACGGATCCCGGAGCACCCGACGTACGACACGGTCGAGATGTTCCGTGCCCTGGATCGGGGGGACATCCGGTTCATGTGGATCCAGGCCACGAATCCAATGGTCTCGCTACCGAACCGCGACCGGTACCGTGAGGGGGCCTCGGGGGATGACCGCTTCATGGTGGTTTCCGACGTCTACCCAACGCCCACTACGGACATCGCGGACGTAGTGCTGCCCTCCGCCATGTGGATCGAGCGGGAGGGCATGTTCGGCAACTCCGAGCGGCGGACGCAGCATTGGGAGCAGATGCTGGAGCCGCCGGGCGATTGCATGAGCGATGCCTGGCAGATCATCCAGGTCGCTCGTCGAATGGGATTCGAGGCGCTCTTCCCCTGGAGAGAAGAGAGCCACATCGAGGAGATCTGGCGCGAGTACACCCGATTCCACGACCACCCGAGCCATCGCATGGCCTCGTACGAGGACCTCAGGACGCGCCCGGGAGTGATGTGGCCCTACGTGGAAGGGCGCGAGACACAGTGGCGATTCAACGCGCGGTATGATCCGGCGGCGGACCCGGACCGCGGCTTCGATTTCTACGGCCACCCCGACCATCGGGCATGGATCTGGCTCCGTCCGTACGAGGCTGCTGCCGAAGCCCCGGACGAGGAGTATCCGTTCTGGCTTTCCACGGGGCGCGTGCTCGAGCACTGGCACACGGGATCGCTCACGCGACGGATCCCCGTCCTCCATCAGGCCGTGCCCCACGCCTACGCGGAGATCAACGCCGAGGACGCCCGCGAGCTCGGCGTCCGGAACGGCGACAGGGTTCGGCTCGTGAGCCCGCGGGGCACCCTGGAGATCGAAGCTCGGGTGGATTATCGCGCGCAGCCGGCCCGCGGCCATGTGTTCGTGCCCTTCTTCGACGAGGCTCTCCTCATCAACAGGCTCACACTGGACGCGTACTGTCCCATCTCGCGGCAGCCGGACTACAAGAAATGTGCAGTCCGTGTCGAGCGTCTGGGTCGAGGGGGGAGTCCGTGAGGCCGGCCCGGTCGGCGGGCTATGGCCCGCTTCTCCGCCGCGTCGGCCTGATCGGCGTTACCGTCTTCGCCATGTTCCAGGGTGTCGTGATGTTACGCCCCGGCCCAGGGGAACGGGAGGACTTTCGATCCGTCGCCACAGTCGAGGCGCCGGATGCCGGACGACCGATCAGAGCGGAGGCCGGGGCATTCAGGGATCTACGCGAGGGACGGCTCAACGTCGGCGAAGCCGACGCTGCTCCCCACGTAGTCGTACCCACCCGCACGAACCGGAGTGGGCGCCGCGCGTACGACGGGGCGCCCCCGGTCATTCCCCATGACCTTGCCCCGGAGACCGAGCGCACACAGGACTGCGCGCCCTGCCACACCTTTGGTGGCTACAATCCGGGCTTGAGGACATACTCGCCCCGGTCCCCCCATCCCGAGCTGGTAAACTGTCTTCAGTGCCACGTGCGTCCGGTCACCTCGGCCAGCTTCGTCGAATCCGACTGGGTGACGCCGGACGTACCCACATACGGTCTGGGTGGCACCATACTCGGGGCCCCGCCGGCTATTCCCCACGCCCTTCTGATGAGAGAGCACTGCGTCTCCTGCCATGGGGGGGCAGCGGCGGCACCGGACATCCGAACCGACCACCCCGAACGCTTCAACTGCCGGCAGTGTCATGCGGCCGTAGAAGCCCCCGGACAGCTCTTCTCGCGGCCACTGGGGCCCGGAGCGGATCGATGAGGCGCGCGCTGGATCCGGTCCGTGTTGCCCTGCTCATCGCCGGGCTAGGGTTGGCGGGCACCCTCGCCTGTAGGCCCGGCACGCCGCACGAGGCCCTGCCGGAGCTCGCCCATGGAGACGAGGCGGCGGAATCGGAAGACCACGAAGCGGCCACCGTGTCACACGGCAGAGCAGAGCCCGGCGAAGCCGATGTCCATGATGAGGGGACCTCCGGAACGCACGGTGAGCCGGCAGACAACTCGCTGTTGGCGGCCGCTGTTCGCGGCATCCCCTCGGCTCCGGCCGTCGGGTTCCAGGGGCCGGAGGGCACGCCGTTCTTCGTCGCCCTGCGGACCCCCGAGGTCGGTCACTTCCCGTGCGAGTCCTGCCACATCCGCCCCATCGGAGCGAAGAGCACCACCCTCCTGCAGATGCACGCCAATCGAGCCGAGCATCAGGGAGCAGCCCGCATCGACTGCAACGCCTGCCACAATCCGAGCAGTCCGGGCGCACTCGTGCTGGACTGTGCGGAGTGCCACGAGCGCGAAGGACTGCGGGAATTGATGCCGAGCACGACGGCCCACCTCACAGTGCGGCTCAGCCACCCCGGTGGATACCTGCGTAACTGCTTCACATGTCATTCCCCAGAGAATCCTGGATACCTGACCCTACAGGACGGGAGCCTGGCGAGCCTCGACGAGGCATACCGCCTCTGCGCGGGGTGTCACTACACGCAGGCGGACGACTGGGCGGGAGGTGCCCACGGCAAGCGGCTCGGGGGATGGCAGAGCGATCAAAGGGTCATCCTGAGCTGTACCGGCTGTCACAACCCCCACTCGCCCAAGTTCCCGATCCGGCGGCCCGTCACATTTCCCAAGATCGCCCGAAGGGAGGCGCCACGGTGAGCTCGGATGCCTCCGGCCCCTCCGAGGGCACCAAGCGAGAGCTGACGTTCGAGGACGTCCTCCGGTGGCAAGCCATGTCCCGCATCGTCGAACGCTCGATGGTGGACCAGGGGGTCGAAGACGTGACCCGGTGTCCGCTCGGAGACGCAGTGGTTCCCCCAGATCCACCACGAGGCCCTGGCGAGCCCGACGTTGTGCCGGCGGAAGGTCCCGGGAGCCAACTCCTCGCCAAGCCCATGGGGCGAAGGCATGCGCTCAGCACGCTGTTCGGCACCCTGCTGGCGGGCACCCAAGCCGCGGCCGCATGCACCGATGTCGTGCCGGCGGACGGGACGAGAAGAGAACGACTCCTCCTCGAGTTCCAGGAGGTTCTGAAGGGCAACTTCCGCGTGATGTCGGACGACGAGAAGCGGGAGACGATCCAGCGGCTCGAGCGACTGTCAGAGCTGAGCCGGGGCGTCCACGTGGATCTCTCGGGGGAGGACGCCCAACAGGGAGTCCTCTTCGGTTACGCCTTCAACGTCTCCAAGTGCAAGGGCTACCGGGAGTGCGTGGCGGGGTGCGTGAGAGAGAACAACCAGGACCGGGCGAGCGGGATCCAGTACATCCGGATCTTCGAGATGGAGGGTGGAGAGGTCGACTTCGAAGAGGCAACCGCCGAGTTCCAGCACGAGGTCCCTCGAGAGGACCACTTCTACCTCGGCACCCAGTGCTTCCAGTGCGCAAACCCCCCGTGCGTCGATGTATGTCCGGTTGCTGCCACATGGCAGGAGCCTGACGGCATCGTGGTGATCGACTATGACTGGTGCATCGGGTGCCGGTACTGCATTGCAGCGTGCCCCTACTGGGCGCGCCGATTCAACTGGGCGGAGCCGGCGGTCCCGGACGATGACGTGAACCCGAACCAGCACTACCTCGGCAATCGTCTGCGGAGGAAGGGATGCGTCGAGAAGTGCACCTTCTGCATCCAGCGGACCCGGAAAGGCCGGATGCCGGCGTGTGCGGAGGCCTGTCCGACGGGAGCCCGCATCTTCGGCAACCTCCTGGACCCGGATTCGGAAATCCGATGGGTCCTGGAGAACAAGTCGGTCTTTCGTCTCAAGGAAGATCTCGGGACTGAGCCCCGCTTCTGGTACTTCATGGATTGACGCGCTCGATACGCCGATGAAACACGTCAGGGCCTTCTTGTTATCCGCTTTGGACGCCGCGACCAGCGGTGGGCGTCTCTATCACGTTTGGATGGGCTGCCTTTCGGCAGTCATGGTCTTCGGCGGATACGCCTACTTCATCCAGTTGCGGGACGGTCTGCAGGTCACCGGCATGACCGATCACGTCAGCTGGGGCCTGTACATCTCGAACTTCACCTTTCTCGTGGGCATGGCGGCCGCCGCGGTCATGCTGGTGCTTCCCGCCTACGTTCTGCACGACGTGGATTTCAGCAAGGCCGTGCTGATCGGTGAAGGGCTCGCGGTCGCGGCCCTGACCATGTGTCTGGGCTTCGTCGTTGTGGATCTGGGGAGCCCAATGCGATCCTGGCACCTGACGCCCGGGATCGGCTTCCTGAACTTCCCCAGGTCTCTCCTGGCTTGGGACGTCCTGGTTCTCAACGGATACCTGGCGCTCAACCTGGGAATCCCGCTCTACATCCTGTTCACCCACTACATGGGACGTAAGCCCAACCCCAGGCGGTACGTCCCCTTCGTGTACCTCTCGGTCTTCTGGGCGGTGAGCATCCACATGGTCACCGCCTTTCTCCTCGCCGGGCTGCCGGCCAGGCCGTTCTGGAACAGCTCGCTCCTCGGTCCGCGCTTCCTGGCCTCGGCGTTCGCGGCGGGACCGTGCTTCATCATCCTCATGCTCATCGTGGTCCGATCCAAGACACCCTACCACGTGGAGGACGCGGCCATCTCCAAGCTGGCGATGATCGCCACCGTGGCGGCACAGGTGAACCTGGTCATGATCGGATCCGAGATCTTCAAGGAGTTCTACTTCCCGACGCACCACAGCCTCAGCGCGCAGTACCTGTTCTTCGGACTGCACGGACATGACGCTCTCGTCGGTTGGATCCGGATCTCGATCGGGCTCAACATCCTGGCCACGGGCGTGCTCATGATCCACCCGTTGCGAAAGGACACGCGATGGCTGACTGCGGCCTGCCTCGTGATGTTCGTCGCCATCTGGATGGACAAGGGCATGGGGCTGGTCATCCCCGGCTTCGTGCCGTCGCCCCTGGGCGAGATCGTCGAGTACAGGCCGACGTGGGTCGAGTTCGCGGTCACCGCGGGGATCTGGGCCTTCGGTCTCTTCGTGTTCACGGTGCTCGTGCGGGTGGCTCTTCCCATCGAGCTCGGGGAGAGCCGGAGCCCCTACCTCGAAAGGCGTCCAGGGGCTGATCGATCGACCGCGGCCATAGGTGTGTAGTCGGGCGGTCCACTCCCGACGACGATCCACGGACGGTCGGGCCTCGACTCGTATGGAACCGCTCCCTCTCCGCACCTCGGCAGAGCGCCCTCTATAACGAGCGCGCGCCACGGCGAATCCGCGAATGGAGCTCGGTGTTGCCCTGTTCCGGGATCCGAGGCGCGGATGCGATCAGGAGGCTGTCGGGCGCAACTGGCTGACGGCCTGATCCACCACCGGGCCGCGTGACAGGGCCGGCGAGGCGGACCCGACGTTGAGGCGGTAGCCCTGGAAGATCAGGCAGAGACCCAGGAACTCGCCGACGTACAGAACCTCGACGTGCCCCATGCGGGTGGCAGCGCCTCCGATGGCCGGAAGCAGCGCTCCCACCGCGATGAGCGTGTTGCCCCAGGCCCGGTCTCTCGTACGCGGGTTCCGTCCGTAGCGCCAGGCCGAAAGCGCGGCGCCGCCCACCAGGAACACGAGTGCGTACACGTTGATCCACGGGCTGAAGAGCCGCACCCACTGCCATTCCATGACGCTGCCGGAGAGCCGGTACGTTTCCACCAGGGCGTGGTTGATGGGCGTCAGAATCACGCACACCGAGGCGATCGCGATGAACGGGATCAACACGGCGGTGAGTCGGTTCGCGGTCTTCCGGCTGAACAGCAGGTAGACCGTGCCCTGCGCCAGGGGCGCACCGCCGAGCAGGGCGCCCGCGATGTACCAGGACCGGAACGACAGCTCGTTCCAGCCGAACAGGGTCACCGACGCCTCGGTCAGCGTTCCCAGGCCATAGATGAAGATGCCAGCCGCCCACCAGGCCAGATGAGGTCCCGAGCGCCGCTCCAGGTATCTGCGAGTGACGACGATGCCGAACCAGAGGGCCAGGAGCGTCGTTACGATGGGAACATAGTGGACGGGCTGTGCCACGGGGGTCCTCGCGTTACGCGGCCCCTTGCGGGGCCGCTTTGAAGGAGACGAGTCCGGCGATGACCCGGCGGGCCGGTCCCCGGGGAAGGACCCTGCCCGCCGGCATCGGCCGACTCAGAACACGAGCTGGTACGAAAGCCAGAGGTTCCGCTTGGCCTCCGGACGGAAGAAGCTCGCGTTGGCGAACTCGGCATAGAGCTCGTTCGTGAGGTTCGCCAAGGTGACTCCGACGTGGTGCTCGATCCCGCTGCCCGACTGGCTCAGCCGGATACCGCCGCGCACGTCATGCACGGTGAACGCCGGGAGGACAGCGCCGATGGGGCTGGTGCCCAGATCGACGTCCTTCTGGTCGCCATTGTGCCGCACACCGTACTCCGCCCAGAACAGGTTCGTCGGGTGATCGTACCGGAATGCACCGGTGATCTTGGTCGCGAACGTCTCGCCTACGGGGTTGTTGGGCTCGTGGACGTCCTCCGAGTCCAGGTAGGTGTAGGAGCCGTCCAGCGAGAATCCGGATGGCAGAAAGGCCGTCGCAGACAACTCCACCCCACGGTAGAGCAGCTCGTCGACATTCACGTTGTGATACGCCGGGATCCCGTTGACTTCCTCTCCCGTGGGAGCGATGCGGATCCCGTCGTAGATGGTGTTCCGGAACACGAACGCCTCGGCAGCGAGCCAACGACTCCGGAACCGCGCGCCCAGGTCCACGTTGAGGCTCGTCTCGGCCACCAGGTCGGGGTTGCTGAGCTGGTAGCCCGAGCCTTCGGGGGTCGGTCCCTCGAAGAACCACTCGATGATGTTCGGGGCGCGGAAGGCACTGCCGACGGAGCCCACCAGGCTCAGGCCATCCACCACTTCGTAGATCGCGTTGAGCGCGCCCACCGCGGTCCGGTCCTCCTTCGTGGTCAGGTCACCCTCGAAGTTCGCCGTCGGGCGCGTCTCGGCCCTGATGTCCTGGACACGTCCTCCCAGGATCAGCGTCCCGCGACGGAGCACCTGGAACTCCCCCTGCGCGAAGGCGCCGATGGAACGGTAGACGGCATTCGGCACGCTCGGCGTCGCGCTCGAGTCCACCATGGGAGGTCCGAACCCGTGGATGTTCATGACGCTGCGGTCGGTGTTCTGGGAGTCGTCCCGGAACATGTCCACCCCATACGTCACCAGAATCGAGGGATGGGCGAGCTTCTTGGCCTCCAGGCGGAAGCCGAACGTGGACAGGTCGGTGAAGTTGTTGCTCGACAGCTCCATCCCCGCGCCTGGAGGCGCGTCGGGGCCGAACGAGGTAGCGATGTCCATGGTGAGGCCCCGCTCGTTCCGCTGGAGGTAGCTCACGAAGTCCAGACGGTCGGCCACGGCCCATCCCATGTCTGTCACACCGTAACCCACGGTGCCCTTGATGAAGTCCTGGTTGGGATAGCGAATCCTCACCTCTGCCTGGTCCGGCGCATACGCCAGGGGGTCGACGAACCCGAAGCCCGCGTCCGAAGCGGTATACGACTCCAGCTTGCCCCAGACGGCGTTTCGGCGAGACAGCTGATAACCCAGGCGGAAGTCCAGGCTGCGGTCCTGGACGCCGGTGTCGAAGACCGGGGTGTCATCGACCAGCTCGATGTCGCCGAAGGTGCCCGACGGTGCCTCGTAGGATCCGGCGTCCCTCATGCTGAAGCCCGCCTGCAGGTCGAGATTGCCGAAGCGACCGAAGAATCGGCCGATGCCTCGATGCTGGGTCTCGACGGAGCCGTACCGGTAACCGACCGATCCGTGGACACCGTCCTGCACGGGCGTGCGCGTGATCATGTTCACGACGCCGCCGATGGCATCCGTCCCGTAGAGCACGGACGACGGACCCCGTACCACCTCCACGCGCTGAATGCTGGTGACGTCGACGAGCGCTGGAATCTCGCCGAAGTCCTGTTGGCGGCGAGAGTTGTTCAGGCGAAGCCCGTCGGCGAGCAGCAGGATCCGCTGACCCCGCTGGCCACGGATCGTCGGGCGCGTCTGGTTGACACCGACTCCATTGACGTCCAGTCCGGGTTGAGACCGGAATAGATCAGAGGTCGAGTTGGGCATCTTGCGGGCGATGAGGGTCTGATCCATGACCAGCACCGGGGCAGGTGCCGTGAAGACCTCACGCGGCGACCGGGTAGCCGTCACGGTGATCTCGTCGACCGCGAACACCACCGTGTCTTCTCGAGCCTCCTCTTCTGTGGCCTGTTGGGGTGGGTTGGCTTGTGCAGACAGGGCGTGGCTGGGGAGCAGGAGGAGCAAGGTCAGGGTCGTAAGGGCGAGTACCGCGGAGCTGGTGCTGTCCGCCGGTCTGACCATCGGATCACCTCTCTTCTGAATAACCAGCGTCATCGAATCGGCATCTTCTTGCCGGACACGTTTACGGGCACGCATATCGCATACAGCGTGCCGCGATCCCCCGGAGTGTGGTCAGTGCTCCTAAGCCGATATCTTTCAGGAAGTTGAGGACTATGACGCCGAGGTAGAGCGACGACCGATGATTCGGGTTTGTGAGACCGTGGGCGTCCCATTGAGACGGGGAGCGTCACAGTGTCCCGCTCACGGCGAGTGGGGCGCCAAGCCTCTCGGGGTGTACCGCCGCCCAGGCGCCGCCCGTACCTTTGCGGCAATCCGGCACACCGTGAGCGAGGCAGGGTGAATTCCAACAAGCTCCTCCCCCGAACGAGTATCAAGGCGAAGCTCGCCGTGGCGTTTGGCGTCGTGGCGGCCGTTCCGCTCCTGCTCGTTGGCCTGCTGGTCATGGGAGGAATCGTTCGACGTCTTGTCGAGAACGCCGAGATCGCTCTCGATCACCAGGTGGAGCTGGCCACCCTGGGCGTGCTCAGACCGATCCAGGAGGCGGAGCGGCATGTGGCCATCATCGAGGATGCGTTCGTTGGAGGTGCACCGAACGGGGACATCTCGGTGGACTCCCGGGCAGCGACCCGAATCGCCCGCACCTTGCTGAGCGCGGACTCCTCGGCTCTGGTCCGAGTGGCGATCGTGGACTCGCTCGGGCGCAACCTCCTGCTCGCACAACGGCCCGCCCCGCCCGCCGAGTCGGCATCGGCCCTCGATGCTCTCGCCTACGTCGAGGCGGCCCGCACCGCCGGCACCGAGTGGACCTGGGTGTTTCCGTTGCCCTCCGTGGGCACGGGG
>JBDHHQ010000042.1:0-71780 GCA_039589315.1 Gemmatimonadota bacterium
CCTGAATTGTGCTTCGTCCATCGAGCCCTCGAAATACAAAGACCCCGACGCCGAGTTCGTACTGGTGAACCGTACGACAAGGGTCATTGCCATTTCGAAGTCCTCCGTTCCCCTGATCGGCTCCTGGCCAGGCCCTGCAAGTTCTTCCTCCAACCGCTCTTCGTATTCCTTGCACACCTCTTCGGTGATTGGGGGGTAGGTCTTTTCGAAATCGAGGCCCGGATCGTCCTGGTTCTCACACAACATCAAGGTGTGAAGAAAGCCCGACCGTCTCTCCAATATGTTCTCAACGTTGACCGTACTCGCGTAGAAGTGGTTTGTCCCCGTCAGGGTGGGCAACGCATACCAGTCGCAGCTTGACGTCGATCCTTCTCCTTCTGGGGGCTCGCCAACGACCGCATTGGCTGCTGGCTCCTGCATCTCCGCGGTGGGAAACACGAGCATGTGCACTTCGCCGTCCGGACTCCGAGCGTCTATCACCCCGCGCAGAGGATCGTATTTGAAGATGATTGTCCCGGCGGGCGGCGAGGGAAATGGAATGGAGGCAAGACCTTGCGTGGTTCCTCCTACTGCCCATCCTGCTCCGTGATCGACCGTCCACGATCCGTCTAGTGCTGCAAGCAGGTCCGTCGCGGCCAGGGTGCAGAATCCGTCCCCGGAGTCGCCCCCAGCTTGCTGGGCGTAGGCTGGAGAAGCCAGCGCGCCTGAAAAGAGGAGGAGTGAAAGGATAGACACGTCCAGTGTGCGATCGCGCATGGACCGAGCCTCCTTACGGACTGCGCGTTGGCGAATCTGCATGATCCCACTTTCGGAGTTGGTCGAGTAGCTTCGCAGATCGGGGATGTAGGGACTTCGATCAGGAGCGGTGGACGTCTTCACCCTCTCAAGCGAAGGACCTGCTCAACTCCCGCCATTAATCCGCGCGGGGGGACAACGACGTCTAAAGGTAGCTCCCTGCAATGCCGTGAGGGAGCCGGGGCGGCGGGGACCTGCCGGTAGCCAATCCAACGAACACCATGGCTCCCTGCATCAGCTCCGGGAATCAAAGTCCCTGAAGCCAGCTGTCTCGGCCCCTTCAGCGGCGCAGGATCATCCCCGGCGGGATGCCCTCGACTGTGAGCGTTCCGTCCTCGATCCTGATGGGCTGGCCACCCGCTCCGCCCTGGAAGACACCCTCGAACCGGCCTTCCAGCCGAATGGACCCGTCGTCGGACGCCGCCCAGACGGGTTCGGTGCGTTCGAGGACCAGACGGTGGAGCGAATGCCCACCGTGTTCGACGTGACTCAGGATCTCGAGCTCGGTGACGTCGACCAGGATGGCGACCTCGACGTGGTGACGTCGAACCTGAGCTCTACACCGGGTGTTGCGGTGCCCGTCAGATGGAGAGTGTATCTCAACGACGGTGCTGGATGGTTCGCGGAAGCAACGAGCGACGTCTTCCCCAACGGCGTTGTCGGATTCGGTTTCGATGTCGAAGCGGCCGATTTCAATGCAGATGGTCGATCTGATCTCTACCTTGCGAGCCGCGGTAGTGACGATCGCCTGCTGTTGGGGATCCGCTGAGCCAGAAGCGCGAGGAGTCGCTGTCGTAGCGCGCTCGGCTGGGCCGCCTCATCACGTTCGGCGCTGCGGCAGGCTGGCCTAGCGGTTCACGCGCTGCCGATCCAGACGCTCGACGTCGAGGGTGAAGGTCAGGGGAACCGACACGGGCGTGAAACAGATCCGATCGTCGCAGGCCTGGTAGTCGAACGTGCCGCTGACCGTCAGCGCGTCCAGCTCACGCAGCGCTCGGCTGGCCTCCGGCGTGGCTTCGACGACCGCCTCCTGGAGGAGCCTGAACGGACGCTGATACACGGGCACCAGTTCGTCCAGCGGTTCGAAGTGATAGATCTCCGACTCGGGAAACCGGACATCCTCGAACCTGAGGTGAGGTGCTGGAGCCAGGTTCAGCGAAACGACCCGGTATCCCATCTCTTCGGCGCCCGGCGCGTACACGTGGATGTTGGGCTCGGGCTCGACCTCGACCGCGACCGAGAAGCGGGTGCCCACTGTGACCGACGGATTGCTGGGGTAGGCGGTCAGCTTCAGATGGGCGGTCGACCCTTCGACCGCCGTAACCGGGGCCAGGCCGGCCCCGAGCTTCAGCATCACGTTCGCCGTCGTGTTCCGTTCCCGGTAGAACTCCTCGAAGAAACGAGCAGTGACGCGGCCCTCGCGGTCCAGCATGAAGGTGCCCGGAAACGGTGTGCCCACCATCAACGAGTCAGCTCCGCTGACGGCGACGTACTTGGCCACGTCCGCCATGACCTCCGGATCGTCACCGTTCGGCCCCAGGCCCTCTTCGGCGACCGTGTTCAGGATGCCGAACTCCTCGATGACCCTGGAGTCGTGGTCCGACAGCAGTGGGAACGTGATGCCGCGACGCCCCGCGAAGTCGGCGAGCACGGCCTCGGAGTCATAGCTGATCGCCGCGACCCCGAGACCCTGAGAGCGAAGCCCGTCCAACTGGTCCTGCAACTCCACGAGTTGCGCTTTGCAGTAGGGTCACCAGTCAGCCGAGCGGTGAAAGAGCAGGATCGCCCCGTTGGGTCCCAGGATGGACTCCAGCGTGTGAACCTGACCGTTCTGATCGGGCAGGCCGAAGCCGGGCACACGTTGACCTACTTGCGGACCGAGCGAGGCGACGTCCACCGGTGTTCTGGGTTGCATGTTGTCGGACCCGGGTCCCTGTACCAGGACCACCGCGGTGATCCCGAGGGCGATCACCAGAGCGATCACCAGAGTGCTGCGTCCAGCTCGAGGATTCATAGTGAAGGCATCCTACGATCGGGCGGTCATGTGCACTAGGGGGAACCACAGGTGAGGACCCCTCTCGCTATCGCGATCTCGGCCGATCGCGATAGCTGTCCGGAAGGCTTCGTCGAGACGTGGCCTCAGGGTACGATCCTGCGGATCGTTCCGTCGTGCTTGTTCAAGAGGAAGATCTGTCCATCAGGCCCCCCGTCGATGCGGAGGTCCGTTCGGCCAGCCGGCTCCCGGCCCTGCTCGCGATTCTTCTCCTGTAGGAGTTGGAGGAACGTCTTCTCCGCGCCTCCGTCTCGTAGAAGTACGCGCCGGAATCCCTGATTGCCCCCGTCCGGAGGGTCGTCGGCATCGAAGTGGAAGATCTCCCCGCTGGGGAAGTCGCCGAACAACACCCGGTCGGTGAGTTGTGGCACTGCGCTCGATCGGTAGACCAGCACGCCCGTGGCGGCGGCCCGGTTCGTGAGGAGTGGATCGCCGTGCGCGTACTCTGCGACCGGGTACGTCATGGCCGGATCGCTGCGGACGGCAGACGCGTCCACGCCCTCACGACCGACGAACCGAAAGCTGCCCTCCCAGACGTTCCAGCCCAGGTTCGCGCCCGCGGCCACGGGGCTGATCTCCTCGATCGTGTTCTGACCGATGTCGGCCAGGAACATGCGCCGGGTATTCGGATCCCACCCGAAGCGCTGTGGATTGCGAACCCCGTAAGCGTAGACCTCGCCGATCGCTCCGGGACGATCCACGAACGGATTGCTCGCGGGAATCCCGTATTGGCCGTTGGCCGAGCTCGCGCCGAGTGGGTCGATGCGAAAGACCTTTCCGAAACCGGACGACAGATCCTGGGACATGTTTTGCGGATCTCCCCCGCTTCCGCCGTCAGCCACTCCTATGTACAGCAACCCGGACTCCGACCCGGACGTCGCGGTCGGGTCGAAGGCGAGGTGTCCGGCGTTGTGGTTGCCGTAGGGTTGCTGAAAGCGCATCAGCTCGCGGGGTGGGTCACCGTCGTACGCGTTGGCCGCCGGATCCTCGGCGGTCCACTCGAGCAGGACCGTGTCGTGTGAATCCCCCTCCCCGCGGGGGCCGAAGTCGGGTGGCGGGGCCGTGTCATCCGTGTCGGTCCAGGTGTAGAAATGACCGTATCCGGGAGTGCCGGGGTTCCCGAAGTCGGGATGGAACGCGAAGCTCTGGAATCCCCGCTCACGACCGCTCGACTCGACGCTCACACCCCAACGCGGGTCGTCGATGTTCACGTACTCGACGACGCTGCGGCCGTCGTAGCTCACGCCGAAGATCGCGCCACGCATCCCGTTGACGAACAGGCGAGCCGTGCCTGGCTCGTCGACGAGTCGCATCATGCGCACCGCGTTCCCCTGGACGTCAGGGAGAGACGCGAACTCGACCACACCGACGACTGTGGCGTCATCGGCGGTGATGGTGGCCGGAAGGGGGTCGCGGGTCGTCTGGGCGTTGAGCGGCAGCCCGATGATCGAGGCCGCGGTAGCGGCCATGGCGGCGTGCCTGATCGTCACGTCGGTCCTCCGGTGAGCGTGGGTCGTGTCCTCGTCACGCTACCCGGCCGCCGTGGAGCCAGGCAAGTCGGGGCGACCTGCCGCCTTGACAGCAGAGAGCGGCGTTCACCACCGTTTCGCTACGGCCACCCTACCAGCCCCGAGGTGTCGGATGTCCCCGAAGCATCGCATGGTCGCCATTCTGCTGGCGTCGACCGGCGCGACTCTTCAGTCAGGTTGCCGGGAATCACCGGGCGAAGCTGTGCACCTCGTTGGACCGCAGGTTGCCATCGACCCCGGACCCTACGTTCCGGGCCAGTCCTACTTCGGCCGCAACGGCTACATCGAGTACGTGGCGGGTAATGCGCCCGTGATCCTGTCGGCCCCCCATGGTGGAGCCCTGGAGCCATCTGAGATCCCGTTCCGTACCGCGGGCGCGTGCGGGGGCTCCGCTACGACGACGACCGATCGCAACACGATCGAGCTGGCCCTGGCCGTGCGAGATGCATTCGTCGACCGGTTCGGGACCGTCCCGCACGTGATCCTCAACCACCTCGAGCGAAACCGGTTGGATGCCAATCGCGCGATCGAAGAAGCCGCCTGCGGCGATCCGGAGGCCGAGATCGCGTGGGGGGAGTTCCACGACTTCATCGAGGTCGCCAAGGCGGAGGTGCTCGCCACCCCGGGCAAGGGCTGGTACATGGATCTGCACGGTCACGGTCACGACATCCGACGCCTGGAGTTGGGGTATCTGCTCCGGGGATCGCAGTTGGATCTCTCCGACGCGACGCTCGATGCAGCCTCTCAGTACCAGGAGAGCTGCTCAGAGGATCGCTCAGCCTGGGCACGCTCTACGCCGACAATGGTATCCGTGCGGTTCCCAGCTCTCCCGAGCCGGGTCCTGAAGGCAATCCGTACTTCCGAGGAGGCTACAACACGGTTCGCCACACGTGCACGGTGCGGGCGAGCGAGCACAGGGGAATACCGGGAGGCCAGATCTGTGGCGTCCAGGTGGAGGCTCACTACAAGGGTGTCCGTGACAGGCCCGCCAAGCGAGCCGCCTTCGGAGTCGCCACCGCCATCGCCCTGGAGGCGTTTCTCGGCGCCCACTGGGGCGTCTGGCTCGGTGGCGAACCTCCACCCCCTCCGCCCCCGGCGGGGATCGAGTTGCAGGCGACCGGCTACAAAGCGAAGGGGAAGAAGATTGCCGATCTGGCGTGGTCGGGAGCGACGTCAGCCTCGGTCGACGTCTTCCGTAACGGCGCGCTCGTCGTCACCACGGTGAACGACGGCACCCACACGGACGAGTCCGGCCAACGCGGGGGAGGGTCCTTCACGTACCAGGTGTGCGAGGCCGCCACGGCCACGTGCTCGAACGAGGCGACGGTCTTCTAGGGGCCCAACTCTCCAGGAGGGCTCCTCCATCACACCGCGCTCGCGGCTCTGGGCGGAGGGGCGTTTGCCAGGAGGTCGGCAAGGACTGTCGCTGCCCCCACCAGCTCAGACCTGCCGGGCAGGGCGCCGATGCACACCCGAATCGCCGGCTCGACCGCGGATCGTGCGATCGCGAAGTCATCGCCCGGAGTGACGCTGATGCCCCGTTCCTCGGCGCACGCGACGAACTCGGACGTCTTCCACAAATGTGGCAGCGGGATCCAGATATGGGGGCTCATCGGATGACTCCCCGTAGCCCGTTCCGGCAGGACGGCACGAACCGCTTCCCCCCGGCTCCGGAGTCGCTCCGTCTTCCAGACCAACACCCGTTCTGCCAGGCCTGAGTCGACGCTCTCGGCCACCACAGCCGCCGTCCAAGGAGCCGCCTGGAGGGTGGTTGCACCAATGGCGCCCTCCAGGCGCTGGGGCGACGCCCCGTGCGGCGCCACGACCAACCCGATTCGGACGCCAGGCCAGAGGAGCTTGCCCATGCTCGCGATGTACGTGGTCAGCTCGGGAGCGAAGGTGCAGAGCGGAGGCGTGACGTCCAGAAAGCCATAGGCGTCGTCCTCTACGATGCGGAGCCCTCGCCTGTTCGCCACCTCGGCGATCTGCTTGCGCCGCGCCTCGGACATGACGAGTCCGAGGGGATTCTGCATCGTCGGCATCACGTAGAGAGCGGCGGGTGCTTCCTCGGCGCAGGCGTCGTCGAGGGCGTCCGGCAAGACACCTTCGTCGTCCATTGAGACGCCGCGCAGTCGGAGACCGAGTTGTCGTGCCAGAGCCTGGATGCCGTAGCACGTGCGGTCTCCGGTCAGGACGAGGTTACCGGCACGTGCCAGACTGGAGACGGCCACCGTCATCGCGTGCTGACCGCCCGCCGAGATCAGCACGCGGTCCCTCGGGACTTCAAAGCGGTGCGCCGTCAGCCAGCGTGCGCACGCGTCCCGATGCTGCGCCATGCCGCCAGCAGGCTGATAGTCGAAGAGGTCGGACAGCATGCGCGACTCCGACAGTCTCGACAGCAGCCGCTCCAGGTCGGACGCGAACGCACGGGGCTCGAGCGAGTTCTGGGTGAGGTCCGCTCGCGCCGCGGATCCCCTCGCGCGCGACTCGCCTTCCGGGCTTCGAACGAACGTCCCTCGACCCACTTGACCCGTCACCAGGCCCCGCTTCCGGGCCTCACGGTAGGCGCGAGTGACCGTCGTCACGGCGACGCCAAGGTGCTCGGCCAGCTCGCGGTGCGTCGGAAGCCGGCCCCCGGGCTCTAGCTCCCCGGCCTCGATGGCCCGATCCACGGTGTCGGCAATCGTTCGGTAGTCACCCGGACCTCCTTGTGAGACCGGGGCGATCCACCTGACGTCTTTCGGAGGGCGCGTCGGTCCAGGGCCGGAGGGTGGCTTTGCCATGCAGTCTCAATCCGTTCTAGGCGCGTGATCGTCCCATTCGGTATCAAATGTACTACATACAATCCTCTGGAGTCAAAATGATCGTATACTTGACTATTACTAGCAAAGGTTGAATTGTGAACGAATCGATCCATCGCATGGATGCCCATTGTATGTAATACAATAGGGTGAACGTGCGCGGGGATGGGAATTCAAGAGGAGGAGGAGGAACGATGGATCTCTCGAAGAGCAGATCACTGTGGTTCGCGGTTGCGCTCGCGCTCACCGCGCCGGGCCTCACCCGGGCTGAGGCACAGTCCACCGACGACTACCAAGCCGCATGGGAGCAGCTCAAGAAGCTGTCGGGCACCTGGGATTCACACGTCGTCGGGCAGGAGGACCGTCAGGCCCTCATCAGCTACCACGTAACGAGTGGTGGGTCGGTCGTGTTCGAGGAGTTCATCGGAGACACGCCGGACGGGGTCCGCGACATGGCGACCGCCTACCACATGGATGTCGATGACATGGTGGCCACCCACTACTGTGGCGCCGGCAATCAACCCAGAATGCGGTCCGCGTCCTACGACCCGCACACAAGGGTCCTTCGATTCGACTTCTGGGACATCACCGACCTGCCGGATCCCCAGGCGTACTACACGACCAACATCGAGCTCTACTTCGAGGACGACGACAACGTCGAGCTCCGCTTCCGGGGAGTGGAGGGTGCCGAGCAGGAGGACTGGCAGGTGCACCGCCTGAGTCGCCGGACAAGCCGACCGTACGAGAGGTCGAGCGGGGGTTCGTAAGCGGGAGGGCGCAGACAGGACACGCGAGGCCGCTCCGCCGCCGGCGTTCGGCGGGGCGGCCCGTCCGGGGCCCTCCGCGCCGCGCATGCTCGTACGCGGCTCGGAGGGACCGCTCGGATCGTTTATCGGTCCGTCGTCGGGGCGGATCCCGGCAAGCCTTCCACGACCCAGACTTCCCCTCGCAGCTCGCCGGAATTGAATGCCACGCGGTTGCCGTCCGGATGGATGCGAAGCCGGTGCGGTAACTCCGGAGGAATGCCGGTAATCCGCATCGGCTCTCCGCCCGCGACGCTGATTCTCCAAAGCTCCCGGATCGCCCCCTCGTCCCAGGTAGTGAAGAGCACGTGCGCTCCGTCGGACGTCCAGTCCATGACCGACAAACCGTCCGGAGCGTCGACTCGGTACAGCTCCTGGACGGCACCATCGGACACAGACACCACGATCAGGCGCGACACTTCCGATTCCCGCTCCCAGGCCTCGACCATGAGGAATTGGCCATCCGGCGACGGTCGGATCTGCCCAGAGCCGTTGATCCTGGCGAGTTCCCGATCGGCTCCGGTCGCGAGATCCCGTGCCATGATACGGTTGTCGGAGCCACCCATCGGATCAGGCTGACGGAACAGGGTTCGTCCGTCCGGGGACAGGACGCTACGCAGGTTCTCGGACTCTTCGTGCCGATGGAGCGTCTCCCGCTCACCCGTCCGTAGATCGATGCGATAGAGGGCCCAGCGACCGTCCCCGAGCAGGGGTGCCCCGTCGACGACCAGGTTCCCATCGTTAAGCCACATGAGCTGACGGATTCGACCGTCGAAAGGGATGACCTGGCGTCCGTCTCCGGTGGTCGAGCGCACGACGATGCTGGAACGGCGGACACCCGTTTCGTGGACGTATGCGAGGAATCGACCGTCCCCCGACCATTCGCCATTCCGCGTCCGGCCCGCCGACGGGCCCTCGACCGCTGCGGGCGGAGTCGTCAGGCGGTTCGAGTTCAGATCGATCCCGGCCGTGTGCACCTGGGCCTGCTGGGTCGTGACTCCGTAGAAGTAGCGTCCGTCGGCGCCGAAGCCGATCGGTTCCGGACGCCAGACGTTCGATCTCACCAGGTAGGCGTCGCCCGCCGGTGTGGCTCCGGCCAAGGGGAGCCACCAGAACCCTTCGCTCAGCTCCCGGTCGCTGTGGAACAGAATCCCGCTTCCGTCGGGCGCCCATCCCATGAGACGGTCGTCCCCGGGGCCGTCCACCAGAGCGGACTCGCGCCCACCATCCACGGACACGACGAAGATGTCGTGGTCATCCGATTGCTTGCCTGGCGGTTTGTCGAACGCGACGAACCTGCCATCCGGTGACAGGGCCGTGAGCTGCGGCTCGTCCCAGTTCTCGAATTCTACGAGGGGCCTGACGGATCCGTCCCTCACGGATACCAGGGCGACATGATCACGACCCGCACCGTACCACATGCGTGCCAGGATGTGCTGTCCGTCGCCGGACCATGAATCCACCATGGAGTAGAACGAGCGGTCTGGACTCGGGAAGACCGTGCGTACCCCCGATCCGTCGAGTCCGATCGTCCGGATCTCGTAGCCCTCGTCGTCCTGGTTCCACCAATTGACAGCGATTTGGCGCCCGTCCGGTGAGAAGACCGACGCTTCCGCCCATTCTACTGCCTCGCTCCAGGATCCCTTGTCCGTGACGCGCTGGAGAGCGCCCTCGTGCAGATCCAGGACCGCCAGGTCACCTGTGCTCCAGTCGGTTTCGGTGACGTAGCGGCCGTCGGGTGACACGTCTGCGCTCCAGAAATCGGGCTCGATGCCCTCCCAGAGCCGGCGGATGACGATCGACGACTCCTGGACCGGGTTCTTCGGGGTCGGAGCCTGCAGACCCAGGTCGGGCAGAGCCCCGACCAGAGCGGACGGGCCTTCTGGCGAAGAGAGCCAGAACGCCGGCACCAATAGGAGGGGCACGGAGAGGGCGAGGACGGTGCGTGCTTGCTTCATGACGTGCCTCCCGAGTCTGACGAGTGCCTTCGCGAGGCGGGCCGGCGGAATCGGCCCGGTGCCCCTCTCTTCAACAAGCGGCGGGCCAGGAGTCGGACATTCAGTGAAGTCGTTGACGCACAACCGATTGCGCCGCGGAGCCCGGGCGAGTCAGGCCCCTGGTTCTGTAACGCCGCCTTACATTCGTCCCTCGGGACGTGACAAGCAGCCTACTCCGACACAGGTGACGCGGACGCAGGGAGCCGGATGACGATCCGAGTCCCCCCCTCGGCCTGATTCTCCAGCCTGACGGATCCGCCGTGGGCGACGGCGATCCGTCGGGCTACCGTGAGGCCGAGACCGGTACCCTCCGGACGTGTGGTGAAGAGTGGCTCGAAGACCCGTTCCATCAGCTCGGGCCGGACGCCGGGACCGGTATCGGCGATCTCGACGGCCACGTCATCGCCTCGCTTGGACAGCGTGATCGCAGCCTCACCGCCGCCATCCAGAGCCTCGGCGGCGTTTTGCAGGAGGTTCAGGAAGAGCTGCTCCAGCGCCCCCGCATCTCCTGTGACAAGAGCGGGGCGGTCGCCGAGCTCGACGACCAGAGTCGCTCCTCTCTCCGAAAAGGCCGGCTCGGAGGCGTACACGGCGGCGCGAGCGGGTGCCCGAATGTCGACGACAGCTTCAGGCGCAACGCCCGTTCGCGCCGACGCCAGAGCCGCCGACACCGTATTGTTGAGACGGGCGATCTCGCCGAGCGCACGCTCCTGCTCTTCGCGCAGGGCGAAGTCGGACGGGAGCGCCTCCTCGACCCGCTGAAGATCCAAGCGGATCGCGGTGAGAGGGTTCCGGACCTCGTGGGCGAGCGACGCCGCGAACTCCCCCACCGCCGCCAGGGATTCCCGGCTGGAAAGGCGCTCGAGCGTGCGCTCCAGGCTTTCAGTCATGGTATTGAAGGCTTCGGCCACACGGCCGACCTCGTCGTCGGCGTCCACCTGCACGCGTCGCCCCAGCTCGCCGCGGGACACGGCCTCTGCCGCCTCGGACAGTCGGCTCAGCGACCGGGTCAGGCGGCCCGTCAGCAACGCCGCGCCGCCGAGAGCCGAGAGGGCCACCGCGAATAGCACCCAGGTGCCCTGTCGAGACGCCCGGGCGAACGGCTCCGCGAAGGGAGTGAGCGGCGCCGCGACGATGACTCGGAGCGGCGGATCCTCCAGCGTCCTGCCCGCTGTCAGCCAGTCGCCGCCCCCCCAGCGGAACCGTGCACCCTCGAGCAACGGTGGGTCCACCGGCGTGGGGAGCAGTGGGACCCCATCCGCGTCGAAGAGACCTACCACCATGCCGGCGGTCCCCGCGACTCCTCCGGGCGGAAGCAGCGCCTCTACCAACAGGTCGATGTCCAGCGTGCCCAGAATCCGCCCGGACGTTCGCTCGTGGATATCCAGCTGGACACCGAGCGTCGGTGCCGGGAAGGGTCGATTGACCGAGCCGGCATCGACATCATCTCGCTCCAGGTGCCAGCGCTCGCTCCCGTCAACGTCGCGGACCCGCGCGCGGGGGACCCCGGACCCCAGGCCCTCGAATAAGTGCACCAGCTCCGGAGGCGGCTCAGGTTGGCCCGGTGCGGCCAGAGCGATCAGCGTGGTTGGCTCCTCCGTGAGGAAGAGTAGAGCCGAGCGCTGAGAGATCCACCTCGACACCAGCTGCGAAACGGTCTCCTCCAAAGCCCTATCCAGGCGGTCTCGGAGAAGCTCTTCCCCGGAACGCGCGGCGGAGCGCGTGAGCCACAGCCCCACCAATCCCAGTGGAACCACGGCCACGCCGAGCACGACTAGAAGAATGCGCGTTCGGAACGACGGCGAGCGAGCCATGAGACGCAGACTACTCGGCAGGGTCGGAAGCGACGTCGCCGCCGGCGCGTCCGGGGGCGAGCTCCTCCAACCCGTACTTCCCGATCAGGCGGTCGAGCCGCGGCCGTGAAACGCCCAGAATCTCTGACGCTCTCGACTTGTGCCCTCGCGTGGCCGTGAGCACCTGTCGTACATGCTCCTGCTCGACCTGCTCCAAGCTCGCCAGCCGAGCCGGGGAGCCGGGAGACCGCCCTCCGAGGGCCACGTGCTCCGGGCGCACGACCCCACCGGAGGCCTGCACCACGGCCCGGGTCAGGCAATTCTCCAGCTCGCGGACGTTCCCGGGCCACCGGTGCGCCATCAGCGCGTCGAGGGTTTCGGATGCCAGGACGGGTGGCTCGCGCCCCACAGCCTCGCTGACCTTGCGGACCAGGTGATCCGCCAGCGGAGGGATGTCCGCCAGCCGGTCCCTGAGCGGGGGGACCACGATCTCGACCACACGCAGCCGGTAGTAGAGATCCTGCCGGAACTCACCCGCGGAGACCATCGTCTCCAAGTCTCGGTGCGTGGCGGCCACGACCCGGGCCCAGGTTCGTTCCGGCCGCTCGGCGCCTACCGGGTAGTACTCGTGCTCTTGGAGGACACGGAGCAGCTTGCTCTGGAAGTCCAGAGAGGTGTCGCCGATCTCGTCCAGGAAGATCGTGCCGTTGCCGGCGAGCGCGAAGCGCCCTCGCCGATCGCTGGCAGCTCCCGTGAAGGCCCCCTTCACGTGGCCGAACAGCTCGGACTCCAGCAACGTCGACGGCAGCGCCGTGCAGTTCACGGGGACGAAGGGCTCTTGGCAGAACGATGAGCTCGAATGGATGGCTTGCGCGATGAGCTCCTTGCCCGTGCCGCTCTGGCCTCGGATGAGGACGTTCGCCCGCGTCGCCGCCACCTGACCCACGATCTTGAAGATCTCGATCATCCTCGGGTCGTGACCGATGAGCTCTTCTCCGAGCGCGTGCTCGTCGCCAGCGGGAGCAACCGCCGCGGCGCGCAACCGACGGTCCTCGAAGATCCTGCCCACGACGCTCCTGAGCGCGTGCAGATCCAACGGCTTCACGAGGAAGTCTTCGGCACCCTCTCGCATCGCAGTGGCGATGGTCTGCAGGTCGTCGTAAGCCGTCATGAGGACTACGGCCGTCTCCGGCGCTCTCTCCTTGATCAGACGCAAGAGCTCCAGGCCGTCCATCTCGGGCATGCGGACGTCGGTCAGGATCAGGTCGACCGGAGAGTCGGCGAGTGCGGACAGCGCCCGGGTCGCGTTTTCGGCCACGCGGATGTCCGTGCCGGACTCCCCGAGCGCTCGAGCCAGGGAAGTGCGAACCCGGGCATCGTCGTCGACGATGAGGACGGAAGGGGACATGGCGCCAGCGCTGTTGACGGGAGCGGACGACTGAAGGTTTGCACCGAGGCACCCGGACCCGCAACGGTTCGACTTACGAGCGGGACCCGGGGTCTTCCTCCCACCCGGACTACCGGGGCTCTACGGGTTACGGTGGCGAGCACCGCGGGGGTCAGCGGGCTGGGGACAGCCGCTCGATTGCCTGGCGGGCCGCTTCGACACGGGGTTGCAGCTCCGGGTCCGCATCCCTCCACAGCTCGATGAGGGCATTGTGGAGGTCGATCGCTCGCTCCCGGTCCCCCCGCTCCTCGTACAGTCGAGCCAGCCGTTCGTAGACGTGGGCCAGGAACAATGCATCCCAGTCGAGCCCCTCCACCCATGGCGTCGCGATGAATCGCTCGTACGCCGCCAATGCCGAGTCGGGCTGGCCGGCCATCTCGTACGTGCGCCCGATATCCGGGAGGCCACACGTGCGACAGTCGTCCTCGATACCCGTTCGCCAGATCTCGAGCTCTCCGAGGGCTTCCCTGGGTTGGCCCTCGACGAGGGCTGCGACGCCCAGCGCCCAGTGGGACCA
Source organism: Gemmatimonadota bacterium (assembly GCA_039589315.1). GTDB lineage: Bacteria > Gemmatimonadota > Gemmatimonadetes > Longimicrobiales > Gaopeijiaceae > JBDHHQ01. The sequence continues at coordinate 13,736 of JBDHHQ010000042.1, forward strand.
CAGCTCGAGCACCTCGTCTTCACTGGCGCCGACGGCCTCGGATTCAGCGAGCACTCTCCGCGCTGCGACGGCATCGCCCGCGTGCGCGTAGACCGCGGCCTGCATCTGGGCCGCGGGCATTGAAGGGGGGATCGAATCCGGTGGGACTCCATCCAACGCAGCCTTCAGTCTGCGCACTCCCGCGGCCCCGTCGCGTCGGATCAGAACGTCGAGGAACGCCAACTCCCACACATCCGTCACGTACCACGGCAGCTCCCCATTCTTGCGACGTGCCAGTAACGCCGCCTCCAGGTACCGCTCCGCGTCGGTGAGCTTCCCTCGGATCATGGCGAGCCTTGCCAGCAGCTCGTCTACCTCTGGGTGGTCGAGCCCCCTGCCTTGCGCACGTATCTCGGCCGCCAGACGCTCAGCCCCCTCGTAGTCACGCCTCGCAACCGCGGGTGACACCGACGCCTGGTCCACCCGCAGATTCGCTCCTAGCCTGTCACGCATCTCCGCCAGCGCGGCTTCTGCCTCGCCGATCTTGCCCTGCTCGATTCGCGAAGAAACCAAGTTGCTCCATACGAGGCCCGGGTGGGGGTCGGCAGCGATCGCGCGGGTCAACAGGCTCTCGGCCTCCGCGTAGTCCTTCGACTCCATGTAGATGATGGCCAGGTTGTTCAGCGCCCTGTGGTCGTCGGGATAGGTATCAAGGAGCGTCGAACGCTTCCACGCCGCCGAGCGAGACCACCAGCTTCCGATACGCCATCGCGAACGTCGAATCCAGCGCCACCGCCTCGCGCAGCAGCGCAGCGCCTCTTTGCCGATCCGCGTCTCCCTCGATCGCCTTCACGCCCTGCGAGTATTTCCGCAGCGCCTCGAGAGACGACGTGGTTACGCGTTCGAGCGGTTGTCCGGCTCGGATCGACACGAGGGACTCCCCGACCCGCTCACGGAGTCTGTTCGAAAGCCGATCGATGCCCTCTATGATGTCTGCGGAGTCAGCAGACTCGCGGTGGGCCCAGAACACCTCGCCGGACTCGGCGGCCACGATTCGGCTCGACAGGACGAATCTCCCTCCGATTGCCGTCACCTCACCGGCGATCACGGCCTTGAGCCCCTCACGGAGGGCTACTTCCCTGGCGACCTCGAACGACAGGGGCAGCGTGGGATCGCGCTCCATCCGCTCGAGCGCGCGCACGACGTAGTCGGACTCCACTACCCTGACGACCGAAGAGCGGGAGAGATCGGTACGGAGCGCCTCGGTCGCTGCGAGAGCGAGGAGGGAGTCGCCGGCTTGGTCCTCGAAGTCCGCCAGGATGATGGGCTCCCGCGCCTCCAGGACGCCCTTGGCCACCAGCGAGCCCACAGGACCCACGCCCATCGCCCACATAGCCACGTACCCACCGGAGAGAACACCCAACACCACGAACGCTCCCGCAGCGGTAAGAAGGACGTTCCGCCACGTGAGAATGCTCTGCAGACCTTCGGACTTCAGGCTCTCGGCGCTGGGCGTCGGCCCGGGCTCGTCCTCCCGAGCGTCGCTGACGAGGGCCGTGCCGATCACGACGGGAAGCAGGGCGATCAGCAGAACACCTGCAAGAGGAGGAAACCACGCTGGAAGCCCGATCCAGGTGGCGATGAGTCCGATGAGCACGTAGCCGGCGTAGGCCGCCACGACATAGATGACCAACACCAGCCAGAATGTGCCCCGACGCCGGCTGCCCGCGTCGCCCTCCTGGACGAACGCGGTGGCCATGACCACAGGGAGCAGGACGAGCAGCACTCCCAGCGAGACCGGTGGGAGCCACGCTGGGAGCCCGAGGGCCGAGGTAAACGTGTCCACCACCTGCAGGACGGCCCAGCTGGCAAGGGCGTAGACACCCAGCACCTGCCACAGCGATCTGCGGTGGATCTCATGGACGAGGTTTCTGACGGGGTTCACCTCGGCGGCTCCTTCTCGGCCTTTCCGGCTCGGCGAATATGCCTCTCGTGAGCCACTCCGAATAGGTCGCCGGCTGGCCACGCGAGGAAGTGCGTGCGAACACAATCCGGGCCCGCAGTCGCCGACTCCGGCCACCCCTCTGCCCCAGGGATGGTCGTCGTTCAGGCCGGCAAGACGGGCTTGGTCGACGCTTGCTCGCCTATGCGCCCTTGCCGCATACTTGCTGAGCCCGTCCCCAGCTTTGGTGCCGTCTGGCGAGCCCGGGGCCGAGTCGAGGCGGCGTACGGTGGACGTCATGACCGTCGAGGCCGCGACCCTCTCCGAATCAGGACGGCAGTGCGTGGAAGAAGGGACTCGACAGCTCGCAGCCATCATGTTCGCCGACATGGTGGGGTACACTGCCCTCATGCAGGAGGACGAAGGGCGGGCCCATACCCAACGTGAGCGGCAGCGGGACGCACTCGCCGACATCGTCCCCCGACACAACGGAGAGATCCTCCAGCACTACGGCGACGGCACGCTGAGCGTGTTCCACAGCGCCGTCGAGGCTGTGGAGTGCGCCGTCGAGATCCAGTTGGAGATGCGGAGGGAACCTGCGGTCCCCCTCCGAATCGGGGTGCAAATCGGGGACATCGTGCATGACCGGGACGGGGTCTATGGCGACAGCGTGAACGTCGCCGCGCGGATCGAGGCGCTGTCGGCCCCAGGCGGCGTCCTGATCACCAGCAAGGTCCTCGACGAGATCAAGAACCATCCGTCTCTCTCGACCGTGCCGTGTGGGGAGGTCAGGCTCAAGAACGTCCAGCAGCCCGTTCGAGTCTTTGCCATCACCAACGATGGGCTCAACGTTCCTACCGAAGCTCAGGTTCGGGCGAAGGCCGGTGGATCTGCCACGACGCCTACCCCGACGACCGAAGAGAGCGCCCAGGAGCTCGATCGTGAGTCCCGTGCCACAGCCGGTGCCGGAGAGGTCTTTCTCCAGAACATCAGGGAAAGGGCGCTCGTCCAGTGGTCACTGGTCTACCTGGCTACGGCGTGGGCGCTCGTGGAGATCGTTCAGTTCCTGAGCCGGCACTACGCTTGGCCGTCGGCGATCCCGGAGAGCTTTGCCTTGATCGCCTTCGCGGGCTTCTTCTTCGCGCTCGTGGTCACGTGGTTCCACGGTGAGAAGGGCCGCCAGCGCCTTCGGAGGAGCGAGGTCCTCATCTATCTGGCGCTGGTCCTCGCGACGGCTGGGGCACTCACGATCTTGCCATCGCCGTCCCGGGTGGGGACACCCACCGATCCGGGCGTGCTCACCCCGGCGGCTGTCCTCGACGGCCGATCGTCGGTTGCCGTGCTCCCCTTCGAGAACCTCAGCGGGGACGAGGAGAACGCCTACTTCGCTTCGGGCCTGCATGACGAGGTCATGACACAGCTCCAGCGGGTCGCCGACCTTCGCGTCATCAGCCGCACCTCGGTAATGGAATACGCCGACCAGAGGCCGAACGTGCGTGTGATCGCTGCCAACCTCAGGGTGAACCATGTGACCGAAGGGACGGTCCAGCGGATCGGCGACCGCTTACGCGTGCACGTCCAGCTGATCGACGCGGCCACGGACGCTCAGGTCTGGTCCGAGCGTTACGATCGCGAGGTGGATGATGCCTTCGACGTGCAAAGCAACATCGCCGAGATGATCGCGGACGCACTGGCGACCACACTGACCGAGGCGGAGCGGGGCGCGATCTCGCGGCCTCCCACCGCCGACCCGGAGGCGTATCGACTCTACCTCCAGGGTCGTGACTACCTACTGCGTCCCGGGTACCGTCGGGACAACTTCGAGTCTGCGGAGTTGCTCTACAGCCGCGCAGCTGCGGTCGACCCCGAGTTCGCACTGGTGCGCGCGGAGCTGTCGCGCGTTCACGGTCTGCTCTACTGGGAGAACTTCGACCCTTCCCCGACGCGACTCGAGTGGCAGCGAGCCGAGGCCGAGGAGGCACTGCGTCTGGACCCGGACTTGCCTCAAGCTCATCGGGCCCTGGGTTGGGTCCACTATGTCGGGGGCGATTACGCGAGGGCCCTGGAAGAGTACAACATCGCTCTGGCGGGGCTGCCGAACGACGCCGAGATCGTCGCGTCCATCGGCTACACGCACCGGCGCCTGGGCGACTGGCCCGAGGTCTTCGCCGCGTTCGCGAAGGCCACGGCGCTCAGCCCACGCAACGCGAATCTGGTCTATGATCTGGGTGGGCACAGCTTCCTGGCCACCCGCCGGTACGCCGAGGCGGCACAGGCATACGAGAGGGCGGAAACCCTCGCGCCCGACCTCTACGACGCCGCCATCCACAAGGGCCATACGTACGTGCACTGGCAGGGTCACCTCGACACGCTCGAGGCCGTAGTCGCACGTCTCCCTTTGGACCTTCACCTCCCGGAAATCGAACTGGTACGGGTCGATTTCGCGCTGTGGAGCCGAGATGCAACCGCTCTACTCGGATACCTTGAAGCGACGCCGGGACCGGCCTTCGAGACACAGATCGCCTACTTGCCGAAGTCGCTCTACACTGCGTGGGCGCACCGGCTCCGGGGAGATCAGCCCGCAGCTCGCGCGGCCTTCGACTCGGCTCTGGTGTCGCTGGAGCGCCTGGTCCGAGAGAATCCAGACGACGTGCGCTTGCTAACGAGCCTGGGGTACGCCTACGCAGGTCTGGGCCGTAGCCAGGACGCGGCGGACAGCGCCGAACGGTTGATGGGATCCAGCCAGCGGGCCGGGCTCGAGATGTCCGAGGCGGCCGCGAGAATCCTCGCGCAGGCGAGCCTGCCCGATCTGGCCATCTCCTACCTGGAGACGCTGCTGGAGGCCGATTCGCCGGTCAGTGCGCAGACGCTGCGCCTGGATCCGCTTCTGGACCCCATCCGTGACCACCCGGCGTTCGAGTCTTTGATCGAGCGACACAGCGGGCGGAACTGACCCTGGTGGGCTGATCGCGGGCGGGGGCACAATACATGTCGAGAGGTTGGGCTGAGCCGGGGCCGACGCGTCGGCGCCGCGCAACCGAGCGGACCCAATGGGTTCGAGGCTAAAGGGGGTGGGAGATGAGGGGTGCACCGCTCGAGCACGGACCGGCGGTCGGGATCGGGATTCTGTTGGGGTCATGGATTCTGATGGGCTTGGCCACCCAAGCAACCGCCCAGGTCCGGTTCACTGACGACTTTTCGGGCGATCTGTCCGGTTGGCACGTCCGGGGAGCTCGCGCCATCGAGATCCGCGAGTCAGGCGACCCGTCGCATGGTGCCGTACTGGTTTTGAACCCGGACGGGTGGGACGTCTACGCCCTGATCCGAGGGTCGGACCAATGGGGCACCGTTCGCATCGAAGGTGACGTGTTCTTCCCCGACGACGAGCACAACTATTTGGGTGTGCTCTACAACTTCACTCGCACCGGGTCGCGAACCGACTTCGGGAACATCTACATCAAGGGGAACGGCAGTTATCTCCGCATGAATCCCCACCGTGACGGGAACGTGTCTCGAATCCTCTACGAGGAGTTGAGAACCCCCCTCACCGGGGAGGCCGCCATTCGCATCGGAGAGTGGCAGCGTTTTGCCCTCGAGGTCATGGATAACGTGGCCCATTTCTACGTCGGGAACATGGATGTTCCTCAGGTCACGTTCGACCTCTTCGAGGGCTCCTCGGGCCTCGTGGGCTTTCAACCCCGTTCGGTCGGCGCGCCCGTCTGGATCGACAACATCCAGGTGACCTCGGTCGACGGGCTGAGTTACGACGGAGTCCCTGTCCCGGAGGGGGTCTCCTACGAGCCGGACGAGCTCCTCACGGACTGGGAGGTCATCGGACCCTTGAGCGAGCATGACGACGCGGTGGCGCGCGGAGAGCCCGGCACCGAACGAAGATGGCGCCCCTTCGATGTCGACGCCCGTGGGGCCGTAGTGACCGGCAGGGTGGTCGAGTACGCGGGTAGCCGCACGGTCGCGTACTTCAGAACGACACTGCATTCGGATCGGGAACAGGAGGTTCTCATCGGCTTCGGCTCCGCCGACAACTTTGCCCTCTGGTTCAACGGAAGGTTTGCGGGCTTCGTGTCCAACACCGGCGGCTATGCTTGGTATGACTTCTGGAAGAACCCGGAACGCGAGCAACGTCGGGGTCGGTTCACGCTCCAGCCCGGTGAGAACCACGTCGTGGTGCGGGTTCAAGGCGGGCAATATGCCACCGGCGGCTTCTTCGCCCGTGTCGCAGAGCCGGAGGAGGGTGATGGGTCATGATGCGACGGCTACGCTGCTAGGCCGGCGGACGTCTCGCTCGCGCCTGCCGAAGGACGCCACACACTGAGGGACGCACCGAATCGCCTCGGGACTACGCGCTCTTCCAGCGATCCCATTCTGAAGCGGCAGGCTCCCGAAGGAGCTCCGACGACTGCGCCGCTCCTCGGTAACGCGAGCCGTGCATTCAGGGCTGTGCCGCCCTATCCTGAAAGCGGTTTGGCTCGAGACCGAGGCCCCGATGTCCGATCCCCTCACCCGCCTGAACGCTGCCCTCGAAGGCCGCTACCGTATCGAGCGTGAGCTCGGCGAGGGCGGCATGGCCAAGGTCTACGTCGCCAGCGACCTCAAACACGGGCGCAAGGTAGCCCTCAAGGTTCTGAAGCCCGAGCTCGCTGCGGTCGTGGGCGCAGAGCGCTTCCTGGCCGAGATCAGGACGACGGCCAACCTCCAGCACCCGCACATCCTACCGCTCTTCGACTCGGGCGAAGCGGATTCGTTCCTCTTCTACGCCATGCCGTACGTCGAGGGAGAAAGCCTCAGGGAGAGGCTCCGCCAGGAGCGCCAGCTCCCTGTTGACGATGCGGTGCAGATCGCGATCAACATCGCCGAGGCTCTCGATTACGCTCACCAGCGGGGTGTCGTCCATCGCGACATCAAGCCTGCGAACATCCTCCTGCAGGCTGGTCAGCCTGTGATTGCCGACTTCGGGATCGCACTCGCGGTTGGGGGTGCGGGAGAGGCTCGCCTCACCGAAACGGGGCTCAGTCTCGGCACGCCACACTACATGAGTCCCGAGCAGGCGACGGGAGACCAGAGGGTCGGTGCCGCGACGGACATCTACGCACTCGGGTGCGTCCTCTACGAGATGCTCGTAGGAGAGCCGCCATATACGGGCAGTACGCCGCAGGCCATCCTGGGAAAGATCATCGCCAGCGACCCGGAGTCGGTCACGGCCCAGCGGCCGTCGGTTCCCGCGGCTGTGGACGCAGCGATCGCGAAGGCGCTCGAGGGCCTCGCAGCCGATCGATTTGCGACCGCTGGACGGTTTGCGGAGGCGCTCAGGGACCCCAACTTCCAAACAGTCCCCCGCACAGCCGCCACGGCCAAGCGTGCCAGCTCGCCGGGACGCTGGGTGTGGCCGGCCGCGACGATCCTTGCGGCGGCCGTCGCTCTTTGGGGCTGGCTGCGCCCGGAGGCGCCGCGCCCGGTGGCTCGGACCCAGATCGCGCTGCTCGAGGGTCTGCGCGTGGGTTCGTCCTCGGGCAGCTATCCCCTGGCCATCACGCGCGACGGCCGTCGAGTGGCCTTCGTGGGCGAGGACGATGGCGGCTCGACTCTGTTCACACGCGCCCTCGACGAACGGGCTCCGACGGCGCTCGGGGGGACCGGAGGAGGCCGTCAACCGTTCTTCTCTCCCGACGGAGAATGGGTGGGATACTTCGCCGAGGGTCGCCTCAACCGTGTGTCGATCGTCGGTGGAGCGCCGATCGCGATCACCTCCCTGCCGTCCCGGTCGACGTATGGTGCCAGCTGGGGAGCCGATGGCACGATCGTCTTCAGCGCGGGACCGAGCCTCTACCGCGTGTCCGCCGCGGGAGGGGACGCCGAGGCGTTCGCGCTGGCGTTGGAGGGCGATGGTCGGCGGGGCGCCGATTCGACTGCCAACGCGGGCAGCCCCCGTTGGCCCCACCACCTGCCGGACGGCCGGCACGTGCTGGTGAGTGTGCCAGAAGGCACTGCGGTCGTCGAGCTCGGCAGCGGGAATGCGCGTCTCCTGTTCCAGGGCACCCAGGCCCGCTTCGTCCCGCCCAGGTACCTCGTGTTCAACGCGGGGGAAGAGAGGCTCCGCGCGGTCGGTTTCGATCTCGGCCGAATCGAGGTAGTGGGCGCGGCAGTTCCGGCCGTGGAGGGTGTGTTTCGAGCTCCCGGAGGTGGTGCGGCTGCCTTCGCCGTGTCGGAGACAGGCACGCTCGTATTCGTGCCAGGGGGCTTCGACCGCTCCCTCTGGCTCGTGGACCAGGACGGTCGCGAAGAGCGAGTCCCAGTCGATCCCCGGGGCTATCGCTGGCCGCGGGTCTCGCCGGATGGCCTTCGTCTCGCAGTGGTCGTGGATCCGCGGCCCTCCCAACTCTGGCTCGTCGATCTCGAGCGAAGAACGTCCGAGCCGCTCACGAGCGAGGGGCATCACGTAAACCCGGCCTGGGCGCCCGACGCGGAGCGACTCGTGTTCTCGTTGGGGAATGACCTTCACGAGATGCCCTGGAGGTCCCCCGCGTCCCTGAGGCGAATCAGCGACCGCCCCCTGCCGCAGTACATGCCGTCGTGGTCGATCGATGACTTCGTGATCGTAAACGAGCCCAACCCTGAAAGCGGATGGGATCTCATTTCGGTCGACGTTTCGGACGGGTCATCCAGCTCGTTCGAGGTCACGCCGGCGAACGAGATCGTTCCGATGTTTTCTCCCGATGGACGCTGGATTGCCTATGCCTCCGACGCCTCCGGCAGATTCGAGGTCTATGTGAGGGCATTCCCCGGCCCGGGTCCGCGCCACACGGTCTCCCTGGACGGGGGATTGGATCCCAAGTGGTCAGCAGCGGGTGACGTGATCTTCTACCGGAGCGTTGACCGGCTGTGGGCCGCGGACGTGAGGTCCTCAGCGGGCTTTTCGATCGACCCCCCACGAGAGCTTTTCGATCTTGCCGGATACGACTTCTCACAACCGAACAATTGGGACGTCACGCCCGACGGACGCTTCGTGATGGTGAAGAGCGATCCCTCGATGCTCCGCCGACTCGAGCTGGTGCAGAATCTCTCCGCCGACCTCAGGCAGCGAATGGGGAACTGATGTGCGAGGCGTCTGGCGTGCGACGCTGACTCCGGCCGGGCCAGTTGAATCTCCCTCACCGCGTGACCCCATTCATGATTCCGGAGGGATCCCGATCGGGCGAGGCACACTTCTGGAAGCTTCGACGGGTCAGCCCCAGGACGATCCGAACGGACACATTCGGAGCGCTACCCAGGGCCGCGGCGCGCGTTTCGTTGACGTAGACAAAGACTTACCCGTTGGCGCTATCTTCGCGGGCGCAAGAAGGGCGCCGTTCTGTGATTGTATCTTCCAACACGAGGCATGCCGGTGACAACCGTACTCGAGCTCGACGAGATCAAGTCTCTTCTCGACACACCACAGCTGATCCAGGAGATCGAAACCGGGTTTGTTCTCTATTCCGAAGGCAGGGTGAACGTCCCTCCGGTTGGGTTCTTACACTTTGACGACCCTCCAGGCGACGTTCACATCAAGTACGGCTTCATATCCGGCGGCGAGTACTACGTCCTGAAGATGGCATCCGGGTTCTACAACAACCCCGAGCTCGACCTGCCCGTCGCTGACGGCGTGATCTTGGTCTTCAGTCAGAAGACCGGAGAGCTCGAGCTGATCCTGTTGGACAAATGCTGGCTCACCGACATGCGCACCGCTGCGGCGGGAGCGGTCGCAGCGAAGCACCTGGCGCCGAAGACCATACATCAGATCGGCATCGTCGGAACTGGCGTGCAGGCGAGGATGCAGCTGGAAATGCTGCGCACGGTCGTTGACTGCCGGAGCTGCCTCGTCTGGGGCAGGGATTCGACCAAAGTGCAGAGCATGCTCGACGATCTTCAAGCGAACGAGAGCATCCAGGCCTGGGGGTTGGATATCCAGGCGGCTGAGACCCTGGACGATCTGGTCGCGCAGTGCGATCTCATCGTCACGACGACCTCGGCCAAGAGTGCCTTGATCCGGGCCGATCAAGTGAGAAAGGGCACGCATATCACCGCGATGGGGTCCGACGATGACGGCAAGCAGGAGCTCGAAGCCGCGGTCTTGGCGAAGGCTGATCGAGTCGTCGCGGACAGCGTCTCACAGTGCAGCCGATACGGCGAGTGCGTTCATGCGATTCAAGCGGGGCTGATCGAGGAAGATGCCATTCTCGAGCTGGGCCAAGTGATCAAGAACCCCGAGATCGGACGAACCAGCGAGGACCAGATCACCGTAGCAGACCTGACCGGAGTCGCGGTCCAGGACATCCAAATCGCCAAGATGATCGACCGCTACAGAGGGTAGGATCAGCACGACCGAGGACACATATGACCATCCAGATTCAACAGCAGCTCGATGTCCCCCGGCTGGTTCTCGAGGCCAGCGAAAGGTGCAAGGACCACCTCTCGCCCACACCGCTCGAGTACTCGATGTATCTGAGCGAGCAGATCGACGGCGAAGTCTGGCTCAAGCTGGATTCGATGCAGCGAACCTCGTCGTTCAAGTTTCGTGGTGCGATCAACAAAGTCCTTTCGCTCGCGGAATCAGAGCTCGAGCGGGGCGTGGTCTCGGCGTCGACCGGGAACTACGCCCTGGCGGTCGCAGAGGCGGTGAGAATCAGAGGACACCGCGCCACCATCTACGTAGCCGAGGACATGGATCCGTCGCGCCTGGCGCTGTTGAGGGCTCATGGACTGGACCTGGTGATCCATGGCGCCCTTGCCTGGGATGCCGAGAAGGAAGCGCGACGCGTGGCTGAGGAGGACGGCAAGATCTACGTGTCACCCTACAACGATCCCCTCGTGGTTGGGGGACAGGGAACGTGCGGTCACGAGATCTCCAGGCAGCTTCCCGATCTGGACGCGGGCTTCTTCGCCTGCGGGGCCGGGGGACTGCTCACCGGGTCGGCAGGCTGGCTGAAGTCCCATAACCCCGACGTCGAGGCCTTCGGCGTCTCGCCGGAGAACTCCCCCGTCATGTACGAATCCATGCGCGCCAACGAGATAGTCGAGATGGAGACGTACCCGACTCTGGCAGACACCTGTGCCGGCGGGGTGGATCTGGACAGCATCACTTTGGATCTGTGTCGACGCTACGTCGACGAGATCGTGTTGCTCACCGAGGCGGAGATCAGAGCATCCGTCCGACTGCTGTTCGAGCAGCATCGCCTCGTCGTGGAGGGCTCAGGAGCGTTGGCGGTCGGGGGTCTCCTGAAGCGGAAAGAGCAGTTCAGGGGCAAGAAGGTGGTCGCTGTCGTGTGCGGACGGAACATCGATCTGGAAGTGTTCAAAGAGATCATTCAGTAGGGGTGTCGGACGCGGAGGCCGTAATTCAGATCGACTCCCAAGTAGTGAGTCCCTTGTGAAGCGAGTCAGGTTGGCCTTGGTCGGCGTCGGCAACGTGGGACGCCGTGTGCTCGGCCTTCTCGCCGAGCACGACGACACGCTCAGAGCAGAATACGACGTCGCTTTCAGTGTCCACTGCGTCATGGACAGCAGCGGGGTCGCAATCAGTGACGGGTTCGATCTCAATCGCCTGTTGAAACACAAGCTGGCTGGGCGTAAGCTTCGCGAGTTACCGGAGTTTCGCGAGGGTCTCGCCCCGGTGAGGGCGCTCGACAGCGTCCAGTGCGACATCCTCTTGGAAGCGTCTCCGGTCAACCTCGAAACCGGCGAGCCGGGTCTCTCGCTTTGCCGCACCGCGCTCCAGCACGGGCTGCACGTTGCGTTGGCCAACAAGGCCCCGTTGGCGCTTGCCCACGAGGAGCTCGACCGTCTCGCGACCGCCGCGGGGGTGGGGATCCTCTACAGCGCGACGTTCTGTGGCGGGCTGCCCGTGCTGAACATCATCAGGCGCGACATGGTGTGCGGCAGGGTATTGGCCCTCCGAGGGATCTTCAACGGAACGACGAACTTCATTCTCGATGAAATGCTCAGTGGACGCGCCTACGCTGATGCGCTCCGCGAAGCACAGGAAAGAGGCATTGCGGAAGCCGATCCGAGCATCGACGTGGGTGGCTGGGACACGGCGGCAAAGCTCGTCATCGCCGCCAATACGATCGGAGACACGATGATCACGCTCTCCGACGTGGATGTGACTGGCATCGAGGACGTGCAGGCCGATCGGCTGCAGGAGTGCCATCGGAGTGGGTCGGTACTCAAGCTGGTGGCTACTGCCGAACGTATCGACGGCGAATGGCGTTTCCGGGTCGAACCGACGCCCGTGCCGAGCTCGAGCTTCCTTGGCGGATGCACCGGTTGGGAGATGGCAGTCGAGATCGAGAGTGATATCTACGGAAGGACCTTCCACAAACTGTGGGAGCGTGAACCCGTACCGACTGCCGCGTCCATGCTCAGAGACGCGGTGCACTTGGCTACGATGGGTCGCCAGGCTTCGCTCTAACTCCAATCAAGGCGCTCCGCAGGAGCAAGGATCTTCGGGAATGCGCCGAAACGGGATTCGGTGCGCGCGGAGCCGGCGTGCTGCGGGGCAACTCGCCCTAGACCGGGGGATCAACGTGTAACCAGTGGGTCCTCCCGCACCCGCATCGTGCCCGTGTAGACGTCCGACCCCACCGTGAGGGTCAGCAGGTACGACCCGGCTCCCGCCATGGGAACGTCGAACTCGGGACCGAGGCCAAAGTCGAAGAAGGGGTTCCGAAGCACGGATGCCGCCATCCGCTCCTCGAGCGGGGTCGAGGCTGCCTCGAACCGGGCCTGGGCCGCCCGGATCCGGTTCGCGAAGAAGCTGCTGACGGTGATGGCGCGGTCGAACGCGGCGTTGACCTGCGCCTTCTGCTCGGCCGTGAGCGGGTCCGGATCGAAGGCCAGGTCCCAGCGGGCACGATGTATTCCGGGGCTGCCATCCACCGTCAGAGTCCGGCGATTCCGCCCGGAGACGTCCGCAATAGCCAGCGTCACGTCCTCCGCTCCATGGCCGATGTAGTACGACACGAGCGCTACGTTCCGGAACTCGGCCCGGGGCACGCTGCTGGTGAGCTCGATGCTCGGAGGGTTTTCGCCCGCGAACCAGTGGTGCCCTCGCTGGCCGCCTCGGCTGGTGTTCTGCCACAACGTCGCCGGGCGCTGCCGGAACAGGTGCCCGGTCGACGCCATGACCGCGGGCGTGAGTTGCTGAAGCGGTCCGATGTCGTCCGCGATCCAGATACTGCGCCCGTGGGTCCCGGCCACCAGGTCCCCGTCCCGGGGGTGAATGACGAGATCCTGCGACGCCACCGTCGGCATGCCGTTCATGAACCCGTGCCAGCGCTGTCCGCCGTCGAGGGTGACGAACACGGCGAACTCGGTTCCCGCGAACAGGAGCTGCGGGTTCCTCGGGTCTTCGCGCACGACGTGGATCACCTGACCGTCGGGGATGTCGCCCGTGATATTCTCCCAATTGCGGCCGAAGTCCGTGGTCTTGAAGATCCAGGGTGTGAAGACGTCGCTCCGGTGACCGTCGAACGTGACATACGACGTGCCGCTATCGAAGTGGGACGCCTCGACCCGTCCGACCCATATGCCATCCGGGACGTCAGGTACGTTGTCTCGCACGTTCGTCCACGTTGCACCGCCGTCCTGGGTGACCTGGACATTGCCGTCGTCGGTCCCGGCCCAGATGACGGCGGGGTCGATGGGCGAGGGGGATACCGACGTGAGGCTCGCATGCGTCTCGGCCCCCGAGCCCTCCCGAGTCAGCCCTCCGTTCCCTTCGGTCGATATCTTCTCCGGATCCGCGTTGGAAAGGTCAGGGCTGATGATCGTCCAGGTCTCGCCTTTGTCTGTCGTCTTGAACAGGTAGTTCCCGCCGAGGAACAGGTTCGAAGGATCGTGGGGCGACATGACCAGGGGCGCCGACCAGTTGAAGCGGAACTCCCGGCCGGCAGCCCGCTCCTGGGTCGGGACCCGGTCCGTGTAGTTCGTGATGGTGCGTGGGTTGGGTCGGGACCCGGAGAACTCGTGAGTCTCCACGTTATACCGGCGGAAGCTCCCACCCTCGGCCTCCGTGTACAGCGTCCGCCAATCCGTAGGATCGACCTGGATATCCTGTCCATCGCCCCAGTGGAGCTTCCAGTTGGAGTCACTGAGGATGCCGCGGGCGTCCCGACTGAAGCTCGGGCCACCGTAGGTGCCGTTGTCCTGAAGTCCCCCGTACACGTAGTACGGGTCGCGCATGTCGACGCCGATCCGGTAGTACTGGCCGAGGGCGATGTTGTCGAGGAACAGGAAGTTCTCGCCGTGGTCGTGCGTCAGGAACGCGCCCTTGTCCTGGCCGATGTAGTACCGGTCCCGGTTGCCGGGGTCCAGCCACATTGCGTGGAAGTCGCCGTGGATCTCCTCGTCTTCGCTGCCGTTTAGCAGGGTCGTCCCACCGTCCTCGGAAACCATGAAGCGGGTGGTGAGCACATACACCCGCTGGTCGTCCTGGGGGTTGATCCGGATCTGCGAGTAGTAGAAGGGTCGGTTGTTGTACGTGTTCACGTAGGTCCATGACGCGCCGGCATCCTCGGACCGGTAGATGCCGGACCCGGGGCGATTCAGGTCGCCGGTCTGCTCCGCCTCGACGATCGCCATGAGGGTGGACGGATCCTGCCGGTAGATGGCCAGACCGATCCTGCCCGTCTCGCCTTCGGGGAGACCCCGCGTGAGCTTCGTCCAACTCGCTCCGCCGTCCGTCGACTTGAAGATCCCGCCGTTCGGACCCCCGCTGTCGAAGTGCCAGGGTTGGCGGATGCGCTCGTAGAACGCCACGTACAGCACGTCGGGGTCGGTGGGGTCCATGACGATGTCCGTGGCCCCGGTTCGGCCGTCGTCCGGAAGACCGCCGGCGAGCTTGCTCCAGGCCCGACCGCCGTCGGTCGTCTTGAACAACCCACGGTCGCCGGAGAATCCCCACAAGTGCCCGACGGCCGCGACATAGGCCACGTCGGAGTCCGTTGGATGGGTCAGGACCCGGGCGATCTGATGGGTGTCCTCCAAGCCAAGGTGGCGGAAGGATGCGCCGCCGTCGTCGGATCGGTAGACGCCGTTGCCCCAGCTCACACTGTTCCGGTTGTTCGCCTCGCCCGTGCCGACCCACACGATGTCGGGGTCGGGCTGGAACACCGCGATGTCCCCGACGGAGACGACCGGGTAGTCGTCGAAGATCGGGGTCCACGACGTGCCCGCATTCGCGGATTTCCACACTCCACCCGAGGCCGTGCCCAGGTAGACCTGCGTGAAGTCGTCGTTGACCGCTTCGATGTCCACGATGCGGCCGCCCATGTTTGCCGGTCCGATGTTCCGCCAGCGAAAGGACTGGAGGAGCTGTTCGGGGGACGCCTGAGCCCAGACCGGTTCAACAAACGCCAGGAGGGCGACGACGACGCCACAAACGGTTCGGAGCGGGTTCCGGCGCATGACGCTACTCCACGGTTCGGGGGATGGGCCGATCTATGGAGTCGTCTCGCGAGGGTCAAGGGCGCGAGCATCGGACGACTTGGAGCTTGCCGACCGGAGAGGGGTCCCGGTCGAGAGCGGCACACTCCCGCGGCGGACCTGGTGATGACGACCGAGAGCTCGCAAAGGTAAGTCGTGCGTTCTGTGATGCACTGCCCTATCGTGGAGACCGGTTTCCCTGCCCGCCCCGATCCATCGCTCCATTCCCCAGACCTGACGGACAAGCAAATGAAGGCTGTTGGATACTACGACTGCCTACCGACCGACGACCCGGGGGCGCTTGTTGACCTCGAGCTACCGCGACCGGAACCCCGACCGCGTGATCTGCTGGTCGAGGTGTGTGCCACCTCGGTCAACCCGGTGGACGTCAAGACCCGCCTTGGGCGGCCCGGTGCGCCGAACGAACCGCGCGTGCTGGGTTGGGATGTCTGTGGCAAAGTGGTCGGGACTGGATCTTCAGTCAGTGCATTCACGATCGGTGACCGTGTCTGGTTCGCAGGTCAAATCGATCGCCCAGGAAGCAACGCAGAATTCGTTTGCGTGGATGAACGAATCGCAGCCCTCGCCCCGGCCAGCCTGACCGACGCGCAGGCTGCGGCACTCCCGTTGACCGGCCTGACCGCGTGGGAATGCCTGTTCGAGCGACTCGGCTATGAGACCGCGCCGGGCGATTCGAATGAGCGCACGCCGCTTTTGTTGATCAACGGTGCCGGAGGATTGGGCTCGATGATTCTGCAGCTAGGTGGGGTTGCGGGGATTGCCGTTACAGCGACGGCGAGCCGAACGGTCAGCCAGAACTGGTGTCGACAGATGGGTGCGAATTCCGTCATTCCTCACGCGGCTCTTGCCGAGCTGGATGACGCGTCCTTTCCTCGCATCGTGTGTGCTCACGACACCGATCTCTACTTTTCTGAAATGACCCGCCTCGTAGCGCCACAGGGGCTGGTGTGTGCCGTTGCCAGCGCCAAGCAACTCCACGACCTGCAGCCCATGATGGCGAAGAGCGCCGGCTTCGTCTGGGAATTGATGTTCACGCGCAGCCTGTTCCAAACCGCGGACATGGCCGAGCAAGGAAACATCCTCACCCGTCTAGCAATGATGGTGGACAGCGGCCTTGTCCAGTCTACCCTGACCGAAACACTGCAGGGGCTGATGGCGAGCACCTTCCTCGAAGCACACCGCAATCTGGAACAGGGCGGAATGATCGGTAAGCTGGTGATCGCTTACGATTGAGTGGCGCCCGCCGATGGGTCCACCGATTCCTGACGCTCGTGCTCGGCTCGCCGCCGAACGCCTCGCCCTCCGGCTACCTCAATTCGACTGAGCCGAGGTAGGTGTCGAACCAATCAAGCGTCTCACGGATGACGTCGTTCCACGGTGGGACATGACCGGTTTCCAGCAAGACGAAACGCTTATCCTCGGCGGGCGCACCGAGGGCCTCGAAGAAGGGCACCTGTCCTGTCTCGTACGGGTGCTGGAAGTCGTATCGGCCGTTGATGAGAACCACGGGCGTGCGGATGCGCGGGACAAAATTCCAGGGGCTCGTTTCCGGGAGGCTGCCGGCGCTGGCGAGCCACTGCGCGTCGTAGGCGGCCCCGATGAGCGAGGCGGCCGAAAACCGAGGCTCCATCGCGAGCGGAATCCCCCACTCGGCGCCGTAGCTCACCCCCATGTACCCAAGCTTGGTCTCATCCAGATCCGGCCGTTCCGTGATGTAGTCCACGGTCCGATTGAGGTCCTGGGTCGCCCATACCATGTATTCACGACGTGCGATGTCGCCCGGAGGGCGTTCGTAATTGCGCTCATATGTGTCCTTGTAGATCGGAAATACCAGGGCTCGTCCACTCTTTGGAATGAAGCTCAGGAGATGCCACGCTGCGAGGTTGTCGCTGGAAGTAAGGATGAGTCCATCGATACCGGACATATATACGACGCCTTGGTAGGGAGGGGTCACATTCCGCGGGAGAAAAACGTGAGCCAGAACACGCTCACCGCCGTAGGCGGCATTGAAGGTGACCGTCTCGCGCTGCCAGGACCCGAAGCTTTCAACTGATTCCACACGCGCATCGAGCGGGCCGGGATCATAGGCGTAGAAGTTGGTCAGGGTCTCGAACGTCGCGTCATCGACGGGCTCTACGTCGTTGAAATCGAAGTAGGGGAGGTCGATCGACGCGAGAAGCGGCGACCCGGGCGGTAGGTCGTATGTCGCACACCGAAAACCATGGGTTTCGTCTCGTGTGAACGGGTCGCGAGCGTCCGGATCCTGAAACGTGTATTTCGGCTCGTTCCAGGCCCCCCCCAGCACGTAGCGGAGTCCACCGCGAGAGGCGTTCCATGTCCACTCCTTCACGTTCCCAGCCTGGTCGAACGCCCCGTACGGGCCGACTCCACCTGCTGAGCCGCCGGCGACCGGTCCCTCTCCGGAGAAGTTGCTGAACGCCAGCATGTCGTCGAAGATGTCGAGTCCGGCCGCGCGCCTCCAATGGTAGAAGGTCGGCAAGCGCTTGCCCGAGAACTGACAGTACGCCACGGCCTCGTACCAGCTGACTCCGCGAACTGGGTGATCGGCCTCACCCTCCGGATACCGGCTCAGCTCCCAGGTCGCTGGTCCGGGACGTCCAGTCGCGTCCTCGAGCAGTGCGACGCCCTCCTCCCATGTGAGGGGTTGTCCGTCTCGCACGAGGGGCTCTGACCAATACTCGGCGCTCCGATAGCCGCCCCCGTCCACGAAGCGCTGATACGCGGCGTTCGTGACCTCGTACTTGTCGAGTAGGAAGCGGCCGAGCGGTATCGGTTCTGGCGTCGTGTAACTCCAGGTTCCGGGAGAAATCACTACCTGCGCCTCGGACGGCTCCCGGCCCGGAGCCAACTCGACGTCGAGGCCGGACCAAGGGAAGAACGCGAGCTCGAGTGGTTCAAAGCCCTGCGTCTGGAGCCTCAGTCGCAGATAGGCGTTGGGGAACGGGACCTCGACGAGGGGCGTGTGCCCTACGGAGTGCCACGTCGTGTCGGTCGCCGAGTACCCACGGTATGCAACGGCTACGCCGCTCGGTTCGGTGTCGCCCGATACGGGCACGGACGAAGCCTCCAGGAGCCGCACTACCGACGGGTCGTCGTGCGCCACCCGTTCGGCATCCCGAGCCACGTGGAAGGCCTCCACGACCGAGCCCGCCGCGAGCAGCCGTTCGATCTCCGGGATGGCGACCTGGCGGACCCACCGCTGATCCGAGCGCTCGCGGAGGAGCTTCACGCTCACGAACCCGAGTGCCAGCAGGACAAGCGCTCCGGCCCCAATCAGGGTTCTCGTGCGACCGGAGAAGCCGGGTTTCGGGGCGAGGCTCGACTCCATCGAGTCCACGAGGTCGCCTCCGGAATCGAAGCGATCACTCGGTGACTTGGAGAGTCCCCTGACGATGGCCGCATTCACATCACGCGGTACGGATGCCCGAACGTCACGAATTCGCGGCGGAGGCTCCGTGACGATCCTGGCCAGCACGGCCTGCACGGTCTGTCCTGCGAAAGGCGGTTCGCCCGCCAGCATCTCGTAGAACACGCAGGCCAGCGCGTAAAGGTCGGAGGCAGGTGTGGCCTCCGAATCGCCGGTGGCCTGCTCCGGGCTCATGTAGGTCGGCGTCCCGAGGGATAGTCCTGTTGCGGTCAGCCGCTGCCCACCGGCCTCCGATACGGCGAGCGCGATCCCGAAATCCGCCACGATCGCCCCGCCTTCGCCGAGCAGGATGTTCTCTGGCTTGACGTCTCGGTGGATGACGCCGTGAGCGTGGGCGTGGTCGAGCGCTTCAGCTGCGTCCCGGACGATGGCGATGGCCTCGTTCACATCGAGCGAGCCTTCGCGATCGAGACGCTCCCGAAGCGTTTCGCCCTCGACGAAAGGCATCACGTAGTAGAGGACATCTTCCGCCTGCCCCGAATCGAACAGCGGAAGAATGTGCGGGTGTCGCAGCTTCGCGGTGGTCCTGATCTCGGCGAGGAAGCGCTCCGGACCGAGCACAGCGGCCAGCACCGGTTTGACGACCTTGATGGCCACTTGCCGGGTGTGTTTGAGGTCCTCGGCCAGATACACCGTAGCCATGCCGCCCTCCCCGAGCTCACGCACGATCGTGTAGCGCCCCGCGAGGGTTTCGTTGAGAAGCTCTATGAGGTTGGACATGGTCAGAAGATGTGTGTTCGATGCGCTCTATGCCAAGCGACCCAGAAGGCCCTGCTCGCGGATCCACTCGGCAAAGCCTTGCGATCTTCGTCTGCGACGCATCATCCACGTCACTTCAGTCAGCTCCTCCGCGCGAACCAGGCATTCGACAGCGGTGAAGCCGACGGCTTGCTCTCCACAGAGAAAGCACTTGGCACCACTCATTCCTCGGTCTTCCTCCTCTGCGTTCTTCCCCGTGCGGCCCAGTTGGCACACTGGGCGGCACACTGAGGGGCACGACGAATTGCCCCGCGGACCGGCCCTCTTCCGACGATCCAGATCTTGAGTGGCACACTTCCGAAGCAGCTCCAACGGCTGCCCCGCTCCTCGGGAACGTGAGTCGTGCATTCAGAACCGCGGTGCCGTAACCTGAAGGCGGTTTCCCTCCCTGCAGAGGCACCGATGTCCGATCACGTCAGCCGGCTGAACGTCGCCCTCCAAGGCCGCTACCGAATCGAGCGTGAGCTCGGGGAGGGCGGCATGGCGACCGTGTACCTGGCCGACGACCTCAAGCACGAGCGCAAGGTTGCCCTCAAGGTCTTGAAGCCGGAGCTCGCCGCGGTCGTGGGTGCCGAGCGCTTCCTGGCCGAGATCAAGACGACGGCCAACCTGCAGCATCCCCATATCCTGCCGCTGTTCGACTCGGGCGAAGCGGAAAGCTTTCTCTTCTACGTGATGCCCCACGTGGAGGGGGAGAGCTTGAGGGACAGGCTGGACCGCGAGCATCAACTACCGGTGAACGAAGCGGTTCGCATCGCGACGGACCTGGCAGAGGCCCTGGACCACGCGCACCGCCAGGGCATCGTCCACCGCGACATCAAGCCCGCCAACGTGCTCCTGCACGAGGGCCGGCCGCTCATCGCCGACTTTGGCATCGCTCTGGCCGTCGGCGCGGCCGGTGGCGCTCGGCTCACTGAGACGGGCTTGAGCGTCGGTACCCCCCACTACATGAGTCCGGAGCAGGCCAGCGCGGAACGCGAGGTCACAGGTCGCTCGGACATATACTCGCTGGGCGCCGTTCTCTATGAGCTCCTCGCGGGCGAGCCTCCGCACACGGGCGTGAACACCCGTGTCGTGGTCATCAAGATCCTCTCCGAGGATCCTGTGCCACTCGACACCGTCCGGAGGTCGGTACCTTCCCACGTGGCCGCTGCGGTGACAAGGGCTCTCGAGAAGCTTCCGGCGGACCGTTTCCAGCGCGCTACGGACTTTGCCGCGGCGTTGCGTGGCGAACTGCTGGTGGCGCCCTCACCCGGAACGGTCTCGCAAGCTGCCGTCACCGCACGGAGGAGGTTACGGGTCGGTCGGACAGTCGGGACCGGTCTCGCGATCGTCGTCGCTGGGGCTGCGGGATGGTGGCTCCGCCCAGACCCTCCTCCGCCCGACTTGCCGGTCACCCGGTTCTCGATCGAGATCCCGGCGGGCCTCGAGATGTACATGGCGCCCAACTTCGCGATTTCTCCGGACGGTAGGACCATGGTGTACCTGGCAGCCGACACCCTCTTCGCGAGGCGCCTGAACGCGGCCCGCCCGGAGCCGCTGGCAGTCGTCCCGGACGAATGCTGCCCGGGGTTCACCCCGGACGGGCGCTGGATTCACCTCAACCGGGACGTGAACGAGCCACACGGTGTGGCCGTGGAAGGGGGCCCCGTGGTGGACCTGACCGCGCAGTTCGCAGCCCAGGACCTCGTATTCGGGGGCACCACGTGGGAGGGGATCCTATTGGTTCGTGCCGGGCAGGCGCCAGAGTGGGCCACCGCCGTCGAGGAGGAATCGAAAGAGGGAGCGCACATGTGGCCGCAGCTCCTCCCGGACGGACGGCATCTCGTGTACACCGAGTTCGGCCCCTCGGTCATGTGGAATGGCGCCCGGGTCATCGTGAAGGACCTCTCGACCGGAGAGGAACGCCGGGTCGTGGAGTCCGGGACGTACGGGCGGTACGTCCCGACGGGGCACATAGTCTTCGTCGACGAGGAGGGGACGTTCCAAGCCGTCCCTTTCGACCTGGAGTCCCTGGAGGTCACGGGTTCGCCGTTCGTCCTCGAGAGCAGGATCAATGTCGTCTTGTGGGGAGGGGGAGCTGCGTTCGCCGTATCGGAGACCGGCAACCTCGTCTTCTCCCGCGGCTCGAGCCTGGAAAACCACTTGCTCACGTGGATCGATCGCGAAGGGCGTGTCGTGCAGGAGGTCGGCCGGCCGTTCACGGGCGAAGGGATCCGCCTCTCTCCCGATGGGCAATCGGCGGCGACGTATGTGGCCTCCGCTACTTCGGACGTCGGCGTTTTCGATCTCTCGACGGGGGAGCGGCGAAGGTTGACCTTCGATCCCGAAACCGAGGACAACCCCGTCTGGTCATCCGACGGCGAGCGGATCGCGTACCACCGCGTCGTCTCCGGGACGGACCACCGGATCTACGAAGTCGCCACGTCGGGAGAGGGCGAGCCCAAGCTCCTCGTCAGGATCACCGACTACGCGGCGCCCCGATCGTACTCGGCAGACGGCCGTTGGCTCCTGTACTGGGCGGCCACGCGGCTCGAGGTCGTCGACACGCGCGAGGGGACGGTCGACACCCTCCTGACGGACGTCGAGGCCGAAGGCGGCCGATTCTCGCCGGACGGCAGATGGCTCGCATATGTTACGGCCGAGTCGGGTCGACCGGAGGTTTATGTGGCCTCATGGCCCGGCATGACACGCCGACGCCAGATCTCCCGGGATGGAGGGCGATACCCTGAGTGGTCCCGCGAAAGCGGCGAGCTCTTCTTCGCCAGGGGGGACACCCTCATGGTCACGCGTGTGACCACCGGAGAGTCCTTCACCCACACCCCGCCGCGTCCCCTCTTCGTCTCGAGACCATTCGGCGGCCGCTCCCTTTGGTACTCCGTGTCGGCCGACGGAATGCGTTTTCTCGTCGTCGCCGCGAACCCGGATGCGTTGTCCCGAGAGATTGAGGTGGTAGTCAATTGGTTCGAGGAGTTGCGGAGGCGGTGACCGTTTGCACGCGCAACCGAAGAGGGTGAGTGGCCTTGGTCGGACATGAGCGGCACACTTCTGCGGGACCTCCGAGGATGCCCGAGAGTTGCCAAACCGCATCCGACCAACTAGATGTTGTTTGCATATATGTGAATCACATCGAGAGAGCGATGCCACTCAAGCCCGACACATTCTCGTTCCTGCCACTGAAGCCGCGTACTTTCCACGTGCTGCTGGTCCTTGGCGACGGACCACAGCACGGGTACGGGATCAAGATGCGGGTCAAGGAGCAGACCACTGGTCGGATCGAGCTCGAGCCGGGAGGCCTGTACCGGCTGATCGCCCGGTTGGAGCAGGACGGTCTCGTCGAGCGGAGCGACCCGCCTGCAGATGCGCCCTCCACGGATCCCAGGCGTCGGTACTACGAGCTCACGCCCCTTGGCCGGACCGTGCTCGCCGAGGAGGCCAAGCGTCTGACCCGACTGGCCGCGTTGCCGGAAGTGGTCGCCATGGCTCGCTCCCGACGCTGACATGGGCGACCGCACCGCCTGGCCCGTCCGGTTCTACGCTGCGTGTCTGCGTCTGCTTCCGCGGGCCACACGGGACCGATTCGGCCGGGACATGGTGGACATGTTCGAGGACGGCTGGCAGGCGTCTTCGGCGCTGGAACGGCTACGCCTCGCACTGCGAACGGCGATCGATCTGCTCGGCAGCGTCTTCGCATCGCGGCTCCCGAGCCGCAATGTGCCTGCGCCTCCGGGAGACGAGTGGACCCGGGGCGCCGCGCGGCCGTCCGCCCCACGCCTTCTCGAGGGACTGGCCGGAGACCTGCGGCTCGCCCAGCGCTCTCTTCTGAAGCGCCCCGGATTCACAGGGGTGGTGGTGGCGACGCTGGCACTCGGTGTCGGCGTCAACTCGGCCATCTTCACGTTCGTGAACGGACTCCTGCTGCGTCCGCTCCCCTACGCGGAGCCCACGCAGCTGGTCCAGCTGAGCGAGACGTTTCCGGACATCGGCACCATGGACGTCTCCTTTCCCGACTTCCATCGGTGGCGAGCCGAGACTCAGGTGTTCGAGGGCATGTTCGCGTTCGACGACGGCTCGTTCCTCATCTCGGGAGCGGACGTTCCGCGCCTGGTGGAGGGTGCGGTAGTCTCGCCGGGCTTCCTGTCGGTCCTGGGCGTCGCCCCCTCGTTGGGACGGGGCTTCCTGCCGGACGAGGAGATGCCGGGGTCGGACGGCGTGGCGCTCATAAGCGAGGCGCTCTGGCGTGACGACTTCGGTGCCACGCCCGACGTCCTGGACCGGAGCGTTGTTCTGAACGGCCGCACGCGACGGATCGTCGGCGTTGCCGGGGCCGGATTCCACTTCCCTGAAGTCGCTCAGGTATGGGTTCCCCTCGCGCTCGATCCGGGCGTGGCGGACCCAGAGGACTACGGCTTCGACGTGGTGGCAAGGCTTCGACCGGACCGGACGGTGCAGGACGCGCGCGCGGAGGGGGCGCGCGTCACCGCCGCGCTGGCTCGTGAGCATCCGGGAAGCAAGAAGGGAATCGGCGCGGACGCCTATTCGCTTCGTGCGGCCGACGTCCCCTGGGCTCTCGCGTTCTCGGCACTGTTGCTCCAGGGCGCCGTGTCTCTCGTGCTTCTGATCGCTTGCCTCAACGTGGCGAACCTCCTTCTGGCGCGGGGCGAGGATCGAGCGGCCGAGATGGCTCTCCGGAGGGCCCTGGGGGCGAGCCGCTCCCGCCTCGTTCGCCAAGTCCTGGTGGAAAGCGCGTTGTTGGCCACGGCGGGTGCTCTCGGCGCGCTCGCCCTGGCGTACTGGGCGGGCCCCATCTTTCTGGTGTTGCTCCCCGACGAAGTCCCATTCTGGCTGACCTTCGACATGGACTGGCGGGTAGCATCGTGGACGGTTGCCACGGCCTCCTTGGCCTGTCTGGCCGTTGGCCTTCCGCCGGCCCTTCACGCGTCCCGCGGTTCCGGCGATGGCGGGGCCGGAATCCGGGTGGCCGGAAGCCGGTCCTTCGACCGCGGGCGGCAGAGCCTGATCGTCGCACAGGTCGCCCTGGCCACGATGTTGTTGGTCGCCGCAGGCCTGATGATCCGCGGGCTCGCCAATCTCGAAGCCACGGATCCAGGCATGGACCCGTCCCAGGTGCTCGTTCTTTCCGCCGTCTACCCGCCGTGGAGCCATCCTGAAGGCCCGGAGCGGACTCGGGCGCAGAGGGCGGTCGTGGAGCGCGTGGCGTCGATGGGTGGGGTCGAGTCGGCAGCCGCGGTGGCGTCCGTGCCCCTCCTCGGAAGCCCCGACGAGGTTGCGGTCGAGTCGGCCTCACCCTCTCAGACCCGGGTCGGGACCGTCAATCGCGTGAGCGGCGCCTACTTCTCCACCATGCGGATTCCCGTCGTCGCCGGACGCGGGCCGACACACGAGGAGGTGTGGTCGGGAGCGCCCGTGGCGGTGGTCAGCGAGTCGCTCGCCCGTGAGCTTTGGCCCGACGGCGACGCGCTCGGGCGCCGGGTGCGTCACGGCGTCCCTGGGAACCGGAGCCCCACGGTTTCGGACGATCAGCCCTGGCTGGACATCGTCGGCGTCGTGGGCGACGTGCGGCAGGAGTCGCTGGGACGCCCGCCCCGGGGCTTGGTCTACGTGCCATTCGGCACGCGGGGGACCGGGCAGCTGACGCTGGTCGTTCGCACCGATCTTCCCCCGTTGGATCATGCGGGTGCGATCCAGGACCAGATCGCGGACGTCGACCCGCTGCTGGCCTTCCTGGAGCCCACTTCGATGCGCGAGGCGATGGCCTTCGCCACGTGGTCCGAGCGCCTGGCCTCGGGGCTGCTTTCCGCCTTCGCCGCTTTGGCCCTGGCGTTGTCGCTGGTCGGTATCTACGGAGTTGTGTCCTTCGTCACGGGCCGAAGGACGAACGAGATCGGCGTCCGCATGGCCATCGGCGCGACGCCCGGCTCGGTGGTCGCGCTCGTGGTGAGCGACAGTGGAAAGCTGGTGGCCGCGGGAGTAGGGATTGGCCTTGTCGGCGGTGCCCTCATCTCGAGGACGTTCTCGTCGATGCTCTACGGCGTCCGTCCGTTCGACCCGATGACCCTCGTTGCTACCGCCCTGCTCCTCGGTGTCGTGGGTCTCGCGGCGTCCTACGGTCCAGCCAGAAGGGCGGCGCGGATCGACGCGGTTCGCGCTCTCCGTGCGGAGTGATATGACCACGACCGGCGATCCCCGTGAACCCCATTCAGTATTCGGGGTTTCGAGGAGTTATGCTGGGTTGCCTTGAGGTCGCCTAGGGTGCTTTATGGCAACCACTTAGCACCCATATTTTGTCGGTCCTGTCCTCCTGCGCTTTCCTCAGTTCGTCCCAGTTGGCACACCAAGCGGCACACCAGAACGCTCTGCGAACCGGGGCTCTTCCCACGGTTCGGAATGGGAGACGCACACTTCGGCGGGGACCTGCCGAGGCTCGCAGGGTGCTCCTGAACGTCAGTCGTGCGTCCGGAACCGCGGTGCCCTATCGAGCGAGCACTACTTATTCGCCTAGGATTCTGCGGCCAGCAGCTTCCACTTCCTCCCTATCGGACCAGGGGGCCGCGGTGGATAGGCTTCGGTGTGTGTCGGCCCCACTTCCCTAAGTGCCTTAGGGAAGCCTAAGACGTCAA
Source organism: Gemmatimonadota bacterium (assembly GCA_039589315.1). GTDB lineage: Bacteria > Gemmatimonadota > Gemmatimonadetes > Longimicrobiales > Gaopeijiaceae > JBDHHQ01. The sequence continues at coordinate 40,002 of JBDHHQ010000042.1, forward strand.
AGGGAGAGGGCCGGGCCCTCACCAGAGTGACTGGGAAGTAGTAAGGCCCCTACACCAGACCCGGCGGCCAAGTGGCTTCCCTGTTCGTGGAGAGGCCCGCGTGCACGCTGGAGCTAGATCCAGCCCTTCTTGCGGAACGCCTTCACCGTCTCCGCCCAGCGGTCCATCTCCTCCGGCAGGCCGAACGACAGCCGGTTGTACTCGAGCATCGGCGGAAAATCGCGTCCGACCAGGAGGCCAGCCTCGGCCATCCGGGTTCTGTACGTCCCGAGATCACCCTTGATGCGATGCATGATGAAGTTGGTGTTCGTCGGGAGATACTCGAGGCCGAGCTCGTCGCACGTCTGGTGGACGATCGCCTTGGACTCCTCGTTCACCGCAATCGAGCGCTCTACCAGACCCTCGTCCTTGAGCGAAGCAACGGCCGCCGCCCCGGAGAGGACGTTGGGGTTGTTCTGTACGGTGTGTTCGTCGAGCCGTCGAGCCGTGCTCGGGTGAGACACGGCGTAGCCGACCCGTAGGCCCGCCATCGCGAAGATCTTCGAGAAGGTTCGGATCACGACGACGTTGGGCTTTTCGTCGATCCACTTGAGCGCCGGCCAAAAGCGGTCGTCGGTCACGTACTCGAGGTAGGCTTCGTCGAGCAAGAAGGTGGTCGTCTCGGGCGCGTCTGCGATCCAGGCATCGATATCGTTAGACGAGGTTACCGTGCCGGTCGGGTTGTTCGGGTTGCAGATGTAGACCACGGACGGGCGCTTGGAAGCGGCCTCGCGCATGCGGCCGATGTCGTGCTGGAGATCCGCGGTGAGCGGGATCGCCTCGACCTCGAACGGCATCGTGTCCTGGTAGTCCGAGATGTCCTCGAAGGTCGGCTGCGCGATGATCAGCGGCGTGTTGGGGCCCTGCAGCGCCTGCACGGCCAGCTCCTCCATGAGGGGGCCACGGTAGTTGCCCGGATAGCGGTTCGCGTCGACGATTGCCCCGACGACTGCCTCTCGTGCGGCCGGGGCGAGACCGAGAGGGTTCTCGTTCGAGCTGAGCCTGATGTCTCCGCTGGGAAGCGTTTTGCCCAACCCCCAACCGGGAGTCCGTTCCAGCAGCGCGTTCAGCGCGACGCCGGTCCCGCTGAGGCCGGCGAGGCCGGCAGCCATTCCCGAGGTTACGAATCCTCGACGATCCATGTGTCCTCCTCACGTCGTTCCAGCGCGGCTTTCGCACAATGTGCGTCAGGATCCGGTGGCTCGAAAGCCGGCGAGTTCGCAGACGCGCTCGCCGACCCCGGCTTCATGGCGCCGAACCGAGGCTTTCGTGACCCACTGAATTCCGGACAACGCGTGAACCCCATTCATGATTCGGGGTCGTCTGTGTCTCGCCCGAGCTGTGCGACGTCGGCGAGGTCTTGCGGGCGGCCCGCCTCACGCTTCGCGATGATGAGGTCCTCTTTGCCGATCACCGGCACCTCTATGCCCTCGACTTGGACCGTCACGCGCCGGGGCCACGCGTCTTCGAACCGCAGACTGCCGATGTCCGTCAGGATGTCGATCCGGTTGGGCGACAAGCCGATCTGAAAGACCAAATCATCCGAGGTCAGGTCTTGGAGCTCTAGTTGGTGGAGCGGCGCTCCGAACTCCTCCAGGGCCGACCACACGCGGCCCGCGTTGTCGGGCGACGGCCGTACCCAGACATCCATGTCACCGGTCGCACGAGGCCGCGCGTGGACGGCGACAGCATGGGCGCCTATGACAAGGAACTCAGCGCCCGCGCCTAACAACGCGGACAACATCTCTGCGAAGTCGCGGTTCATGGTCGAGACCTTTGAATGCCCAGGCCTGAAGCGTCAGAGGCCAGACCATGGCAAGCCGCTCCGAGGGGTCGAGATGCGCCGTGTCGTCCGGCTGCGGTTCTCGGAGACTCGTCTTGCGCGTGAAGTACGTAGATCGGTCGGTCAACGGCCTAGCGTGCGCGAAGTGTTTGTCGCCCTTAAAGATAACCGCGCTGACAGCTCAGCCCAAGCCGTACGACGTGTCACCGGACGATCAGCGGTTCCTGATGATCCAACAGATCGGTACCGAGGCGGCTGGAGACGTGGTCTCGGCTCAGAACCTTTTCGAGTAGCTGAGGCGGCTGGTGCCAAGTCAACCGCTAGTCCTCGAGGGCATTCGCCAGGTAGGCCCGTGCCATCCGCCAGTCCCGGTTCACACTGGCCAGTGACACACCCAATTTGAGGATGCGGACGGGCCAGTGCGCCAGGTTGTAGTGGTCAATTGCTTCGAAGAGCTAGCGGCACACCGCTGAAGGACCTCCCGTTGAGGGCCGCCTGCTCAAGGACTTGAGTAGTGCGTTAGGAACCGTGGTGCCCTATCGTGATAGTCGTCTCCGTGTCCCGCCGAGTTACCGATGCCCGATCCCGTCGCCCGCCTGAACGCTGCCCTCGAGGGCCGCTACCGAATCGAGCGCGAGCTCGGTGAGGGCGGCATGGCGACCGTCTACCTGGCCGACGACCTCAAGCACGAGCGCAAGGTGGCGCTGAAGGTCCTGAAGCCCGAATTGGCCGCGGTGGTCGGCGCCGACCGGTTCCTGGGCGAGATCAAGACCACGGCCAACCTGCAGCACCCGCACATCCTGGCGCTGTTCGACTCCGGCGAGGCGGACGGGTTCCTGTTCTATGTGATGCCCTACGTGGAAGGGGAGTCGCTGAGGGAGCGCCTCGACCGGGAGAAGCAGCTTCCGATAGGAGATGCGGTGAGGATCGCGACGGCCGTGTCCCATGCACTCCAGCACGCGCACGAACGGGGCGTGATCCACCGCGACATCAAGCCCGCGAACATCTTGATGCAGGGCGGCGAGCCCGTAGTCGCGGACTTCGGCATCGCGTTAGCTGTAGGATCAGCGGAAGGTGGCCGGCTCACGGAGACCGGGCTGAGCGTGGGAACGCCCTACTACATGAGTCCGGAGCAGGCGGCCGGCGAGGGGCACCTCAGTGCGGCGAGCGATACCTACTCGTTGGGCTCGGTGCTGTACGAGATGCTGGTCGGAGAACCGCCGTACAGTGGGAGCTCTGCTCAGGCGATTCTGAGCAAGATCATTACGGGGGAGCTGGTCGAACCGGCGCGGAAACGCCCGCTCATTCCGCGAAACGTCGATGCTGTGGTCCGACGCGCGCTCGAGAGACTCCCGGCGGATCGGTTCACTTCCGTCGGCGAGTTCGCCACCGCTCTCTCGGATCCCGGGTTTCGACACGGCACCGACACCGCCGCCCGGATCACTGCGGAGCGCCCTTGGAAAGCGCTGGCTGCGTTGGGGTGGGCGGCGGCGTTCGTGGCGGTGGCCGTGGCGGTTTGGTCCTCCGCCCGCACGTCGGCGCGCCCGGTTGTGCGGTCGCAGGTGCCGGTTTCGGAGGCGCAGGCGTGGCCCACGGGACTGGCTGGAGTCGGGCTGGCACTTTCCGCGGACGGTTCTACACTCGTCTGGCTTGGCGAGCGCCAGCTCTGGTCTCGGCGTCTGGATCAGATGGAGGTCGGCGCGATTCCGGGAACCGAATGGGCGCGAAATCCCGTGTTCTCCCCGGATGGGGCAGAGCTGGCATTCACGGCACAGGGCGGTGTCCACGTGGGCAGCCTCCAGGGAGGTCCGTCCACCGTCGTGGTTGGATCGGGTGCACCGGACACGGGTGGTCTCGACTGGGGCACGGACGGCATGCTCTACTTCGCCGACCCGCAGGGTCGCATTCAGCGCGTACCCGCGACGGGCGGAGAGCCCCTGTCAGTAGCAACCCCGGAGCCTGGACTGCTGTATGCGTGGCCCGATGCTCTGCCTGAGGGGCGGGGGCTCCTGTTCACCATCCGTGCCGGCGCGCCGGACCAGAGCAGAATCGCCGTGCTCGACCTGGAGTCGGGCGTGGTCAAGCCTCTGCTCGCTGGAGCGACGGCACGGTACTTGAGATCTGGTCACGTCGTCTATTCCAAGGCGGACAGCTCACTATCGGCCGCCCCCTTCGATCTCCGTCGCCTGGAGGTAACGGGTCCCCCCGTCGTTCTGCCGGATCGCGCGGACGTGCACCCTGGCTCGGCGTCGCAGTTCGCCGTCTCCGACATGGGCACGCTCGTCTACGTGCACGGCAGCGCAGAATTCGGTGTCATCCCGGTTCGCATAGATCGCTCCGGCAACGCGACCGACATCGATCCGGATTGGACGGTGTTCGGCGCAGAGGAGTTCACGAATCTCGCTCTTTCACCCGACGGGGATCGCGTGGCGTTCGCGAACGTGCAGGGCGGATTCCTGGACGTGTGGCTGAAGCCGACGGGAATAGGGGCCCCGAGACCGGTTACCCGTGCGCGGGGCATCGACTACAGAGCGATCTGGTCTCCGGGCGGCGATTCACTGGTCTTCCTGTCCGATCGGGCCGGTCAATTCGACGTCTGGACCGCGAGACCCGACGGAGTCGGTGAACCGGAACAGGTGCTGGACGCTGAAGCTTCGATTGACGACATCGCTCTGTCTCCGGACGGACAATGGTTGGTCTATCGGACCATCGTAGGTACGACAGGCGATATCTTCGGGTCTCGATTGGATGAGACCCGACAGGTGGTTCCTCTCGTGACTTCGGAATTCCGCGAGAGCGGACCCACGATTTCGCCGGACGGCCGCTGGCTGGCGTATGCGTCCGATGAGTCCGGGCGTGACGAGATCTACGTCGTAGCCTTTCCCGACCCGTCTGCGTCGTCTCGGGAGCTGATCTCCACGGATGGTGGCACGGAGCCCGTGTGGGCTCACAACGGCACCGAGCTGTTCTACCGTAGCGGACAGGACCAGCTCGCCGTCGTCGTTTTCGATGCCGACGAGGGGTTCGAGGTAAGGGACCGCAGGATCCTGTTCCCAATCGACCGGTACGTGTCCGGCCGGGGCCGCGCACAGTACGCCGTCAGCGGCGACGACCAGTCGTTCTGGATGTATCGGCCCCTCGACCCCGAGTCGACGTCTCGGTTGATACTGGTCCAGAACCTTGTCGAGGACCTGGGGAGGCTGGTGCCGAACTGACCCACTGAATCCCCGACAACGGGTGAACCCCATTCATTATTCGGGGTGTTGCGGGGAGTCAGGCTGAGTTGGCTCTACGTGGGTCAGGGTGCTGTGGGTCAACCACTTAGCACCTCCTGCTCTTCGACTCTGTGTCTCCGAGTTTGTCCCCGTTCGGCCATGGTCGCGTGGTCGTGTGGCGCTGATGCAGCATTGCGTATCGGCTACGGAATCGGAAATCATGGAGAGCGGAGCAACACGGACCAGCAATCGGGATCGCTTTGCAGGCTGCCCTTCCAAAGCTAGCCCGTGTTTCCGTTGCCTTCGGTTCGCTATCGCTGTTCCGACACTCTGCCGCGGTCCATCGGGTCGCTGCTCTGGTAGCGGCGGCATACTTCTCGGGCTTCTCTGGGCGGATCGAGGATGGATCTCCATGTATGAGGTAGGACCATGCTAACCCCACGGACCTCTGTCTCTCTCTCGTCGCTCGTGTCGTGCCTCCTCGTCGCATCATGCGCCCTCGAGCCGGACCGTCACGCGTCTGCCGAGGGGCCCGTCGCGCCTGCCCTCGTGATTGCTGCAATTGGCGAACTCCTCGTGCCTCTGGACTATTCGACGATCCAATCGGCGATCGACGCCGCGACGGCCGGGGACGTGATCGTCGTAGCGCCCGGGACCTATGACGAAACGATCGATTTCACCGGAAAGGCGATCACGGTTCGCAGCTCCGGAGGCCCGCTCTCGACGATCATAGACGGAACCAGCTCGGGTGGGTCCGTCGTCACAGCCGTCAGCGGCGAGGGGCCGACGACTGTTCTCGAGGGGTTTACCATCACCGGTGGCAACGCCCTGGAGGGCGGAGGGATGCGCAACGTGGGCAGCAGCCCGACCGTTCGGGACTGCATCTTCACCGCCAACAACGCGAGCGACCGTGGCGGAGGGATGTACAATCGCCTTGGCAGCCCAACGATCATCGGTACACGTTTCGAGCTCAACTCCGCCGGTGCGATGGGTGGTGGGGTGTTCAACATCGAGGCCAGCCCCACCATCATCAACGCCCGTTTCACGCAGAACACCGCCCACAAGGGCGGTGGGATGCGGAGCTATCTGAACAGTCATCCCACCGTGACCGATTGCGTGTTCGAGTACAATCACGCAGAGGAAGAAGGGGGCGGGATGGATAACCGGAAGAACAGCAACCCGGTCGTCACCAACTGCCTGTTTGTTGGCAACACGGCTCCTTCCGGGGGTGCCATGCACAACTACGTGGGTCGCGCCACACCGACTGGTAATCCGACTCTGATCAACGTCATCATGGTCGGCAACAGCGCCTCGAACGGTGGCGGGATGCGAAATAACGATCCTAGCCCTCTGATTCTCAACTCGATCATCGCCTACAACACCGGGTCCGGCATCATCAGCCGCAACGGCAGCTCCCCCGTACTCCATAACACGGTGGTCTGGGGTAATATGGGCGGCTCGTTTTCCGGCAAGACCGCCAATACGTCCGTCGTCACCTTCAGCGACATCGAGGGTGGCTTTCCTGGCGTTGGCAACCTCGATGTCGATCCGATGTTCGTGGATCCGGGCGGATATGATCTACACCTCAGCCCGATGTCACCGCTGATCGATGCGGGCGCCTTTCATGCCTCCCTCTCCGCCACTGATTACGAGGGGAATCCGCGCATCATGGGCAGTGAGGTCGACATTGGTGCGTACGAGTTCGATGGAGCTGGGAGCGGCGGGAATATCCCGCCGATCGCAACCTTCGCCGACCCGGATTGTAGCGGGCTGGAATGCCAGTTCACGGACACATCGGCGGACTACGACGGCACCGTGGTTTCCTGGACATGGGACTTCGGCGACGGCGGCACGTCGACCGCTCAGAACCCCAGCCACACCTTTGGAGCAGATGGCACTTACGCGGTCGCTTTGACCGTCACCGATGACGATGGCGACAGCGACGACGTGACCCGAAACACATCGGTGAGTGAGTCGACGGTACCCCTGACCGTGAGCGCCATGCTACCGAATACGGCTCCGGTGCCCAGCGTGATCGACGTGACGATCACTGGAACCGGCTTTGGCCCCGACGCTCAGGTAGTCCTGAGCAACGGCAAGGGCCCCACGCCCGATGTGGGGAACGTAACGGTGGTCGACCCGACCACGATCAATGCAACGATCACAGTCAATTCCGGCGGTCCGAGGCGGCCGCGGGTTTGGGACGTCACTGTCAGGTCCGGAGGATCCAGCGTGACCCTGGTCGGCGGCCTGACTGTACTGCCGTAGACCGGCGGCTCAGGCCGCGTGGAGAGTTCCTTCCAGGAGCTCGATGCGGAGACCGGACGTTGAGCGTGAGATCTCTCCTTATTCGCACTGGGCCGGTGTTCAGGTGGTCGGCCGTGCCTACGTACGGCAGCGTCCGAACCCCATGATGCGGTCATACGTCTGCAGCGCTCCGTTCTAGCCCTCGGATCGTCCCTGGCTTTGCGCAAACGAAGTGCAGACGCTCCTGGTACCGAACTCTTTCGAGGAGCTGAAGTCGAGGAGGAGGCTTCCGGGAAAGGCCGGCTTTACTCCGATTGGGACGGTTGCATTGATCTGAGTGCGGCCTTCGACCGTGCTCGATCGTGTCGCGGGTCAGCCAGATGACTCGCTTTGCTCGACACCAGGATGGCCGCTCGCCTCGAACCGACGACGGCTCTTTGCACTCGCCACGCCGGTTCTCACGCCGTCCCGCTCAGGGCCGGATGTAGAAGGGCCCAAAACCGTTTGGTTGTGGGGCCTGATCGGGACGGCCGGATTGATCTGCGGTCGCCTGCGGCGATCCTCGCTCGTCTCGCGGGTCAGCGCGGGGGCTCGCCTCGCTCGACAACGCTCTGGCCGCTCTGTTCGGGACGGCCGGATTCGAACCGGCGACCCCCTGAACCCCATTCAGTATTCGGGGTGTTTCGGAGAGTTGCGCTGCGTTGTCTGGAGGTCGGCTAGAGTGCTTTGGGACAGGCACTTATGACCCTCGCTCTTCGCTTCTGTTCTTCTCCGTTTTTCCCCGTACGGCCTGGTTGGCACACCAATCGGCACACTAACGCGCACACCCGATCGCGTTGGAACCACGCCCTCTTTCAGCGACCCCGATATGAAGCGGCACACTTCTGCGGACGTCTGAGCACTTGGCCAATCGCTCGCGAACGAAAGTCGTGCGATTGACGACCGGCCGTCCTATCGTGGAGCGGTTTTACTCCTCTCGCCGAGGCACCGATGTCCGATCTAGTCACCCGCCTGAACACCGCCCTCGAAGGCCGCTACCACATCGAGCGCGAGCTCGGTGAGGGCGGGATGGCCACGGTCTACTTGGCCGATGATGTCAAACACGAGCGCAAGGTCGCCCTCAAGGTCCTGAAGCCCGAGCTGGCGGCTGTGGTCGGAGCCGAGCGTTTCCTGGCCGAGATAAAGACCACGGCCAGTCTGCAGCACCCGCACATCCTCCCACTCCACGATTCCGGGGAGGCTGACGGCTTCCTGTTCTACGTGATGCCCTACGTGGAGGGGGAGACGCTGCGCGACCGGATCGATCGCGAGAAACAATTGCCAGTCGACGAGGCGTTGGGTATTGCCATCGCGGTTGCCGGTGCGCTCCAGACGGCACACGACGAGGGCATCGTCCATCGCGACGTCAAGCCCGCGAACATCCTTCTGAGTCGCGGAGAACCGCTCGTCGCCGACTTCGGCATCGCGCTGGCCGTGGGCGCTGCGGGTGGCAATCGGCTCACCGAGACCGGCCTCAGTGTCGGCACGCCGTACTACATGTCTCCCGAACAGGCCACGGGCGACCAGATTGTGGGGCCGGCCAGCGACACCTACGCGCTCGGATGTGTTCTCTATGAGCTGCTCGTAGGTGAGCCTCCGTACCTGGGGAACACCGCGCAGGCGGTGCTCGGGAAGATCATTCAGGGCGCTCCCGTGTCCGCCACCTCCGTCAGGAAGTCGATCCCACCCAACGTAGACGCAGCAATCCGGAAGGCGTTGGAGAGGATCCCGGCAGACCGCTTCACCAGTACTCGTGACTTCGCGAAAGCACTTGCCGATCCGGGCTTCCGTCATGGTGAGGTGGCTGGCGTCGGCGATTCGGGCAGTCCCTGGAACCGACTCACCAGGGGATTCGCCGCCACGACCGCTGTTCTGGCCACCGCCCTCGGGTGGGCGGTCCTGCAGCCGGATCCTCCGCCACTGCCGGCACCCATCGAGCGGTTCTCACTCGCCGTCGCGGAGGGGCAGACACCCGACGAACAGCTGAACGTCTCGCCCGACGGATCGATGATGGTCTACCGCGCCATGAACGAAACTGGACGCCCCCAGCTGTACCTGAGGCAGTGGGATAATCTCGACCCGGTGCCGATTCCCGACACCGAGGGGGATCTGCACGACCCCGTCATCTCACCGGACGGCCAGGAGGTGGCCTACGTGCAGGATGGACTGCTCAAGGTAGCGCCCCTGCGCGGCGGGCTCGTCCGAACGCTGGCCGACCAAGCTGTGTGCTGCTCGCGATGGGGCGTTGACGGCTACCTGTACTTCTCACCGGTCGGACGAACCATCCGCAGGGTCCCGATCGCGGGGGGGGAGGTAGAGCAGGTCACGGCGCGGGAAACGCCCGGGGACGGGCCTCACGGGTACTTCCAGGTGTTGCAGGGCGGTGAGGTCGGAGTCTTTACCGCTTGGAGCACACCGCGGCAGATCGAGGCCCTGAACATGACGACGGGCCAGCGCACCGTTCTGACGGAGGGCGTCCGATCATTCGTGACTTCGACCGGACATCTGGTCTTCGCTACGGCGGATGGGAGGATCCTGGCTGCTCCCTTCGACGCCGAGGCCCTGCAGCTCACTCGAGCTCCCGTTCCGCTCGTCGACGGGCTCGGCATCACGACCCAGACCGACGCGATGTAGAGCCTGTCGGCGAACGGCACGCTCCTGTATTGGTCGACCGCGACCGGTTCCTCTGGCTTGATCGAACTCGTCTGGGTGACCCGTTCGGGCGACGCGACCCCCGTCGAGTCGGGTTGGGCGTTCGATCCGGGATCGGGATTTCTAGGGTGGAGTCTGTCGCCCAGCAGTGATCGCGTTGCGGTAAAGGAGCGGACCCCGGATGGCTCGGACATCTGGATCAAGGCCTTACCAGACGGCCCACATTCCAGGCTCACATTCGACGAAGCGATTGACGCCAAACCGCGCTGGTCCCCGGACGGAGCATCGGTGACGTTCCTCTCGAACCGGTCGGGAAGCGCGAACGTCTGGTCCAGGCGGGCTGACGGAACCGGAGAAGCGGAGTTGTTGTTCGCCTACCAACCCGTGTCGGGGGACGGATTCTGGAGTCCCGACGACGAGTGGCTCGTGCTTCGAACGGCAGGTGCACTTGGCGGAGGAGCGCGAGACATTCTCGCGGTCAGACCCTCCACCGACAGTGTGCCGTTGCCCTTGCTCGCTTCCCCAGATCACGCCGAACAGGGCCCGGCTCTCTCTCCGGACGGACGGTGGCTGGCGTATTCGTCGGACGAAACGGGCCGGCACGAGATCTTCGTGCGTCCGTTTCCCGACGTCGAGGCGGGGAAAACGCAAGTCTCGACGGACGGGGGTATCAAACCTATGTGGGGGCACAGCGGGCGTGAGCTGTTTTATGCGGGCGGGAGCGCGGCAGCGCCGAGCCTCATCTCCGCGTCGGTTCGGGCGGAGGTTGGGTTCACCGTCTTGGGTCGCGAAGTTCTATTCCCGATCGCGCCCGGGACGGTCATCAGTCCCAACTGGGACTTCTACGATGTCGCGCCCGACGACCAGCGCTTCCTCATGGCGCGGTCGACGACTATGGGCGCGACGGAGGAGCAAACGCCCGAACTCATCCTGGTCCAGAACTTCTTCCAGGAGCTGAAACGGCTGGTGCCGAACTGACCCACTGAATCCCCGACAAGTGAACCCCTTTCAGTATTCGGAGTGTTTGGGGGAGTTCGGATGAGTTGGTTGCAGGTCGGTTAGCGTGCTTCAGGACAAGCACTTACGATCATCGCTCTTCGCTTCAGTTGTCCTGTGTTTTCCCCGGTGTGGACCAGTTGGCACACCAAGCGGCACACTAGAACGCACACCGGATCGGCCCTAAGCTGCGCGCTTTTCAAGGGTGCAAAGATGAATCGGCACACTTCCGAGGGAGCTTCGGCGACTGCCGCGGTCCACTGTAACGCGAACCGTGCATTCCGGACGGTGCCGCCTTATCGTGAAGGCGATTTGGCTTTCAACCCTGGCTCCGATGTCTGATCCCGTCACCCGCCTGAATGAGGCCCTCGAAGGCCGTTACTCGATCGAGCGCGAGATCGGTCAGGGCGGAATGGCCACGGTCTACTTGGCCAAGGATCTGCGTCACGAACGCCAGGTCGCGCTCAAGGTCCTCAAGCCCGAGCTCGCGGCGGTCGTGGGAGGCGAACGGTTCCTCGCCGAGATCAAGACGACTGCCGGGCTCCAGCACCCGCACATCCTCCCCCTGCATGACTCAGGCGAGGCCGAAGGCTTCCTGTTCTTCGTCATGCCGTACATCGACGGGGAGACGCTGCGCGACCGGATCGATCGCGAGAAGCAGCTCCCGGTCGACGAGGCGCTCGGTATTGCCACGGCGGTGGCGAACGCCCTACAGACTGCCCATGACCAGGGCATCGTCCACCGCGACATCAAGCCGGGCAACATCCTGCTCAGCCGCGGCGAACCGCTCGTGGCTGACTTCGGTATCGCGCTCGCGGTGGGCGCCGCGGGCGGTAGCCGGCTGACCGAGACGGGACTGAGCGTCGGCACGCCGTACTACATGAGCCCGGAGCAGGCGACGGGCGACCAAGCGATCGGCGCAGCCAGCGACACCTACTCGCTCGCGTGCGTGCTCTACGAGATGTTGGTGGGCGAACCACCCTATCCGGGCACCACAGCGCAAGCGGTGCTTGGCAAGATCATCCAAGGCCTCCCGGTCTCGGCCACCGCCACGCGCAAGTCGGTGCCATTCAACGTCGACGCGGCGATCCGGAAGGCGCTCGAGAAGCTGCCGGCCGATCGATTCCAGGGCGCGAACGAGTTCGCCAAGGCGCTCGCGGATCCGACCTTCCGGCACGGGGATACGCCGGGAGGTGTCGAGGTGCTTTCCGCCGGACCGTGGAACCGGCTGTCCGTTGGGCTGGCGTTGTCCACCGTCGTCCTGGCCGGGGCCCTGGGCTGGTCTCTCACCCGCACTCCCGCGCAACAGCCAACCGTCCGCCAGGTGATCGCCCCCATGTGGAACGGGCAGGGCCGGAGCATCGGCGCCTACACGGCTTTGGCGCCGGACGGCTCGGGTATGGTCTTCGCTCGTCGAGGCGAAAGTGAAGACGAGTGGCAGCTCTGGTACAAATCGGCGGGCGCGGTCGAGCCCGTGGCGCTCGGCGGCACCGAGGGCGCCCGCAATGTCGTCTACGCTCCCGACAGTGAACGCATCGCCTTCGTCAGTGGCACCGACATCCGGACTCGGCCGATCGGCGATGGCGTCACGGTAACAGTTGCCGAGGACGCGAGCTCGAACATGGTTGGCCTGGCCTGGATGGACGATGGCACGCTCCTGTACGAGGGGGCGGGCCAGAGCATAATCAGGATCCCGGACGGAGGGGGTGCGGCGCAGACGCTGGCGGCATGGGAAGAGGCTGCTCAACTGAGTTTTATCGGCCCACTCCCAGGATCCGCGGGTGCTCTGGTCAACGTGTGCCCGACCAACAACTGCGCGCAGATCTCGCAGCTGCACGTGCTCGACCTCGAGACCCTCGAGCCCAGGCTGCTGCTTGAGGGCGTCATCCGGGCATGGTACGTGCCTACCGGTCACGTCATGTACGTACGCACCGACGGAGCGGTGTTCGCGGCGCCGTTCGACCTGGGGAACCTGTCTTTGACCGGAACCGGCGTCCCCCTGTTCGACGGAATCCGCCTGGCGTTAACGAGTCCTCAGCTTGCGGTCGCGCACGACGGCACGGTCCTCCTCCAGCGGGGAGTAACACTGACGACCGGGCAACGAGAAGTCGTTTGGATGGACCGGGACGGCACCGTCACGGCACTGGCGTCTGCTAATCTGCCGCCGGGTGCGTACATGGACCTCGCACTCTCACCGACCGACGACCGCCTTGCCATTTCCATCACCGAAGACGAGGAACCGCGTCTCTGGGTCAAGCAGCTTCCCGATGGGACGCTCACTCGCCTTACGACCGGGGACGAGCGGGGCTTCCGACCAGAATGGTCTGCGGATGGCCAGTCGATCGTGTATGTGGACGAAGGAGCCGCATGGAGAAGCAGGGCCGACGGAAGCGCGGAACGGGAGCTCCTGATTACCGAGCGCGATGTGCAGGAGGTCCAGCCGCTACCGGACGGGAGCGGAATCGTGGTACGTACGCGAGGCGGTCCCGACGCACGCATCGGTCTGTACGACTCCACCCCCGACTCCGTTGAGAGTCTGGGTTCGGAGTTCCGGGAACTCAATCCCCGGGTGTCCCATGACGGGCGTTGGATCGCCTACGTGTCGACCCAATCCGGCGACGCCGAGGTCTACGTGCGTCCGTTCCCGGACATGGACGCCCAAGTGCTCGTATCTACCAACGGCGGCAGCAGTCCCGTCTGGGCCCACAACGGCCGCGAGCTTTTATACCTTGCCGGCAACTCGGACATCGTGGCCGCCACCTACGTGACGGAGCCGTCCTTCCAGGTAACGGACCGATCGGTCATCGCCAATGCCGCCGCCGCTGGTTTCTTCCGGTCGGGTCAGGGTTGGAAGGCATTCGATGTTTCAGCGGATGACGAGCGGCTCGTGACGTTACGGCTCGTGGGGGGTGGCGCGGACGGAGCCGCGCTGGAGGGTCCGGTCATCCTGGTCCGGCACTATTTCACCGAGTTGGAGGAGCGGCTGGGGAACTAGCGATTCCCGACAGCGTGTCGCAGATGGAGTTCCTTGCGTCTACGCAGCGGCTCGGTGGATCTTGGGCTCCATGTCCGATCCCGTCACCCGCCTGAACGAGGCCCTCGAAGGCCGCTACCACATCGAGCGAGAGCTTGGTGAGGGCGGCATGGCCACGGTGTACCTGGCCAAGGACCTCAAACACAATCGCCACGTTGCCCTCAAGGTCCTGAAGCCCGAGCTCGCCGCGGTGGTCGGAGCCGAGCGCTTTCTCGCCGAGATCGAGACCACCGCCAATCTGCAGCACCCGCACATCCTGCCGCTCTACGATTCCGGCGAAGCGGACTCGTTTCTCTTCTACGTGATGCCCTTCGTGGAAGGCGAGTCGTTGCGGGAGCGTCTCGATCGCGAGAAGCAGCTTCCCGTGGACGAGGCCGTGCGGATCGTTTCAGCGGTCTCAGGCGCGTTGGACTATGCGCATCGGCACGGGGTGGTTCACCGAGACATCAAGCCGGCCAACGTCCTGCTTCAGGATGACCAGCCCGTCGTGGCCGATTTCGGGATCGCGCTCGCCGTCGGCGCGGCGGGCGGGGCCCGTCTAACAGAAACCGGTCTCAGTGTAGGGACTCCATACTACATGAGTCCCGAGCAGGCGACGGGTGACCAGCACGTGGGTCCGGCGAGCGACATCTACGCGGCGGCAGCCGTTCTCTACGAGCTCCTGACGGGAGAGCCCCCCTACATGGGCACGACGGCCCAGGCCGTGCTCGGGAAGATCCTGCAGGGCGATCCCGTGTCCGCGACCGCGCTCCGCAGGTCGGTGCCGACGAACGTGGACGCTGCAATTCGCCGTGGCCTCGAGAAGTTGCCGGCCGACCGATTCGGCTCGGCGCAGCAATTCTCGAACGCTCTGGCGGATCCCGTGTTCCGACACGGAACGGCCGAGCAGGCGAGCGTTGGGGTAGGGGAGCGTCGCTGGCGGACCATCGCGTTGACGGCCAGCGCGTTGGCCGTACTTGGGTTCACCCTAGCCGGGCTGGGTCGAACCGGCGGATCGACCGGCGCCGGTCCCGGCGAGAGTGACCGCATTCCCATCCCGGCGTTCGGAGACGACCTGCTGCGCCCCATTGCGCGGCATTCGGCGTTGGCGCCCGACGGCTCCTCCATGGTCTTCGGCGAATCGGCGGACGGGGGCGGGACGTGGCAGCTTTGGCTCAAGCCACGCTCGTCAGAGGCGGCCCGCCCCCTTCCGGGCACCGAGCAGGCGCAGAATGTGATCTACTCGCCCGACTCGCAATGGATCGCGTTCGTGGCGGAGGGCGAGCTGAAGAAGCTCCGGTTGGTCGACGGATTTGTGGTCACGATGGCTTCGGACTTGGCCGGCGGGAACATGATCGCCGTCGCCTGGCTCGACGACGGCTCGATCGTCTATGAGTTGCCGACGAACGTGCTGATGCGCATACCGGACACGGGCTCCGAGGCGCCCGACACGCTCGTCGACTACGGAGGGCAGGGGTTCGGGCAGCTCGCGTTCGCCGGGCCGCTGCCCGGATCCGGCGGGGTGTTGGTGACGATCTGCAGACAGGTGCAGGGGGGGTGCGGCAGCGACATGTCTCTGGCCGTGTACGACGTGGCGGCGGATTCCACACGCCAGCTCCTGAAGGACGTGGCCCGCGGCTGGTATCTCCAGCCGGGAAGGCTCCTCTACGTGAACCGAGCCGGCGCCGTTTTCATCGCGCCGTTCGATCTGGATGCACTTCGACTCACGGGTCCGGGGGTCCCGCTGTTCGATGACGTCGCGGTGGCGATTTCCGCGCCCGAGATGGCGGTCAGTGCAGCTGGGAACATGCTGTACGCCCGGGCCAGTAGTGCCCGACGGGTTAGAATCCGACGGTTCGTGTGGGTAGAGCGAGACGGAGCAGTCACTCCCGTAGCGGCGCCGGCGGCGGCGTACGGCGACGCGTCCCTCGCCCTGGACGGAACCCGCTTGGTCACCTCCATCTATGAGTCCGAGCAGCGCACCAACCTTTGGATTTGGAGGCTGCCCGACGGGCCCTCGGTCCGGCTGACCACCGGTGAGGAATGGGCCCGTCGACCCATCTGGCTCTCGGATTCGCGGATCGGCTACGTGGTCACGGGAACCGCGGGAGGTATTCGAGCGTTACCCGCGGACGGAAGCTCGGGGGGCGCCTTCGACCAGGTAGCGCAGCCCCCGAGCGTCTTTGAATTCGCACCCGTGCCGAACAGCAACGTGGCGGTTATCCGGCGTGGCAGCCCGGACGCCGCCCGTTCGGATATCGGCACGGTCGATCTCGAGACGGGGGACATCGCGGATCTGGTGGCCTCCGAGTTCGACGAATACGCCGTCAACGTGTCTCCCGACGGTCGCTGGATTGCCTACGTTTCGAACGCAACGGGCGCACAACAGGTCGTGGTTCGGCCCTTCCCCGGTGCAGACGCTCAGATCCCGGTCTCCGGTCAGGGGAGCCTGAGCCCGGTCTGGGCTCGGAACGGACGGGAGCTCTTCTACATCGACGGCGACGGCTGGCTCGTGTCCGCCGAATACGAGGGGGACCCCGCGTTCGAGATCACCAACCGGACCAGCCTGTTCGACACGGGGCGTTTCACGTGGGAGGACTTCGGCTGGCGCGTGTTCGACGTCTCGCCCGACGACCAGCGGTTCCTGTTCCGAGAGTTGGCCCAGGACGAGGACGACGAGCCGGGTGCGGAGTTCGTCCTATGGCTCAACTTCGTGGCTGAGGTGGAGGCGCTCGTCGGTGGATAGTCAGCGTGGCCTGATGGCCGAGCTACACTCGTGCCGCCGGCGAGGCGAACATGTCTGATCCCGTCAGCCGCCTGAACACGGCCCTCGAAGGCCGCTACCGCATCGAACGCGAGCTCGGTGAGGGCGGGATGGCAACCGTCTACCTGGCCAAGGACCTCAAGCACAACCGGAATGTCGCCCTCAAGGTTCTGAAGCCCGAGTTGGCCGCAGTCGTGGGGGCGGAGCGCTTCTTGGCCGAGATCGAGACGACGGCCAACCTGCAGCACCCCCACATCCTTCCGCTGTTCGACTCGGGGAAGGCAGGTTCATTCCTCTTCTACGTCATGCCGTACATCGAAGGGGAGACCCTCAGGGACCGCATCGATCGGGAGAAACAGTTGCCGGTCGATGAAGCCCTCGGCATCGCGACGGCTGTGGCCACTGCTCTTCACGCCGCTCACTCGCGCGGTGTTGTCCATCGGGACATCAAGCCGGGGAATATCCTGCTGAGTCAGGGGCAGCCGCTGGTTGCCGACTTCGGCATCGCACTCGCCGTCAGTGCAGGTGGGGCTGGGCGCCTCACCGAGACCGGTCTCTCGCTGGGAACGCCATACTACATGTCTCCGGAGCAGGCGACGGGAGATCAGGCGGTCGGCCCTGCCAGCGACACCTTCGCGCTTGCGTGCGTGCTGTACGAGATGCTGGTCGGTGAGCCGCCCTATCCTGGCAACACTGCGCAGGCCGTGTTGGGCAAGATCATCCAAGGCGAACCCGTGTCCGCGACGACGATCCGACGATCGGTTCCAGCCAACGTGGACGCGGCAATAAGAAAGGCACTCGAAAGGTTGCCCGCCGATCGGTTCACGGGCGCACAGGGTTTTGCCAAGGCGCTTGCCGACCCCTCGTTCCGGCACGGTGACCACACAGTATCCGGGATCCGCGGGAGCGGAAGTCCGTGGAACCGGATTTCGATCGGCATGACCATCGTGTCTGCGCTCCTCGCATTGTCCACTGCATGGGCGTTTTTGCGTCCCGGACCTCCCGAGGCCCCAAGGCACGTCGAGCGTTTCGAGGCTCCGTTCCGGGAGGGGCAGGGGCCCACGACTCCTGGACCGACTGGTTTCGACCTCTCCCCCGACGGGACCATGGTCGTGTACCGCATCGCCGGCGGACGCCTTATGGTGCGGCGGTGGGACGATCCAACGGCGACGCTCATTCGAGAGACCGGCGCATCACGCTCACCGGCGGTGTCCCATGACGGGCTCGAAGTCGCTTTCGGCAGCGTCGACGGGGACATCCAGGTGGCCGCCTTTGCCGGAGGACCCGTGCGAACACTGACGGCCGGCTTCGCTCCCGAGTGGGGACGCGACGGCTTCGTGTACGCCACCACAGACTCCGGCGCTGTTCGCATCCCCTCAACCGGTGGAGCGGTGGAGTACGTGTCTCGGCTCTCCGAAGGGGAGAGAGCACACTACGTGTACGACCTGCTTCCGGGTGACCGTGGGGCGTTGCTGATGGTCGACACGGACCAATCCTGGGAGGTCCGGACGCTGGATCTCGAATCCGGAGAGATGTCGCGGATCGTCGACGGACAGTACCCGAGGTATGCCCTCTCGGGGCATTTGGTCTACAGCGCGTTGGACGGCACCGTCATGGCCGCGACCTTCGACCCCGACCAGATGGAGATGTCAGGGGCCCCGATCCCAGTTATGGACGGCGTCTCTGCTTGGTCGATAGCCGAAGACGGGAAGTTCTTCTATAGCCGCGGCGGACCCAGTAGCTCCGCATCGGGACCGGTGCAGCAGCTCGCGTGGGTGACCCGAGGCGGGCAGGCAAGCCCTGTGGACCCGGATTGGGTCTACAACCGCGGTCCTGACTCGGAGGTGGGCCTGAGCCTTTCGCCCGACGGCTCGATGGTCGTTCTCCGGGAGTTTTCCCAAGGGGGGTACGACATTTGGGTGAAGCGCCTCGACGCCGGCGCTCACTCGCGGCTGACGTTCGACGAGGCGGCTGAGAAGATGCCGGTATGGGAGCCGGGCGGTCGAAACATCACCTTCCTGTCCAATCGGAACGGGAACTTCGATGTCTGGTCCAAGGCCGCGGACGGGACCGGAGAGCCCGAGTTGCTCCTGGACATCGAGGAAGACCTTCTCAGCGCACGGTGGAGTCCAGATGGGGAATGGTTGATCCTTTGGACCGCGGATGAGGACATCCTCGGCTACCGCCCCGGCGAAGACGCCGAACCGATTCCCCTGCTTGTCGGGGAGTATGACGCTCAGGATGCGGCAATCTCACCCGACGGTCGTTGGGTCGCATACGCGTCAGACGAAACCGGTGTGAACCACGTCTACGTTCGACCATTCCCCGACGTGGACGCCGGACGGTGGCAGGTCTCGAGCAGTCCGGCGCGCTATCCCCGCTGGGCGCACGGTGGCAGCGAGCTCTACTTCCAGGACAACGGCGCGGCTCCGTCCATGTGGATGGTCGAGTACGAAGCCACGGAAGGCTTCCGGTTCGAGACACCCATCAAGATGTTCGATTCCCCTGGCTGGGTCGGATCGGCTCAATTCGGAGAAGCCTTTGAAGTCGCGCCGGAGGACGATCGCTTTCTGATTCCCACATTGGCTCAGGGAGATGGCGATGGCAGTCAGGGGCCTCCGTTCATCCTGATAAACAACTTCTTCGAGGAGTTGAAGCGGCTGGTGCCGAACTGACCCACTGAATCCCTGACAATGCGTGAATCCCATTCAGTATTCGGGGTGTTTCGGGGAATTTTGTTGCGTTGTCTTGAGGTCGGCTAGAGTGCTTTGGGACAAGCACTTAGAACCCTCTCTCTTCGCTTCTGTTCTTCTGCGTTTCCCCCAGTGCGGCCTGGTTGGCACACCAATCGGCACACTAGCTGGCACACCGGATCGCCTTGGGGCCATGCGCTCTTCCAGCGACCCCGATATGAAGCGGCACACTTCTGCGAAAGTCTGAACACCTAGCCAATCGCCGCGAACGAAGGTCGTGCGATTGACGAGCCGGTGTCCTATCGTGAGAGCGATTTGCTTCTCTCGCCGAGGCACTATGTCCGATCCCGTCACCCGCCTGAACGCCGCCCTCGAAGGCCGCTACCGCATAGAGCACGAGCTCGGCGAGGGCGGAATGGCCATGGTCTACCTCGCCGATGACCTGCGCCACGAGAGGAAGGTAGCGCTCAAGGTACTCAAGCCTGAGCTAGCTGCAATCGTCGGGGCTGAGCGCTTCCTGGCCGAGATCAAGACGACTGCGAACCTCCAACATCCACACATTCTCCCGCTTCACGATTCAGGCGAAGCGGACGGACTCCTGTTCTACATCATGCCCTTTGTGGAGGGCGAGACGCTGCGAGAGCGGATCGACCGCGAAAAACAACTTCCCGTCGAGGAGGCGGTCGGCATCGCCCGTGCGGTGGCTGGGGCGCTCCAGTCAGCGCACGAGCAAGGCGTTGTGCACAGAGACATCAAGCCGGCCAATGTGATCTTCATGCGTGGCCAGCCCCTGGTGGCGGACTTTGGGATCGCACTGGCGGTACAGGGGCCGGCGGCGGACGGCTCACTGAGACGGGATTGAGCCTCGGCACCCCCTACTACATGAGTCCGGAGCAAGCCTCGGCCGACCGAGACCCGGACGCGCGATCTGACGTCTATAGCCTTGCTTCGGTGCTCTTCGAGATGCTGACCGGTGAGCCTCCTTTCTCCGGTGCGACGGCGCAGGCGGTCCTGAGCAAGATCCTCACGGCAGATCCGACCCGGCCCACGGAGCTCCGGAGGTCGATTCCGCCGCACGTGGAGGCAGCGCTCCTGAAGGGGCTGGAGCGTCTTCCGGCCGACCGTTTCGCGTCGGCGGCAGAGTTCGGAGCTGCGGTCGGTAATCCGGACTTCAGGCACGTTACGGGTGCGTACGGGGAGGTGGGCACCCGGGCAGCGGGGGTGCGCGGTGCGGACCGGCGCGTGCGCGTACTCTCGGCGCTGGCCGTCGTATTTGCCATGGCGTTCGTCGCCGCGTCTGTGTGGGCGCTGTCCCTCCGGCAGGGGAGTGGCCCGGTAGCGGCGGGGGCGGCAGTCGAGTTCGTCGTCCAACCTGACTCGACACATCAGATCGTCTCGGGGGTTCCGGCCTCCGTGGCCCTGAATCGGGAGGGAACCGCGGTCGCGTACGTCGGTCGCCGAACGGACGGCTCCCAGCAAGTCTATATACGTCGCTTCGAGCAGCGCAGCTCGATTCCGGTTCCGGCGTCCGAAGGCGCGGCCTCCGTGGTCTTCTCGCCGGACGGTGAGTGGGTAGCGTTCTCCACCGTCGACGACGGGGAGCTCCGCAAGGTCCGGACGGACGGTAGCGCTCTGACGACGGTCGCGCCGCTCTCGGGCGTCTCGTTGGGCGCCGCCTGGGGGGAAGATGACCACATCGTCTACGGCGTCGCGGGCCCGCCGGGCCTTATGCGCGTCTCGGCAGCCGGTGGCGACGCGGAGGAGATTCTCGCTCAGGAGGGCCCGGTCACCGGGGCCGCCGATCCGGTCCACCTTCCCGGATCCAACGATATTCTGTTCACCGTGATTGGAACCGGGCCCGAGATTGCCATCCTCGATTCCCAGACCCGGGGACTCACCAGGCTCAAAAGGGGCATGTCCCCCCGGTACGTCGAATCGGCCGCTGTCATGCTCTACGCCGAGCCCGGCGCGACCGATCAGAACGAGGGGGTGAACGCCGAAGGCTTCGATCTCGCTACTGCAAGTTTCACCGGGGAGCCGAGACGGATCATCGGAGCAATCGACGGTTGGCTGACGCTGGCGGCGCTTTTCTCGACCTCCGACGCGGGCGCGATTGCATACCTGAGCGGTTCCCGGGGTGAGGGTGAGTTGCTACTGCTGGCGCGGGACCTGCGGCAGACGTCGTTCGAGGAGACGACCGGCGCGTCCACTCCAAGGGTTGCCCCCGACGGCGACCGGGTTGTTTACGCAACCCACCGGGGCGGGCAATCCGCGCTTCACGTCTTTTCGGTGTCCGAGCGAACCACTCGTAGCATCGTTGCGGGTGCGAGCTTCGCCAAGGACCGTATTGAAGCACCGTCGTGGTCTCCCAGTGGTGACAGCGTCGTCTTCGAGGCTCGCGACGAGGGGGATGGATCCGAGCTGTTCATCGTGTCGGTACGGGGCGGCGCGGTGCGTAGGCTCGACGCCGAGGGCCCGAACCTGCAGAGGCCCGCGTACACCTGGGACGGGGAGCACGTGGTGTTCACGGTGACCGCCGGAGTCTTCGACGTGCTCGCCGTGCCTGTGGTGGGCGGTGAGGCGATACCTGTCGCGACTGCTGAAGCCTGGGAGAGTCAGCCGGCGCCTTCACCAGTCGGGCCGTGGATCGCCTACACCTCCGACGCGACCGGCCGGAGTGAGGTGTACCTCACGCGCTTCCCGCCGGACGGCCGAACCGTATCGGTGTCGAACGAGGGCGGACTGTCGGCCGCCTGGTCGGCGACGGGCGACACGATCTTCTACTCGAACGGGCTAGAGCTGATCGCGGCGGCGCTCGACCTCGGGGACGAGCCGCGTGTCCTGTCCCGTTCGACGCTCATGCCGTGGGCCTTCGCGGAAGACCGTATCGCGGGCAGAAGCTACGATGTCCACGCGAACGGTTTCGTGGCTGTTGGAACCCGCGCGGTCGGGGCAGAGCTGATCGTTCGGACGAGGTTGCCGCTGGAGCGATGAGTCGTGCGCCCCACTGCTGCTGACATTGCCGCTTCGCCGAGTCGCTACTCGAAGCTGGTGTACGGCTCCGTCGATTCGATGTGCTCGACTCCTCGGAACTGACCCACTGAATCCCCGGCAACGCGTGAACCCCATTCAGTATTCGGGGTGTTTCGGGGAGTTCGGGTGCGTTGTCTTGAGGTCGGCTAGGGTGTTTTAGGACAAGCACTTACAGCCCTCGCTCTTCGCTTCTGTTCTTCTGCGTTCCTGCCTGTGTGGCCCAGTTGGCACACCAGTCGGCACACTAATCCGCATGCCGAATCGCCCTGCGGCCATGCGCTTTCAGGGTTCCCAATATGAATCGGCACACTTCCGAAGGAGCTGCGACGGCTGCCGCGGTCCATTGTAACGCGAACCGTGCATTCAGGACGGTGCCGCCCTATCGTGAAAGCGGTTTGGCTTTCAACCGAGGTACCGATGTCCGATCCCGTCACCCGCCTGAACACGGCCCTCGAAGGCCGCTACCGCATCGAGCGGGAGCTCGGTGAGGGCGAGATCCAGGACTTCTTCGACGAGCTGAAGCGGCTGGTGCCGAACTGACCGCTAGTCTTCGAGGGCATTCGTCAGGTAAGCCCGCGCCATCCGCCAGTCCCGGTTCACACTGGCCAGGGACACACCCAGCACTTCGGCGATCTCTTCCTGTTTGAGGCCGCCGTAGAACCTGAGCTCGACCACCCTCTCTTGTCGCTCGTCGAGCTGTGCGAGCCTGGTCATGGCCTCTTCAATCGTGAGGAGCGCGTCCAGGCCCGATTCCACGGTGGCGCTTTCCTCGCCGAGCGTGACGACGGGCACTCCTCCGCCTCGCTTCTGAGCGTTTCGCGCTGTCGCATAGTCGATCAGGATCCGGCGCATCGCCCGGGCCGCGATGGCGAAGAACTGTGCCCGATTCTTCCAATTCACCCGGTCCTGATTGACCAGCCTGAGGTAGGCTTCGTGCACCAGTGCAGTTGCGCTGAGCGTGTGACCGGCCCGCTCCGCTCGCAAGCGCGCGCCAGCCACGGCCCTCAGCTCGTCGTAGACCCTTGGAAAGAGCAGATCGACCGCCCTGTCGCGATCGTGATCCAGGTCGAGGAGAAGCTCGGTGATGTCTCCTGGATCGGTCATCCTACCTCGTGATACGATTCGGTCGTGTTCTCCGCGTCTCCAGATGAACCGAACGAAACGGTCCGCACGGCGGGCCCAACAACGCGGAGAGAACGATGGCTGCTCTGAAGACTTCGGCCCGCAAAGTAGGCGCTCTGACGATCCTCGGCACCTTGATGGCGTGCTCCGATCCGGCCGCTCCCGAGATGGTGACCCCGCCCCCCGATCCCGATCCCGAGTTCACGAAGGTGTACGACCTCGACGTGGAGATCCGGTACATCGAGGTCCGGGGATCCTGCGACGAAGACGTCCTCGGCAACTCCACCCCCGGCGAGTTCCAGTACAAGATCGTCGTGAGCGGTCACGGACAGACCCGCACGCACGAGAGCGACGGCTACAACACGGTGCTGGGGCAGGCCTTCCAGCGAAACAAGGGAACGAACATCAACTTCACGAACCGCACCTACAGCTGGAAGGCGTTGTCCTCGTCCGCCGATATCGACGTGAAGCTGCACGGCGCAGAGTGGGACGGGACAAGCAAGGACAAGCGTATGGCGAATCGGTCCGGATCCAAGTCCGTCCCGTTCAAGGTGGGGACCGAGACCCGTCGAGTCGTGATCGGCGCGAGCGGGGACTGCCAGATCCGCCTGCATTACGACGCGACCTGGACGGAGCGGCTGGTGTCGAAGAGCTGAATCCATCTGGACCATGGTTGCGGGGTCACCGGAGCACCGGTGGCCCCGCCTGCTCGTGACTCCTAGCTTGTCGGCCCAAATGGACGCCCCACGCTGGAAGCAGCTGAAGACGGCCTTCGACGAGGCGATCGCGCTCGAGGGCGACGCACGCTCCGTATACCTCAGCGCGTTGGAGTCGGGGGATCCCGAGCTGCTCGCGGAGCTCCTGCAGCTCCTGGAGGCGGACGAGGCGCCGGCGAGCATCGTAGAGGAGGGCGCCGGTCCGCTGATCGAGGGCGTCGAGGCACTACCCGATCCTCGGATTGGGACCCGAATCGGCCCCTGGAAGCTCGTCGAGCGAATCGGTGAAGGTGGGATGGGTGTGGTCTATCTGGCCGAGCGTACCGACGGCTTCGAGCAACGGGTCGCTCTCAAGGTGGTCCGCAGGGGCATGGACTCCGAGGCGATCCTCCGACGGTTCGGGTCCGAGCGGCAGATCCTGGCGCGCCTCGAGCACCCCAACATCGCACGGCTCCTGGACGGAGGGCTGACCAACGACGGTCTTCCGTACTTCACCATGGAGCTCGTCGAGGGCACACCGCTGACCGACTACGCGGATCAGCGTCGTTTGTCGGTCGACGAGCGTCTGGAGCTCTTCGAGACGGTGTGTGAGGCCGTCCACTACGCCCAGCAACGGCTGGTCGTCCACCGGGATCTCAAGCCCGCCAACATCCTGGTGACGCCCTCGGGCACGGTGAAACTCCTGGATTTCGGAATCGCGCGGGTGTTGGCGGACGACGGGTCGCCACTCGAAGCGACGCAGATCGGCGTGACTCCCCTCACCCCTGCGTACGCAGCCCCGGAACAGACTTGGGGCGGAGACATCACGACCGCCACGGACGTGTACGCGCTGGGCGTCACGTTGTACGAGCTTCTGACGGGCGAACGGCCCGGCTACGGTCGCTCCGACACGGATCGACCCGCCTCACCGCTCACGAACGATCCGGTCCGGCCCAGCGTCGCGATCACGAAGACGCAAGAGACGGTCAGCGTCGCCAGAAGCTCTCGGCCCGAGCAGCTGCGCCGGCGCCTGGCGGGCGATCTCGACAACATCTGCCTGAAGGCACTGCGGCCGGAACCCGAACGGCGATACGCCACCGCCGGGGAGCTGCTGGACGACCTGCGCAGGCACGGGGAGGGGCTGCCGGTGCGAGCTCGGCCGGACACTCTCGCGTACCGCATGTCACGGTTCGCGATGAGACACCGCGCTGCGCTGGTGGGGACGGGAGCGGCAGCGGCCGCGATCGCCCTGACGATCGGGATCTACACCGCGCGGCTCGCGGACGAGCGCGACCGCGCCCAGACCGAGGCGCTGAAGGCTGAGGAAGTGTCGGCGTTCCTGGCCGGGCTCTTCGAGGTGTCCGATCCCAGTGAATCGCGAGGTCGACAGGTTACGGCGCGGGAGCTGCTCGAGTCCGGCGCTCGCCGCATCGAGACCGAGTTGGGTGGTCAGCCGGAGATCCAGGCCGAGATGCTCGCGACCATCGGACGTGTGTACACGAGCCTCGGGCTCTTCGAAGAGGCCCAGCCGCCGACCGAGCGGGCGCTCGAGCTCAGACGTGAAGTGCTCGGCCCCAGTCACGAGGACGTCGCCGCGAGCCTATCGGAGTTGGCGAATCTGAGCCGAGAGACCGGACGGCTCCAGACAGCCGATTCCCTGCAGCGCACCGCGCTGGCAATGGACCACCGCCTGCTCGACCCGCCGCACCCCAGCATCGCCGCGGACCTCTGGCGTCTGGGCCGGATCGGTGCCGAACTGCGCGACCCGGGTGCAGACTCCCTGCTGCTTCAGTCGTTGGCCATGCGACGGGAGTTGTTCCCTGAGGATCATGTCGACGTCGCGATGAGCCTCCAGGCCCTTGGGTGGCTCCGCTACACGGAGGGACGCATGGCCGAGGCCGTCGACTGGTTCCAGCAGGCGCGGGACATTCTCGAGCGACTATACGACCCGGGGCACCCTCTGGTGATCGCTGTCGTGGACGATTGGGCCGACGCACTCGCCGTCGACTCGCGCCCGGACCAGGCCGAGGCGGTGCTTCGCGACGTCGTCGCCCAGCGTAACGAGCTGCTCGGTCCGAACCACATCGACGTCATTCGTTCCATGCACAACCTGGGCATGACCATCCAGTTCCAGCGCCGCAACGAAGAAGCCATCGCGATCTTCGAGGAGGCGTTGGCGCGGCTGGAGTCGACGGTGGGCCAATACCATCCGACGTATTCCGGCATCCTCGGCAATCTGGCGGTCACCAACTACCAGGCGGGGAATCTGGACGAGGCCGAAGCCGTGATCCGCCTCAACATGGTCATCGACGACAGCATCTACGGTCCCGATACCGAGCCGTTCTCCTGGTCCTACTCGATCTTGGGCAACATCCTGGCCGGCAAGGGCCAGTACGAGGAGGCGCTGGAGTGGTACGAACGCCAGTACGAACTCAACGAGAAGATCGAGGCCCACGATCCCGAGGTGCTGGCCGGCGCGCATGAGATGAACCTGCGCAACCGCGCCATGACGTACGCCGACATGGGCGACCACGACCGGGAGATCGAGCTCTACCACCGTGCCGCGGACGCCATCACGGCTGGGTACCCCGACGACGCCGGAGAACAGGTCAACGCGTACGTTCACCTGACGCGCGCGCTCATCCGGCACGAGCTGTGGGACGAGGCGTTTGTCGAGGCCCGGAGAGTGATCGAGTTTCGCTGGGAGGTGCATCCGGAGGGATCATGGTGGGTGGGAAGTTCCTACGCCGTGGAGGCCGAGGTGCTCTATGCCCTGGAGCGGTATCGTGAGGCCGAAGAGGCGCTGCTGACCGCATGGGACCTGCTCTATGGGGCGGACGACGACTACTACGCAGCAACAGTTCTGCGTCGCACCCGGATTACGGCGCAGCAGCTGGTGACGGTGTACGAGGCGTTGGGTGATCCGGCCGAGGCGGCCCGTTGGGCTGAGCGGGTGGAGGAGTTGACGGACGAGGGATGAGGTCGGCGTCAGGGTCGGCTCGCCGCGGTGTTTGGCCCACGCGGTCGCGGGATGCGGCCCGCGCCGCGGCCGCCCAGTCCCGGCCTGACCTCGAACGCTCTGGCCCTTGCCAGTGCATACCGCGCATACGCCTGAGCGAATCCGGGATCGAGGTCCATGGCCTGCGCGAATAGATCGAACGCGGGCTGGAAGTCCTGTGCCCGCGGCGAGACGTTGAAGTAGGTATTCGCCCTCTGGTAGAGGGTGTACGCCTCCATGTTCTCGGTTGGAGCCGCGTCTACTTCCTCGAGCTCGCTCGGCGTGAGCGTGGCGTCGAGGGCAGAGGCGATGCGCGCCGCCAGCTCTCCCTGTATGTGAAGGATGTTCTCGACCGTGAGGCGGCGGTCGAAGCTCTCTGCCCACAGGTGCCCTCGTCCGCCCGAGCGTCGATGAGCTGGGCGTTGATATGGAGCTGGTCCCAAGAACGCTGGACGCTCCCCTCGAGGATTACGTCTGCACCAAGGCTCTCTGCGATCTCAGTGACGTTGTGGGACTAGTCCCGGTACTCCATCACGGACCTCCGGGAGATCACGCGGAGAGGCCCGATCTTGGAGAGTTGGGTCAGCACGTCGTCGTGGATGCCCAGCGCGAAGGACTCGTCGTCCTCGGAGGAGCCGACGGACGCGAAGGGCAGGACCGCAATCGCAAGACGCTCCCCCGAGCCGACTTCGGCGCTGCTCCCCCCGCGCCCGAGCAGAAGGAAACGTCGCGACCACTCCCCAGAGCGCGAAGGCCGCAACCCCACCACCGATCGCAAACCGCCAGGTGAGCATGGAGGTCGGCCGCACTGCGCCCGTGGGAGCTACCGCGCGGGGAGCGACCTCCTCGGGAGGCGTCGGCGCGATCGTCGTCCCCGGACCACCTTCCTGGACGAAGGCGGTTCCCAGCACCACAGGGAGCCCGATCACCAGCAGGACGAGAGCCATTCCCGGTAGCCAGTCCGGCAGTGACGCGGCCTCGATCACGTCTCCACCACCTGGAGCGCCACCCATGAGCCCGCCAGGTAGATCCCCAGTACCTGCCACAGGGACCTGCGGTGGATCTCGTTGATCAGCTTCTTGAAACCGTGCATGGACCTCCTGAGGCGGGACACGGCGCCAGGAACTTCCTACGAGCATCTGGAATCGGCAAGGATTGGGGGGCTCGAAACTCTGACCGCAGACTTGTGACCCGGCACAAGCCTGGGGCGTTTCTGACGCTAGCGGGATGACCATGGCCCGTTGGGCGAGGTTCACCCAGCCACACCACCGCTCACCGGACGGATCATTGCGTGCACGGCTACGGTGAGGGCGTCTTTCGCTCAGATCGGCGTCGCCGAGGAAGGATCGGAGCGTCGCGACAGGCAGACGTGTGACCCCGGCTGCGGCGCCAGGAGCTCCACCGTGCTCACCCTCGCAGTGATTCCCAGCGTCTACCTGATTTGGTGCACGTGGCAGGTGAAGCGGGCGCCTCGACCGTTGCCTGTGGAGGACTTAGATCGGGTTGCCGAAGATTGCTGCCCCTACATGTTCCACCCCGTTCCGGCATCTCGGCACTTAGCCCCAGCGCCGCAAGCAGCCTTGCGATCGAGTCCGGGGCGTGGATTGCCGCAGCCAGCGCTTCCGTCAGTCACGCACACGACGGAATACCGGTGCGAAGCGACCGTCGGGCAGCGGAAGCTGGTACAACTCATAGGCGCGAAACAAGGCGCCGCCGTGCGCTAGGTCCAGGTCCGAGGGATAGCCACCACCACTGAGGTAGTAGCCGAGCGGTAGCCGTTGCGAGAACGCAAGGGGCATGCCAAGGAAGATGAAGTCCGGTCGTGCTGCCAAGACGTAGGCCCCGTCGTGGCTCTCGTGGGCGGGGATCCCCACACGCTTTCCAGGCGCCTTGGCAATGTGTCGATCCGTCAGCCCCAGCATGTCGACCACATGGAGACGACTGGCGTAGGCCAAGGCCCCCACGTTGTTGGCTGCAACACGCGCACCGGGGTGCAACCGAGCGAGGGTGTCCCCAATCAGCAAGGCTCCTCGAACGAATCGTTCGTCTTCCGGCACTCGACCGTGTTCCCTGCCGCGCAGCGTGTGTTGACTGTGCAAGCCCACCACCAACAATGCGACGGCTATGGCTATCACACGACGTCGCGGCTCGGACGAGAATACCACGACCGCCTCGCCGAGGAGCAAAGCCAGCATCGGCAGCACCCAGAACCACATGCGATAGTAAATCTGCAGATCCCCGCCGACCCGAAGATAGAACACGACGAAGGCGGCGATCACCGAAAGAGGCAGCCATCCTCGCGCTGAAGGTCGAAGACGCGTCGCCAACGCCCACGCCACGATGACCAAGACAGGCGCGCCGAGGTAGCCTGCAACGAAGAGCGCGCTGATGCGCCAACCGCGGGCGAGGACTTCCAGGGACAGGGGATGGGCCTTGGCATAGTACGGGTTCGGCAGCGGATCACCGTAGTACACCAGCATCCACAGGGTGAAGGCGGTGAACATGGCCACCGTCACGCCCAAGAAGAGCGCTACCCGCGTAGCTCGCCGCTTAGTGCGCCGACGCCACAATAAGTAGGCGGCGGCCGGGACCGCGTAGAACACCCCCTCGGGCCTGGACAAGGCAGCCAGGCCGAAGACCAGCCCGATCACGGCGTAGCGCCGCGGCTCATCGGAGGCCTCAGCCTCCCACGTCAACACCACCCCCAGCAGCAGAAAGAAGGCGAACATCGGACCCTCGAGACCTCCCTGCAGCCAGAACGCGAAGGTGGGACTGAAGGCGAGCACAGCCAAGGCGGCGGTGGCGGCCGCGGGATCGCCGTGACGCTTCTGCAGAGAAGTGAAGACCAACGCCAGGATCCCGAGACAGAATAGACCCCCGAGCACCGGCGCCAATGTGGGGGAGTCGATCCCGATCCAGTTTCCTGCTCCGAGCAGGATGACCCAGAGGAAGTTGGAGTACGCCATGACGTACTCGCCGGGGTTGAACACCAGACCCTCTCCCGACGCGAAGTTCTGGGCGACTCGGAAGGAGATGTACGCGTCGTCGGGAAGGTGCCGCAGGTGCATGGCATGCAGGACTGCGATCCCGAAGACGGCAAGGACAATCGCGATGGACCGAGTGCTACGCGGCGACGGCATCCGGCCATCGTGGTGGGCCTTTGCAGGCAAGTCAACCTGTAGGCGAACACCGAGAACCGCGGGAATCGGGACACCAAGCCGCCTAGCGTGACGTGGTTCGAGCCTCTCGCCAGCGGGCCCTGCCTCCCACCAACGTGGTCCGCGCTCGGATCCTATTGGAGGAGGCCACCGTGCTCGATTCCGCGTTCGCGAGCGCCTGGCACGCGTTGGGGATTCATCTCTCCAACCGAGGTGAGGAGCGTGCCCTCCAGGTCGAGGCCTTCGAACGCGCGTTTCGACACCGCGACCGTTGACGTAGCGAGAGCGGTACCGCATCGAAGAGCTGTACTATCTGTACGTCCTAGGCGATCGCGCCCGAGCCGAGGCGGCGCTGGAGAATCTGCTGGCGATCGACCGGGACGACGCGATCGGCCTGACGCATCTGGGCAACCTGTATCTGGAGACCCGGGAGTACGAGAAGTCAGAAGCGTTCTCGATCCGGGCATTTGCGATCGACTCTACCCTCGGCGCTGCGGGCTGGAACCTCTCGGAGGCTCAGGGACGACTCGGCAGATTCGCCGAGGCCGAGGCGACGGCTCGACGGTTCATCGTCCTGTTCCCCAACCCGTTCACGCGGGCGCTGATCAACTACCTGCGAGCATCCCAGGGCGACTACGACTCGGCGGACTCGATCTTCGCCATCATCCGGGAAGCTCAGGCTGACGACCCGTACTGAGTCGCCCTGACGTCGATCGATCTGGCGTCCGTTGCGGCGGTACGAGGCCGCGTCGACGCTGCTCTCGCGCATCTCGAGGATGCGGCAGGTAGGAATCAAGAACGCGATTCGCCACGGGAGTCCCTAAGAGACCTGTCGTGGGCCGCGCTGCTCGAGGCGTGGACCCTTGGTGATGCTGATACGGCTCGTGCACGGCTTACGGACGCTCAAGCGCGAATCCCGCTGTCGGGTCTGGATCCTCTGGACCGCCCCTACTCGATCCTCGCAGAGGCATTGGCCTCGGCTGGCGATCTGGCTGGCGCGAAGGCACTGCTCGACGAGATGGAGGCTGAGCTCCCGCCGGACTTGCTGCAGGGAGGGGAGTACATCCATTTCAAGCTGGCCCTCGGACATCCGGACCGGGCTCGAGCAGAGATCGCCGTGGCCGAGGGCCGGTACGACGAGGCCATCGAGGCGATCCGTCGATCGGACGTGGGCACGTGCCAGCTCTGCGCGCTTACGATGCGGCAGGCCAGGCCGATTCGGCCCTCGCCGTGTACCGGCGGTATCTGGATACGCCCGAAGCATTCCGGCTGGCCAGCGGGGACGCGATCCATCGGGGGATCGTGCTGGAGCGGTTGGGTCAGCTGTACGAC
>JBDHHQ010000043.1:0-127784 GCA_039589315.1 Gemmatimonadota bacterium
CCCTGCCCTGCGGTCGCGTCCGGCTCCCACCGACTCCGTCCCTGCGCGAAGCGACCCTGTCAGCCTGTTCATGTGCGGCGACGTGATGACGGGAAGAGGGATCGACCAGATTCTGCCGCACCCGGGGCATCCCCGCCTCTTCGAGCCCTACGTGAAGGACGCGAGGGAGTACGTGCGGCTCGCCGAAATGCGACACGGCGCGATTCCCCGGAAGGCGGAGTTCCCCTACATCTGGGGCGACGCCCTCGACGAGCTCAGCAGGGTCCGACCCGACGTGAGGCTCATCAACCTCGAGACGGCCGTCACCAGCAACTTCCCGTGCATCACCGCCGCGAGGATCGACTGTTGCACCCTGGCGAACAACCACGTGCTCGACTGGGGGATCCGGGGACTCGCGGAAACGCTGGCGACACTGGAACAGGCGGGCATCCCCTGGGCGGGAGCGGGCCGAGGCGTCGCGGAGGCGGAGGCCCCGGTGGCTCTGCACGTTAGGGAAAAGGGGCGCGTCCTGGTCTTCGGAATGGGCGCCAGGAGCAGCGGGATTCCCCGGGACTGGGCCGCCACCGGCACTCGGCCGGGCATCAAGCTTCTCTCCGACCTCTCTCCCACCGCGGTGGAGCACGTCGGCGAGGCGGTCGCCCAACACAAACAGGACCGGGACGTCGTCGTGGCCTCCATCCACTGGGGCGCCAACTGGGGATACGACGTGTCCGCCGTCGAAGAGGCGTTCGCCCACGGCCTCATCGACCACGCCGGGGTGGACGTCGTGCACGGCCACTCCTCCCACCACGTGAAGGGGCTGGAGATCTACGAGGGCAAGCTGATCCTCTATGGCTGCGGCGACCTCCTCACGGACTACGAGGGGATCGGCGGACACGAGTCGTTCCGGGGCGATGTGGGTGCGATGTACTTCGCCAGCGTCGATCCCCGCTCAGGGAAGCTGGTGGAGCTGCACCTGGTCCCCACGAGGATGAAGGGCTTTCGGGTGACCCGGGCGCCGGAGCAGGACGCCTCGTGGCTCCGCGACCTGCTCGAGCGGGAGGGGGCACGGTGGGGAGCGCGGGCAGACCTCCGGCCGAACGGGACGGTCGCGATCGGGTGGTAGGCGTCGCGGCTACGTCCGTGACCCCATCCCGTCAACCGGTGGGCGGGGCCCGGGATCGGCTCAGCGGGGGAGCCGGCGCCCACCGCCCGGGCCGTGCCCCTCAGCCGTGTCTGAGCGTGCCCTTCAACCCTGTGTAACCCACTCGGTCCACTGGTCCTCCGCCAGCCCCACCGTGACACGATTGCCCGAACGGACCAGCGGCTGGGACAGGATCGCCGGCTCGTCGCCGAGCAGCTCGAGCCAGCGGGCATCCGAGTAGTGGGCGGCGTGGAGCCCCAGGCTCTGGAATCGCTTGGCGCCGCGGTCGACCAGCGCGTCCACGCCGAACTTCTGCGCGAAGCGCTGGAGCTCCCGTGGTGAAGCGGCCTTTTGCTTCAGGTCCACGAAGTGGACGCGGATTCGCCGCTCCTTGAAGAAACGGAGGGCCTTCCGGGTGTCCGCGTTGTTCTTGGTGCCGAATATCTGGACGTCCATGCAGAGGCTCGGGTCGTGGAATCGGGGCGATTTCTGAGATCGACGGCGCTACGGAATCGGAGTGGCTCGGAGTACGGACGCCCACCCGGATCGGTGGCAATCGCCAGTCCGGTCACGGTACGCGAGCCAAGCGCTCCGTTGCCGGCCGGTGGGGTGTTTGTCGAGCGAGGCCGACCTTCGTAGCCTATGCCCGAACCCGTGGCTCCGGAAGGGATGGACCCAATGCGCTGGAAACGCGGCCGCCGCAGCGGCAACATCGACGATCGCCGAGGGCAGCCGGCCTACGGGGGAAGCGCGAACCTCGCGAGCCTGCTCCTTCTGCTTCTGTCCGTCGGGCGCCGCGGCGGGCTCGGCGCCGTCATCCTCATCGTGGTCGTGCTCTGGGTGCTGAGCGGTGGACTCCAGCAGTTCATGGGCACCGGCGCCCCCGCCGCGGGCACGGGGTCCAGTGCGGTGCCCACCGACGAGGTGGCGGACTTCGTCTCGGTGATCCTGGCGAGCACCGAGGACGCCTGGGCCGAGGTCTTCCAGGAGGGTGGCGCCACCTACCGGCCGCCCGAGCTGGTCCTCTTCGCCGGCCAGGTCCGCTCCGCGTGCGGCTTCCAGACCGCCGCGACGGGGCCGTTCTACTGCCCGTCGGACGTGAAGGTCTACCTGGACCTGGGGTTCTTCGCGGAGCTGGCCCGCCTGGGCGGGGCCGGGGACTTCGCCGCCGCCTACGTCGTCGGGCACGAGGTGGGGCATCATGTGCAGAACCTGCTGGGCACATCGGATCAGGTCCGCCAGGCCAGCGGCCGCGTAAGCCGAGAAGAGGGCAACGCCCTGGCGGTGAAGCTGGAGCTTCAGGCGGACTGCTACGCCGGCGTTTGGGCCAACCGGACGGACCGCCGAGGAATCGTGGCGCTGTCGCCCGGCGACGTGGAGGAGGGCCTGGAGGCGGCCCGAGCCATCGGCGACGACCGCCTCCAGCGGAATGCCGGCCGCAGCGTCACTCCCGAGTCCTTCACCCATGGGACCTCCGAGCAACGGTCCGCCTGGCTCCTCACGGGGTTGACCCGGGGCGAACTGCGGAGCTGCGACACGTTTGCGGGTGAGCCCTGACGCGCAGCCCCGAGCCCGCTACGCCCCGAGCGTGCTGATCAGGTCCGCCCGGGTCAGGATGGAGAGATCGCCATCGTCGAGCTGTACCAGCACGGCCGGGCAGTCCCCCCCCAGTCTACCGGCGAAGTCCCGTACGTCGGAGGCGGCATCGACGATGGGAAACGGCGGCCCCATGACGTCCCGCACCAGATGCGCGCGAGCGTCGGGATCGTCCATGAGGCACCGCAGAATGCCCTGCTCCACCAGGCTGCCTGCCACATCGCCGTTCTCCATGACCGGGACCTGGGAGATTCCGTGTCTGGAGAGGACCCCGATGGCGTCGTCCAACGTCATGTCGGCCGGCACCGAGATGAGTCGCTGATCCGGATCCCGCTGAGGTCGGGCCGCGACCAGGCGGTCGGCGGTGAGCGTGTCAGCCTCGTCCAGGAAGCTGTGCTCCCGCATCCATACGTCGTTGTAGATCTTCCCGAGGTAGCGGAAGCCGCCGTCCGGTAGCAGTACCACCACCACGTCGTCCGGCGTCAGCTCCGCCCGGTGGTCCTCGAGCCACTGAATGGCCCCGGCCATGGCCATCCCGCACGAGCCGCCCACGAACATGCCCTCCTCGGCGCAAAGGCGGCGGGTCACCAGCATGGACTCCTTGTCCGTGACCCGGACGTAATCGTCAACGAGGCTGAAGTCCATGTTCCCGGCCAGGATGTCCTCGCCCACGCCCTCGGTGATGTAGGGGTAGATCTCCTTCTCGTCGAACTCGCCAGTGTGAAAGTACTTCCAGTAGACCGAGCCGTACGGGTCCACGCCGATGACCTTCACGGCGGGGTTCTGGCTCTTCAGGTACTTGCTGACCCCCGAGATCGTCCCGCCGGTGCCCGCTCCCGCCACGAAGTGTGTCACCCGACCCTCGGTGTCCTCCCAGATCTCCGGCCCGGTGGTGTGGAAGTGGGCGGGGGTGTTGGCCGGGTTGTCGTACTGGTTGACGTAGACCGAATTGGGGATGTCCTCGGCCAGTCGACGGGCCACCGAGTAGTACGAGCGGGGATCGTCCGGAGCCACCGCCGTGGGGCACACGATGACCTGGGCACCGAGTGCCCGCAGCACCGCGATCTTCTCGGGGCTCTGCTTGTCGGTGGTGGTGAAGACGCACTTGTAGCCCCGGGCGATGGCGGCCAGCGCCAGGCCCGCCCCGGTGTTGCCGCTCGTGCCCTCGATGATCGTGCCGCCCGGCTGGAGCTCCCCGCTCTCCTCCGCCGCCTCGATCATGGAAACGCCGATCCGGTCCTTCACCGAGCTACCCGGGTTGAAGAACTCCAGCTTGGCCAGAACCGTGCACGGAAGGGCCGCCGTCAGCCGGTTCACCTTCACCAGCGGCGTGTTGCCGATGGTGCCGAGAATGTCCTCGTGCCACATGGATCGGGCGCTCCTCTTTCTCCGCCGTGGGGCGGCGGTCAGGTCACGTCAGCGCTTCGGCGTCCCGACGGGTCAGGAAGTGCCGAGGCCCCGAGACGATAACCAATTCAGCCCGGGGCCGCGCCTCGGGTTCGGCGGGGCTGGCCCGGCTCGGGAAGGTACCCCCTCCACGACCTCGGGCCTGGCCGCCGCGACGGTCTCCGGCTGGAGGGGTCCTCGAGATCAGTCCCTCCGCTGGAACTCTGCCTGCATGAGCACCCACGTGTCGGGGTCCAGCACCACTGACACGGGTTCTCGATCCACGGGGATCATGAAACGGTTGGACACCTCATCCACGCGCAGCACCTCCACCCGAGGTGCGGCCTCTCCCACGAAGTAGATCCCCAGCTGGACTGGCATCTCGAAGGTGTAGCCGTGGTCCTGGACCTGATCGAGCTCCACTTCGAGGGTCCCCGACTCGGCTTCGTAGCGCCATCCACCCCGGTACTCCAGTGCCCCACCCTGGTAGAGCCACTGGTGGAAGAACCGGGAGAGATCGATCCCCGACGCTTCCTCCATCGTGCGTCGGAAGTCGTCCGAGGAGGCGTTCTTGTCCCGGTACGTCCGGTAGTACTCCTGGATTCCCCGCCAGAACGCATCGTCGCCGACCACACCCCGGAGCATGTGCAGGGTCCAGCCGCCCTTCTGGTACGTCTGAGAGCTGGTGACGCGACTCATGTCGTCCAGGTTGTCGTGCACGATCCGGTAGTGGGGGTTCTCTTCGTAGAAGGACCGCACCCGGCCCCGGCTCTCCTGGAGACCGGCGAGGAAGTCGTCGCGGCCGTACTGATGCTCGCGGAACAGGAGCGTGAAGTACGTGGCGAAGCCTTCGCTCAGCCATACGTCGTCCCAATCGCTCTCGGTGACGGCGTTGCCGAACCACTGATGGGCGATCTCGTGAATGATGACGTTGCGCCAGCGAGTGGTCCGCTCGCCCGTGACGCAGCTTCTCGTACGAGTAGGGACCCACCCAATCGCCGTAGAACTCCATCACTTGCTTGGTGGGCACGGCGAAGTCGTAGAATCCGGCGTCACGGTCCTGGTAGTAGACCCAGGTCTGGATAGCCCTACCCTGGTAGTCTCCCACATGCTGAACCGCGAAACGGGCGACGCCCAGGTTGTAGAGCCAGGTGGCGATGGGCACCGACTGCTTCCAGTGGGTCAGCCGCATATCGCCCGGCAGGTCGGTCTCCTCGACCATGAGACCGTTGGATACCACCTGATAGTGGTTGGGGGCCGTAACGATCAGCTCGCTCGTGGCTTTGTCGTACGGATGATCGATGGTGGGAAGCCAATGTCTGGCCTTGTTGGGCCAGTTGTCGCTGAAGAAGGTCCGGTCGCCATGCTTGTTGGGCCCGATGATGAGGCCGGTGTTCGGGATGCCCCGGTAGCGGACCCTGTATTGGCTGCGCTGGCTCGCGCGGGAAGGCGCCGGCAGCGTAAAGAGCAGCTCTCCGGCCCGATGCGTGAACGTCACGGGGCCGTCGCTGGACGTGACCTCGCTCACCAGCATGCCCCGGCCGTCGGCCCCCTGGTCGATCAGATCCAGGCGAACCCGGGTGACTCCGTCGGCCAGAAACCGGATGTCGACCCTGGCCTCTCCTACGATCTCGTCGGTCTCGTCGCTCAACGTCAGCTGGAACGTGTAGTGGAGCGCGTCGACGGCGAAGTTCTTGGGATAGGCATCCGGGGTGCGGGATTCCACCCCGGGACCGGCCAAGAGGATCAGGCCCATCAGCAGATGCTTCATCGGTCGGTAGTCTCGTCGTGGGCTTGGAACCGAGCTCGCCCCTACGAGCTCGAGGGCTCACACCCCGGAATCGCCGGAGTGCACATGCAGACGCCGAGTCGAAGGAGAAGGGCCGACGGAGCCGAGCGACTCGAGGAGGCGCTCGGACCTCGTACCCCTAGCTCTGCGGCTCCGACGCCGTCGCCCTCGCCCGCTTCTGCTCTTCCACCATCCGGGCCACGTCCTCCAGGAGCTGCTTGGCGTCGTAGACGATGCCGTCCTTGATGGTGTACTCGATGCCTCCCACCCGCTCGGCCACGCCGGTGTCGTCATTCAGCCGCACGTGCCCGGTGCCGTAGAGCACCTTCAGGTTGTGGAGCGGGTTCTCGCCCACGATGACCATGTCGGCCAGGAAGCCCTCGCGGATGGTGCCGAAGTCGGCCATCTGGCCCAACGGCTTGGTCAGGGTCTCCGCCCCGTGCAGCGTGGCCGAGCGGATGACCTCGAGCGGTGTGAAGCCGGCCTCCTGGATCAGCTCCATCTCCTCGATCGTGCTGAAGCCGTACAGGTTGTAGATGAAGCCCGCGTCCGAGCTCACGGTGACCCGGCCACCCATGTCCTTGTAGTCGTCGATCATGGCCATCCACACCCGGTAGAAGTTCTTCCAGGCGATCTCGTCGGCCGAGGTCCAGTCGTAATAGTACGACCCGTGGTTCAGGCGGGAGGGCTCGTAGTAGTCCCACTGGCTGGGCAGCGTGTAGCGCTCGTGCCAGTCCGCCGTCCGGGCCCGCATGACGTCGCGGCTGGCCAGGTACGCCGTCATGGTGGGATCCATGGTCACGTCGAGCGCCAGGAGCTCCTCGAGCATGGCGTTCCACTCGTCCGAGCCCTGCGGATGGATCCGGTTCCACTGGCGGGCGACCTGGCCGAAGCGCCACTGCTCGTCGTTGTAGTTCATGTCCGCTGGCCATTCCTGGACGTCGCCGTCCTTGTAGATGGCCTCGAACAGCCCGTAGTAGTGGGTGATCGTGCCCAGGCCCAGGCGGGCGGCGTCGAGGGCGTTCATGCGGGCGACGCCGGTCTGACCGAGGTGGGCCACGGTGCCCATGCCGTGGAGCTTGGCTTCGTCGATGACGGCCTCCATGATGTCCGGCGGGTAGGCCACGAGCTTGATGCCGTCGATGCCCTGCTCCGACGCCCAACGGACCCAAGCGCGCGCCTGGTCAGCCGTCCGCACGGGCCCCTGCTCCCAACCCTGCCCGGGCCGTTGGTACACCCACATGCGGGGCGCCGTGATCTCGTTGCCGGCGCTCCGGGCTTTCTCGCTCAGCGAGAAGGCCAACGGACCGAACTCCACGCCGCGCCCGGTCGTGATCCCGTGGGCCATCCACAGCTTGTACGTGTACTCGGCCTCCGGCGCCTTGGGGTCGCCACCGGTGTGGAGGTGCAGGTCCACGAAGCCCGGCATGACGTATTTGCCCGTGGCGTCGATCTCCCGCGTAGCGCCCTCGGGACGGTCTCCGGGGTCGATGTCGATCATGGGGACGCCGACGTTCGCGATCCGCTGGATGCGGTTGCCCTCCACCACGATGTCCACCGGGCCTATGGGTGGCGAGCCGGTGCCGTCGATGAGCGTGGCACCCCGAATGATCAGTCGCTCGAACGGGCCCTCTCCCTCGCCGGCCGGCCGGTCGGGCGCGGGCTGGACCTGCGCGAGCAGCGGTCCCCCCAGCAAGGCGGTCAGGAGCGTGGCGCCCAGCGCGGTCCTCGCCAGATACCGGAACGGGGTCTTCATCGGTGGCCTCCTCAAGCCCTGAGCAAGTTGCGGATCACGAATCCGACGTTGGCCGGCCGTTCGGCCAAGCGCCGCATGTACCACGGATACCAGGCCTCACCGTAGCTGACGAGCACCCGGACCCGGCGCCCCTCCCGGGCCCACCGGAGCTGACTGGACCCGCCGATGCCGTAGAGCATCTGGATCTCGTACGGCGCAGGGGAGTCGCCGTCCGCCGACGCCCGCTGGATGCGGTCGATCAGCGGCTCGTCATGCGTGCCCATCCCCGGCACCGCACCGCCGTCCCTGGAGTGTTCCAGTAGTCTCTCAGCCAAGTCGTAGAAGGCCCGATCCACGTCCGCCTTGTCCGGATAGGCCAGGTCTGCAGGCTCCGCGTATGCGCCCTTCACGAGGCGGATCGCCGAGTCCATCTCCAACAGATCTTCGAGATCGTCGGGCGTTCGATAGAGGTACGACTGCAGGCAGAGGCCCACGTTCTCGTGCCGTGCCCGGAGCGACCGAAACAGCTCGAGGGTCGTCTCCACGTACTCCGAAGCCTCCATGTCGACCCAGAGCTGGCTCCCGGTCTCGGTGGCCCGCGCTGCGAGCGTCTCCAGACACTCGCCGGTGTAGTCCGGGTCCAGGTCCAACCCCAGCTGCGTGGGCTTGACCGAGACCCAACAGTCGAGGCCCCTGGCCGCGATCTCGTCGTAGACCCGCAGATAGTGGTCGCGAACCTCGGTGGCCTCGGAGATCGCCGTCAGGTTCTCGCCGAGGCGGGTGACGATCGTGGGGATCCCCTTCTCGTTCAGCGCCACCGCGGCGTCGAGCGCGTCTTCGAGCCGCTCGCCAGGCATGAACCTCCGCACCGCCCGCTTGACGAAGCCCAGGCGCGGGAGACGCTGGCTGAGCACTTCGTTGGTGGATGCCCAGAGGAGTACGCTACGGGCAAGGGACATGGATGGGGGCGCCTCCTGCTTGCTGATCGTGCCGGTTTTGAAGGGGGCACAATAGTGCGGCAGGCCATTCCAGGCCACGGCGCTCGGGACGGTCGGCCGGAGGCGCGCGTCCTGTGGATCCGGCCCCCGACTCCGCGTTCCCCGGAGCACCGGACAGCCGGACGCGCAGCGAGGTCTGGTCCCCTCGGCGCTCACGGCGCGCTGGCGTCAGAGACCGCCTTCGACGGTGTCGGGAAGGAGGGAGCCGCCTACTCGACTTCCGACAGGGTCCTCTCCACCAGCGCCCTCACCTCTGGCGCCAGCGGACTGAATCGTCCGGTCCAGCGGGCACGGATCACACCCTCGCCGTCGATGAGGAAGCTCTCCGGGACTCCGATGGTCTGGTAGTCCCGCGTGATGGTCTGCTCAGCATCGTGGAGGATCGTGAACGAGGTCCCCATCTCCTCGGTGAACTCCACGATCTGATCGCCCGCCGCCCGGTTGTCGATGCTCACCGCGGCCACCTGGAGGCCCTGGTCCTTGTAGAGCTGGTAGAGCTCCTCGATCTCGGGCATCTCCTTGCGGCACGGCGCGCACCACGTCGCCCAGATGTTCACGAGCACGGGCTTCCCGGCGAAGTCCGCCAGGCTCAGGCTGTCGCCGTCCAGGCCGGCAGCCGTGAAGGCGGGCGCCGCGTCGCCCACCTCGATGGGCTTGAAAGCGTCAGCGCCAACACACGCGGTGGCCACGATCAGCGCGAGCACGGTTGTCGCGCCCCGGAACGTCCCTCCGTTCATCGCCGAGACTCCCTTCCCTTGGACGGCGAGACCTACTGACCCACCATCCTGCCGCCGGAGATAGACAGGGTCAATGCCGGAACGGTTAACCCGGCGAGCGCCTCTTCGGTTCCACGCCGGGCATTCGGTGGCTTGGGAGGTCACTCCCATTCCAGCCTCTGGCGCCCACATGGCCTTGCTCCATATCTTGCCTACAGGGAACCGAACAAAACCCGAAATCGCCATGAAGCCGACGCCTCTCCGCCCGTCTCGCCGCTCCGTTGCCGTGGGTCCCATCCGCTGGGTCTGGTCCACCAACGTCGTATGCGCAGGACCCAGCGACCGCCTGATCGTCACCCGGGGACTCGGCGCCAACGAGTCGGATGCCGAGGCGGCGATTCTCGAGGCCCGTCGCATGGAGTGGCGCGACGCGGGCTTCCGCCGGTGGCGCCTGGACCTGGACCCTGGCGGGGTTCGCTTCACCAGCCACTACGAGAAGCTGGGCCCGATCTCGCTCGATCGGGAAACGCCCCTGGCACGCCTGACCGACTCGGAGCTGGAGGAGCTGCTGGCGCGAGCCCGGGCGGAGTCGCTGGACCGAGAGCACTGATCGTGGAGCCGACGCACTCCCGAACGCTGCCGGTCGCCGGTGTGCCTGCTCCGCTCAGGGGCCGGGGCGTCGCCCACGACCCTCCGAACCGCTTCGAACGCGTCCATGTGGAGCGTGACGGATGGACGGATCCCGAGGATCCCGCGCCCCGGACCCGGTTCCTGCGGGACCGCTCCCGCACGATCGTGGCGCGGAACCAGAGCCCGGACGTGGGATTCGACGTCAGCGTGAACCCGTACCGGGGCTGCGAGCATGGCTGTGTCTACTGCTACGCCCGCCCCAACCACGAGTACCTGGGCTTTTCCGCCGGCCTGGACTTCGAGACCAAGATCCTGGTCAAGGAGGAGGCACCCGAGCTGCTCCGCCAGGCGCTGTCGTCGCGCCGCTGGAAGCCTCAGGTGCTGGCGATGAGCGGCGTCACCGACCCGTATCAGCCCGTCGAGCGTCGCCTGGAGATCACGCGGCGCTGCCTCGAGGTGGCGGCGGAATTCCGCAACCCCGTCTCGATCATCACCAAAAACCACATGGTCACCCGGGACATCGACGTCCTTCAACGCTTGGGCCGACACGATGCAGTGCACGTCACCCTGTCGGTGACGTCGCTGCGCAGGAGCATCCAGCGCGTGATGGAGCCTCGTACCTCGATTCCGAGGAAGCGGCTCCAAGCGATAGCGGCATTGGCCGAAGCAGGCGTTCCGGTGGGCGTGAACGTGGCGCCCGTCATCCCGGGGCTCACGGACCACGAGCTCCCGGCCATCCTCGAGGCGGCCGCGGCGGCAGGCGCCAACCGCGCCGCCTACATCGTGCTCCGCCTCCCGTACGCCGTGAGAGAGATCTTCGAGGCTTGGCTGGAGCAGCACTTCCCCGACCGAGCGGCCAAGATCCTGAACCGGCTCGCGTCACTCCACGACGGGAAGCTCTACGACGGCCGCTTCGGCGTCCGTCAGCGAGGGAACGGTCCCTTCGCGGAGCAGATCCGCACGATGTTCGAGGTGACGTGCAGGCGGCTGGGGCTCAATCGGCCCGGCCTTGGTGAGCTGTCGACGGCAGCGTTCCGCCGGCCGGTAGCGAGTGGGCAGGGAGAGCTCTTCGACGGCTAGGCCGGTACTGGTCCGCACGACTACACCTTCTTCTTCCGCAACGTGTGATCCACGTAACGCCGCACGGCGTCCAGGACCTCGTCGCTGGCCCATGTGGCCGCGACGTCGGCCTCGGTCCCGTCGGACTCGGCCCGTCGCACCGCTTCGAGGCCGTGAGCCCGGAGCTGGCACTTGGTCAGACGAAACGTCTCGGCAGGGATCGCCGCCAAGCGATTCGCCACCTGCACCGCCCGCTCCAGCAGCACTTCGGGCTCCACCAGCTCGTTCAGGAGCCCTCTGGCGAGGGCCTCCTCGGGGAGGAAGGTGCGCCCGCTGTAGATCGTGTCATGCAGCAAGTGCGCCGGCGTCGCGAGGCGCATGGCTTCCACGGCCGCGGTGGGAAAGGGCACCCCGACAAGCAGCTCCGGTACTCCGATCCTCGACTTGCCCATGACCATGATCCGGTGGTCGCAACCGCAGGTCATGACGCAACCGCCGGCGATGGCGTGCCCATTCACCGCTGCCACGAGCGGCTTCGGGTGCTCGAGCAACGCATAGATGAACTCACGGAGGACGCCGAGAAACCGAGCGACGTAGTCGCTGCCCCCGTCAACCAGGCTCAGCAGATCCACGCCGGCTGAGAAGATGTTGCCGCTTCCGGTCAGCACCGCGGCGCCGGCCGACGACCGTTCTTCGGCCCGGAGCGCCACCGTCAATGCTGCAGTGAACTCCATGTCCAGGGCGTTGGCCCGCCCGTGGTCCATGGTCAGGACCGCGACCCCGTCCCGCACCTCTCGTCGAATCATGAACGGCAACGTGCGTGTGCGTCCGGGCGTGCGAAAGCCCCGGCGCCGATCGAGGGTGCCGAGGCTCTCCGCGCCGGGGAATCGACCGGCTGGATCAACCCTCGATGTACAGCCGGCGATTGCTCACCATGGCCTCGCGTCCCTGAAGCTGGACCTCGACGTAGATCGTGTATTCTCCCGGCTCCAGGTCCGGAAGTTGGAGATCGACGGAACGGAAGACCGTGCCCAGAGCATCCGGACCCGCGTCCTCCCAGCTCATCAGGACCGGCTCGCCATCCGGCTGGAGTAGCCCGAGGAACTGGCCGGCGATCCGTAGTATGCTAGGCGCACCCTGATCGAAGCCGATGGCCACCGTGGCCACTTCGCCGAGGCCGAGACCGTAGACTTCCCAGGCCAGGCGAATCGGCTCGCCCGGTCCGACGCGCACACCCTTCTTCGCGTGGGGAACGGCCTCGTCCAGCGTGTTGGGCAGCTCGCCCTCGGGCTCGAGCAGCAGCACGTCGGAGACCGCTGCGAGCCCGAGCGGAAGCGCGTTCTGGCCGACGCCATGACGGTTTCTCCAGCCAAAGCCGGCCGCTTCATTGTGGCCCTCGATGCTCAGGAGGTACTGACCCGGAGGCGCCATGTGGGTCAGCACGCCGAAGGCGCTTTCCCCCCGAGTGTCATGGATGGTGCCGTCCACAGCGGAGACGAGGAACAGTCCGGATTTCACGTCTCCGGACGTGGGGTCTCCTGCGT
The DNA here is from genome assembly GCA_039589315.1 of Gemmatimonadota bacterium. Lineage (GTDB taxonomy): Bacteria > Gemmatimonadota > Gemmatimonadetes > Longimicrobiales > Gaopeijiaceae > JBDHHQ01. The sequence continues at coordinate 12,577 of JBDHHQ010000043.1, forward strand.
CCACGCGGGCCACGGCCGAGCCCGGCCCGAAGGGGTCCGGCCCCCCGAACGGCTGCTGCGGCGACGGCTGGCTGGCCTCCCTGACCGTCGCCCGACTCGGAGCGGCGGACGCAGGCTGGAAAGCCGCCACCACCAGCAGGGAGTCGCCGCGCCGGAAACGGGCCGTCTGGGCCTCGAAGGCGGCCATGTCCGGCGCATAGGGCGCTCTGTGTGCCGACCTGGGCTTCGCGGCTTCGATCTGCCAGAGGCCTTCGGGCGCTTCCGAGGGACGCTCGAGCACCTGCCCCGGCGGAACGTAGTCGATGCCGCCGGGCTCGTGGCGGCCCACGATATAGCGATCGTCGGTGGCCTTGAGTCCCATGCGCGGCGGCGGACGCTGGCGCTCCCACGCTACCTCGGGACCGTATCGGAGCGTGAGCTGGGTCAGGTCCTCCTCCCACTCCATCCCGAAGGGGTTCGCCGCTTCGGACTTGATGATGGCCAGGGTCCGACGCGCATAGTCGGCGGTCTTGCGGTCGTTCCCCTCCACCAGGTAGAGGGGATCCGCAAACAGCCAGAGCCGCTCATGCAGGGCTACCCACTCCTCGGCGGATGACGCTTCGTACAGCTCGCGGCCGTCACCGTCCAGGAGATAGCCAGGCGTCCGCCACCACTCCAGCCTGTCAGCCGGCATTTCGGCCATCGCCTCTTCGAACACCCGTTCCGCCTCCACGAAGGCGCCGCGGGCGTGGAACGTCAGGCCCACCAGAGCCTTGCACCACCACGGGTCGGCACCGTTGCAGCGGTTGGCCAAGACCTCGGCCTGAGACCAACGACCGCCCTCACCCATGTAGAATACGCGCTGCCCCAGCACCCAGTTGTCGCCCGGGATCGACGAGCCGATGCCGTTGAGCGTGCGGATGAGCTCCGTCCGCGCCATGGTCACCTCGAACGGCTCTTCCGGCATGGGGGTGTAGCCGTCCTCGTGACGGAAGCACAGGCGACCCACCAGCTCGTCGCACTGGTGGACTTCCATGTTGTAGCTCGGGGGGATCCTCGCCTCCCGGTAGCTTTCGAAGCGGGCCTGCTCGTGCTTGGCCTCCTCGTGCAGCGTCGTCGAATCCGGCGGTGCTCCCCCCTCCCCCTCACCCGACTGGGCTTCCGCCCGGGCCACCGGTACGGACAGAGCGAGCACCAGCGCGAAGAGCGATCCAGTGCGCGAGATCTTCTTCCCCGTTTCCATCATGCCCACGTCGTCTCCGTCTCCATCATGCTTGTGTGATTCCCTTCCAACCGGCGCGCGCGTCTTCGCTGGCTCGTGTGGCCCGTTACTCGGTGACCTCGGTGCCTACGTGCCCGCGCGTCAGGCCGGGGCCATCCCCACTGGGTCGGCTTCCCTGTTCACCACCCCGTCGTTGGGGACCCAGTATGCGGGCCGCTGATGGCCAGAGGCGCCGTTCTCGAACGAATACAGGAAGTTGGTGAAGCCGAGGTCGTAGTCGGAGAGGCCGTTCTGCCCGGTGAGCTTCATGCGTTCGTCCATCAGCGTCTTCATGAACTTGCTTACCGACTTGTTCATGGATGACGAGACGGGCCAAAGGGCGTGGAACTCCTTGGCCAGCTCCGGACGCAGCTCCACCTCATCCACCAGCTCGTGGTACCGCTCGGCGCTGTCTCCGGACAGCACTCTGAGGCTTCGATGGAGCCGCTCCATGTTCGCGGACTGCACGAACGCGGGCTCGCCAGAACCGGCCAGCGCCATGTAGGCCAACGCCTGCGCATGCAGCTCCTTGAGGTAGCCCTTCCGGTGGCAGAACTCGTGGGCGATGACGTGTGGCTCGAAGAGGCCGGCGTCCTGCAGGATCGCCACGTCCCCGGAGATCACGTCGCACGTGCCGAGAGCGAAGGGGAACAGGAGCTTGGCCAGGGTGAAGCTCCGGATCTCGGTGCTCGTCTCGATGCGCTGGTTGGTGATCGCGGCCATGAACCCCGTGAGGTGCCGGTCCGCCTCGATCGCCGTTTCTTCCCGTGACATCTCCAGGGGCACGTAGTGGTCGTTCAACCTGTTCGCCAGCACAGCAGCCTCTGCGCGACGCTCGTCCTCGGGCATGCTCTTCAGGTGCTTGACGTCGGCGCCGAACTCCGCGAGGAAGTCGATCTGCCGAGCGCCGGCCCGTTCGATCCAGTCCGCCAGCGCGCTACCTGCGTACATGCCCAGGGCGGCCACCTGGATCATCCGTCCCGGCACCGTGGCGCCGAGCAGCAGTCGTGTGGCCAGCGGCGCTGCCACCGCCAGATCCATCAGAGAGACCGGAGAGTAGGTGGCGGTGTTAGGGATCTTGATGGTTTCCATGCGCCTTCCCCTGGGGCAGTCGACTCCCGTGACCGGGATCTACGAACGCGGGTTCTACACCAAAAGCCGAAAAGGGATCGCGCGGGTTGCAGACCGCGGGCGGAGCCGGCCGAGGGCTTCGGGAGCGGAGGACTGGGAGCCCTGTTGGCGGAGTGACGTGAGTCGAGAAGCGGCCCGCACGACCGCGACACTCAGGGGTACCCACTCTCGTAGGGTACGGAGACCGCTGATCAAGGAGGATGCTCCATGGCCAAGAGTGGCCGCAGCCGCGCCCCTCGGGACCGCCGGCGACCCATTCGGTTTCCGAAGCCGCCGTGCTCGCCGAAGCTCCCGTTTCCGCCGGAGCCCGTGAAGCCCGCAGATCCAGGATGCTCGACGGGCCCGGATCCCCGCGAGCTCGTGAAGAAGCTGCGCCGGAAGCGGTAGCCCCGGCCGCGTCCCGATCCACCCGCAGGTGGGCTGCCGTACGCCACACGTGTCGGCGTGCGCAGCATCGCGCTGTTATCTTTTCGCGTTCCCTATCCGAGAGATCCACGACTCGAAAGGCGTTCCATGAGCCTGTTCTTCTCCCGTCGGCCGGGCCGACGTCCCGGCGTAGTCGGCGGGGCCTTGCTGGGCCTGCTCGCGGCACCGACGGTGACCCTGGCCCAGATGCCCGACGCCGGGACCTCCGAGGTGCACGAAGCCGAGATGGCCACGGTCGAGGCCGGTCCGTTCGACAACGGCAAGATGTGGACGTTCGAGTATCCGCCCAGCGGCTATTTCCAGGAGGCCTACGACCTCACGCCGGACGAGGCCTGGTGGGCGAAGGCGCGTACTGCGGCCTTGCGCATCCCCAGCTGCTCCGCGTCCCTGGTCTCGCCCAACGGTCTGGTCATGACCAATCACCACTGCGCCCGGGAGTTCGTGTCCCAGGTCAGCCGTGAGGGCGAAACACTGCTGGACCAAGGCTTCTACGCCACTTCGCTGGAAGAGGAGCGCTCGGTCGAGGACTTCACCGCCGATCAGCTCATCGACATCGTCGACGTAACCGACGAGGTCTACGCCGCGCTGGAGGGGATCGAGGACAATCAGGCGCGTTCCGCCCGGCGGGAGGAGATCACCGAGGAGATCGCCGCGCGCATCCGCGAGGAGCGCGGCGGCGAAGACGCCAGCATCGACGTCGAGATGATCTCGCTGTGGAACGGCGCCCGGTACTCGGCCTACGTCTTCAAGCAGTACACCGAGGTGAAGCTCGTCATGGCGCCCGAGCTACAGATCGGCTTCTTCGGAGGAGATCCGGACAACTTCACGTTCCCCCGGTACAACCTCGACATGTCGTTCTTCCGCATCTATGAGGACGGGCAACCGCTTCAAACCGATACGTACTTCGAGTGGGACGACGACGGAGTGGTGGAGGGCGAGCCGATCTTCATCATCGGGAACCCAGGCTCCACGAGCCGGCTGCAGACCGTGGCCGAGCTGGAGTTTCGCCGCGACGCGGCTGACGCCGGCGTGCTGGCCTTCGTCCGGAGTCGGGCCGAGCTGCTCGAGGAGTTCACGGCGGCGCACCCGGAGGTGGCCGAAACCCTGGACCTACGGAACGAGGCGTTCAGCCTCCGCAACTCGGAGAAGGCCTACGGCGGCATTCTGAGGGGATTGAGCGACCCTGCGATCATCGCCCGGAGGGCGGATTCGGAGCGGCGCTTTCAGGAGGCGATCGAGGCGAACCCGGAGCTGGCCACGGAGTACGGCGGCTTGATCGAGAGACTGGCAGAGCTCCAGGACCAGAAGCGTCCCGAGGCCGGCGGCTACTTCGCCTTCCTCGGCATGACCGCCCCCAAGTACGCTTCTGCCACGCTGCGCCGAGCCCTGTACGGCTTCCAGTACCTCCAGATGCAGGGGCGGGTATCCGAGGAGGCGCTTGAGGAGGTGAAGAACGAGTTCCTGGCGGTCGAGCAGCTGCCGCCGGAGCTCGACGAGGCCCTCATCCGCGCTCGCATCGACGATCTTCAGCTCGGGTACGGGGAAGACGCCCCTTTCCTCCAGGAGATGTTGGCCGCACGCACCCCCGAGGGACTGGCGGCGATCGTCCATCAGAGCTCGGTGCTCTCCGACTCGGCTGGAGCCGTGGCTGCCTTGGAGAACGGTATGCTGTCGATGGCCGATCCGGCCCTGGAGTTCTTCGCTGGCTTCCTCCGGCCCTTCGGCGCCTTCCAGACCGTGCTGGCCCAGACCGGCCCTGAGGAAGAGGAGATCGCGGCGGCGCTGGGGCGCGCCCGCTTCGAGGTGTACGGCACGGATGTTCCGCCGGACGCCACCTTCTCGCTGCGCATCGCGGATGGCGTCGTGACCGGCTACGAGTACAACGGCACACAGGCCCCCATCCACACCACTTTCTATGGGCTGTACGACCGGCACTATTCCCACGGGGAGGACGAGGAGTGGGCACTGCCGGAACGCTGGCTCAGCCCGCCCGCCACCCTCGATCTTTCGACGCCGGTCAACTTCGTCGCCACGGCCGACATCATCGGCGGCAACTCGGGATCTCCGGTGCTGGATCGGGACCTACGGGTGGTCGGTCTCGTCTTCGACGGCAACATCGAGAGCCTGCCGGGCGACTACATCTACCTGCCCGAGCAAGGCAATCGATCGGTCTCGGTGGATGCCCGCGGCATTCTGGCCGCACTCGATCACGTATACGACGCGGACCGGCTCGTCGTGGAGCTCACCTCCGGGCAGTTGGTCCCGACGGAGGCGGAAGCGGACGCGATGCGGTAGCTCGGCCCGTTTCGGCCGGGCCGGTCGGCTCGGTATCTCCGACGAACAGACGCCCGGCCTCGCCGTTTTCGGACGAGGCCCCGCATCATGAGCGGCCGGCGCCGGGAAGGGCACGTGGCTCGGCCGGCCTCAGCCTCCCATGAGCCGGCCGAGCAAGAGCAGCACGACTCCCGTCCCCAGCGGCAAGGTGACGTTGTCGTCGAGGCTCCAGGGGATCCGTTCGACGACCGTGGCCAGCACGGCCGCCAGCAGCGCGTGCACGGGCGGGAAGAAGAACAGCATCACGGCAAGCGTCACCACGAGGAACGCGGTGGTCCCCCGCACGCTTCCGTCGCCGATCTTGATGCGGCCCCAGCGCCGCCCGACGTAGCTGGCAACCGGGTCGCCCAATGCCAACACGAGAATGCTGGCCTCGGCGATCCTCTGTGGGAAGAGCATCAGCGCCAGCAGGATACCGGCCGCGTACCACGTCGACGACGCGATCCCCCTTGCCTCCCGCGGCGACGCGAGCGCCGACAACGAGCGAAAGAAGACCCGTTGGACCGAGGGCACGCGGAGCCGAACCACGTCCACCGCCAAAGCCCCGAGCAAGACCACGCCCAGGAGCAGGATCATCACTTCCCGGCTCACGATGCCCAGCTCCAGGGCAGCGACGACCACGACGCCATTGGTGGCGTGGAACAACCGGCGCCACGGCTGGAGGCCCTCGGTGTTGCCGACCAGGCGCTCGAGCTCGGCGTCGTGGGCTCCGACGGGTGTCGCTCCCGCTTCCATGGCTCTGTTCTCCTCACGTGGTGCGTGAAGTGTCACGATGCGACCGACTCGCGCGGCGCGCACCCCACTATGGAATCGGCTCGGCCGGGTACAAGGATACGCGCACGTAGTTGTCCCGACGCAGGTAACGCTGCGCTGCCTCCTGCACCATGGCGCCGGTGATGCCGTCGATCAGCTCGAAGCTGGGGATCTCCTCGAGGTCGTCTCCGTAGCGGTCGGCCCTCATGATGCGTCCCGCCCACCAGCCATTGCGCTCGAGGCTGGTTTCCTTCGAACGCCGCTGGGTCTCCCGGACCTTTTCGATGTCCTCGGCGGTGGGTCCCTCGTTCTGGATGCGCTCGATCTCCTGCCACGCCACCGCCACCAGGTCTTCCAGGCGATCGGGGTCGGCGCCGAAGCTCACCGAGAACTGGTATTCCTCCCGTGGCTGGCGGAGGATGCCCCCTCCGGCCGAGACGGTGTACGTCCCACCGAGGTCCTCCCGGAGCCGCTCCCGCAGCTTGATGCTGAGCACGTCGCCCAGCGCGCCCAGGGCCGCGGAGCTCTCGGGCGTCCACGCCTCGGGCCCGGTGAACACGATGCGGGTCTGGCTCTTGGGCTCGACCCCTCGCCGCACGACCTTTTCGATCACGCCCGACGGGGCCTCGATCCCCACGTCCCTCCAGGACTCATCCCGGTCGATATCCGGCAGGCCGCCCAGGTAGGTCTCCACCAGCGGGCGTATCTCGTCCACGTCGAACGCACCCACGAGCACGAAGGTGAAGTCACTGGCGTCCGCGAAACGGTCCAGGTAGAAGTCGTAGCCCACCTCCAGGTCGATCTCGTCCAGCATCTCCAGGGACGGCGGCTGCGCCCTGAAATGATCCTGGGACAGGGTCACGGTGAGCGTATCCGTGAAGGCCGCCTCGGGACTGGCGGTGCGGTTCGCCAGAAACGCCTGCATGCGGGTGCGGAACGACTGGAAGGCACCGTCGTCCTTGCGCGGCTCCGTGAAATACAGGTAGGCCAGCTCGAACATCGTCTGTACGTCCTTCGGCGAGGCGCTTCCCGTCATGCCCTCCGTCAGCGTGCCGATGGTGGGCCGAACCTCAGCCGCCTTCCCCGCCAGCTTCTTGCCGAGCGAGACGATGTCGAACGCCCCTACGCCTCCCTGGCTCACCAGAACCGCAGCCTGAGAGGCGGACTGAAACGCGTCGTCCGAGGCCAGAGAGTGCCCGCCTGGGCTATAGGCCTGGAGGATGATCTGGTCGTCCTCGAAATCGGTGGGCTTGAGATACACCCTGACGCCGTTGGTGAGCTCCCAGAACGTGACGTCCAGCTCCTCGATGACCTCTTCCCCTTCTACGGCGCCGCCGGCCGGCACCGCTGCGACCAGAGGCGCGTCGGTAGCGATGTCCTCGTAGGGCCCGATTTCCGAGTCCTGCACGGCGGAGATGATCGCCGCCAGATCCGCCTCGGTGGGCGTGGCCAGCCCCGGCTTCTCCGGCGAATTGGTCAGGACCACGCGATCCCCGTCCACCAACCACACGCTGGCCAGCGCGTCGACCTCATCGAGGGTGATCCCCGGCATGAGGTCCTGGTGCAGCGCGTACTCCACCTCGATGCCCGGGAACGGCTCACCCGTGAGAAACGACCGCTGATACTCGGTGGCGAACGAGCTTGACTCTCGTGTCTCCCGGTCGGCGTACGCACGCTCGATGCCTCGCAGGAGCTCGATCTTCTGCCGCTCCAGCTCGCTCTCCGTGAAGCCGTGGCGCCTCACCCGCTCGGCCTCCGTGAGCAAGGTCTCGAACCCCCGCGGAGTGCCGCCCTCCTTCACCAGCGAGAACAGCTGGTAGAACTCGGACGTGCGGACGAAGCGGCCGGTGCCGGACCCCGCGAAAGCGAAGGGGGGATCGGCCTGCTGACCGAGCTCGAAGAGGCGCGCGTTGAACATGCCGTTGTAGAGACGCTCGACAACGCTCGCACGGTAGGCCTCCACCGTGCCTTCCTCCCGGGCCGGCCGCTTCCATAGCACCGCCACCTGGGAGTTGGTTGCCTCGGCGTCGGTGGCGATGGCGTAGAGGGTCTCCGTGTGACCCGGCACGTCGTGCATGACCCTTGTTCGAGGCCCTGCCGGCCCGGTCAGCGCGCCGAAGTGCGACTCGATGAGACCGGTCATCCAGTCCTCGTCGAAGTCACCCACCGCCACGACGGCCATCAGGTCGGGCCGATACCAATCCTGGTAGAAGCGGATCAGCGCCTCGTGATCGAAGCTCTCGAGCACCTCCACTGACCCGATCGGTAGACGCTCCGCGTAGCGCGATCCCTGGAACAGAACCGGCAGCTGCTCGTCCAACATGCGGGCGCCGGCGCCGCGCCCCCTGCGCCACTCCTCGATGACCACCCCCCGCTCCTTGTCCACCTCCTCCGGATCGAAGCTGACCTGGTGAGCCCAGTCCTCCAGGATCTGCATGGCCGTCTCGACGATCTCCGGATCGTCGGTGGGAACGGTGAGCGTGTAAACCGTCTCGTCGAAGCTCGTGAAGGCGTTCACGTTGGGACCGAAGCGCATGCCGATGGACTCCAGGTAGTCCACCAGCTCCTGCTTCTCGAAGTTGGCCGTGCCGTTGAAGGCCATGTGCTCGACGAAGTGGGCCAGCCCGAGCTGATCCTCGTCCTCCAAGACGGAGCCGGCGTTGAGCACCAGGTAGAGCTCCGCTCGCTGCTCGGGCTTCTGGTTGGCACGTACGAAGTAGGTGATCCCGCTGTCCAGCGTACCGGTCCGGACGGCTGGATCGGGAGTGAGCTCACCTGCCGGAGCTTCCGCGCCCGTCTGGGCCCACAGGACGGCCGGGAGAAGGCCGGCGACGAGACCGAGGAGCAGTGGCCACGCACGCGCGGGCCGTCGGAGGTACGGCATCCTGGTTCTCCGGCGTCTGGATGAGGCGACGGGCGAGGATTCAGCCTGGGCAGCCCGTCTCCGTCGTGGGTCCGCGCCCCGGCGAGAGCTGGGACACGAGTGAAGGGCCGGAGGTTCCTTCGGAAGGGGCCGGTGCGACGCGGTGTGGCGCGTCGGCCAACCTCAGAAGTGGATCTTCAGGAGCGTGTGGACGTGCACCAACATCACGCAGCCGTAGGCGACGAGGAGCACCAGGCCCCCCGTTCGTGCCGTGCCGAAGAACCTATGAACGCTGAGGAACGGGAAGATGATGGCTGCGGTTGCGACCTTCACGCCCAGGAACCACTCCCAACCGGCGCCGTAGACCCGGTTCATGATGGGGTTCACCTCGGACCCCCCGTTCGCCAGGATGTAGAGGGTCAGCCCCCCGTCCAGGAGGATCATGGCGGTGATGGCCATCAGGGCCCCGAACCAGGCTCCGTCTGCCCGGTCGACGTAGTACGCCTGCAACGGATCCGTTGCGCGACGGTTTCGCCTGCGGCGCCCGATCAGGCTATAGCGGGAGAACCACGGTGTGGGGCGGCCTCTGCGGTCGCTACGCTCGCGCCCGTCCCAGCTGGGCTGACCCGGACGCGCCGATCTGGCTGTGGACTCTGCTTCTGCGTTCAAGACTCTCCCCTCTCTGCGATCTCGTGCGGGAGCCGACCGTACGGGCGCGCTGCGCTGCTGCCCCGAGGGACCTTGCAAGACCGATGCCCACGATCCGCCCGGTCAGGTCCGGGAGAGGGGCGCTCAGCCCTCTGGCAGCGCGTAGGCGATCACGTAGTCCCCGGGGGTGCCGATCCCTTCGCGTCCACCGGCGGCGATGACGACGTACTGCCGTCCGCCCGTCTCGTAGGTCATGGGCGTGGCCTGACCACCCGCGGGGAGCGAGACGTCCCACAGCTTCCGGCCCGTCTCCACGTCGAACGCTCGGAAGTGGTCGTCCATCGTAGCCGCGACGAAAACCAGCCCTCCTGCCGTGATCATGGGCCCGCCGAAGGGCAACGTGCCCAGGTCGGGATCACCCTCGAAGGCAGGGTGCAGCTCCGGCTCGGGCACCGTGCCCAGGGGCACCTCCCACACGATCACGCCGGTGTCCGTATCGACAGCGATCAACGTCCCCCACGGCGGCGGCGAGCAAGGCGTGCCGTCCGGCGCGATGAGGGGAGCGCGGCTCATGCCGAAGGGCGTGCCCTGCTGTCCGGCGAACTCGACGCCCTCCTGACCCTGGCGCCTCGCCTCGGCGAACTCCTCCCGGGGATGGAGGCGCACGAAGAACGGGATGTGCTTCAACGTCGTGACAACCAGGTTGTGGGTGGGGTCCCAGGCCATGCTGCCCCAGTTCATGCCCCCGGCGATCCCCGGCCAGAGCAGCGTTCCCTGCGTGCTGGGGGGCGTGAAGGGCCCCTCGTACCACAGCGTGCCGAGAAGCGTCTGGCAAAAGCGGCGACCCTCTTCGGTGACCCCATATGCCATGTCCGGCGTCAACGGCCGGTCGATCAGCGGTGGCGGCACCACGGGAAACGGTTGGGTGGGCCACGCCTCCTCACCGGGGATCCGGCTGGGGGGCACCGGCCGCTCCTCCACGGGGAAGAGCGGCTCGCCGGTCTCCCGGTGCAGGACGAACAGGTGGCCCATCTTCGTCCCGACGGCCACGGCCGGCACGTCCTGGCCGTCTCGCGGCACGGTGATCAAGCTCGGCTGCGCAGGAACGTCGTAGTCCCACAGGTCGTGGTGCACGACCTGGAAGTGCCAGACGACCTCACCAGTCGACGCCCGGAGCGCCACCACCGAGTTGGCGAACAGGTTGGACCCGGTGCGCTGCCCGCCGTAGAAGTCGGGCGCCGCGCTCCCGGTGGGCACGAAGACCAGGTCACGCTCCGGGTCGGCCGACAGGGGCGCCCACGCGTTGGCGGCGCCGGTGACCTCGGCCGCTTCCGGGGTCCAGTCGGACCAGGCGGGGTGTTCGGGAGACCGGGGAATGGGGTCCCAGGCCCAGAGCCGCTCTCCCGTCCTCGCGTGGAAGCCGCGCACGATCCCCCGCTCCACCGCGGCCCGGCGGTTGTCGCCGATGGCGGACCCCACGACGATCACGTCACCCGCCACAGCCGGGGGTGACGTGATCATGTAGTCTCCCGGATCCACCCGCCCTACGTCCTGGTCGAGGCGGAGCTGGCCGGCCTCACCGAAGTCCGCACACGGCGAGCCGGTCGACGCGTCCAGCGCAACCAGCCGGGCGTCGATGGTACCCAGAAAGATCCGCTCCAGGCACGGGTCCGACCCGCCAGTCCCCGCGGTCCAATACGACACGCCGCGGGAGATGAACCCCTCGGAGTAGTCGAGATCCAGGTTGGCCTGCGAGTCGTAGACCCACTGCTGCTCGCCGGTGGCCGGGTCCAGGGCCACCACCCGATTGACGGGCGTGCTCAGGTAGAGCGTTCCACCCACCATCAGCGGGGTGACTTCGAACCGGGCGTCCGACGAGTGGCAATCCGCGCATCCCCCTCCGCCGGCGGCCTCGTGGTCCGGGTCGTCCGGTGCCTCGCCGGTCCGGTAGGTCCAGGCGACTTCCAGATCCCCGACGTTGTCCCTCCGGATGCGCACCAGCGGCGAGAAGCGGGTGCCCCCCGGGTCGCGACCGTACGCGGGCCACTCACCGGGCTCCACCGGCACGGACGGGCCGGCTCTGGTGGCCGCACCGGGATCGGCCCCGCCAGCGTCGCATGCGGCGAGCCATCCGAGGGCCAGAGCCGCGCCGAGGAATGACAGGCCAACGGGGAGGCGTGACTGGCGGTGGGTGGGCAGCGCGGGCATCGCTCGCTCCTGCGGGGTCCTAGGCTTCAGAGCACCTACGGCGGAGATGCGGCGCAACGTAACCAGCGCTCTGCTTCTGCGCTCGCGGTGCGAAGACGGTTTCGGCGCCGGGTGGCGGCGACGCCGCCCGGGTGGCACAGCGATTCCGCTGCCCCCCAAATGTTTCCTTGCGCAGGGCTTCCGGCGGCGAGCAGCTTCGTTCGGAACCCCCGACTTCACCAGACCCGCGATGCGCGGGCGGCCCGCAGCCGGCCTCTACGCCGGCCTCCTCGGTGCCGAGGACATCTCGGCGACCGTTGACTCATTGCTGGAGGCGGTACAATGAAGATCCGTTCACCCCGTTCGATCGGCCTCGGCCTTCTGCTGGCGACCGCCGCGTGTGGCGGGGAATCCGACGGTGACGGCGCTGCCATCACCTCAGAAGCGGCCTCGCGGGCAAGCGTGGTCATGGCCCTGCCCGTGACGAGCTCCGTTCCCTCTGCGGTCGAGCACTTCATGCTCGGCCAGCGAGATCTGGACATGGGTCGGGCGAACCGGGCCCGCGGGCACTTCGAGGCCGCCATCGAAGCCGACGGTTCCCTGGCCTCGGGGCATCTGCGGGCCGCGCAGATCGCCAACTCGTTCGCCAGCTACCGCGCGCACCTGGAGCAGGCCGAAGCGCTGGCCGGCACCGCCAGCGAAGCTGAGCAGCTCCTCGTGGCCATCGAGCGGTATGGGTTCGACGGAGACCGGGAAGGCATGCTGACCGCCGCCGAACAGCTGGTGACCATCGCGCCCGAGAGCCCGCGGGCATGGCTGATTCTGGCTGGCATACAGAACGGATTCAACCGGGTCGAGGACGCCCGGACGTCCATGCAGCGGGCCATTCAGGCGTCTCCGGAGTTCGCCAACGCGCACCTGCAGCTGGCCAACTCCCTGATCCTGAGGGATCCCAAGGACATTACGACAGCCGAGGAGCACGTCCGACACGCCATCGAGCTCGAGCCCGGCGAGGCGCTTCCGCAGGACATTCTGGGCGACGTTCAGCGTGCCGCCGGTGACTTCGAGGCGTCACGGGCGTCGTACGCACGAGCCGCGGAGCTGGCTCAAACCGACCCGGAGGCGGCCTCTGCCTTCCAACAGCTGGGGCACGTGAACAGCTTCCTCGGCAACTACGACGAAGCCCGGGTGAACTACGACGAGGCCATTGCCAAAGCCGAGGGCAACGCCAGGGCGACGTTCGGACAGTGGCGCGCGTTCGTGAACCTCCATGCGGGAGACGCCCAGGCCGCCATCGACGAGCTGAATGCCCTGGTGGACGCCATCGACGGCATGAACATCCCCGAGCCCACGGGCGTCAAGATCGGGACGCTCGCCCAGATCGCCTCCGTCGGCCTCCACGCCGGCATGATCGCCCAGGCCGAGAACGCCCTCGGCCGTCGGGCCGAGTTGATGCGAACCTGGATCGAGGAGGTGGGCACCGAGGAGTTCCGGCGCGGCCAGGAAGCCAACATCGCCTTCTTCGACGGGCTGGTCGCGGTGGAAAACGGCCAGCACGACGTGGCGAACGCCAGGGCCCAGGAGATCATGGAGTTGGTGGAACCCGAGAACGACCCGCGCAAGTTCGAGCTGGCTCACCAGCTCCTGGGGTCCTCGAGCCTGGCGCGAGAGGACTACGAGGCGGCCCTCCAGCACCTCGAGCAGGCCAACACCAACAACGTCTACAATCAATACGAGAGAGCCCTGGCCCACGAAGCGCTGGGTCAGACTGCCGAGGCGCAGGCACTCTACCGGGGGATCGCCGACAACCGGTTCAACGACGTGAACACGGCCATGCTCCGGAGCATTGCCCTCGAAAAGACGATGTGATCGGCTGAAGGCGGCGGCACCGTCCGTTGCCCTCCAGGAAGCGCGGGGCCGCTCCAACTCGGAGCGGCCCCGTTCCCCTTTCCCTGGCTCCGTGACGGCGCGGCCTGTACCCCAGTGGACGATCAGCCCGATCCGGGAGACGTGACTGCCTCCGGCACGCACACCCGTAGACCCCGCTCCCGCCTCGCATGTCCGCTCTAAACCTCCCGGAACGTTCGTCCGACAACTGAATCAGAGGCAGGCTCCACCTCGAAAACGCCGGCGCTCGGCGCCGCGGGAGTGTATTTGTTATGCGCCATAAGCTGACGAATCTGATCGTCGTCGCGCTCACGGCTTTCGGCCTCACGGCCTGCGACGAGGGCACGCTGGCACCGAGCCAGGGGACGATTGTGGTCTTCCTGACCGACGCAGAGGGCGACGTCAAGGAAGTCTGGGTCCAGATCGAAGAGATGTACGTCAGGGGGAACGGCGAGAGGTTCGACCTCCTGGACGAGCCGACGGATTGGATCGAGCTGACGGCCCTTGCGCAGTCCAGCCTGGAGTTGGTCGACGGTGTCGAGCTGCCTGCCGGCACGTACCAGGAGCTCCGCATGGTGCTGGGTGACGCCGTGCTGGTCACGATGACCGACGAGGTCTTCAAGACGCCCGGGGCAGACCACCCCGCATACGAAGCAGATCCGGAAGACGGCCTGCTGAATTGCCCCAGCTGCTCGCAGAGCGGCTTCAAGGTGAAGCTGCCCGGTGGCGGCTTCGAGCTCACCGCGGACGGCTACGTCATGTTGGCCGACTTCGACGTGAGCCAGAGCTTCGGCAGGGAGCGGGGCAGCTCCAGCCAGTGGGTGATGGACCCCACCATCCACGCCGCGGCCCTCCAGGCGGGCGGGAGCATCAGCGGGACCGTGGCGCTGGCCGCTGGCCTGGTGCCCACGTGTCCGGATGGCTCCAACCCTGGTCTTGACGTCTTCGTGCCGACGGCCACCGCCCAGAACCTCGAGGACGGGGACATGAACGCCATCGTGCGTACCGGCGAGACGGACGTGATCGGGCTCAACGGCTATACGCTCATGTTCACGGCCGAGGTTTCTGACCCCACCGCGGAAGTGGTGGAGGGCGGGGCTGTGGAAGGTATCATCTATACCGTGACCGGTGCCGACTGTGTAGTGGCCGGACCCTGACCGGTACGACCGAGCCGCACACAGCCCCCGGAGCGCCCTGAGCGCTCCGGGGGCTGCTTCTTTTCAGGAACCTCCTGACGAAGTCGACGGAGCGACCGTCGGCATGATCACCCCACAGCCCACGGTGGCGAGTGCAGCCCGGAGGCCCGCCAGTGCACCGTCCGGCAACACGCCCACGATAGCGCCACCCGACCCGGCGAACTTGGCGGGCGCTCCCGCCTCACGGGCCAGCTCCACCATGCGCGCGTGGGCTGCGGCCACGTGGCTCACCGATGCGCGGAGCTCGAAGTTCCGGTCCATGAGTCGACCGAGCTCGTCGTAACGCCCCGAGCCCAGCGCCGCCCGAGCTTCGTCTACCAGAGCCGCCAGGGCCGCCATGGTGGCGAGCACTTGCGGGTCGCGCTCGCGGTAGCGCCGGGCCAGGTCACCGTGGACGACCTCGGTGGGCTCTGCCATACCCGTGCCGTACGCCAGGTAGAGGGGCGGCAGCGAGGCCGGGTCCAACGCCTGGTACGACCCGCAGGGGTAGCCATCTACGTCCTCCATCGCCTCGTCCGTCAGGTCCAGTGCCACGAGGCCGCCGTAGACGTGGGCCACCCGGTCCATGAGTCCGGCCGGGATCCCCAGCTCCTCGGTCTCCACGCGCAGCGCCAGTGAGGCGAGCTGCCGGCGTGGGATCGCGACGTCGTAGAACGACATGAGGGCGCGCAACGCCGCCACGACGATGGCGCTGGATCCCGCCAGTCCGACTTGCCGGGGCACCGTCGAGCGGTAGCTGATGCGAAAGCCCCGATCGTCCAAGCCGATCCCCCGGGCCGCACAGTGGTCGGCGAACGCCTTGGCCGCCGCCCGGAGGAGGCGCACGCCGCCGTAGTACCCGTGCCGGCCCACGTGATCGGCCAGCTCCCGGATGGAGCGGTGAGCAGGGTGGTCCTCGGGCCCGCCCGCCACCTCGACCCGGTCGTGGGGCTGGAGCGAGACTTCGGCGAAGAAGTCCGTGAGGCTCACCGCCAGGGCCTTGCCGCCGTAGCCGTCCGAGGGATTCCCCATCAGCCCGGCTCGCGTGTAGGCCCGGCGCACGATCGCTTCCACCACAGCTCCATTGCGGGAGATGATTCGGTCGGGGCGGCCAAGCTCCGTGTTGGCCTCCCGGCGGGCAAGGGTGACCGGTTCAAACCTTCCGCGTGACATGACCGTCCAAGTCTAGTGCGGTGTCATCGAGCCACCGTGCACCACTGCACCAGATACCGGGCGTCCCATTGGCACCGCGGTGCCGTCCCCGGGACCTCCGGCCAATGCCCCAGGGAAACCGTGAGAATCGGAGGACGGGAGATGGGCTCGCTCTGGCAGGATGTCCGCTACGCCATTCGCACACTGTCGGCCCGGCCTGCCTTCGCCGGTGTCGCCATCTTCACCCTGGCGCTCGGCATCGGGGCGAACACGGCCATCTTCAGCGTGGTCAACGGTGTCTTGCTCCAGCCTCTGCCGGTGCACGAGCCCCACCGGCTGGTCCTACCCGACGTCATCGCTCCTCACACGGGCTTCCGCATCTCCGTCTCGCTCCCGAACTTCCGCGACTGGCGTGACCGGAATCGATCGTTCGAGTCGTTCGGCGGCAGCGCAGGGCGGAGCCGAACGCTCACCGGGGGCGACCGCCCGGAGGTCGTCCAGAGTCGGATCGTCATCGGTGACTTCTTCGAGACCCTCGGCGTCGAGCCCGCGCTCGGGCGGACGATCCGCGCCGACGAGACCTTCGAGGGGGCGCCCGCCATCGCCGTCGTGACCCACGGGTTCTGGGAACGCCGTCTCGGCGGCGGTCCCGATGCGTTGGGCCGCACCGTGACGCTCAACGGCGAGTCCTTCGAGATCGTCGGCGTCATGCCTCGGGAGTTCGTCTTCCCGGCTGCCACGACCGAGGTCTATCTCCCCATGGGCCACTTCCAGGATCAGCTGTGCTGGGAGTCCCGAGACTGCTCGCAGGGAACGTGGGTCGTGGCACGGCTCCGCCCCGATGTCACGATGGCCATGGCTCAGGAGGACATGGACCGGGTGACTCGAGAGATCGAGGAGCTGGAGGGCGAGCGGGTGGCTGCCCTGGAGCTCATCAGCCTGTCGGATCAATTCGTCGGTGACATCCGCAGTCGGCTCTGGCTCCTCATGGGCGCCGTGGCCTTCGTCCTCCTCATCGCGTGCGCGAACGTGGCCAGCCTGCTGCTGGCGCGAGGCGAGGGCCGGAGGCGCGAGATCGCGCTCCGAACCGCGTTGGGTGCGGGGCGCGGCCGCGTGGTGCGGCAGTTCCTCACCGAAGCCGCCCTCCTGGCCGGAGCCGGTGGGCTGGCTGGCATAGGGCTGGCGCACCTGGGCGTGCGCGGAATCGTGCCCCTGATCGACGACGCCATACCGTCTGCCGTGGTGGACCGGATCGGCCTCGACCCGGCCGTGCTGGCCTTCACGCTGGGCGCCTCGTTGCTGGCGGGCATGCTGTTCGGCCTCGCTCCGACCCTGCGAGCGGCCCACACCGATCTAGTGGGAGAGCTGAAGGAGGGAGGGCGCGGCACGTCCGGCAGTTCTCGGCAGCGGCTTCGGTCCGGCCTGGTCGTGTCGGAGGTGGCGTTGTCGCTGGTGCTGCTCATCGGGGCCGGACTGATGGTCCAGAGCCTGGGCAAGCTGCGCACCGTCGACAAGGGCTTCGACGAGACCAGCGTCTTCACCGCCCGGGTGGCGATTCCCGCCCTCTCGTATGGAGAGAAGGCGCAGGCTTGGAGGTTCTTCCGCCAGCTTCTCGAGCGGGTGGAGCCCCTACCGGGGGTTCGCTCGGCCTCCCTGTCCAATATCGTGCCCCTGGCCGGAAACAGCTGGGAGAACCGGATCTGGCCCGAGGGCGTGGCCACCGAGCCCGAAACCGGCGAGTCGTTCCTGTTCCAGATGATCACGGCGCGGCACTTCGAGACGCTGGGCATTCCCATGGTCATGGGACGCGGCTTCGGCCCGGAAGATCGGGAGGGCGGAGCGCTCGTCGTGATCGTCGACGAGACCATGGCCCAGAAGTTCTGGCCGGGAGAGGACCCCATCGGCAAACGGGTCACGTTCGAGGCCGAGGAGGCCGAGGACGGGTCCGATGGCGCCAGGGTCTACCGCACGGTGGTCGGCGTCGCGAAGAACGTGAGGCACTACGAGCTGGAGACGCCGTCCCGGATCCAGGGATACGTCCCCATGGATCAAAGTCGGATGGCGTGGAGTCGGACCATGGCCATCATGGCCCGCACCGTGGGAGACCCCGATCAGCTGACGGGGCAGATCCGGCGGGAGTTGGCGGCGCTGGACCCGAACGTCCCTCTCGCCGACGTCCAGACGCTCGAAGAGGTCGTCTCCGACGCCATGTCGAGCTCGATCGCGCTCGGCACGCTGTTGACCCTGTTCAGCGGAGTCGCACTGGTACTGTCGGCAGTCGGGCTGTTCGGCCTCATGTCGTTCTCCGTCATGCAGAGAGTGCGGGAGATCGGGATCCACATGGCGCTGGGAGCCAGCGCCCGGGACGTCGTGACGGCTGTCTCGGCTCAGGGCCTCCGGCTCACCGCGTTGGGGGTGGTCGTCGGGCTAGCGGCAGCCCTGGGACTCACGCGGCTGATGGCCAGCGCGCTCTACGAGGTGGATCCGGTCGATCCTCTCGTGTTCGGAGGCTTGGCGGCATTCCTGCTGGCCGTGGCTCTGGCGGCCGCGTACCTGCCTGCCCGCCGGGCTACGAGGGTGGATCCCGCCATCGTCCTCCGGGAGGAGTAGCACACTCCTCGCTACCGCGTCGGCTACGCTTCATCACGATCCTCGGCGTCGCAGCGTCCAACCGCTACCGGAATCGAAGGACGAGCTCGCATGGTGAGCACGACGTCAGGGATCGCCGGCGCGGTCTCCGCCGGCCGTGGCCGAGACCAACGGATGCCCGTCGGCCAACAACGGCGAATCCGCCTGATTGGCAGTGGCACGGCTGCGCTGCAGGAAGGTGATCAGGTAGGCCAGGGCGGCCAGAAGCAGCATCGCCCGGATGCCGTAGCTCATCGAAAGGAACTCGAGCAGCCCTCCCGCCACCGCTCCCAGGACGTTCCACCCGAAGGCGACATCGGAAGCGGGCCGGGTCGCGAACGCGAGAGCGAAGCAGGCGGACGCGAAGAAGACGGGCGTCCCCACGTAAAGGACCGAAGCCGACAGCTTGAGGGCATCGCTCGGGAACAGCAGGGCCTGGGGCTCGATCACGTACCCGATCAGGAGTGAGGCGATGAGCCCCGCTGCTGCCAGAGGCCGGCTGAGGGGACGCAGCTCCATGAGGACGGTCCCCAGCAGGATGGTGGCCAGGATCGCCGAGAAGACGACGACGTTCGTGAGCCACGTGCCGCCCCACACCAGACCCATGGCGGTTACGAAGTGCGTCTCCAGGAGAAGGAAGCCGAAGCCGAAGAGGAACATCTCGTGGTCGACCTCTAGCCGTCGCCGCTTCAGCCCGGCCCGGAGCTCCGTCGACGCGAAGAGGACACCGACGACCGCGAAGGCCATGAACAGCGCCATCAGCGACCGGTAGAAGCTGCCGACCTGCCGGGACTCGAGGTAGAGGTACGGCCAGTCGTCCGTGGGCAGCTCCACGGCAGCCCGGGCCGCGGGGGGAGGTGGAGCCTCGAGTCCCAGGTCGGCCAGCTTCTCGTCCGAGGTGAACGCCTCGCCGGCCATGAGGATGGTGTTGAATCCTTTGAACTCACCGGTGACGACGAGCGGTGGCCGGCCGAACGTCACCTCCAGCATGCGAATGAGGCGCTGTTCGATGTAGGGCTCCGCCGCTCTGAAGTACATGATCAGGCCGCCACCCGGGGCCACGAGCTCCCGTGCCCGTGTGATCGAATCGAGGGTGTAGACGAAATTGTCCAACCGTACGCTGGAAAGCGCCGATGTTCGCGTCATCGAGTCGAGGGTGCCGAACACGACCAGGTCGTACCGCTCCTCGGCCCGGCGCATGAACGTCCGCGCGTCTGTAACGTACAATGCGACACGGTTGGACGCGTACGGGCGGTTCGGATGTCGCCTTCGGCCGAGCTCGGCGATGACCGGATCGATCTCGACGGCGTCCACTCGTTCGGCGCCGTGCTGCAACAGGGCAGCGACGTCGTTCCCGGTCCCCGCGCCCATGACGAGCGCGTTCACCGGCGGGCGACCCAGCACGCTGTAGGGGAGGTGGTATCCCTTCCGGATCACCTCGTCGTCCGCATGCAAACGGGGCCCGTCAAGCCTGATGTCACGCGCTTCCTGATGCAGGGAGCCATTGGTGGTCACGCTGACGACGTGGTCGCCGCCCCAGCCATGGGCCGCGATCCCGTAGTAGGGGCTGTAGTCGTGCGCCCGCTCGAAGAGGAATACGCTCGTGATCACGGCGCCCGAGCCAGCCAGCCAGATCAGCCGGCCGGACCGGCTCGCACTGAGCAGGAACGCTCCCGGGACGAGGAAGACGGCGAACCAGACCACGGGGAAGGTCCCGAGGTACGAGGCGATGGTGAACCCGACCACTCCCAGCAGAGATCCGGCCAGGTCGAGGGAGTAGCCCCAGAGGGAGCTGGACCCGCGACGGAACACATCCAGACGCTGGCCGATGGCCTGGCCCAGGGGGACGAACGAGACCGCGCTCAACGCGAAGACGGTCACCAGGGGGATGCGGATGCCCTCGACCACGGGGGCTTCCGCCGGAAGGTCGTAGTAGAGGAGCCAGAGGAACTCGGAGACGTTCTTGGCGGTGAAGACCACTCCTCCCATGACCACGACGCTCCCGACCACGGCCACCAACGACACGGGCCAGAGCCAGAGGAGAGACCTCGACCTGCCGCGCAGCGACCCCAGCCCGAGGCCCAGAAAGGCGCTGATGAGGACCAGATTGGGGAAGTAGGCGACGACCCGGACCTGTGACGGAATCCAGCGAATGAACGCCAGCTCCTGAAACAGCACGATGAAGGAGATGGCAACGAGCTCGAGTCCGGGCCTCCAGAGCTCCGCGCGTTGCCTGCGGCTGTATGGCCCGGTCATTCTCTGCCTCCGGCGGGCGAGCGGCCCGAGGGGTACGTAGTCGATCTGGGCACGAGTCGTCGCGAGGTGACACTCCAGGTGTCATGGGGTGTGGCAACCCACACTGAGCTGGGTTGTCGGCCGCTGCGAGTCCGAGGTGTAGCTTCCGTTCAGGAGGCCGTCTACGACGGATGGAGAATGTGAGGCCCTGGGGGGCAACGGCGACCCGCTCCGAGCGGCTGGCCTCCATCTCGGCCTCCCCTCTTCCTCGCCCTCCTGCTCCGCCCCTTTTGCCGGCCTCCTACGACCCCCGACGATCGATCCCTCTGGTCCCCCGCTTTCGTTACCTTTGTCCGATCACAAAAAGACCCCCGGGCTCCTGGAGAGAGCATGGCAAGACACTGGCGGCTGGCCCTGGCAATCCTCGCAACGATCCTCCTCTTCGGGCCTGGAGAGGCCGAGGCGCAACAGCGACCGCCGGGCTTCGGGCTCGGGATCATCGCGGGTGAGCCGTCCGGCGTGAGCTTCAAGTATTGGATCGACGGGCGGAACGCCGTGGACGGGGCCCTGGCCTGGTCCTTCGTCGACGAGGGCGCGTTCCACGTCCATGCCGATTATCTCTGGCATGTTCGCGACGTCGTGGAGGTCGAGAGCGAGGCCTTTCCGCTCTACTTCGGGATCGGCGGGCGCATCAAGACGAGCACAGACACCCGGGCCGGCGTTCGGGTGCCCCTGGGTATCGACTACCTGTTTCGCGGCGCCCCCGTGAACCTGTTCTTCGAGCTGGTGCCGCTCCTGGACCTGACGCCCAAGACGGAGTTCAAGTTCAACGCGGCCATCGGCGGCCGGTACTTCTTCGGAGGATGAGCGCTGTGAGCCAGCAGCTGGGATTCGAGGTCCGGTTGAGCCAGCCTCAGCCCGGGGCGGTGGAGCGAGTCGGCGAGGCGCTCAAGCGCGAGGGCTTCGGCGTGCTGACGCGCATCGAGCTGGACGCGGCCTTCCGCGAGAAGCTGGGTGTGGAGTTTCGCCCATACACCATCCTGGGCGCGTGCAACCCGGCCCTGGCGCACAAGGCGCTGTCGAGCCGGCCCGACGTGGGACTCCTGCTTCCCTGCAACGTCACGGTCGAAGCGGCGGCGGACGGCGGATCCACGGTGCGCATCACGGACCCGATGGCTCTCCTGTCCATGGGCGGAAGCGGTCAGTCCGACGAAGCGCTGGACGCGGTCGCGGCGGACGCCCGGGAGCGGTTGGCGAGGGTCGCCGCGGAGCTGGCCGAGGAGGGCGCAGGCGCGTAGACGCTCACGGCCCTACCCAGCTTGGCTCCGTTCGGGACCGGTCTCTCCGGCACGGCCAGTACGACCGCTCCGTCGGGCCCGTAGAAGCCCGTCAGCAGGAACTGCGACATGAAGGGCCCGATCTGCTTGGGTGGGAAGTTCACCACCGCCACGATCTGGCGTCCGAGGAGCTCCTCCGCGCTGTACAGGTCCGTAGCCTGGGCGCTGGACTTGAGCTCACCGATCTCCGGGCCGAAGTCCGCCCACACCTTGTACGCCGGGCGTCTGGCCTCGGGGAACGTCTCGACCCGGACCACGGTGCCGACGCGGATCTCGACGCGCTCGAAGTCCCGCCAGTCGATGGTCTCCACGTGCTCGTTCCCCGGGCTCTGGAGGCTGTTACTCCTGCGACAGAGCGTCCACCGGGTTGACGGCCGAAGCCCGCAGCGCCGGTAGATACGAGCCCAGGAATGCCACGGCGAGCAGCAGCGCCGTCACGCCCCCGAACACCAGTGGATCCGTCGGGCTCACGCCGACCAGGAGGCTGGACATGGCCCGCGTAACCCCGAACGCCAGGGCCAGTCCGCATCCGATGCCCAGCGCCGCGCGCCGCATCCCGGTACGCACGACCATCCCCCGCACCTGCCGCCGGGCGGCGCCCAGCGCCATGCGCACCCCGATCTCGTTGGTCCGTTGCCCCACGCCGTACGACATGACCCCGTAGATACCGACCGCACCCAGCAGCAGGGAGATGAGCGCGAACCCGCCCATGAGCTTGGCCATCAGGTAGTAGGGGCCCACGGCCCGGGTGACGTTGTCGACCATGGGCTGGACGCCGTAGATGGGCAGATCGCCGTCCATCTCGAGCACCGCGCTGCGGAGGATCGGGACCAGCGCGGCCGGATCGCCCGACGTCCGCACGACCACCGTCCGAGTGCGTCCGGTGAATCGGCGAATCGGAAAGTACACCCCGGGTTGGATGGGATCGGCCAGGCTCCGCTCGAAGTGGTCGGCAACCACGCCCACGACCTCATGGAGCGTGCCGTCCAGCACCAGACGACGGCCCACGGCGTTTCCGTCGCCGAAGTGCCTCGAGACGAGCGTCTCATTGACCACGACTACGGGAGGCGCGTCGGCATCGTCCGCGAGAGTGATCGCCCGACCCGCGATCCGAGCTATGCCCATCGTCTCGAAGTAGCCGGGCGAGACGTAGTTGAAACGAGCCGGGTAGCGGGCCACCGGGTCCGACGGGTCTTCCCCCTCCAGGACGAAGCTGCCGACCGTGTTCGATCCCGACAGGGGCAGAACGTACACGGCACCGGCACCCTCCACTGCTGGAATCGCGGTGATGCGCTCGACGAGGTCGTCGTGAACGGCGGTCACTGCCGGCTTGTCCTCGTAGCGGGCCTCGCCGGGCGAGACGCTGAACGTCATCAACGCCGCAGCCTCGTACCCGAGATCCAACCGCGCCATTCCCATGACGCTGCGGACCATGACGCCGCCCCCGACCAGCAACACGACGGCCAGCGCTGTCTGTGCTACGACCAGGAAGCCGCCGAAGCGACGGCCCCGGGCGCCGGGTCCGGACCGCCCGCCGTCCCGGAGCTCGGAACCGGTCAGGCGTGACGAGCGCACGGCGGGTGCGAGCCCGAAGAGGAGCGCCGCGACCACCGAAACGGCCGCCGTGAAGGCCAGAACCGTTCCGTCCATCTCGAAGGTGAAGATGGGCGGTAGGTTGGACGGCAGGCCGCGCACGATCACGCCGGTCCCCCAGATCGCCAGCAGGCCGCCGAGGACCCCGCCGATCGACGATAGCACGAGACTCTCGATCAACGTCTGGCGGAGCATCCGGCCCCGGCCGGCGCCCATGGCCGAGCGGATGGCCATCTCCAGTCGTCGCCCGTTGGCCCGAGCCAGAAGCAGATTGGCCACGTTGGTACACGCCATCAGGAGCACGAAGCCGACAGCCGACATCATGACGAGGGCCGCGCGGGCCCCGATGTCGCCCAATTGGCTCAGCTGCATCGAGATGACATCGGCCGTCCAGCCTCTGTTGGTCTCGGGGTGCTCCTCTTGGAGGGCGAGGGCGACCTGAGCCACGTCCCGCCTGGCCCGGTCGACCGTCACGCCCGGTGCGAGCCGGGCGACGGCCACGTGGCTGTGGTTGCCCCGACGGGCGTCGGCCGGATGGCCTCGGAAGGGCACCCAGACGTCGGGCTGGGAATCGATGAACGGAAAGCCCGCCGGCATGACGCCGATGATCGTCGTGGGCTCGCCGTCGAGGTGGATCGTCGTGCCGAGCGCGCCCGGGTCGCCCCCCAGGCGTTGCTGCCAGAATCCGTGGCTCAGGATCGCGACGGCAGGAGCGAACGTCTGGCCGTCGGCGTCGGTGAAGTTCCGGCCCTGGTCAGGGAAGACGCCGAGGACCGAGAACATGTTCGGAGTCACGCCGCGGCCGGCCATGCGCTCCGGCCGGTCCGTCCCGGTCAGCGTGAAGCTCCGCCGGTCGTACACCGCCACGTCCACGAAGGCGGAGGTCCGCTGCCCGAAGTCCCAGGCGTCCACCAGGGGGATGTCCGCTTCGAACCACCCGCGCTCGAGGTTCTGGGACCAGATGTGTACGAGCTCGTCGGGCCGCTCGTAGGGCATGTCCCGGATGAGCAGGCCATTCACGATGTTGAAGATGGAGGTGTTGGCGCCGATGCCCAGCGCCAGCGTGCCGACGGCAGTGAGCGCGAAGACCGGCTTCCGGCGCAGGGCCCGAACTGCGTATCTCACGTCCGCGATCAAGCTCCCCACGACGTCCCTCCCTCCCCTGTCGGCACGATACGCCCCCGCGCCCGGTCCTTCCCGCCGGTCGGCGCCCCCCGTTCCCCACCGCAGCCGCGTGCCGTGCACGCCTGCGTCCCACAGCGTCCGCATCCACACGACGACCCATCGAACCCGGCCGTGAAGCCGCGCCTCCTGCGTCAACAGACTCCGGAACGCGTCTTCCATCTCGGCGCCGTAGCGGCGCCGAAACTCCGCCGGATACACCGCCAGGATCCGGCGGAACCAGCGCTCTGCCCGCTCCCGTCTCACACCGCCTCCCGTTCGGGCCCCACGTTGCGTGCCCGGGCGATGCGCACGAGAGACGCCATGCGCTCGACCTCGGAGGCGAGCCGGTCCCGACCGGCCGGGGTGATGCTGTAGAACCGACGCTTGCCGCCCTCGGTGGGCGCTCCCTCGGGTGGCTCCGTCTCGACGATCAAGCGGTTGTCGGTCATGTCTTTCAGGGCGCTGTACAGGGCACCCGGCCAGAGGCGCATCTCACCGTCCGTCCGGAGCAGCACTTCGTCCATGATGGCCGAGCCGTAGAGATCGCGTTCGGCCAGGGCGAGCAGAATCTGGAACCACTTGGAGCTCAGGGACCTCGTATGTGACGTCACGGTTCGATTCGCCTCCCGGTGACGGTGGGCACGCTACATGTATACGACTGCGTATATATACGTGATAGTATACATATAAGGTTCAGTGAGCGCCAGCGGTCGGTGCCCCAGCGGGGGCCCACGACCGGCCCTCGTCCCAACGACCGGCCCTCGGGTCCGAGGGCCGTGGGCTATCTCGTCGGCTCGTGTCGTACCACTTCGCCCCCCTTCACCACCAGCCGGATGTCACGCAGGGCGCTGACGTCGCCGGCTGGATCGGTCGCCACCCCGATCAGGTCGGCCAGCTTGCCAACCTCCAGCGTGCCCAGCTCCGCTGCCACGCCCAGCATGGTGGCGGGCTCGATGGTGGCGGTGCGCAGGGCCTGGAGGGGAGTCATCCCCGCCTGGACGTAGTACTCGGCCTCCCTGACG
Source organism: Gemmatimonadota bacterium (assembly GCA_039589315.1). GTDB lineage: Bacteria > Gemmatimonadota > Gemmatimonadetes > Longimicrobiales > Gaopeijiaceae > JBDHHQ01. The sequence continues at coordinate 38,352 of JBDHHQ010000043.1, forward strand.
GTCGCGATCGTACCGTCGTTGGGCTCGTGGGGGAGCTGGTCGGTGCCCAACGCGATCCGGACGCCCTCCCTGACGGCAGTCTGGAGGGACGCCCAATGCCGCTGTCCCACGGCCTCGACCCGGTCGAGGTACCACCGGGGCGACCCGATGCGTTCGAAGAACGGAAGGGTAGCCGGCTGGCTCACCAGGATCGTGGGCACATACCAGGTGCCGGCGTCCCGCATACGAGCGAAGACGGGGGCGGTGAGGAAGTAGCCGTGCTCGATGCAGTCCACACCCGCAGCGATGGCGTCCAGGGTGGCCGTCGGAGACCCGGAGTGGGCCGTGACCTTGGCCCCGAGCCGGTGAGCCACGTCCGTGACGGCCTCGAGCTCGTCCGGCGTCATGTAGGCGGCCGCGATGTCGCCGCCGGGCGTCGCGATACCGCCGGAGATCAGGATCTTGATCCAGCGAGCACCGGCCCGGAACTCCTTGCGCACGGCCTCGCGGAACTCGTAGGGGCCGTCGTTGGCCACTTCCCCCGCGCTGGAGCCGTGCCCCCCGGTCACCTGAACGGACTCACCGGCCGAGAAGATACGCGGCCCTTGGGCCTCCCCCCGGTCGATGGCCCGCTGGAGGGCCAGGTCCACGTGGCCGCGCTCACCGGTCGTCCGAACGGTGGTGATGCCAGCAAAGAGCGTCTCTCGCGCCGCCGAGGCCATGCGGAGCGCCAGCTCCGCTTCGGTCTCGTTCCCCAGGGCGGCCCCAGCGGCCCCCGGTAGCACCAGCCCGAAGTGGACGTGCATGTTCATCAGACCCGGAAGCAACCAGAGCCCGCTGGCGTCGATCTCGATCGCGTCGGCCGGAATGGGTGTCGCGTCTTTCCGACCCACCGCCTCGATGCGCTCTCCCCGCGCGATCACGACCGCATCACGGATGGGCGGGCCGCCCTCCAGGTCCACGACGGTGGCTCCGACGATGGCCACGGGCGCCCCGGACGCGAGCTCCGGGACGGTCTGGGCGGCGCTCGGGAGCGCCGACGCCAGGGCCAGAGGGACGAGCGGTGGGAGCAGGAGCGCCGGAAGACGACCCATGCCCAAACGGCGCGCCCTCACGATTGCGCTGTCTCCCTCACCACGTCCAGGAAGTCCTGGCCGTACCGTTCGAGCTTGGCCGGGCCCACGCCCGGGACCGCAAGGAGCTCTGCCGGCGTCAGAGGACGCGCCTCTGCCATGGCCTGCAGCGTGCGGTCGTTGAAGACGATGTAGGCCGGGACATTCTGCGCGTCGGCCAGACGCTTCCGCACGCCGCGAAGGCGCTCGAACAGCTCCCTCGCCGAAGGGGGCAGCCCGGCGTCGTCCGCAGCGGACCATGCCGCCCGGGGGCGTGACGAAGCTGGCGCGGCGCGCCCCCCACCTCCCAGCATCATACCCTCGGCGGCGAGCGCTTCCGTGGTCACGCCCGTGCATTCGTCACAGGACTCGCCACAGCCGTCGATCTCCTCCGCGAAGTGCGACAGGATCGCCCGGTGCCTGCACCCCCCGGCCTCGACCAGGCGAAAGAGCGATCGGCTCGCCTGGATCTTCTGCGTGCGCAGCTCCGGGTCTTCGACATCGTTCAGAAACCGGTCGTGGAGCTTCACGTCGGCCCAAGAATAGAAGAGGAAGCAATCCGCGGGGAGGCCGTCCCTGCCGGCGCGGCCGATCTCCTGATACCACGACTCCACGTCCCGCGGCATGTCCCGGTGGATGACGAACCGCACGTTGGACTTGTCGATGCCCATGCCGAAGGCCACGGTTGCCACGATTACGTCCACGTCGTCCCGTGCGAAGGCATCCTGGTTGCGGACCCGCACGTCAGGGGAGAGGCCCGCGTGATAGGGGGCCACTCGCACCCCTTTCGAAGCCAGGAACGCCGTCGTCTGCTCTACGGTCCTCCGGGAGAGGCAGTAGACGATCCCCGACTCCCCCTCCCGGGCCCTGATCAGGCCGAGGATCTCGGCTCGCGTCTCGCCCGTACCCTTCTTCCGGCAGCGGACACGGAGGTTGGGCCTGAAGAAGGACCCTTTGTAGCCCCGAGGCCGCGCCATCCCCAGCTGTCCGATGATGTCCCGGGCCACGCGGTTGGTGGCGGTGGCGGTAAGGGCCAGGACGGGCACGTTCGGCAACTCCTCCTTGACACCGCGCAGGCGCCGGTAGGACGGCCGGAAATCGTGCCCCCACTGACTGATGCAGTGGGCCTCGTCCACCACCATCAGGGAGAGGGGCCACTCGGCCACTTCGCGCCGGAGCCGTCCGTCCAACCCCTCCGGGGCCAGGTAGACGAGCTCGTAGTCACCGGCCCGGACGGCTGCCAGACGTCGGCTGCGCTCCTCGGGCTCGAGCGACGAGTTGATGGCGGCCGCGCGGAACCCCATGGCCATCAGAGCATCCACCTGGTCCTTCATCAGGCTGATCAGGGGCGACACTACCAACACCGTGCCCCGGAGCAGCTTCGCGGGGATCTGGAACGTGAGGGACTTCCCGGCGCCCGTGGGCATGATGGCGATGCAGTCGTTGCCGGCCAGGACCGCCTCGATGACGGTCCGCTGCCCCGGGCGGAAGTCGGTGTATCCGAACACGCCGTGCAGAACCGCGTCCGCGTCCGAGAACGGACCTCGGCTCGACTGGAAGAGACTCGGCTGATGGGGCATCAAAGGACGAAAGGGCCTCCCGCCGGGCGCGGAAATGGGACTCCAGGACCGTCGGTCGTGCTCAAAGGGTCACGTGTGTGCTCAGTGCGTGAGCTCCGATCCGGCGACGCTGCTGCGCGGGCTGGCGAAGCTCGTCCCGTTGGCGGCTCGGCCAATCTACCCAATCCCGTCCACTCGCGCCCACCACTCTCCCCGCCGTCACCACTCTCGCCGCTCTCACGGCTCGCGTTGCCCCTGACGAGCTCTGCAAGGCGAGCCCGGACCTATCTTCCCTCCCCTGTCGTGGGCCTCACGAGCTCTTCCGCGGTCAGAGCACCTCTCGGATCGCTGCGGAACTCCCGAAAGAGGCGGTCTGCAATCGTCGTGAACGCTGGTACCCCTATGGTCAGGGCTCCCCACCCGATGACGCGGCCGCCGCTGAAGGACTCGTCATCCTTGGCCACCACGAGGATGTAGCCGGGCACGAGCGCCAGCGCCGCCGCAACGGCGGTGGGCAGCCATTTGCCCTGGGACAACTCCGTCCGACCCGCTCGGTTGGCAGCGAATGTGGCACCAGTGATCGGGAGTCCGAACATGGCCGTCGTGACCGCGGCGGTCGCAAGCTGATCGCAGGAGCTCTCCAGGAAGTAGTGGGAGTTGGCCAGGCCCTCCTCGAACTCGATGCAGGACTGACCGATCAGTGCCCCGGCTGCCAGCCCGGCGGCGTTCCCGACGAAGGAGCTCGCAAACACCTTGGCCCAGGGGTACGGCTCGTTTTCCAACGCCCAGTCGTAGGTCGGGCGGCCGCGGGAGGTGACGTTCTCGACCCCCATCGCGGACCGGCCCGAACGGGTCTCGATCAGGAGGACGCCGTAGCTGGAGTCGGTGCCGTACCGGGCGCCCGCTTCCGCCGAAGAGACCACCTCCATGCGCTCGATCTGCTCGATGGGGAAGGTGGTCCAAAGGGGCATCGGATCCGACACCCTGACGCCGTCGAGAAAGACTGTCGGGTGACGGCATCCCTCGGTGCCCTGGAGGGAGCGAGGGGCCCGAAACTCGACGCAGACGGCGGTCCCCGCCCTCGTCTGGGGGTTCCGCACGTTGATGCCGGAGACATTGCGCGCCAACACCTGGTCGAGGCGCTGTCCGGTCCCGATCATCGGCTCGATCTCGTCCCGGGTGACCACATTGGACGAGGTCCCCCGGGCGCGGGCGGCGCGCTGCCGCGTGGATGCGCTCTCGACGATCACGCCCTCGACCCCGATGGCTTGGGTCGAGAGGTTGATCCGAAGGGTCAGGTCCTCACCGGGAGAGAGACGGATGGTGTCCCGCACCTCCCCGTAGGCGATGTGTTGGATCCGCAGCACGTGGCTGCCGGGAGGGAGGCGCTCCAGCGCGAAGAGTCCTACTTCGTTGCTGATCGTGCCGAAGCCCGTGCCTTCCGCGACGACCGCCGCGTCCGCGAGCCCACGGCCGGACTGCGCATCGAAGATCCGGCCCAACACGGAAGCGGGGATCTGTGCATCCAGGGGGTTTGCCGAGGCTGCCAGCATGCACGTGGCAACGGCAACGCGACGGAGCGTCCCACCCTTCGATTCCACTTGGCTCCTCACGCGCCCATCCTTTGCCCACTGAATGCGCTGAACCGTCGCGGGCCCCCGGGTCACCCGGAGCCGAAACTGTGGACACCCCTTCGGACGGGTGTCCGAGCTCCTCCCGAGCCTTGGCCGATCTTACCGCGCGCAGCTCAGGGATTCAACGCCGGCGGAGGCGCTCGCGTTCCGCTCGAACCGCTCCCGGTACAGCGGGCCGGTGGCCACGTCGGACCTACGAGATTCCTGGCGCGCGTCTTGCTGGCAGCCGAGGGTTGGGGCGTCCCTGCGCCGGGAGGCGACGGCCGCAACGCCGGGAAAAGCCCCCCGGATCCCGCAACGAAGGGCGGCCTACTTGTGCGCGGTCCGCTGTTGCATACCTACATCCATGGCGAGGGGAAACGGTGACCGCATCCATCAGCTCCGTGTCCGACCCGACCGATAGCGCGCCGGCGGACCGGGACATCCCTTCCGGTAGCTCGACGTACGAACCGTTCCAGTTTCGCGCGTTCTGCCTCCACAGGGACCGGGGCGCGGCCGATGCGGCAGCACGTGTGTTCCGTGGGACCCTCGGGCGAGCGCCGCAGGTCACCCTCGAGTCCGCCAGCTGGACCGTGCAGGTGGAGACCGGCGGTGGGACCACCGTCGGTTGGGATGCGGATGGCCGGGTGGCGGTGGTCCTGCACGGCGAGATCCACGACGACTTCGGTGAGACGGCAGAGGCGCTGGCACGTCGGTTCCGGGTCCGGGGTCGCCGGCTCCTGCACGACCTGAACGGGTCCTTCGCGATCCTGGTGCTGGACCGGGAAGCCGACCGGGTGCTGGTAGCCACGGACCGGGTCAGCTCCCGGCGGGTCTTTCACAGCCTCGCCCGCGGCGGCCACTGGCTCACGTCCGACCTGGGAAGCCAGCCCACGGCAGGACGAGATCTGGACGTCACCGGAATCGCCTGGTACATGGTCGGCGCCGACTTCTACAACGGGCGCACGCCGTTCGAGGGGGTTCGTGTCCTCGAGCCGGGCTCATGCTTCACCCTGGTGGAGGGGGCCACGCAGAGGGACCCGTACTGGACCCACGTGGTGCGGGAGCCGGCGGCCCCCATGGACCTCGATCGGGCTGCCGACGAGCTCGGTGAGATCCTGGTCGAGGCCGTTCGCCGCAGGGCGACCGGGAACCTGCTCATGTCGCTCAGCGGTGGCCACGACTCCACCGCGATCGCGGTCATCCTGGCGGAGGTCCTGGGCATCACGGACGTCCAGACGTTTTCGTACACGTCACGGCGCGAGTACGGCAAGCCCCGGGACTTCCAGGACTGCGACGAGGAAGAAAAGGACGCGGCCGTCGCTGCTCGGACGGCACGAGCTCTGGGATTCCCGAATCGGATCGTCGAAACCTACGGCGGAGACCTGCTGGCTCACCTGCGCTTCAGCGCCCGGTGCACGGAGGGTATGGCCAGGGGCTGGTCGGCCGCCGACGTTTGGTCGCAGCTTCAGGGTCAGCTGGCCACCGTCGACGCCCCCGTGCTGCTCGTCGGAGACGAGTATTTCGGCCGGGCCAACCCAGAGGTCCGGTCCGTACGGGCAGTCTGGCGCGAAGTCCACATCAAGGAGCTGGTGTTCCCGCCCCCGGTCGGAGGCATACTGCCCGGGGATCTCTCCGAGAGGATGCGGCAAGGTCTGGAGTCGGACCAGGCCGAGATCCTCGAGCGCCAGCGGCACGACGGTGATCTCGTTCGCCTCCATGACCACCTCACGCAGGACCTCCGCAACGTCTACGCCATCCTGCCCTGGCGGGAGAACTACGCGAGTCGTTTCGCTAGGGTGCGTAATCCCTGGATGGACTCGAACGTCCTGGACTTCGTTACGGTCTTGCCCCAGGAAGCGCGGCTGGGTAAGTCGCTCTTTCTCGAGGCCGTCCGTCGGCTGTCGCCCACATTCCGGGAGTTCGTACGGTCCGAGCGGGAAGCATATCATCCGAACTTCCGCCCGATGCTGCGGGCGGAGGCCCCGGCGCTGCGTGCGTGGATCCACACGTCCCGAAGCCGCTTGGACGAGGTGATCCCCACCGACTTCGGCGAACGGCTCCTCGACGTCATCGTCGATCCGGCCAAGGGCCGGTGGTCACCCCCTCGGGTGAGCTCCGCCCTTCGTCGGCGCGCCCGAGGGCTCCAAGGGCAGCGGACCGAGGCTCGCCCGTTGGACGTGGTGAGCCTCTTCCGCGGTTGGGCCGTCCTCCGGATGGCGCTGGAGTACTGAGGCTACTTCGTGATCGGTGCCAACTCCTCGCCCGGGTTCACGAACGTGTCCCGCTCCAGCCCGTACTGCTTCTCGTAGAGCCGGCGGTAGAGGCCGTCCCGGGTGATGAGCTCGTCGTGGGTCCCTGCCTCGACGACGCGACCGTCATCCATGACCAGGATCCGGTCGGCGCTCCGAATCGTCGAGAGGCGGTGCGCGATCACGAAGGTCGTGCGGCCGTGGCGCAGAGAGCTGATGCCGTCCCGGATCAGCGCCTCGCTTTCGCTGTCCAGGCTGGACGTGGCCTCGTCCAGGATCAGGATGCGCGGGTCCGCCAGGATGGCGCGGGCGATGGCGACCCGCTGACGCTGCCCTCCCGACAGCTTCACGCCCCGCTCCCCGACGATCGTTTCGTACCCGTGCTCGAAGCGATCGATGAACTCGTCGCAATGTGCGATCCGTGCGGCCTCCCGCACCTGCTCCAGGGTGGCCCCCGGTCGGGAGAAGGCGATGTTCTCGCGCACGGTGCCATCGAAAAGGAAGTTGTCCTGCAGCACCACGCCCAGGAAGCGGCGGTAGTCGCGGAGTCGCACGCGCTTCAGATCATGGCCGTCGATGAGCACGCGGCCGGACAGGGGGTGATCGAACGCCATGACGAGGCCGATGAGCGTGCTCTTGCCGGCCCCGCTCGGGCCCACCAGTGCGGTGGTCGTGCCGGCCGGCGCGCGGAAAGACACGTTGCGGAGGACCTCCACCCCCGGCTCGTACTCGAAGGACACGGCCTCGAAGGTCACGTCGCCTTCAACGTTGCCCAGTGGCAGCCGTTCCCTTCCGTCCTGGTCTTCCTCCAACTCGGCCATGACCTCTCGGATCCGGTCCAGGCCGGCGAACGCCTCGCTGATCTGCGTGCCGATGTTGGCGATCTGGACCAGGGGGGAGACCATGAGGCCGACGAAGATCATGTAGAGGACCAGGTCGCCCAACGTCATCGTCCCTGCCAGGATGGCCCGGCCGCCCATCACCATGATCAGCACGCCCACGAAACCCACGATCACCGTTGACACCGCGCTGATGGCGGACGTGCCCGTGATGGTCGTGGCCACGTTGCGGAGGAGCCGGAAGACACCGTGGGTGAACACCCGCTCCTCCCGGCGCTCCGCCACGTAGGTCTTGAGCACCCGGATGCCCCCCAGGCCCTCGCCCAGCCGACCCGTCACCTGGGCGTTGATCTCGCCTCGCTCCCGGAAAATCGGCCGGAGTTTCCTGAACGCGAACGCCATGGCTCCGCCGAAGGCCACGAGCAGCACGAGGGTCACCGCAGTGAGGCGCCAGTTCAGCACGAACAGTACCGCCATCGCGATCGCAGCGGTGAGCAGGCCACCCACCAGTTGGATGATGCCGGTGCCCACCAGATTCCGGATCCCCGTTGCGTCCGTCATGATGCGAGAGATCAGGACGCCGACCTTGGTGGCGTCGAAGTAGGACACCGGCAGGCGCATCACGTGTGCCTGCACGCGCCGCCGCATGTCCGCGATGGCACGCTGGCCCGCGATACTGACCACCTGCGACAGGGCGAAGCCGGACGCGGCCTGCACGATGGTCGCCACCGTGGCGACAGCTGCGAGAGGGATCAGCAGGTCCGCGCGGTCCTCTCCGATCACGTTGTCGATGAGGAACTTGGAGGTCGACGGCAGGACGAGGCCGGAGAGACGGCTCACCACCATGATGGCCAAGCCCAGGCCCAACGTCCGCCGATGCTCCCAGAGCAATCCCCGGGACTCTCGCCAGACGTGTTTGAGGCTCAGTGGGGGCCGTTCGGGTGAAGCGGTGGCTGTAGGTGCGCCGCGGTGAGCCAAGGACGATCCTGCGTTTCTTGGACGGTGGGCCGGGGGTCCGATTTCAGGCCTGTACGGTCGCGGAGCGAGCGGAGCGGGTCAAGCGGCGCGGTGGAGGCGCCGGCCGGTGTTCTCCGGCGTGACGAGCGCGTAGACTGCGGGTTCGGGACTTCGCTCAACCCGCTCGGCCCCGGAGCCGCCCATGCGTCCTCTCGCCGTCCGCCTTTTCGAACGCCTCGCCTCCGTCTTTCTCCCGGCAACGCTCCTCTGCGCGCTCCTGCCTCCGGGTCCCGTGGGGCCGTTGGCCCTCGGTCCCGCAGCGGCCGCTGCGCAAACGACGCGTCCGTCCCATCTCGAGGCGCTGGAGTGGCGATCCGTGGGCCCCACACGCGGGGGGCGGGTGCTGGGAGTCGCCGGAGATCCGGCCAGCCCCATGACCTTCTATCAGGGAACGGCCGGCGGCGGGGTGTGGAAGACGGAGGACGGTGGGCTCAATTGGTACAACGTTTCGGACGGGTACTTCGGCACGGGCTCGGTGGGAGCGGTCGCCGTAGCGCCGTCCAGCCCCGCCACGCTCTACGTGGGCATGGGCGAGGCTTGCATTCGCGGCAACGCCTCTCACGGCGACGGCGTGTATCGATCGGATGACGCCGGGGAGAGTTGGCGGCACCTGGGCCTCGCGGAGACGCTCCAGATCGCGCGGGTGCGGGTTCACCCGTCGAATCCGGACATCGTGTACGTCGCCGCATTGGGCAACGCGTGGGGCGCCAGCGAGGACCGGGGCGTGTATCGGTCCGTCGACGGGGGCACCACATGGAAGAAGATACTCTACCGCGACGAGAACACTGGGGCCATCGACCTGGTCCTGGACCCCGGTGACCCGGACGTGATGTACGCGTCGCTCCTCGAGCTACGACGCTTTCCGTGGGGCTTCCGGAGCGCGGGGCCGGGGACGGGCCTATTCAAATCCACCGACGGCGGCGACAGTTGGACCGAGCTAACGGACAACCCCGGTCTACCCGGGGGCCTCAAGGGCCGTATCGGCGTCGCGCTGGCCCCGTCGCGGCCGGAGCGGGTGTGGGCCATCGTGGACGCTGAGCTCGGCGAGAAGGGGCTGTTCCGCTCCGAGGACGGTGGCGCCTCGTGGACCCGCGTCAACGACGACGCCGACCTCACCCAGCGGCCGTGGTACTACCACCACGTCGTGGCGGACCCGGTCGACCCGAATACCGTCTACGTGCTCAACGCCCGAGCATGGAAATCCACGGACGGCGGCGAGACCTTCGAGCAGCTGCCCACGGCCCACCCCGACAACCACGACCTGTGGATCGACCCGGCGAATCCCCGTCGCATGGTCAACGGCAACGACGGGGGCGCCTCGGTCAGCTTCAACGGCGGCGAATCCTGGACCACGCTCCTCAATCAGCCCACCGCCCAACTCTACCACGTGGCCGTCGACAGCCGCACCCCCTACCGGCTCTACGCCTCGCAGCAGGACAACACCACCATCAGCGTGCCCAGCCGATCCGACTACGGCAGCGTCACGATCGAGGACTGGTACACGGTGGGCGGCGGCGAGGACGGCTACATCGCCGTCAATACGGCGGACCCCGACATCGTCTACGCCGGAGACCACCACTGGATCTACCGCTACGACCATCGCTCGAAGCAGGTGCGGGACATCTCGCCCAACCCCGAGACGCACTACGGGTGGGGCTCGGCCGACATCAACTTCCGGTTCTGGTGGACGTACCCGGTCGCCTCGTCGCCCCACGACCCCGACGTGCTGTACGTGACGTCCCAGCACGTGCACCGGAGTCGCGACGAGGGTCAGACCTGGGAGGTCATCAGCCCCGACCTCACCCGTGCGGATCCGTCCACGCTGGAGAACACCCCGTCCTACGAGCGGACCGAGACCGCAGAGTACTGGGGGCCCATCACCCGGGAGGCGTATGGCCCGGAGTGGTATGCCACGATCTTCGCGTTCACCGAGTCGCCGGTGCAGCCCGGTCTCCTGTGGGCCGGATCCGATGACGGGTTCGTCCACGTATCCAGGGACGGTGGAGCTACGTGGACCGACGTGACCATACCGGACCTGCCCGAGTTCGCGATGATCAGCGTGATCGACGCGTCCCACCACGACCCGGGCACGGCCTACCTGGCTGCCACCCGCTACAAGCTCTCGGACCACACGCCCTACTTGTTCAAGACCAACGACTACGGCGCGACCTGGGTCCGCATCACCGACGGCATCGGCGAGGGTCACTTCACCCGGGTGGTCCGCGAAGATCCGGTCCGTCCCGGGCTGCTCTACGCGGGCAGCGAAATGGGCGCATGGGTGTCGTTCGACGACGGCGGCCACTGGCAGCCGCTGGGAGCGGGGCTTCCTATCGTACCGGTGCACGACCTGGTGGTCCGGGATGGGGATCTGGCGGCGGCCACACATGGCAGGTCCTTCTGGATCCTGGACAACGTCGCGCTGCTGCGTCAGCTGACTCCGGAGGTCAGGGCCGCCGGAGTCCACCTGTTCCAGCCTCGTCCCGCGATCCGCTATAGCAGTGGCGCCTCCAGGGCCGGCCTGTTCGACGCGACGACCACCGGGCGGGGACACGAGGCGGGCCAGAATCCGCCGGACGGCGTAGTCGTGCACTACTACCTGGGCAGCGATCCGGAGGGAGAGGTGGTGCTGCGGTTCCTCGCGAACGGCGAGGTGATCCGGACCTTCTCGAGCGCGGGAGAGGCGGACGAGCCCCAGCGAGGCTTCTTCGGCCGGGGCGGCGGCGACCGGACGGTGAGCACGGGCGCCGGCGCTCATCGCTTCATCTGGGACATGCGGTACCCCGCCGCCGAGGTCCTCGAGGACGCCGTGTTCCAGGGCCGTGCCGACGGACCCCGGGCCCCGCCGGGATCCTACGAGGTAGAGCTGGAGGTCGAGGGCCAGACGCACCGCCGAGCCTTCGAGATCACGAAGGACCCCCGGGTCGAATACACGCAGGCCGATCTGGAGGCCCAGTTCGCGTTCCTGTCGGCCGTCCGAGACAAGCTGACGGAGACCATGCAGGTGGTGCGCCGTATCCGGGAGCTGCGATCCCACGGGACCGAAGCGGTGCGGCGAGCGGGGGGCGGTGAGGAGCTGGAGGGTGCCCTGAGAGACCTGAACGACCTCCTCTATCCTCTCGAGGAGCGCCTGGTGCAGTACCGGGCACGAGCCGGCCAGGACCTCATCGCCCAGCCCACGGGCATCGACAGCAAGTTGGCGCGGTTGATGAGCTTCGCCTCGATGGCCGACGGGCCGCCCACCCAGGGGCAGCGAGAGCTCTTCCAGCGACTGTCCGACGGCGTTGCCGAGCGCGCAGAGGCCCTGGGCCGAATCGAGACGAACGAGTTCGCCGAGCTCATGCGGAAGACGGGAGTCGTGTTCCAATGAGGCGGCCGGATCCGCCGGTGCGCGCCGTACGCTTCGCGGACCCGCCCCGTGGGAGAAGGTCGACACATCCGCCACGGGCGGGGGTGTGGGCACCTCTGCCCCGCGGGGGGGTGCGACCCGATCGCGGCTGGCGCCGGGCCCTGGCCGGCCTGGCCGTGTTCGTCGCCGCGGCCTGCACCGCTCCCGCTACCCCGTTCGACGTGGTGGACGCCACCATCGCAGAGGTACAGGAGGCCGTGCTCTCGGGCCGGGTCAGCTGCCGCGAGGTGGTCCAGGCCTACCTGGACCGGATCGACGCCTACGATCAGAGCACCGGCTTGAACGCCATCACGGTGGTCAACCCCGATGCCCTGACCCGGGCCGACGAAGCCGACGCGGCGGTGGCCGCGCGCGGTGAGCTGGGCCCGCTCTTCTGCGTTCCCGTCCTGGTGAAGGACAACTTCGACACCCACGATCTGCCCACCACCGGCGGCTCCATCGCCTTGATGGACAGCCGTCCGCCCGACGACGCCTTCATGGTTCGGAGGATCCGGGAGGCGGGCGCCATCGTGCTGGCCAAGACCAACATGGCCGAATGGGCCTTCAGCCCGCGGCAAACGGTGAGCTCTTCGTACGGCACCACGGCCAACGCCTATGCCCTCGACCGGGTCCCCGCCGGGTCGAGCGGGGGCACCGCCTCGGGCGTGGCGGCCAGCTTCGGCCTCGTGGGCCTCGGGTCGGACACGGGCAACTCGATCCGCGGACCGTCCTCCCATCTGGCCCTCTTCGGCATCCGGTCCACCATCGGCCTGACCAGCCGCGATGGGGTGATCCCTCTCTCGTTCGACCGTGACATCGCCGGACCCATGACGCGAACGGTCGAGGACGGGGCCCGACTGTTCAACGTGGTGGCGGGCTACGACCCCGCGGATCCGTACACGGAGCTCGGCAGGGATCTGCGAGAGGCCGACTACACGACCTTCCTCGACCCGACCGGTCTGGAGGGCAAGCGCCTCGGTGTTCTCCGGGCGCTGGTGGACACGGAGGATGCCGACACGGCCGTGGTGCGGGTGTTCGAGACGGCAATCGAGGACCTCGCCCTCCAGGGCGCAGAGATCATCGATCCCTTCGTCGTCCCGGATTGGGATGAGCTGCTCGACGCGCCCATGTTCTGCCGGCGCTTCCGCTACGACATGCGCCAGTACCTTCTGTCGCTGGGCGAGGGGGCGCCCATCCAGGACGTACGTGAGGCGTACGAGGCTGGTCAGTACTCCGAGTACGTGGCCGAGCGCCTGGACCGGGGCACGCAGGCGCCCGCGGAGCTGCACCCCGGCGACTTCGACCCACCGTGTCCCGACTTCGCCGAGCACCCGGATCGGCAGGCGTTCCTGGCGGCGGTGATCGATGCCATGGACGCGGAGCGCCTCGACGCCGTGGTGTATCCGACCTGGACGACTCCGCCGGCACACCTCGACCGGGCCATCGAAGACTACGCCGGTGACAACAGCCAACGGGTGGCACCGGCCACCGGTTTGCCTGCCGTGTCGGTGCCTATGGGCTACACCTATGGCGGGCTTCCGGCCGGCTTGCAGATCCTGGCCCGCCCGTACCAGGAAGGCCTGCTGTTCACCCTGGCGTACGCCTACGAGCGAGGGACCCGCCACCGCCATCCGCCCGAGGGCTTTCCGCCGTTGTCCGAGCCGTGACCAGCTCGGGGGCGGCCGGTAAGCCTGCCCACCTCCGGCTGGACCTTTCGGCCCCGGAGGCCTCAGCGCCCGTGCAGCTCTGCCCTGCCCCCTGTCAGCCCGCCCAGCTCGGACTCCAGCTCCGCCATGGCCGATACGGGTGCCCGCAACCGGTACGTGATCCCCTGCCCCCAGGCCTCGTCCAGCACCGTCACGCCCAGGCGCTGGAAGATTCGGCGGGCACCGGTCACGTCGGCGTGGCGCAGCGCGACCGTAACCTCTACGGTAGGCACGAGCACCTCGGTGGGAAGCGTCTCCAGGGCCGCCACGACGCCACCGGCATATGCGCGTCCCAGCCCACCCTTCCCCAGCTTCACGCCGCCGTAGTACCGGGTGACCACCGCGACGATCTCGCCAACGCCACCGTGCAGCAACGCGGTCAGCATGGGACGGCCTGCCGTCCCGTGGGGCTCGCCGTCGTCGCTCATGCCCACCTGTCCCGACTCCCCGGGGGCGCCGGCCACGAAGGCCCAGCAGTTGTGGGTAGCGTCCGGAAACTCGTTGCCGATGCCGGCGATGAAGGCCCGAGCGGCCTCGCGCGTGGCCGCCCGCGCGACCGTCGTGATGAAGCGGCTCCGCCGGATGGTCTCTTCCACCCGGTGCACCCGGGCCGGAACCAGGTATCCTCCATTCCCGTCAGCCACGCGCAGCCCGGTTCGGCGGTGTCTCCTGGTGGATCCGCCCGTGAGGCCCGGCCGTCCTACTCAGCCGGCTGCCGGTATCGCTCCATCATCTGGGCCCAGCGCGCGTCTTCTTGGAGCGGCGTCAAATGGGGGAACAGGGCCACGTACCGAGGCGGGTAGTCGTGGGGTAGGCCCTGGAAGAGTCGGTCGAGGGCCTCAAAAGCCTGATCGTGGTCGCCCAGGCGTGTGTGGACGAAGATCTCGGAAAACGTCGTGGATGGCCTGTCCAGCGCGTCGCCCTCCACCAGTGCCACCACCCGGCCGATCTCGGCCTGCGCCGCCTCCGCGTCGCCCAGGGCCGCATGAGCGATTGCCAGCTCCAGGTCCGTGTCGACCGCGTTCGGATGCTCGCGCACGAACTCCGCTCCCGCGACCCGGACCGAGTCGTACAGCACCCGGGCTTCAGCATCCCGCCCCAGGAAGGTGAGCGCCTCGGCCCGGGCCCATCGATTCCACGGCCTGGGATCCTCGATCGCATCCAGCACTGCCTGCCAATTCCCGTCGAGGCCGTCCAGGAAACGCAGCTGGCCCGAGAGGCCATCGTCAACGCCTTCGCGACCCCGCTCCACGAGCTCCCGGGCCCGCGTGGTGCTGCCGTCACGGGCCAGGACCGTGTTGACGAGCCACCAGTAGCTACCGCCCTCCTCGGGGGCCATCGCCACGGCACGCGTCAGCGCTTCCTCGGCTTCGGCGAAGCGCCCCATGGACCGGTAGGTGGAGCCGAGGTCCTCCCAGATGTGCGCGGAACGAGGATCCAATCGAATCGCTTCTCGGAAGCTCTCGATGGATCCCTCGAAGTCGCCCAGCCTACGCTGTACCGCTCCGAGGGCATGGTAGAGGTCGTAGGTGTTCAGCCCGGCGGCCCGTGCCCTGCCGTATTCCGCCATCGCCCGAACGAAGTCCCGCGGGCCCCAGTAGTAGTACTCCCCCAGAGCCAGGTGACCTTCGGGAAGCTCGGGGGCCAGCTCCAGGGCCCGGTCGACGGCTTCCTTCGACGCCTCCAGCTCCTCGGGTCTCCTGCCCTGGAGCTGAAAGAGGAAGCCGTGTGTGAGCGCCAAGCGCGCGTGGGCCAGGGCGAAGCCGGGATCCAGCTCGACTGCTTTCTCGTACATCTCGACGGCGATCCTGAAGTCGTCCGAGCGAGGGCCGCGGCTGAAGTAGACGTTCCCCTGCAGGTAGTAGTCGTAGGCCTCGAGGCTCTCCGTGGGCGGGGCGTCGATGCTTGCGGCTTCATCCGGGGTCAGCGTGGCATGCAGCTGTCCTGCGATGGCCTCTGCCAGCTCACGCTGGATGTGGAAGACGTTCTCCACCGTCAGCGTACGATCGTAGGAGTCGGCCCAGAGGTGCTCGTCCGTCCCGGCGTCGATGAGCTGCGCGTTCAGATGGATCCGGTCCCCCGACCGCTGGATGCTTCCTTCGAGCACGGTCGACACGCCCAACTCCTGACCGATCTCGCGGAGGTTCTTGGTCGACTCACGGTATTCCATGACCGAAGTCCTGGAAACGACCCTGAAGGACCCGACCTTGGAGAGCTGCGTGAGAATGTCGTCGTGAATCCCGAGCGTGAAGGACTCGCTCTCCTCGTCGGTCCGTGTGCTGGTGAAGGGGAGCACCGCGATGGAGGCCCGGGTCTCTTCCGGGGACTCGGTGGCGAACCCGCCTGCACGCCCCGTTGCCATGAGAAAGGCGGCCACGACCCCCCAGAGTGCGAAGGCTCCCATCCCGCCCAGGATCGCGTTTTTCCACGTGAAGAGACGTTGGGCTGTGCCATTCGCCGCAGGTGGCTGTGCCGACCCACGGGAGGCGTCCGCGTCCTCTCCCGTGCCCGGCGCGTTCCCGAAATGCTCCTCGGCCTCCCCACCCGTCCGGTCCTCGGCGCTGTTGCTCGATTGGATGAAAGCGGTGGTGAGGACGATGGGGAAGCCGATGATCAGCAGCACCAGAGCCAGGCCCGGCAGCCAATCCGGGAGGTTCCCCGCATCGACGATGCCCTGGACGACCTCGAGCGCCACCCAGCAACCGGCCAGATAGATCGCCAGGACCTGCCAGATGGACCGCCGGTGGGATTCCTTCAGGAGGTGCTCGAGGGGGGACAACGGCGTCGCTCCGCTTCCCGATCGGGTTTGTATGTCGGTGCCAAGATGCGCCCAGATACGTGGTCAGAGCAAGCTCTCGGGATCCCGTCCGGCCTTCCTGCGTAGGGCCGGGGCCGCTGTCCACCGACGCCCGGTCGGTTCCCACGAGCTCGAGCACCCCCCGGACCGTGACCAGCGAAACGCCCCCCGGACCGGTGACTCGGCCCGGGGGGCGATCCGTTGGCCGCAAGCGCCACCCCGTTACATGGAATCGCCCTGGCTCCAGGGAGGCACGATCTCGTTCGTACGCGCGTAGGCGATGGCCTGGCCCAGATGCTCGTGCATGTCGTTCGCCGCGAGCATGAGACCCGTGCCTACGTCCACCTCCCGGCCGAAGAACTGGACCTTCTCCATGCGGGCGCTCTCGTCGAGCCCCTCCGCCTGGGCGATGAAGTGCTCGAAGGACCGATCCAGCTCAACCAGCAGCTCGCTCCTGGACATGGCCGTAAGCCGCTCCATCTCGGCGCCGAAGCTCTCGGCCACGCCGGCGGGCGCATCCATGCCCAGATAGCCGGGGAACAGGTTGCACTCGGCCGCGATCAGCGCGATCACCTCCTTCACCGACCGGACCCCCTCCATGGGACGCCAGTCGTACGTGTCCTCGGGGAACGCTTCGGCCAGCGACGTGAACTTCTCGTGCATCGTCTCCAGGTCGGCCACCTGTGCCTCTGCCCAGGACTGGGCCGACGCAGGACCCGGAAGCGCGAGGAGGAGCCCAAGCGCCACCCCACCCAGAATCGTCGTCCTCATCTGTCTCCTCCGTGAAAAGGGCTTTTCAGCAACGTGAGTAAGGCTGCACCCTCAGTGCGGCGGCGTCAAGCCGCCGGAAGCGCTCGCCACGGCCAGGTGAGCTGTCTCAGCGCCCTCGGCTCACAGGCTCGAGCACCCCGCCGGCCAGGCCTCCCAGATGGCTGGAGAAGAACGACTGGAGCGCGCCGGCCAACGCGGACGCCGCTCGCTGGCGGCTGTCGGGCGTGTCCCGGATACGCGTGAGGTTCATCTCGACTTGAACGGCGCTGATCGATCCGCCGTCCCTCGACCCGTGTCGCGCGGTCGAGTATCCCCCCCTGAAGTAGGGCTCACCGGCCGGATCCGGTTGACTCCGGCTCGGCACCGCCGGAAAGCCCTGCTCCTCCATCAGCGCGCCGAGGCTCGACGGCCCGCGGATCAGCGAGGAGAGCGTCGTCGCCGCACCGGTCAGTGCCCGAACGCCGCTTTCGGCCGCTTTTGCTGTCGAGCTGAGCGTCCGTGCGCGCCAGGTCCTCGGCGGTGACCAGGTAGCCCGGCTCGAGCCGCTGTATGGGATGGCCGTGGCCGTGAAGGTCGACGAACAACCCCTCGCCGTGATCTCGGGCCACCGCAGCCTTCGCCGCGTCGATGAACGCGTGGTACTCCCACCAGGCCCGCTCGGCCCGAACGTCGCCCTGGGCCGCCTCCACGATCTCCCGGTTCGGATCCAGCTTGCGCCGATGGAGCCGGCTGACGATCAGGTGGGGTCGGCTGCCGGCGACGTCCGCTACCGCGCCGGCCAGGCGGCGGGCCACATCCTGCGTGTGCAGGTCCTGGCTCGTGACCCCGGTCGCGCGGTCGGCGATCTCCGACGGCTCGAGCCCTCCGCCATGAGGGGCCGCCAACACGAGCGGAAGGTCGCCGACCACGTACTGGACGTACTGGCTGCGTCCGGCGTGCGTATCGCCAGCCACCGGCTCGCGGGCCGTCGCCTGGACCTCTGCCTCCAGGGCTCCCACCGTGGCCCGCAGACGCTGCGGTCCCGGATCCGGCCCCAGGATCCACACCGTCGAGGCCCGGCCGTCCTCGCCCGTGCGGGCACCGCTGGTGGAGAGGGAGCCGTCCCCCTCGAGGATGGCGAACCTGACCGTGGTGCCAGAAACGGATCGGCCCTCACGGTCGCGCACCTCGAAAGCGGTCTCATCCGGTAGCACGGCACCGGCAGGTCCTGCCAACTGACGGGGGCTCAGGGACACCAGACTGGCTGGCTCGCCCGGCGACGCAGGCCCGCTCGGTTCACCGCCGCAGCCCAGCAAAGCGCCGAGACCGAGTACCGCCAGGGAGGCAGGTCCGCGTCTCAGCGCCCGGAATGGGCGCGCGGGCTCTCGGAAGCTCAGCGGTGGCATGCGATCACCCTAACTCCCGAGTAGGTTGTGATCCATGTTGGCTGGCGAGTCGGATATGGACTCGACGAAACCCGAGGCGCGTCAATGAAGCTTCACAGGCACCCCACCCGTTCGGCTGTGCTCCCGCTTCTCGTTTGCTCGCTCCTCTGCTGCGGCGGGCCGGGTGCGGCCCGTGCGCAAGTGTCCGACGAGGAGCCTCCCGAGGCCGACCTTCTCCTCGTCGGTGGGCGGATCTTCACGGCCGACGACCTGACGTCGATCCACCAGGCGGTGGCGATCCGGGGCGATCGCATCGTGGAGGTGGGAGGCGACGATCTGGCGTACCGGTATAGGGCAGACCGGGTCGTCGACTTGCGGGGTCGGCTCGTCGCGCCCGGCTTCAACGACACCCATATCCACGTCCGGGGGAACCCGCGGCGGTACGTCGACTTCTCGGGAACCCGCTCCATCGAGGAATTCAAGGACAGGGTCCGGGCCAAAGCCGCTGAGCTGGGCCCTGCGGAATGGATCACGGGTTGGGGATGGTCCGAGGACGAGATGGCGGAGGGGCGTCGGCCGCTTCGCCGAGATGTTGACGAGGCGGCCCCCGAAAACCCTGTCGTCATTCGGCGGGCCGGCGGTCATAGCTCCGTCGTCAACTCGCTCGCCCTCGAGCTGGCGGGGATCGACCGAACCACCCCCGACCCCGAGGCGGGCGTCATCGAGCGGGACGAGAACGGGGAGCTGAACGGCATCATCCGGGAGCGGGCGGACCTCGTCAGTCGGCTCGTGCCGCCGGCCGGTCCCGAGGAGCTCCGGGAGGATCACGAGCATCATCCAAGCCGGCGAGGACGCCCAGGGCGTCCGGTCCTGGCAGGAGATCTATGCGGAGCATGGCGGTGCGCTGCCTCGCGTCGCCGTCCAGCCGAGGGCAGGCTCGGATGCCGAGGAGACGATCCGGCGACTCGAAGACCTGGGCATGCGGCCGGGGGAAGGCGACGAACGCTTCCGCCTGGGACCCGTCAAGCTGCTCGTGGACGGTGGATACACCGGACCCGCGGCGTGGACGCTGGAGCCCTACCGGAACCAGCCCGACTACTTCGGCCACGGTCGGTTCTCGCAGCAGGAGCTCTACGAGATATCGAAAGCGGCGCACGAGCGGGGATGGCAGTTGGGCTTCCACGCCATCGGGGACGCGGCCATCAAGGTCACCGTGGACGCCTGGCGTCGCGTTCTGGACGAGTCGCCCCGAGCGGATCACCGCCACTACCTGAACCACTTCACGGTGCTGCCGCCGGTGGAGACCCTGAGGACGATGGCCGACTACAACATGGTCATCGCCCAGCAACCCAACTTCACGTACACCCTGGAGGGGCGGTACGCCGAGCACCTCGAGGGCGAACGCCTCCAGACCAACAACCCGGTCCGCACCCCGATGAGCCACGGCGTCTTCGTGGCTCTCGGAAGCGACATTTTGCCCATCGGGCCCATGGTGGGTCTTTACGCAGCGGTCACGCGCAAGGGCATGTCGGGCCAGGTCTACGGACCGGGCGAGCGTCTGACCATGCCCGAGGCGATCGTGGGGTACACCCGGAACGGGGCCTACCTGACCTTCGAGGAGGATCGGAAGGGCACGCTGGAGCCGGGCAAGCTCGCCGACCTCATCGTGCTTTCGGACGACCTGCTCACCATGGATCCCGAGCGGATCATGGAGGTTCAGGTCGACATGACGATTCTCGGTGGCCGGGTGGTGTACGAGCGGGAGACGCCGAGCGCCACGCCGTGAGACACGTCCGAATCGATGCCCCGTTCCCTTCCGGCCGATGCCTTCGGAATGCGGTCGCGAAGGCCGACCCGCTCAGAGCGGTCCACGCGCCGCCGATCCGCGCGCCGGGCCGAGCCACTCGCCTCGAACCCCGAGGGACCATGTCCACGCTACCGCGATCCTCGAGCCGCTCCGGCCTGCTACGCTCGGCCGTGCTGGCCCTCCTTCTGCCGCTCCTGACCCTGGTGGCGGGCCCAGCCAACGCGGCCACCCAGACGCCCTCCGACGGCGCCCGGGAGGGACCCTATGGCCGACTCGTCATCCAGAACGCGATCGTCATACCGGGCCACGGCGGTCCGGCGTACGGCCCGGCGGACATCGTCATCCAGGGCAGTCGCATCGAGCAGATCGTGTCCTACAACGGCGTGACCGGCCGGCCGGCCGACGCCCCCACGCCCGAGGCCGACCGCGTCATCGACGCCACGGGCATGTACGTCATGCCCGGTCTCATCGATCTGCACACGCACATCCGGAGCGACGAGCTCCCGCTCCAGTACGTGTACGACCTCAAGCTCGCCCACGGCGTCACCACCATGGTCAACGGCGCCGGTCGGGGGTGGGCGGCGGCCCTGGAGCAACAACGCCTCTCCGACACCAACGAGATCACGGCGCCTCGGATGTACCCGATCCGGGACTGGGGCCCGCCCCGCTCCCGGGACCCGGGCAACATGCCCCCAGCGGACGTGATGGAGCCCTGGCACGACCCGGCCCGGGTGCCCGAGCTCATCGGCGAGGTCATGGCCGACGGCACCCACGTCGTCCGGGTGGGCAGCCTGGCATGGAATGCCGAGCTGTTCGGCGCCGTGTGCCGAGCGGTTCACGAGGCTGGCGGCATCACCACCGTGCACCTCCCACCCTCCGACATCTCGGTGGTGAATGCCGTCACGGCCGCGGAGCTGGGCGTCACCATGATCGAGCACCACTACGGGTACGCCGAGGCGGCCTTGGGCGGGCGGGTCCAGCCGTTCCCGCCGGACTACAACTACCTGGACGAGGCCGACCGCTTCCGCCACGCGGGCAGGATCTGGCAGATCGCTCCGGACGACGTCCTCTTTGGCGAAGTGGTAGACCGGCTCGTGGCCTCGGGTGTGTCGCTGATCCCCACCATGAGCGCCTACGAGGTGAACAGGGACGTGAATCGGGCCATGGGGCTGCCTTGGCACGAGAAGTACACCCACGCCCAGCTCATCGAGTGGTACGCGGCGAACCCGGCGTATCACGCGTCGCACCACTGGAACTGGACGTCGAAGGACGAGCAGCGTTGGTCGGATGCCTATCGGAAGTGGCAGAGGCTCATCTACGAGTTCAACCACCGGGGCGGACACCTCTCATACGCGGTCGACGACCCCTACCTCTGGAACACGAGCGGCCTCGGCAACGTCCGGGAGCTCCAGCTCATGCACGAGGCCGGTCTGGACCCCGCCGAGGTGATCCGCTCGGCCACTCGCAACAGCGCCATCACCCTCAGGCGCGAGGACCTGGGGCTGATCCAGACGGGATACACCGCCGACCTGGCCATCGTCGACGGCAATCCCCTGGACAACCTCCGTTATCTGTACCCGTTCGGCGCCTTGGACATGACGGTCGACGGCGACATCACACGACGGGGCGGCGTCCGCTGGACCGTCAAGGACGGAGTCGTCTTCGACAACGCGGTTCTGATCGATGAAGTGATCCGCATGGTCGCCGAGTCCAAGGAGGGCTGGACGAACCCGGTGCCCGGCCTGTACGAGCCGCGCTTCCGCCCAGGACGCTGAGGTCAGCCGGCGAGGCGGTCGTGCGATTGCGCGGTCGCCGTGCGATTCCAACCCCGTGGGGGTCTGGACGCCGAGGTCGGCGGCAGGCCGATTTCACGGTCGTGGATCGTCCTGCTGTTCCGCCCCGGCGACCGCTCGGTCGCCCCATCGCCTTACGACCTGGTGCCGGCCACGGCGCGGGCCGCCCAGGGTACGAGGAACACCACGGCCGCCACCCGACCGACGAGAAAGCCCACCGCCGCCGCGGTGACGCCGACTGCGCCGAAGCCGAACGCCATGACCGGGAAGACGGCAAGGATGGTGATCACCTCCAACGCGGTGGCCATCGTGATGAAACGCGTGTCGTGAGCGGTGACCAGAACACCGCGGAAGAGCGACAGGAGCGTGGCCAAGACGGGGAGTGGCACGAGGATCACGATGGGCAGAATGGCGAAGCGGGCCAGCTCGGGGGTCAACCCCGAGATCACCTCGAACCAGACTGCCGACAGAGGCGTGAGGCCCACGAGGGCCAAGCCACCTGAGGCGGCCAGGCCCATCCAGAGGGCGAACTTCCGAAGCGCAGCCAGATTCTCGTAGCGGTCGCCCATCAGGGCGATGGTCACCTCCTGGTAGGCCAAGCTGCCTGCCCGGAACAGGAACGCCAGGGCGTTCACCACCGGCATCACGGCCAGGGACTCCACCGGCGACGGCGCCCGCCCCATGAAGAACGTGACCATCGGGTGGACCGAGAGGCCGATGAGCGACGTCAGCGCCAGCGGGTAGTAGAAGCGAGCGATGGACCGGTAGCCCATGGAGGGCCGGTGAGCGGGCGGAGCCATCGAGACCACGCGCCGCACCGAGGAGCGGGCCATCCACCGACTCACCAGCGCCTCGACGCTGACGCCCGCCGCCAACGCCGCCGCTGCCAGGTGTGCCCCCTCCGGGACGACCCACACGTACAGCACGATCGCGGTGGCGGACATGGCCACCACCCGCACCGCGGTTCCCAGGGCCACCAGGCGCGTCTTCCCATCCCGGATAAGCAGGCCCTGGTAGAAGCGCCGATAGCCGATGGCGCCGGGCCAAGGCAGCATGATCCACAGCGCCGGATACGTGAGGCGCACGATCTCCTCTGGCAACGCCAGAAGCCGCACCATGAACAGCTGGTAGACTGGCGGGATCAGGAACAGCACCAGGACAGCCGTCGACCCCAGGCTGAGCGAATGGGCGAATCGGCGCAGCCGGCGAAAGCTCTCGGCGTCCCTGGCCAGCGCCGTCGAGGCAGTCATGAGCATGATGACGGGCGACTCGATGAGGACCGCCAGCGCGAACGTGACGCCGTAGGCGCCCAGGTTGAACTCGGGATTCGCCAGCCGTGCCACGAGGGCGGAAAGGAACGGCCCCTCGAGGGCCATCATCCACCACGTGGACGCCAACGGCAGCCAGAAGCGAAGGATGGAGCGTTGGTTGACCCCCGACGATCCACTCAATGGGCCGCCCGGTCCCGATCACCCGCCGCCAACGGCGGCTCGTCGACGGTGAAGAGCGTCACGGGCACGGCCTTGCCCCGGAGCTCGATCTCCTCGACGGGCACGGCCGACACCTCCCGGTCGAGGTGGTCCAGGGCGTCCCCGGAAACGAGGAGATCCACGCCGAGGACGTTGCACCGCTCCTGGATGCGTGCGGTCGTATTCAGCACGTCGCCGCTGAAGACGATCTCTTTCTTGACGACGCCGATCTCGCCGACGGTGACCGGCCCGAAGTGTACGCTCGCCTTGAAGTCGGGCACGAGGCCGAACCGATGCCGGTAGGCGTCCGCACGTGCCGCGAAGGCGTCCCGAATGGCGAAGAAGCACGCCACACAGTTGGCGTCGTGCGCGCCATCCTCGGCCTTCCACGAGACCACGATCTCGTCGCCCACGTACTCGTGGATCTGTCCCTCCCTGGCAAGGATGGGATCGGTCGCGTCCGCGATGAATCGACCCAGGAAGTCGAAGTACTCGATGTGCCCGAGCCGCTCGGCGATCGTGGTGGAGCCTCTGAGGTCGAGAAACAGGAAGAAGCGCTGCTCCACCTTGGGCCGGTGATAGCGGCCGAGCAGGAAGTCCCGGAATACGCCCGGACCGTACTTGTCGTTGACCTCCAGGAGCACGGATGTGAAGCCGGCCGTCGCGGCCCAGAGCAGGAGAACGCGGACGAACGCCGGGCTGGCGAGGAAGTCGACGACGCTGAGGAACACCTCGGGGCGCCATAGAGCGACCGAATGCTCCCTCGCGTGAAAGACGGCCGACACGACCGAGGCCACGACGATGATGCTGAGTATGTAGGTCGCCGTATGCAGCCCCAGAACGGCAGCCAGCGGGAGGTGGCGAATCCGGTCCTTGAGGAAGAAGACGATGCCGCTCCCCCCGAGCAGCCCACCCAGGAGACCGCCCAGCATCGTCGTCTCGAACGTGATGCGCACCGTCTCGGGCGTGAGCGCGACCTGGGGCAGGCTGGCGACGAACAGGATGTCGACCACCCACATGAACAACGCGACGAGCAGCCAGAAGCCCGTGATCAGCAGGACCAGACGGACCTTGCGCTTCAGCGGGGAATGCACGGGAACCCTACGCAACGGCGCCGCCCGCTCAGAAGATCCCAATGCTCAACTCGACGGCCGGTCCCACGACGCCCACGGTCGTCTCCACGGCCCCGTCCCCCTCGCCTTCGGTCCGGCTGTACTTGAACTGCCGGTAGCCGGCGCTGATGACGAATCGCCGCGACAAAGCGAACAGGGCCTGGAAGCCGAGGTTCGTGATGGACGCGAGGTCGTTGAACGACTGGCGGAGCGCCGTGCCGCCGACGTCGGTGCTCTGAGCCGCGAGGAAGGCATACGGCGTGAGGACCAGTCCCCAGTCGTCCCTGTACGCTTCTGCCGTCGCGGAGTCGAACTCGAGAGGGTCCTGGGCAGCCACGGCCACAGGCCACAGGAAGACGAAGAGGAGGAAGCTAGGAGGACGCATGGATTCCCTTGCCGGCGGCCGCAGCGAATGGGGCGGCCTGCCCGCCCCTTGGGCGTGGCCCACCATCGGTCCACAGGCATCACGGGTCAAGCCGACGGCTGGCAGGAACGTCGTGGAGGTTGCCCCACCGAGTCCCTGGCGCCCAGACCTCCACTGCAACCTCCACACCCTTCGACCCGTCTCACCGTGTGAGGCGGCGGGACCCCCTCGCCGCGCCGGAACGAGACGGCCGGGAGGCGCGACCATGGCATCGGACTTCACCGCAGAGCTTCGTCACGCGGTACGCGCGCTGCTCCGGGCGCCAACCCTGACGCTGGCGGCCGTCGTCTGCCTGGGCCTGGGCATCGGCGCCACGACCGCCATCTACAGTGCCGTCCATACCGCGCTTCTTCGGTCCCTCCCGTTCGACGAGCCGGACCGGTTGGTGAGTGTATTCCGGACGACGCCCCACTTCAGCTCCGGTCCGTTCGCACCGGCCAACTTCATCGATCTCCGCAGCGCGACCCGATCTCTCGAGGGTTTGGCGGCGATCGCCACGAACGTCGCGCTGCTCGAGGGCACGGACGAGTCACAGCGAGTGTCCGTCGGTCAGGCATCGGGGGATCTGTTTCCCGTGCTGCGGGTGCCCGCCCTTCGGGGACGCCTGCTGAGGCCCGAGGACGAGGGAGCCGAGGCGCCCCTGGTGGCGGTCGTGACGGAAGAGCTCTGGCGAGACCGCTTTGGCGCGGACGCGGGCCTGGTGGGGAGCACCCTTCGCCTGGACGGTCAGGAACACGAGGTGGTGGGGATTCTCCCCGCGGAGCTGCGCATTCCCCACGGCTCGCAAGCGGTCCGTGCCGATGTGTGGACGCCGCTCCGCTTCACGCCGCAGGAGGCCTCTCAGCGGCGTAGCAACTACCTCCGCACGGTGGCCCGCCTGGTGGACGGTACGAGCCCGGTTGCCGCCGACGGGGAGATGGTGCAGATAATGGAAGGCATCATCGAGGCCCACCCCGAGCTTCGGGGCGAGCAGCTCCGGGTGGTTCCCATGCAGGCCGAGTCCGTGAAGACCGTGCGCGGGCCACTCCTGCTGCTGTTGGGCGCGGTGGGTTTCGTACTGCTGATCGCCGCGGCCAACGTGGCCAGCTTGCTGTTGGCACGGGGTGTCGGCCGCCGCGAGGAATACGCCGTGAGAACGGCCCTGGGGGCGCGCAGGGCCGACCTGATCCGGACGGCACTGCTCGAAAGCGCCCTGCTGGCCGCGTTCGGATCGGTCGTCGGTCTCGCGCTGGCGTGGGCCGGCGTATCGGCGATTCGGTCGCTGCTTCCCACCCAACTCCCCCAGCTTTCCGGGCTGTCCGTCGACCTGCCCATCCTTGGGTTCGCCCTGGTCTTGGCGGCGGCGGTCGCCTCGCTCTGCGCGGTCGCTCCGGCGTGGCAAGCCAGCTCCGGCGACACGGATGCGCTGCGGTCAGGCGGCCGGAGCGGCACCGGGAGTCGGCACCAGCGGTGGCTGCGGTCACTGATCGTGGCCGAAGTGGCGCTCTCTCTGATGCTCCTGCTGGGGGCTGGGCTCGTGATGCGCGGCTTCCAGAGCCTCGTGGGCCGGGACCCGGGCTTCGCCGCCGAGGGGCTCGTCACGCTGTCGGTCGACGTGTCCCCGTCCCGGTATGAAGACGTCGGGACGTACGCGGGCTTTCTCGCCCAGGCGGTGGAGGCCGTGCGCGGCGTCCCGGGCGTGACCCAGGCCGGGGCGATTCAGCTGATCCCGTACGAGGGTTGGGGCTGGAACTTCAACATCCGTTACGAGGGTCAGGCCGGAGACGATCCCACCCGGCTGCCCCTGGTCGAGAACCGGTACGTGAGCCCTGGTATCTTTGCCACCCTGGGCCAGACGCTTCTCGGCGGGCGACTGTTGAGCGAGATGGACGACGCCTCGGAGGGGACGCCCGTGGTGGTGGTGGCGAATCAGGCACTGGTGGACCGGGACTTCGCCGGCGAGGACCCGGTGGGCAAGCGGTTTCATCTGTCTGACAGCACGTACGCCACGATCGTGGGCGTCGTCACCAACATCCGGAACTCCGGGCCCTACAGCGAGCCCCGACCGGCCGTGTACTGGAGCTATGCCCAGCGGGGCGGAGGGTTCTCCAGCTTCCCCCTGCTGATCCGCACCTCGGGCGACCCGCTCCGGGTGTCCCGTGCCGTCACCGCTGCCATCCGGACAGTCGACCCCACGGCAGCAGTGAGCCAGCCGCGGACGATGGACCAGGTGATGGCCCGGTCGGTCGGGCGCCCTCGGTTCTATCTGGCGCTGCTGGGTATCTTCGCCGGCGTGGCATTGGGGCTGGCGGTCTCGGGACTCTACGGGATCATGAGCTACGCGGTGGCGCGCCGCACCCGGGAGCTCGGCGTCCGGGCCGCCCTCGGCGGCACGCCGACGAGGATCTTCTCCATGGTCATGGCGCAGGGGATGGGCCTGTTGGTGATCGGGAGCGCGGCGGGTCTGCTGGGGGGAGTGGCAGTGACCCGTCTGCTCGGCTCACTGCTTTACGGTGTGAGCCCCCTGGACGCGGTGACGTGGCTGCTGGTGCCGCTGCCGCTCGTCGGAGCGGCCGCGCTGGCCACGGTGATCCCGGCGCGGCGAGCCTCGGCAGTGTCACCCTCCATCGCCATGCGCGAGGAGTGACGCGGCGAGTGCACGCGGATTCCCCCGCGCACCCGCCCCTCGCGAGTCGCCTAGGCCCAACTTCCGGTTGCCGTCGAGCGGCCGGTGCGCCCACCTCGACTGGGTCGAGAGCGACGCACCGACGACCCGACGAATCACTCCGCCCGGAGTGCGTCGACCGGGTTGACCCGCGTGGCCCGACGGGCCGGCAGATACGCCGCCAGCACGGCCACGGACGCCAGCACGAGGCCCGCCACGCCGAACGACAGCGGATCGGCGGGCTCGATCTCGTAGAGCAGCCCCGCCAGGAAGTTGGAGAGGAACAGGGCTCCCAGACCACCGACGAGCAATGCGGTAGCGACGAGGATGACGCCTTCGCGCAGGACCATGCGGAGGACGCGGCCCCGGTCGGCCCCCACGGCGAGGCGGATGCCGAACTCCCGGGTCCGCTGACTCACCGAGAACGCCAGCACGCCCAGGACGCCAACCGCTGCGATCAGAAGTGCCAGCAACGCGAAGGCACCGAAAAGCGTGGCGTTGAGCCGTTCCGGCGCGATGCTGTCCGCCTTCAGCTCTGCCAGGGAGGCGATGTTGTCCACGATCCGGTCGGGGTCGTGCTCGCGGATCGCCTCTTTCACGAACTGGGCCAGGGGCCCGACTGCCCCGCTGGTCCGCACCATCAAGGTCGAGCCCGGGGCGTTCTGGCTCATGGACACGTAGAGGACGCCCAGACCGGACCGGTCGAGCCCGTAGTCCCGGGTGTCCCCGACCACGCCCACCACCCGGTACCACGGGTTGAAGTCACCGCTGCCGAACCGCCATGAGATCCGTTGCCCGACGGCGTCGGTGTCGGGAAAGAACTGCCGGGCCATGGACTGATTGAGCACCGCGACCGGCTCCCCGTCCGGCTCGTCCGTCATCACGTAGGCGGGCGAGACCACGTTGAAGCGTGCTTCCGAGCGGCTCCCCGCCATGGCGTCCTCACGCCCCTCGACCCGGAATTCCCAGTTGACCGGGCCGAAGGCGTTCGAGCTCAGGGGCGCCCAGTTCGCCACGGATGCATTCCTCACCCCGGGGTACCGCTCGACCCGCTCGATGACGTCGGTCCAGAGGGCGCGCCGCTCGTCCACCGTGAGGCTGGTGGCGTTGGAGAAGAAGTCCGGGGACTCCAGAGTCACCACGTTCTCCGGATCGAACCCGGCATCGACCGACTGGAGGCGGAGCAGGCTCCGAACCAGCAGCCCGGCGCCGATGAGCAGGGCGAAGGAGAGCGAGAGCTGGCTCACCACCAGTGCCTGCTGGAGCCGCTTGCGGCCCACGCTCGCCGTGGTGCGCCCACCCGTGCCGATGCCGCCCGACCGCGGCGCCAGGGGCATGCCGGGGAGCCAAGCCAGCACTACCGAGATCCCCGTGGCCACCACGACGGCGAACGACAGGACACCCAGGTCGATGCCGATCTCTCCGGTCCGCACGGTGAGCCGGCCGGCGTAGTCCACGAGCAGGTCGAGGCCGAGGTAGGCGAGGGCCAGACCCAGGCCGGCCCCCAGCACGGAGAGCACCAGGTTCTCGGCCAGAAGGCGCCGCCGAAGCACGGAGGTCGTCGCCCCGAGAGCCGCCCGGGTGGCGAGCTCGTGCTCCTTCCGAATCAGGCGGGTCAACGTGAGGTTGGCGACATTGGCGCAGGCCAGGATCAGCACCAGGCCCACCGTGGCCATCAGCAGGACGAAGGTGGACCGAGCGTCCCGGGTCAGCTCGTCCTTCCAGAGCGAGACCTCGAGCCCGTACTGGAGATCAGCGGGATAGGCGTCCCCGTACTCCTGGTGCAGGCGCCGCATGATACCCGTCAGCTCCGAGCGCGCGGCCTCCGGCGTGGCGCCCGGGACCATGCGAGCGAAGACGTCGGTCATCCGGTGCGTCCGGCTGTCCCGCATCGCCGCGCCCTGGTAGTGGTCGTTGGTGGCGTAGTTGACGAAGAAGTCCACGCGCCGGCTGCCGGTGTAGTGGCTGCCCGGCTCCAGCACGCCCACGATGCGGGTGGTGCGGCCGCCGAGCTGAATCGTACGCCCGAGGGCTTCCGGATCCGCTCCGAAAGCGCGATTCCAGTAGTCGTGGGTCAGCACCATGACGGGCTCTGCGCCCTGCTCCGCGTCCTCGACCAGCAGGCTGCGGCCGTGGGCCGGCACCAGACCCAGAACCTCGAAGTAGTTCGGCGTCACCAAGCCACCGACCGCCCGGTGAGGCTCTCCCTCGCCCACCACGCTGAAGGTCCAATCGCCGTATTCCACCAACTCATCCACCAGGGTGGACTGGGCGCGGTAGTCGTCGATCTCGATGAACGAGAACGTGACGTTGTCCACGCCCGCCCCTCTGGCAGGCTGTTTCAGGTAGAGGATGCGATCCGCGTCGGCGTGGGGGAGTGGCGAGAGGAGCACGCCGTCCACGACGCTGAAGATGGCGGCATTGATCCCGATCCCGAGACCGAGGGTCAGAATGAATGCCGCGGCGTATCCGGGACTCCTGCGAAGGCTCCTGGCCGCAGATCCGAGCTCAGATAGCAGTTGCATGCTCCACCTCCCCACCGATGACTCAAGACGCGGCGACCCCCGTCGCCCGTCCCCGGGTCGCCCTGCCCGGTCTCAGTTCAGAAGATCTACGAAGACCATCGTATATGCAAGAGGACCGCTCCGCCCTGCTTCTCAGAGCAGAGTCAGGAGCCAGAGCACCAGGGCCAGGAGGCCCACCACAGCGGCCCCGCGAACGACCATCGGCATCTTCCGCGACGGGACGTCCGGTGCGGCAAGCGCCGCGACCAGCGCTCCCGGGGTGGCGAAACGGTGTCCGGGATCCTCGTCCATCGCTCGCTCCACGGCCCGCTCCACGTGTGGCGGGACGTCCGGGCGCAGCGTCCGTAGACCGGGCGCACGGCGGCTCAGGCCGCCCGCCCTGGCCGAGTCACCGTCGAAGGGGGGTCGACCGGCCAGCATCTCGTACACGACACAGCCGAGACTGAAGACGTCCGATCGCCCGTCCACGTCGTGCTCCCCGCTCAGCTGCTCCGGGCTCATGTACGCCATCGTGCCCATCACCGCCCCGGTGGCGGTGAGCGCGGAGTCCCGTTCGTCCCGCAGTGCCTTGGCGATCCCGAAATCGGTGACGATACCCTGCCCCTCGCTGATCATGATGTTGGCGGGCTTCACGTCCCGATGCACCACGCCCTGCCGGTGCGCGTGGTCGAGGGCCGCCGCCACGTCCCCCACGATCTTGAGGACCCGCTCCAGTGACAGGCGATCGCCTCGACGAAGGTGATCCCTCAGCGAAGCGCCCTTTATGAACGGTGTCACGTAGAACAGCAGGCCACCGGCCACTCCTGAATCCAGGAGCGGCACGATATGGGGATGCTGGAGGTGGGAGGTGATCTGGATCTCACGCTCGAATCGTTGCGCCCCCTCCCCCACCGTGAGCTCCGGATGGATCACCTTGATGGCCACCGGCCTCTGGTGCTTGCGCTCACGGGCCCGAAAGACCGTCGCCATGCCGCCGCGACCTACCTCGACTTCGACCTCGTACCGCTGCGAAAGCTCTCCCCGGAGGACCTGGTAGGGATCTCGCAGACCCGACGCGGGCGCCGGCGGGGACGAGCCAGGAAGGCGGCCGCTCCCGTACTCGGCCCGCTCGTGAAGCAGTGGAGCCTCCAGCGGGCCTCCTTGCAGGCCCAGGAAGCTCCGTACCTCCGTGACGAACTGCGTCCACGCGGGCTCGGGCTCCAGGATGAGGTGGTTCTTGCTGTCGAGGGCTACGAACCGGCTGTCCGGGATGCCCGACGCGAGGACGCGGCCCGCTTCGAAGGGTACCCTGGCCTCGTTGCGGGCGTGGAGCACGAGCGTGGGAACCGAGACCTGCGCCAGGAGATGCCGCACGTCGATGTCGCCGAAGGTCTCCTGGAACCGCACGGCGTTGTCGGGCGAGGTGGAGATGCGCTGCAACTCGTTGAACCACTCCGCCTGCTCCGGCGTCCCCTCCGGCAGGAACAGGTTCGTGAACAGATGCCGATAGGCAGGGTTGTCTCGTCCCCAGCCCTGGCGCATGAGGGTCATGAGCGCCCGCCGCTCTTCCTCCTCGCCCGGGTCGCTTCGGTGCTTCCAGCCGGCGGCGTAGGCCCCGTAGAGGATCAGGTGGCTCACCCGCTCGGGGTGTCGCACGGCGTAGTCGATGGCCACCGCCCCGCCCTGGGAGATGCCCAGCAGGGGGAACCGGTCCAGGCCCAGGGCGTCGACCACGGCCTCGAGGTCGTCGACCCACGCCTCGAACGCGAACTCCACGTCCCGGTCGGAGAGCCCGCATCCCCGCTCGTCATAGCGAACGAGCTTGTGATCGCGGGAAAGCTCCCGGAGCCAGTGTCGCCAGACGGGGCTCTCACGATCGAACTCGAGGTGGCTGAGCCAGTTCGCGGCTTTCACCAGCGGAGGGCCGGTACCCAACGTCGCGTACGCGATGCGCACGCCGTCAGGCGTGGTGCAGAAGCGGATTTCCTGCTGGAAGCCGTATGGATTGCTGGAGGTCATGTCCGTCGTTGGGAGATGGCGGAAACATACGGGCGCCCGCGCCGGGCTCCAAGCGTTTTCGGCATGCCGTGGGCAGATGGACGGCTCTGGAAGGTCTTTGCCCTACATGGCGTGTCGGACTCCTCCCCACGGCGAGCGGGCCCTCCGAGCCCGATCTTTCTTCGAGCCCTTTCGCGACCTTCCGTACGACGGAGCGAAGTGCCGTGCCCCTGTCACCCGAAATCCACGCCCGCTTCCACGGGTTGCGCCGACTCATAGGCAATACGCCCCTTCTCCGGGTGGACTACCGCCTCGAGGGGGCACCCCGCAGCGTTTTCGTGAAGAACGAGACGCTCAACATGACGGGGAGCGTGAAGGACCGGATGGCGCTCCACATCCTGCGGCGCGCCTACGAGCGGGAGACCCTCCGCCCCGGCGCCCTCGTCATCGAGGCGACGAGCGGGAACACCGGAATCTCGTTCGCGGCCATCGGGCGGGCGCTCGGACACCCGGTCGCCATCTTCATGCCCGAGTGGATGAGCGAGGAGCGGAAGAACCTGATCCGGTCGTTCGGCGCGGAGATCCACCTCGTCAGCCATGCGCAAGGCGGCTTCCTCGGCTCCATCGGGATGGCCGAGGAGATGGCGAACCGGATACCGGACGCCTTCCTCCCGCATCAGTTCGCCAACGAGGACAACAGCGACGCCCACGCCACGGGGACAGGGCCGGAGATCTGGTCGCAGCTCGAAGGCCACGGACTCAGGCCGGACGCCCTCGTCGCGGGCGTGGGCACGGGCGGGACGGTCATGGGGACGGGCGATCACCTACGCTCGCGCCACCCGGGCATCCGTGTGCACCCCCTGGAGCCGTCCAACTCGCCCACCATGAGCACCGGCCACCGGGTCGGCCACCACCGCATCCAGGGCATATCGGACGAGTTCATCCCGCCCATCGTGGACCTGGACCGGCTCGACGACGTGGTGGCCGTGGACGACGGGGACGCCATCCTCATGGCTCAGAGGCTCGCCCGGGTTCTGGGGCTGGGCGTCGGCATCTCGTCAGGGGCCAACTTCCTCGGGGCCGTGAAGCTGCTGGAGGAGTGGGACGGCGCGGCCACCGTCGTCACCCTCTTCCCGGACAGCAACAAGAAATACCTCTCCACCGACCTGCTCAAAGACGAGCCGGTGCGGCCGGACCACATCACACCTGCCGTGGAGCTCACGGGCTTCACCAGCTACAACCGGGTGTGCAGCGCGTGCTATCCGCCCGAAGAGCTGGCCCAACTGGCTGCTGCCGGGGGGCCCGACGCCGAGTTCTTTCGCAGGGCTGGGCGCCTCATGGACGAGGCGGAGCAGACGAAGTAGTCGACGCCTGCCCCGGCGACTCAGCGGCCTTGTCCGTCCGTGACCGGGCCGTCCACGGGAAGCCAACGGCCGAACCACTCGACATTGCGGGTCATGAGGTCGCGCTGGAGGGCGGGCTCCCTGACGCCGTGGGGCTGGCCGGGATAGGTTACCATCTTCACCGGCGCCCGTCCGATCGCCTTCATGGCCTCATAGAACATGCGGCTCTGCTCCTTGGGCACTCGAGCGTCGTTCTCGCCCACCTGGATCAGTAGCGGCGTGGTGACCCGGCCGACGCGCCGATACGCGGACCGCTCCTCGTACAGCTGCCAATCCTCCCAAGGGCTGGGCCCCAGGTACGTGTGGTAGAAGCCGGGCAAGTCGGTCTGGTGGAACATCGATACCAGCTCGTTGGCCCCGGCGCCGGCACTGGCCGCCTTGAACCGATCCGTCTGCGTGATGCCCCAATAGGTATGGTGCCCGCCGAAGCTCCAACCCATCACGCCCAGTCGGTCGGGATCTGCGATGCCTTCCGCAATCAGGTGATCGACGCCCGAATCCACATCCACCCAATCGCGGCCCGAGATGTCGCCCCGGTTGAGGCCGCGGAACCGCTCTCCGTAGCCAGTCGAGCCTCTGTAGTTGGGTTGCAGGACGGCGTACCCCCTGCCGGCGAACACCTGGGTCGGGTATGCCCCATCGTCTCCATGGAAGCTCATCGTGGACACGCCGGATGGGCCTCCGTGAATGCGCAGAAGGAGCGGAGCTCGCTGACCCTCTCGGTAGCCCACCGGCAGCGTGAGGACGCCTTCGATCTCCTCCCCGTCAGCGCGAGAGCGCCAAGAGACGACCCGGGTCTCCCCTAGCGCCAACTGGTCTGCGCGTGGATTGACCTGGGTCAGGCGGCGCGGTGCGAATGCTCCCGCCTCGGCCGCGTAGACGTCGGGCGGCCGGGTCGGGCTCTGGCCGACGAACGCAACGCGTCCGCCGTCCGCCGACGCCGAGAAGCCCGAGGCGAAAAGGTCTCCCATGTCGACGGGCTCGACCTGGTCGTCGCCCCGGCCTTCGAGGGGCACCCGCACGATTCTCCGGCCCGTTCGATCGGCAGCTTCCACGAGGAGCGCCTCGGCCCCGGCCCGGACGAGGCCGGCGTGCTCGTCCAGGCCATCGGTAAGGGAGACCGGGGCCTCCACGCCGTTCACCGGCACCAGCCACAGGCGGTTGTTGTAGGTGCCACGCTCATGACCCGAGCCAGCGACGATCAGCCCCAGCTCGGTCGTCCAGTCGACCGGAGTCTCACCGCCCGGAAGATCCGTGACCCTGCGGATCGTGGAACCGGCACCCTGTTGTACGAAGACCGCGCCCGCCACGTAGGTGCGGAGTCGGGGCGACGGTCTCGCCGCCCACGCCAGCGCCTCCGAGTCGGGGGCCCAAACCACCTCCGTCACGTGTTGGTCCGCCGCCGAGCGCTGCTCTGCCCGCCCGGCGACGTGATCTTCCAGGGGAGCGACCCAAAGGCGTGACCAGTCGGCTGCATACGCGCTGTCAGCGACGATGGGTCGCCCGCGGGTCTTCTCCAGCTCTTCTTCCTCCTCGCTGGCCTCGGCCGGAGCGAGGAAGGCGATCCAGGTACCGTCGGGCGCGAGGGAGAAGCCGGTCACGCTGGTGGCGAAGGACGTAACCGGCCACGCCTCGCCTCCATGCGGAACGATACCGTAGATCTGGGTGCCGTCCTCGTCTTCCTCGGTGTCGCGGTCCGAGCGGAATGCCAGCCAGCTCCCGTCCGGCGCCCACTGCGGATCTCCGTCGTATCCGGGTCCCTGCGTGAGCTGCCGGGGAGGGCCCCCGTCCGTGGACACGATCCAGATGTCCGCGTCGTACTCGTTGGCCTCCAGATCCCGCTCGGTGACGACGAACGCGACCCACGACCCATCGGGACTGATCTGGACCGAGCCCACGGAGCGGAGCGAAAGGACGTCCTCGATGGTCTGGGGGCGAAGCTCCTGTGCACGTCCGAGATCCGGGGTAGCGATGGTGGCAAGAACGGCCAGAAGGGAGGCGATGGTCTGCAGCCGCATGGCGAATCTCCGAAGCGCTGACGTGAGGGGCGGCCTGAGCACGCCTTGATCCGTCGGCGCAAGGTAGGCGCGACCGCGGCCGGTTCGAAACCCAGGCCGCGCCTTGCCGTAGGGTCCATGGGTAGTTCAACTCAACGGCGGCGTCCTTCCATCCCACCAGGAGGCCCATGGGCTGGCTCAGGCAGGATTTCGCGTATGCGCTCCGCTTTCTCGGCAAGCGGTGGGGCGTCTCCACGGTGGCCGTGGTCGTCATGGCCCTGGGCATCAGTCTCACGGCCACCATGTACGCCATCATCAAGGGCGTCGTCCTCAGCGGCCCGGACTACCCGGATCTCGAAGAGGTCATCTACGTCCAGACCACCATCCCGCAGAGCCAGTTCAACCAGTCGGTCCGGATCCACGACTACCTGGACTGGAAGGCGGAGCAATCGGTCTTCTCGGAGATGGCGGCGTACTTCGGTACGGCCGTGAACCTGTCGGGAGACGACACACGGACGGAGACGTATTCCGGCTCCCGTGTGAGCGCGAGCACCTTCGACCTGTTGCAGGAGCGGCCGCTGCTCGGACGCGTGTTCACCGAGGCCGAGGACCTGGTCGAAGACCAGAACATCGCCATCCTGGGCTATCACGTCTGGGTCAACCGGTACGACCGGGACCCCGACATCATCGGCAAGACGATCCGGGCGAACGCCCAGCCTACCACGGTCATCGGCGTCATGAATGAGGGCTTTCGCTTCCCCGAGCTTCACGACGTGTGGCTGCCGCTTGGGATCGACCCCGGGGCACTGGAGCGCCGGGAGGGCCCCGGGCTGCAGGTCATCGGCAGGTTGGGCGATGGCGTGACCCAGGACGAGGCCCTGGCCCAGCTCCGCACCGTCGCGGGACGCCTCGAAGAGCAGTTCCCCGAGGCGAACCGAGACATCGTCCCGGTGACGGAGCGCTGGATGGACGCGGTCTTCATCGACGACGAGACACGAGGGCTCCTCTATACCATGTTCGTCGCCGTGCTCGGCGTACTGCTGATCGCCTGCGCCAACGTCGCCAACCTCCTCTTCGCCGTCACCAGCGCCCGCGGCAAGGAGCTGGCCATTCGCACGGCGATGGGAGCAGCCCGAAACCGGGTGTTCCGTCAGATCCTGGCCGAGACGCTGGTTCTGGCGTTGGGAGGCGCGGTCCTGGGTCTGGTGCTATCGAAGTTCTCCCTGGACCTGTTCGACCGTGTCGTCACGGGGCTGGGGCCTCCGCCGTGGATGGTGTTCGAGCTCAGTTCCGGCGTGATCCTGTTCGTGGTGGGCATCACCTTCGCCGCGGCCGCCCTGTCAGGATTCCTGCCGGCTGTCCAGGCCACCCGGGGCGACGTCCACGCCCTGCTGCAGGACCAGGCCCGGGGAAGCTCCAGCCGCGCCGTCAGCAGATGGTCCACGTCGCTCGTGGTGGTCGAGGTGGCCCTGTCTTGCGCCCTCCTCGTGGCCGCCGGACTCATGGTGCGGAGCACGGTTCAGGTGGGACAGGCGGATCACGGCATCGACCGGGAGGGCATCCTGACGGCCCGGTTGATTCTCCCCGCGGCCACGTACACCGACTCGATCGCCCGGCGGCAGATGGCCGACCGGATTCTGCGGGAGGCACGCGTGATCCCCGGGGTCACCGAAGCCGCGGTGAGCTCTGCTCTACCCGTGATGGGCACCGCCCTCCGGTTCTACGGCGTGCGAGACCGGGACTACGTGGACGACAGTGAGTACCCGTTCGGTGGCTACACCCGCATCTCTCCCGATTTCTTCGAGCTGCTCGACGTGCCGGTGGTCGCCGGCCGGTCCTTCAACGAAGGTGACGACATCGCGAACCAGCGCGTCGTCATCCTCGACCAGCGTTTCGTCGAGCGGACGTGGCCCGGCCAGGACGCCCTCGGCAAGCAGGTGCGCCTCGGCCGATCCGACTCGGAGAACCCGTGGATGACCGTCGTGGGCGTCGTTCGCACCTTCGAGATGCTGCAGCCGCTCAGCTTCGCCGCTCGTCCGCCCGAGGGCATGTTCGTGCCCCTGGCTCAGCAGCCCGTGGGCGGCCTCTCGGTCATGCTCCGGACCGGGGGGGACCCGCTGGCGCTGGCCACGCCGGTCCGGGAGCTCATGGCTCGACTGGACCCGGACATCCCGGTGAACAGGGTGGACTCCCTGGATGAGCACGTGGCCGAGGCCTCGCTCGACATCCGCATCATCGGCGGGATGTTCCTGACCTTCGGGGCCGTGGCCCTGATCCTGGCGTCCATCGGCTTGTACGCGGTGATGGCATTCTCGGTGAGCCGCAGGACCTCGGAGGTTGGGATCCGCATGGCGCTGGGCGCGGACGGAGTGAGCATCCTCAAGCTCATTCTGAGGCAAGGGGCGCGGCCGGTGGCTCTCGGGATCGTCATCGGGTCGGCCCTCGCGCTGTTGCTGGGCCGTGCGCTGGCCACCTTCTTGTACAACGTCAGTCCCCTGGACCCCCTCACGTTCCTTGGCATCCCGGTCCTGCTGGCCCTGGTGAGCGTGGCCGCGCTTCTGGTGCCCGCGACCCGTGCCGCGGGGATCGCGCCGGTGGTGGCCTTGCGGGACGAATAGGGGCGGGCGCGGCGCCGGCCCGGAGTCCAGTCGGCCGAGCGGGACCGGCCCCGCGGGAGGGTCGCGCAGCCGTAGACGCGAGCAGGCCGACGGCGTAAGCTGCGTCCATGTGCCGATGGCTCGCATATTCCGGTGGCCCGATCTTCCTCGAGGACCTGCTGTTCAGGCCCGAGCACTCCTTGATCGACCAGAGCCTCGAAGCCAAATGGACCGCCAGCACCACCAACGGGGACGGGTTCGGCGTGGGCTGGTACGGCCTTCGGGACTTCCCTGGCGTTTACAAGGATATCCAGCCTGCCTGGAACGACGACAACCTCCACGCGGTCGCCTCGCAGGTGCGCTCCCCCATGTTCTTGGCCCACGTACGGGCGACCACGGGCACGCCGGTACAACGCACCAACTGCCACCCGTTTCAGCATCGGGAGTGGCTCTTCGTGCACAACGGGCTCATCGACCACTTCGAGGTCATCCGCCGCGACCTGGTGATGGCGGTGGATCCGTCACTGTTCATGGCCATCGAGGGCTCCACCGATTCCGAGCTCATGTTCTTCCTGGCGCTGTCCCTGGGACTCCAGGACGACCCCATCGGAGGCCTGGAGCGGATGGTGGGACTGGTGGAGGACGTGGCGGCCCGGCACGGCGTCATTCCGTCCATCCAGATGTCGGTGGGCATGGCCGACGGCAAGCGTCTGTACGGCGTGCGCTACTCGACCGAGGGGGACACCCGCACGCTGTTCCACAGCAAGAGCGTCGAGGCCATCCGGGAGATCAACCCGGAGCTGGGGCAACGCCTTCCGGAGGAGGCCCGGGCCGTCGTCTCCGAGCCCCTGACGGTCCTGGACGTCTACTGGCAGGAGGTGGCCGAGGCCACCGCCGTGATCGTCGAAGACGGGGAGGTCACCGCCGTGCCGTTTCGGCCGCGGATGGACTGACGCGCGGGGGCGAGAGCGAGCGGTCCCCTGGGGGCGCCTGCGCCATCGGTCGCATCAGAGCGCCGATGCCGCGCTTTCGCCGGCGAGCCGTCCGAACACCGCGCCGGACATGAGGCCCGCGCCCCCGGGGTAGTTGTCGTGGAAGAGGCCGCCGACCATCTCGCCGGCGGCGTAGAGCCCGGCGATCGGCGCGCCGCCCTGCCCCAACACCGCGGTCGTCCGGTCGACCCGAACGCCCCCGAAGGTGAAAGTGATCCCGCAGGTCACCGGGAACGCCAGGAAGGGCGGCCGCTCGAGGCGGAGCGCCCAGTTGGACTTGGGGGGCATGATTCCGTCCGTGCGCTTGCCATCGAGCTCACTCGGCCGGAATTCGCCCTCCTGGACCGCAGCATTGTACGCGGCCACGGTCGCCAGGAACCGTCCGCCATCGACGTCCAACTGCTCGACCAACCCCTCCAGG
The DNA here is from genome assembly GCA_039589315.1 of Gemmatimonadota bacterium. Taxonomy (GTDB): domain Bacteria; phylum Gemmatimonadota; class Gemmatimonadetes; order Longimicrobiales; family Gaopeijiaceae; genus JBDHHQ01. The sequence goes on from JBDHHQ010000043.1 coordinate 77,907, forward strand.
GTGTCCGACTCGTACCGGGTGGCGTCGGGACCCGAATACTCCGACCGGAGTAAGCCGGCCACCTGGCCGTCGAAGACGTGATACGCCACGCCCCCGGGCTGCCGAAGCACCTCCCGGCCATAGCGGGCGTACGTGTAGTTCCTGAAGTCGGCGCCTTCGTCCACGAAACGCCGTCCCTCCCGGTTGACGATGATGCCAAGGGGATAGGAGTGCTTCTTGTACACGTCACCGGGCTTGTCGAAGTCGCCCACCGGAGGAGCTGCCACGTCCATGGCCACCGCGTGGCAGCCCGCCCAGTCGCCCCAGGGCCGGGCACCTACCCCCAACGCCATCTCGAGGCCTTTCCCCGTGTTGAAGCGTGTTCCCCGCACCACCGCCCGATCCCATCCGGACCCCAGGTGACGCACCCGCATGGCGGCGTCGGCCTCGAACCCGCCGCAGGCGAGGACCACGGCTCGGGCTTCGACTGCCTGCCGTGAGCCTGCGGAGTCCACCTCCACACCGGTGACGCGACCCGCGGTCCGCGTCAGGCCCGTGGCGGCCGCCTCGTACCGGACCTCGATGCCCAGCTCGTCGCAGCGCTCGAAAAGGCGGCCCATCAGACCGATGCCGCGCTCTGCCGCGCGCACGACCAATCCGCCCCAGAATCGGAACGTGCCGCCCTCCTCGAAGGCCTGGTTGTCGTAGATCGGCGCGAACGCCACGCCGTGGCTCGCCATCCACCGGATCGTCCGATACGAACGGGTGGCCAGGAGCCGAGCCAGCGTGGGGTCCGTGTTGCCGCCCGACGTCCGTACCAGGTCGTCGAGGTACGAGGACTCCGGATAGGAGCCCACATGGAGCCGCCTCGCCTCCTCGTGAGTTACCTGGGGCATCACCGCGAGCAAGTCGTCCAGCCCCTGGTAGGCGCAGCGGATGGCTCCGTCGGTGAAGTGCGAGTTGCCACCTCGGTGCTCTCGCGGCGCCGCTTCGAGGACCAACACCGACCCGCCCTGCTCGCGAGCCGAGATGGCCGCGCAAAGAGCGGCGTTACCCGCTCCTACGACTACGACGTCCCAGGTTCTGTCCATGGTCCTGCCTGGGTTGCGTCAGCAGCCAGCTCGTTGCCGCTGCGACGTCGGTGAAGACTTGAGCCTCCAGACCACTCGAAGTGGACCGGTCACACTCGTTTCGACACTCTCTAGAGGACGCCCAGGGCGCGGAAAGGGTCGGCCACCGACAGCGGCCAGTGGAGGCCGAAAAGACTGCCCACTGCCACCAGGAAGGCGCACACGGCCACCAACGCCCCGAACGCCGGGCCCCAGGCCACGCCGCCCTCCCGGCGGAGGAACAGCGCCACGAAGATGCCACTCGCCAGCACGAGCCCGATCATGCGGATCAGGACGAAGTAGCCGAGTAGCCACACGAGATAGGGCGCGATCCGTCCGAAAGCCACCCTGAGGCTGTCGGCCTCGGTTCCCGGTGCGTGTCCGGTTCCCCCGGGCATCTCTCGAGCTCCGGGCTCGGCAGGCCCCTCGCGCACCATAGCCCACAGCCCAGCCAAAGACAGCAGCACGCCGAGCCCGCCGACGAACAACGGATAGATGCGGGCGCGAGGCGGGAAGCCCAGAGATCCCCCGACGACGGCGGTGAAGACCACCAGCAGAGCCAGCAGTCCGGCCAGTCGATCCCGCCGACTCACGTTCATCCTGCCGTCCTCCGGTTGAGGCGGACGCCCAGCGTGGTGAGCACGACGGTGATGATGCCGATCCCGATGACGCCGGGCTCGAGGAGCCACGACCAGCCGTACCGGGTCATGGAGATCCACAGATTCCGCTCGATGCTGGCCGCCAGGACGAAGCCGATGAGCACCGGTGGGAGGGGGTAGCCGAGCCGCCGCAGGACCCAACCCATCAGGCCGATGACCACGAAGGCCACCAGGTCGCCCCAACTCCTGGTGCTCTGGAACGCTCCCGCGAGCATGACCACGAGCAGGAACGGGGCCAGTACGGCCGCGCGCACCGTGGCCAGTCTCGCCACCAATCCCGACAGTGCCAAGCAGCCCAGGGCGCCGAAGACGTTGGCCAACGCCAGGGTCCAGACGATCAGAAGCGTGACGTCCAGGTCGCCGCGGATCATGCGGGGCCCTGGCTGGAGCCCCAGCAGCACCAAGCCGCCGAGGAGGACCGCGGTGGTGCCACTCCCGGGGATGCCGAACAGCAGGGTCGGGATCAGGGCTCCCCCCTCCTTGGCGTTGTTGGAGCTCTCCGGCGCGATGACGCCGCGGATGTCGCCCTTGCCGAAGCTCTCGGCGTTCTTCGACGTCTGAGCCGCCACACCGTAGCTGATCCAGTCCACCACGCTGCCGCCGAGGCCCGGGATGAAGCCCACCGCCACCCCCAGCACCGCCGAGCGGAACACCAGCAGCCGCTCCCGGATCACGTCCTGGAGGCCCTCCCATCTGCCCCTACCCACCTCGACCGCCTGGGAGCCCGCGATGCTGGCCCCGGCGACGAGCAGATCCAGGAGCTCGGGCAGGGCGAACAGCCCCAGAGCCAGCACGACCAGGGGGATCCCGTCGTACAGGTAGAGCTGCCCGAAGGTGAACCGGTAGAAGGGCGTGGCCGGAGCGGCCCCAATGGAGGCGATCAGGAGGCCCAGCGCCGCCATCAGTCCTCCGCGGAGCGGGTGCTTCCCGGAGAGAATGCCCACCATGGACAGGCCCAGGAGCGCGAGCATGAACAGCTCCGGGGAACGGAAGGCCAGCACCAACGGCCGAGCCACGGGCAGGATCAACAGGAGCGTGACCGCACCTACCACTCCACCCGCCATGGACGAGAGGAACGCGGCGCTCAGGGCCCGGGCCGCCTCCCCCTTCCGGGCCAGCGGATAGCCGTCCATGATGGTGGCCTGTGAGCCCGACGAGCCGGGGACGCCCAGCAGCACGGACGGGAAGGTGTCGGCGGTGTGGACCACGGCCGCCATGCCGATGAGCATGGCGATGGCGGGCGCCTGGTCCATGCCGAACACGAACGGGAGGAGCAGCGAGAGGCCCACGGTGCCACCCAGTCCAGGGAGGATGCCCACGGCCATGCCCACGACTACGCCCGCCAGCATGAAGGCGAGGTTGACGGGCACGAGGAGCGTGAGCAGCGCCTGCAGGGCCTCCTCAGCCACGGGGGCCCCTACTCAATCGGCGCGCTCCGGCAAGCGAACGCCGTATTCCCGGGTGAGAAAGTCGACCAGCCAGGCTGTGGCAGCCGGCGGCATGCGTGACGTCGCGGCGAGGTTCTCCTCCACCTGCTCGCCGAGGTAGAAGCTGTACCCCCCCAAGAGTCGCTCGGCGAGCCGGAGGAAGTCCGGATCCTCCACCGCGGCAGCTGCGGCTCGGATGAGCCCCTGCACCCGCCCGTCCGGTGCGTCCCCATGCACCCAGAGGTTCTTCTGGGCGCTGAACCCGGCCACGAGCACTGCGCGGTATGCGTCCCAAGGGTCTCCAGACGGCGCACCGCCCCTGCAGGTCCAATAGGCGTCGGCGAGACTGGGCAGCTCAGGGAACACCGGATCGCGGATTACTCGTCCAGTCTCGTCCAGCATGCCGAAGGTGAAGAGCGGGACCGCCGTACCCTCCTCGACCAAGGGGACCACGTTCGCCAGGTACGCCGGGCTCGTCTGGTAGTCCAGGTTGGTCTCGCCCTGCTCGAACGCGACGCGAGCAGCTCCCTTTCCGCTGTACCCGAGGATGTCCAGGACATCGACGCCGAGCAGCTCGAACGCCAGCAGCGGCACCATGTCCAGGCCCGTGGGCGACACGCCGCCGTAGACCAGCAGCTGCTCCGTTTCACACAGCTCCTCGACGGATCCGATGCCGAGCTCGGCCGACGCGTAGACGACTCCGCCCACCGGCGAGCCCACGATGCCCCGGAAGTCGGCGAAGTCGTAGCGCACCGCCGGCTCGCCCAAGAGCGCGGGGAAGACGTTGGATCCGCTGGAAACGAAGAGCGAGCGACCGTCCGGTGCGCGTCTCAAGGCGAACACGTTCCCCCCCTGAAGGCCCGAGGCGCCTGGGATGTTCACCACCTGAACGACGAGCGAGTCACCCAACTGGCGCTGGAGGAAGGGGGCCAGCGCACGGGCCCACTGATCCGATCCGCCGCCCTCGCGGAAGGGAACGATGATCTCGAGGGTCTCGTGACCCCCGTCGGCGCAGGAGGGGGTGGCAAGGGCCGCCAGGCACAGCCACAGTGGGCGGAATCGCACGTTGCGTGAGGGTCTCCGGGGTGAAGAGGGACGGCGTGCTACCGGGACGTCAGCAACGATAGGCAGGCGGGACCTCGAACGGCAACGATCCTGTCGAACGGCCTCTCGGGCGGTGTGGGGCCGGCCTGGCCGGACGCCATGGCGATCCACCTACGAACCGTGGGCGAAGCGCGGTGCCACGGGTAACGGCGGACCTTCGCCCGGACGATAACTCGGGCACCCAGCGTGTTAACCGACCAGGAGATCGGCGTGTCCCGCAGCCTAGATACCCAGGTGGATCCAGACGGTGGGGCGCGTGCAGGAATCGCGGCGGGCCTGCTACCTTCGGGAACCCGAAGCGAGGACACCGATCCCGTCGCCGAGCCCCGACCACCGTTGAAGCGCAACCCAACGTCTGGAGCCCCATCGGAAGCAGAGCGGCGTTGGGTCTACGCCGGCACCTTCCTCGTAGCGTTCTCCCTGCTTTCGTTCGAGATCACCACGATTCGGACGATCAACTTCACCGTGGGCCCCAGCCACATCTTCACGGCCATCGCGTTGGCCATGCTGGGGCTGAGCTCCGCCGGGTCGATTCTCAGCCTGTTCGACCTCCGCTCGCCCAGACAGCGCAGGGCCGCGGTTTGCTTCTGGTCCTGTGTCGCCATCGGGCTCTTGCTGGTCCTCACCCACTTCTTCGTGGCCAGGACCAAGACAGGGCTGGACGAGGCGCTGGCGGCCTCGGGCCGCGCCGGGGGGTTGGCGGGGGTGATCGAGACCCTGTTCCGCCTCAGCGTGCCCGCGGCGCTGGAGATCGGCCTGCTCCTGAGCCTTCCCTACTTCCTGTTCGGAGCGTTGCTGGCCTACCTCTTCTCCAATGTGGAGGGGCCGTACTACGGCCGCCTCTACGCCTCCGACCTCATCGGCGCCGCCTTCGGATGCATCGGGAGCATCCTGCTGATGGAGTTCGCGGACTATGCCTTCTCCGTCACCGCACCGGCGGCGTTCGCGCTGCTCGCGGCAGCCGCATACGCGAGGCCGTCCCGTCGTCGCCTGGCAGCGGTCGGTCTGGTTCTGGCCGGGATCGTGTCCCTCGCCCCATTCCACCCTGGATTCGCCAGCCGGGTAGAGCCACCCGCCAACGCCAATTACCTGGTTCGTGACTACGGCTTCCGTGAAGAGGTGGCCGAGGTCTGGCGGGCATGGAACAGCTTCACGCGGGTCGGCGCCGTCGAGTGGCAAGACGGGTCCGAGTCGAGCGCGATCCTGTCCCTGGCCAACGGAGACGGGATGGCGTGGCTCCTCCCCTTCGAGGGTCCGAACGCAGGACACGAGCCCCACCCGCCGACGTTGCCCGCGCTGTTGCCGCGCACGCCGCAGAACGCCCTGGTCCTCTTCGCCGGGACCGGGGCCGACCTGCTGACCATGAAGGCATCGGGCGTGGGGGAGGTGACCGGCGTGGAGCTCAACGCGACGTTGGTGGAAGGTGGGCTCGCCCTGGAGGAGTACCGCCTCGCGGACTTCCTGGACCTGGAGGGCGTGCGCCTGGCCGTCGACGAGGGCCGCGTCTTCATGGAGCGGGACGACCGGAAGTACGACATGATCCTGATGTCGTGGAGTGGCACCACCGCAGCGTATTACGCGGGATCTCTGGGGGGCACGACCCAATACGTGTACACCCACGAGGGCATCAGCGCGATGCTGGACGCCCTGTCGCCGGACGGCTACGCGGTGATCCTCCAGGTCAACAAGGTGAACATGTTGGCCAGCGTCCGCCGGTACCTGGAGGATCGCGGGGTGAGCGCACCGGAGCGCTCGGTGATCGTGCTCTTCAGTCCCGGCGACCCGGAGCGTCTGTGGACCCGACCCTTCGACAACAACCCTCTGCTCGTCAAACCGGCCGGTTGGTCGGATCGGGAAATCGAGACCATCCGGAGGAACGCCCAGGCCAACGGTCTGGAGCTCGCCTACGCACCAGGCCTCGGCGCGCACCCGGAGTTCGAGGTCTACCAACGGGTCGTCGGGGCGGAGGACGTCAGCCGTGAGCTGGCCCTTCTGCGCCAGGAAACTCGGCTCCGGTTCGACGTGGCCACCGATGACCGTCCGTTCTACCTGGATCTCTTCCTGACCAGCAGGTATCTCGACGCGGACTTCTGGCTCGGATCAGCCGGCACCGAATGCGGGCGGGCCCACGAGGTCTATCACCTCTTCCGGGTCATGGTCATCCTGTGCGTTTCCCTGGCGGCGATCCTCCTGATCCTCGGGCCGCTGCTCCTGGGCCGGGGGCCACGGGCCACACCGACGACCCTCTCCTACCTGGCCTACTTCACGTGCCTGGGCGCCGGCTTCATGTTCATCGAGATCGGGCTCATGCAGCAGGGCAGCCTCCTGCTCGGGAACCCTGGCTTGAGCATCGGCGTGGTGTTGGCGAGCATCATCCTCTTCACGGGCATCGGCAGCTTGCTCAGCCGCTGGACGTCCCAGAGAGGCCTCGGCCTGCGGACGACCGCCACGTCAGTGTGTGCCTACTGCCTGCTCCTCTACCTCGCGCTTCCGCCCGTGCTCGAGTCTCTGTTGGCGGTGCCGCTCCCGATCAAGGCCGTGGCCCTGACGGCCCTGGTGGCGCCCGGGGCGATGCTTATGGGGCAGTTGTTTCCCCGCGGTCTCGTGTCGGCACAGCTGGAGGACCCGGTCCTGGTCCCGTGGGCCTGGGGGATCAACGGCGCTTTGAGCACGATCGCAGCGGGCGTCGCTCCCTTGTTTGCCCAGGCCGTTGGACTCGGCGCCCTCTATGTCGTCGCAGGCGGACTCTACGCGGCGATCGTGCTGCTTCCGACCACGGCGGCGGCGGTGCCGGGCCGAGCCTGATCGGCGGCTCCCTGCGAGATCTCCATCGCAACGGCCGCCTGACACGGTCCCGAGGCGCCTGAACGCCCGACGGCGGCCGCTGGACCATCAGACGGATTCCCTGGCAGTTCGAGCCGCCAGGCGCCATCTTGGAGCGGTTGCGCCCCGCCCTCTTGAGCCGTCGGACCTGGAAACGGGCGCCTCCTTGCCCGCCCCTCAAAGCGCTCCATCCCTCGGAGGATACGGTGGCCAGCGAGACGAGAGCGAGCCCCCTTGACCGCTTCCTGCTTCTCTTCACCGACGTGCGCTCGGGCGAGGGCGCCAAGGCGGTGCTGCTGGCCCTGAACGTGTTCCTCATCCTGATGGCGTACTATGTCCTCAAGCCGATTCGGGAAGCGCTCATCCTCACCGAGGGGACCCCTGAGCTCAAGAGCTACATCTCGGCGGGCCAGGTGGGCCTGCTGGCCCTCATCGTGCCGGCGTACGGGTCCTTCGCGGGGCGGGTGAACCGTCGGCGCCTCATCAACTACGTCACGTGGTTCTTCGTGGCCTGCATCGCGGTCTTCTACGGACTGGGGCAGGCAGGCGTGCCCGTTGGCATCGCCTACTTCCTGTGGATCGGCATCTTCAACGTCATGATCGTGGCGCAGTTCTGGTCCTTCGCCAACGACGTGTACACGAGCGAAGAGGGTGAGAGGCTCTTCCCCATCGTCGCCTTCGGCGCCTCTGCCGGAGCGGTGATGGGCGCCACGGTGGTGGGCCAGCTGATCGAGCCGCTCGGCATCTATCTGCCCATGCTGCTGGCAGCCGTGGTACTGGTCCTCCAAGTCCAGATCACGAACTACATCGACATGCAGGAGCGGAAGCACGGCCGCGCCGTCCCCGAGCCCTCCCGCAACGCCCCCGAGCCCGTAGAGCCTGCTCCGCCCGAGGGCACAGGCACCAGTGCCTTCCGGCTGGTTATGGCCTCCCGCTATCTGCTGATGATCGCCCTGCTTACGATGATCCTGAACTGGGTCAACACGTCGGGCGAGTACCTCCTCGGGCGCATCGTGAACGACACGGCCGAGGCCGCCGTGGCGGCCGGGACCACCGGCGGGCTGTCCGAAGGCCAGTTCATCGGTACGTTCTACGCCGACTTCTACGGGGTGGTGAATCTGGCAGGCTTGTTGATCCAACTCTTCCTGGTGTCGCGAATCATCAAGTACCTCGGCATCAGGATCGCGATTCTCATCCTCCCGCTCATCGCGTTCGGAGCCTACGGACTGATCGCTCTGTTCCCGGTCCTGGCCGTCGCCCGCTGGTCGAAGACGGCCGAAAACGCCACGGATTACTCACTGAACAACACCGTCCGCCACGCGCTCTACCTGGTGTGCACCCCGGAGCAGAAGTACAAGGCCAAGCAAGTGACCGACGCGTTCTTCTGGCGCACGGGGGACGTGCTTTCGGCCGCCGTCGTCTTCGTCGGCACGTCCCTCATGGCGTGGACGGTCAGCAGCTTCGCCCTGTTGAACCTGGTGCTGGTGGTCTTCTGGCTCGCGCTGGCCTTCTTCATCGGCAAGGAGTACACGAGGCTCGTGAGCTCCGGCGAGCCTCCCGGTGTCGACACGGGCAAGCTCGCGACCGGACCGGAAGAGGCCCTGGCTGGCCAGCAAGCCTGAGGCCGAGGCAACCGCCTGGGACGTCCTCAGCCGCCCGTCTCGGCCGGGGCTCCCTATCCAAGTGGCTATCCGTGGCGGCTTCCGGCGCCCTATCTTCTGTGTTGTGCCCGGCGCCGGCGTCTTGCCTACGCTCGGCACGACGTGCAAAGACCCGGGACGCGGCGAGCCGCCGAGACGGCGCTGACCTCAGCCCAGCCCGCCCACCCGTGACGACAACGATATCCAGCCCTGAGACCGAAGAACCGAGGCCCCCGGCATGACCGCGTTTCTACAGCTCGTAGAGTTCCTCGTAGCGATCAGCGTCGTGGTTTCCGGCGTCAGCAACTACCTGATCGTCAACAAACTGTGGATCCGGAAGGCCCACAAGGACGTGGCAGAGAGCATCTCCATCGCCGCGGCGCTCCTCGGCCTGGCCACGGGCCTACCGTTCTTCATCCAGTTCATGCTCGTCGACCAGAATCCGGCGGCGGCAATCAAGTCCGCCATCGGCATCGCCACGGGCATCATCTTCGTCATGATCGGTACGGGGCTCTGGGTCACCGAGAATCGTGGTGAAGGCTTCTTTCGGCTGTTCATCCGGGCACTGAGGCTGGAGCGGGAGGAGTCGGCTGACCTGCTCAAGGCGCTTGCCCAGCCGAAGGGTGCCAAAGAGCTCATGGACGTCTTCGAAGCCATGGCGGCGGTGGACAAGCACGTGGACGAGCGGGAGCTGGAGATGATCCGGCTGTTCGCCCGGCGCTGGCATCTGGATCTCCCGGAGCTGGAGGCTGGGGAACGGGAGACCGCCACCGATCTGCTCTCGCTCCGCGACACGGTAACGGCCTACCTGGACGTGGCGCCCCCGGAGGAGCAGGCGCAGGAGCTGGTGGACCTGCTGCACGTGTTCGCGCGAGCCGACGACGAGGTCAGCCGCGAGGAGGAGCTGGCCCTCGAGGAGATCACCGGCATGGTGGGACAGTACGTGGGCAAGAACGGGGCCGGCGTCATGCACGAGGTGGTCATCGTGCCCCAGGACGACAGCCAGACCGAAGCCGTGCGCTCTCTGCTGCCAGGTGTCGAGCCCAAGGTGATCCAGGGCGGACGGGTCTTCTCGGTAGGACGCTTCTTTTCCCCGCGCTACGCCGACGTGGTCTGCGAGAAGTACATTGCCCTCGGGCTGTTCACGGCCCGCGTAGACTCATGAGCGCCCTGCGAGGGTGGCCCCCCCCCACACCGCGCACCACGCCAGGTATCCCCGCCACCAGGTGGCCGGTGCCGCAGTGGTCCTACGGCCGGGTCAGCGCCTGCTGAAGCAACTGACGGAGTCGGGCGGGCGACGCGTCCTTGAGGCTCTGCTCGACGGCGTGGAACAGCCTCTTGCAGGTTCGGCACTCCACGACCCCTCCCTCCACCGGGCGGTGCACCTTGGCGGATCCGCACCGGGGACAGACGGGCCGCTCGGGACAGAGCGGGTTGGGACATTCCGGTTCTGACGTGGGCCTGCCGGTTCGCTTCAGCGCTACCTGGATCGGGTAGTGGCACTTGAGGCAGGGCCTGCTGGGAAGCATCGGGTCCTTCCTCCCTGAAGTGTCCCTGGAGCCTGAGTCCGCTTGGACTGCACGCGACCACGTGACGGTGCACGTCCTACTCTATAGGTGTCGGTCGTCCGCTCGCAGTTGTCGAGTCGGACGTCGACCTCCGACGTAGCGGCCCGGGATCGGCTCAGGCGTAGTCTTCCAGCGTCCCCGTCCGCCTCACGTCCAGCGTGACGCAGTGAAAGGAGCCACTCATGGTCAGGCAGTGTCGGAGCTTGAGCGGCACCACGTCGATGTCGTGCCTCTCGAGCAGCCTGATGAGGGGCTTCTGGGGCTCGGCCACCACGGCCAGGCCGGGGTTGACCATGAAGAAGTTCATCCCGGACCAGAGGCTCGCGCGAGGGTAGTCCCAGGCGTGGCCCGTATCGACCATCTCGGGGCACCAGAGGATCTCCCAGTCCTTGAACAGCGCCGGCATGTTCTCCTCGTTGATGCGTGAGGGGTTGAGGAGCACTCGGCCGGGCCCGAGCAGGTTCACGGTCGTGTCGATGTGGGTGCCATCGTAGACGCCCACGAGGGGGTGCACCCGGTACTCGTCACCCAGTGCGCGCTGGAGCCACTGGGCCCCCAGCATGTTCCCGCTGCACGAGACCAGGTAGATGATGTCGCGTCCCGCCCGCAGGACGTTCGCCGCGTCGAACAGGGGCTCGTGGTTGTGGAGCTGATTGCCTGGAGCGGGCACGTCGGCGTAGTTGCAGTCGAGGAGCCGTGGCTTCGGGGCGGAGATCCAGTTCGCCCCACTCTTGAAGTAGTCCAGCAGAATGTGCTTGTAGGCGAAGGGCTCGAAGAAGCGAGACCTGAGCGGCATGGGGGTCTCGATGATGGTCTGGCCGATCGCGAGCAGCACGTCGCGGGGGCAGTAGTTGAACTCCCCGTCGGACTGCCAGTCCGGGGAACCGAACATCCTCGCGTGATCCGTGGCCTTGGGACGCCGCACGACCACGCCGAGCCCCTCCAGCGTCGAGGCCAGGGCGTCGAGGTCTTCGTTCGTCTCAGCGAGGATCCGCTCGTCGTAGGCTCCGGACGGAATCTCGTCGATGCTGTCGTGGTGCTCGAAGTACTCGATGGCGAACAGGTCCTTCTGGCCAACCGGTACCCGGGCGCCATCCGCGATCCCGACGATCATCTCCTCGAGTGGATCCCACTCATTGTGAACGTTGACAAGTGACATCGGTGCTGAACTCCTTACCCCTCGGGCGCTTGAGGCTCGGCTCACGGACATGTTGCAGTTAGCAAGGCTCGTGCCAATGTACCCTCGTTTCGGGCGTCCGCGGGGGTGGGCAGGTGGCACGGCAATCGCTATATCCCAGGGGTCCCGGTCCCGGATCTGCGGTTCGGGTAGTGAAGCGGCCTCGGGGAAGATCCCCAGGAGCTGGCGTGACGAGAAGCGTGAGGGACTTCCTGGCGTGGGTGCCACCGTCCACGTCGTCGGCCGAGGCCAGCAGCGAGGCCTTCCGGCGGCTGGCGGGTGTCGCCCCCTCGCTGGAGCTGCGGGGCCCCCACCACGCCGTGCTGGTGAGCCTGGGCCCGCTCGTCAGCGTAGGACGACATCCGGGAGAGCGAATCACGCTCCTGCTCTGCAGTGACGTGCTCGAAGCCGGCCCCGACCCGGCGACCCGACTGGCCTCCGGGTACGCGACGCGAGGCGGGGACTTCGCCCGCGACGTGCATGGCTCGTGGACCGCCCTGGTCGTGGATGAGGCACGAGGCGTGATGACGGCCTTCACCGACCGGGTGGGCTCCCGGCGCCTGTTCCACGCGGGCGGCCCCGGGGCCGGCCACTGGCTGTCGCCCAGCCTTCGGCACATTCCCACCGAGGGCCACCCGCTGGATGCCGTCGGAGTGGCCTGGTTTCTGTCCAACGGCGCCGTCCACTGCGGACACACGCCCTTCGCGGGCGTCACGGTGCTGGAGGCGGGTTCAGCCCATGAGGTCGCCGACTCGGGGCTGCGGAGCCGGAGGTACTGGCAGTACCCCTTCCCGCCCGACCGCGCCGGTGGAGACGAGCGGGCCGCAGGCTCCGAGCTGCTGGAGCGGCTCGAGGCAGGAGTGCGACGTTGTGCTACGGGACCTGCCGATCTCTGGCTGTCGTTGAGCGGCGGATACGACTCCCGCACCATCGCCACGATGCTGCGCAACGTGGGCGCCATGGACGTGGAGTGCTTCTCCTACGCCCATGGGCGGGCCCAGGAAGGCACCGACGCGTGGGTGGCCCGCCAGATCGCGACCTCGGTCGGCTTCGCCCACCGGACGATCGAGAGCTACCAGGGCGACCTGGTCGGGCACGTCCGCCTCAACGCCCGGATGGGTGAAGGCGTCTCCCCCGTGTGCGACGAGATCGACGGATGGCGCGAGGTGGGTCGGATCGCCCAGGACGGCCAACGCCCCACGCTGCTGGTCGGTGACCACTTCCTGCCCGACCGGCCCGAGGCAGGACCGGCGCTGGAGAAGAAGTATCCACCCGGGAAGATGCGTCCGTTCGAGGTCGCCTCTTGGCTGCAGCCTCGGCTTCCGCCGGAGGTCTATCGGTCGTTCGTGGAGGGCGTCCAGGACGATATCGCATCGCTGCACGCGCAGGTGGCCCACGCCCCGACGCGGATCGACAACCTGATCTACCTCGAACAGCGACTCCCCAACGTCGTGCTGCCCTGGAGACACGCCTTCGCGGGACCGACCTTCAACGTCCGCACGCCCTTCCTGGACAACGACGTGATGGACTTCCTGGCCACGCTGCCCGGTCCCGTGCTCAGGGGCACGTTCTACCACGATGCGGTACTGCGCGCCTACCCGGAAGCCTTCCAGATCCCCCTCGCGCAGACGGCGGGTTATTACCCGCCGCTGAGGAACGAGCTGGCCCGCAACGCCGACGCGTGTCGCCGCCTCATTCGGGAGGCTCCCAGCCGGCTCGACGAGCTGTTGCCGCCGGAGCTGGGCTTGTGGCTGGTGGACCAGGTGGCGGTGAGCCGAACGTTGGCCACCCGGCTCAAGGGTCGTTGGGGCCGCTGGTTCCGGCGCTCACCCTCTGCAACCAGGGTAGCGGCCGCACCCGGCGCTGTGGGGGAGCACCTGCTTCTCCGGCGCTACCTGGTACTCCGGGAGGCTCTGGCCTGAGGCGCGCGAGGCGCCGCTCGATCGGGGTCGTCGTGGCTCGCACGATGGGCTGATTCCGGAGGATCTGAGAAAGGCCAGGCACCTCGCTCGCGGCGGGAGGCGTTGCCCATGATCGGCATTATGTGTATCGTGTAATTGCATTACACGACGGATACGCCCCGACCTCGCCGGGCCTTCGGCGTCCCGTCCAGCCCGAGCCCGAGGTTCCATGGAAGAGTTGATCCAGCGCGTTCAAACCCTCCTGCGCGAGAAGGGAATCGAATGCGAAGGGGCACCCGCGGTGATCGGCCAGGGCCCGGTCAGGCTCGTGTGCCTGTCAGGGCGCCTGGGAGGTAGTCTAGAGGCGCTGAACGCCCTCCCACGCGATCAGGTGGTCATGGTGCGGGTCGATGAGGACACGCTCGATCGGCTCGACGCGTGGGTGGAGACAGGCGCCCTCAAGAGCCGGTCGGAGGCCGCGGCGCTCTTCATCCGCGAAGGACTTCAGATCAGAGCCACGGAACTGTCGGACCTTCGGGACGCTATCGACAGCGTTCGGAGAGCCAAGGAGGAGCTGCGCGACGCCGCGGCCCGCGTGCTGGGTGAGAGGGAGGGAGTGGGCGATGGTTGACGCGAAACTTGGTTGGCTCGAGACCGAAGCCGGTCGACGGGGCCTCGAACGGGTGGGCCTCACACCGTGCCGGGCCGGGCACCTCACGGTCGACGCCAAGGTGGAGGGCCGGGACGCTCGCCTCATTCTGGACACCGGCGCGTCCCGGACCTTCCTGGACCGCGCGTCGGCGGCCGAGCTGGGGGTGGGGGTGGGGGCGGACGACGTGGCCAACGCAGGGGCCTGCGGTACCGGTGCCGGCGGAGCCGTATCGGTGAGCTTCACGCCGGTGTCGAGCCTTCAGATCCAGGCACTGGCGCTCGGTCCGTTGGAGATGGGTCTTCTGGACCTGAGCGGCGTGAACGAGAAGCTCCGCCTGGCCGGCGACGCGCCGGTGCACGGCATCCTGGGCGGAGACATGCTCCGCAGGCACTCCGCCATCATCGACCTGGCGGGTCGGGCCCTCTACCTTCGTGTCGAGGGCTGATCACGGGCTGATCGCCAGCCCTGATGCCCCCCCGTCCCCTTTGGACTGACGGCACACGGAGTCGGGCATTGGAGGGTTCGCCGCTACGCGTGGAGTACCGGCCCGATCTGGGCGAGCCGGGCAGTGGGCCGGACGACTCGGAGCGCGGCGCGCGTTCGCTCCGTGTCCGCCTGGTCCGGGCCGCACTCTTCGTCGCCACCCTGGCCGTCGCTCTCCTCCTCCCCTTCGTGGCTCTGGTGCGGCTGTCGGTCTACTTCTACGCGGTGGTGGGAGTCGCGAGCTGGACAGCGTTGGCACTCGCCGCTCTTGCCGTAGTCGCCCTCCTCTTCGTCTACGTGCTGGTGCTCCGCCTGCGCTTCCAACGCAAGCTCGGCGTCCCCAAGGTGGTGCGCCGGGCACTCATGATCGTGGTGGCGGCCTACCTGGCCTATGCCCTGATCTACCTTTCCGGCACCAATGCCAAGACCGAGGAGATCAGATCCGCCTACGCGGTGCTGAGCCCACTCCTCCGTGTCGCGACGGGAACGGTGCTCCTCGTGGATCGTGACGCGGTGGTCACCGACACCGGCCGGAGAAGAGAGGACTACATCGCGTGGGGCCTGCCGGTGAACGAGGCGTCTCTCCACTTCGAGCAGGATGACGGCTTCGTCCACGCTGTGGACCTGCGGACGGTGGGTCGTCCCGAGTGGCGGAGCCGGACGCTCGCGGCGTACTACTGGGCCATGGGATTCCGAACCCTCCGGCACGTGGGAACGGCGGACCACCTGCACGTGTCGCTACCGGTCCGCTAACCCACGCGACCGCCAGCCATCTCCCCGGTTGGCTGGGAGGATTTCGCGGAGTGCTGCTCCCCCTTGCACAAAACGTAACTTTTGTACAATTTGGTCTCATGACCCCGGCTCGAGGCCACGACATGAGCGACATCTCCACGGCAGAAGCGCGCAAGAACCTCTCCGACCTGGTCAACCGGGTGGCGTACGGCAAGGAGCGGGTCGTCCTGACCCGCCACGGCAAACAGCTGTGCGCCCTGGTTCCCATCGAAGATCTCTCGTTCCTGGACAGGATCCGTGAGATGGCGGGCCGGCACGACATCGCCGATGCCCTCGGCGAGAAGGATGCCGGAGACGCCGTCGCGTGGAGCGACCTCAAGCGCGAGCTGGGTCTTTCAGGATGAGCGCCGCGCCGGGACCGGGGTCATCGTGGCGGGTCGAGCTGAGCCGAGACGCCGCCCGGGAAGTCCGGGAAGCTCCGCCCGTCGTGCGGGCGCACCTGGCCGACCTTCTCGATCGTCTCGCATCCGAAGGCTTGCCCCCAAACGCCCGGCCCGTGGGTGACGGGAGCTATGGGGTGGAGGTGGGCAACGCTCGCGCGGTAGTCACGGCGGACGCCCGGGAGCGTTGGATCCTGGTGGCGCGCCTCACCGCCACCAGCCATCCCCCTGCCCGAGACGCCCTGAGAGCCGCCCACGTCCCGCCGGTCGCCTCGTCCCGACTGGCGCGGCATCTCGACGAGCTCTGGGCCGACGCCCGGACGTCCCTGCGCAGCTTCCGCCGGAGCCCCGGCTTCGTGTTGTCGGTCCTCGCGACCCTGGGGATCGCCGTCGGCGGCGCCACAGCGCTCTTCGGTCTCGCCAGTACCGTGTTCACCGGCGCCCTTCCGTTCGAGGACGACGGCCAGCTACTGCGGCTCAGGGATCGCCAGGTCACCGCCGGCGGCGAGCCGCGCATCTTCAACATGTCCCCCCTCGACTTCATCGCCATCCGGGAGCAGAGCACCACCTTGGACGGGGTGGTCGCGGCCGGCGGCGTGAATCATGTGCTCACGGGCGGCGAGGTCGCCCAACGGGTCAACATCATCCACGTCTCCGAGGGCTGGGGGCAGTTGCTGGGCGTCCGCCCCCACATCGGCAGGCTCTTCACGCCCGACGAGGAGCGACTCGGGTCCGATGCCCAGGTCGCGCTCGTCTCACACTCCCTCTGGCAATCCCGCTTCGGAGCGGATCCCGCCGTCGTCGGTAGCCAGATCGACTATGACGGCGGCGTGCTCACGGTCACGGGCGTGCTGCGGCCGCGCTTCGGCTACCCCTACGACGCGGATCTCTGGATGCCCTGGCGGTGGGACCCGGCGGACGGCACGTCACACGACCTGAACGTCGTGGGGCGCATGTCGGAGGAGACGACGCTGGAAGAGGCCCGCCGCGACCTGGACCGGATCGCCACCGGTCTGCAACAGTCCAGACCCGACACCAACACGGACCTCTTCCTGAACGCCGAGTCGCTACGGGGCGACTTCATCAGGAACGAGGACAGCGTCTTGTTGGCCCTGATGGCGTCGGTGGGATTCCTGCTCCTGCTCGCGTGCGTGAACGTCACCAACCTCTTCGTGGCTCGCTTCGTCAGCCGGCAGCGCGAGGTGGGGATTCGGGTCGCCCTCGGAGCCGGTAGGCTGCGTGAGATCCGCGGATTCATGGTGGAAACCGTGCTGCTCTTCATGGCGGGCGGCGCTCTGGGATTGATCATGGCTCTCTGGCTCGGGGACGTCATGAGCGTGCTCGTCCCCGAGGCAATGCGCAGCCAGCTCGACATGTCCGGCCTGCAGTTGAGCGGCGAGTTGGTCCTTTTCTCCTTGGGTCTTTCGGTCGCGGCAGGCATGGCGTTCGGCCTCATGGCCGCTGTCCGGGGCACCCGCACTGAACCGTCACAGGTGCTGAAGGAGGGCGGCCGCACCGGCTCGGCGAGCGGAACCGGCGTGCAGCGGGGTCTCGTCGTGGCGCAGCTCGCGCTGTCCCTCTCGCTGCTCGTCGGAGCGGGGGTGCTATTCGATCACTTCGAGCGCCTCAACGCTCAGGACCTCGGCTTCCAGGTGGACGATCTGTTCACGCTGCGGGTTTCGGTCGAGCAGCCACGCTTTTCCGTGATCGATGCCCGCCTCGACATCGTCAGGCGGCTGGAAGAGGCCATCGAGGGCGTCCCCGGTGTGGAGTCGGCCGCCTACACCACCGTGAACCCGCTCTGCTGTGGCGACTGGGGTGCGCCGCTCGCCGTGGAGGGCCAGCCCCAGCCGGAGGGGTCCACGCATCTGATCCACCACCGTATGGTGGGACCGGGGTACTTCGCGACGACCGGTACGCCCCTCCTGAGAGGCCGGGACTTCGACGGGCGGGACGCGCCGGGCACGGCCCTCACCGCGGTGGTGGACGAAGCCCTGGCGCACCGGTTCTGGCCCGACGAAGACGCCGTCGGCAAGCGGGTTCGCGTCGATCGCCCCACGGGCGAGTGGCGGACGATCGTAGGTGTGGTCGGAGACGTCGAGGAGAGCGGCGACTACAGCGAGACGTGGTACCTCCCATACACGCAGGAACCCACTGCCCGGTCGTCCGAGAACCTCCACTTCATGGTACGCGCGGCCGACGCTTCCGTCCTGGAGGCGGCCCGGAGCGCCGTCCGGACCGTGGATCCGAACCTGGCCGTTTACGAGCTGCGGACCATGGCCTCACTTCGGGCCGAGAACATCTCCCAGGACCGTCTCGGTGCCGCGGTGGGCACGGTGTTCGCCGCCTTCGGTCTGCTGTTGGCCGGGCTCGGTGTCTTCGGGATGCTCTCCTACAACGTCAGCACCCGCTCCCGCGAGATCGGCACTCGGATCGCGCTGGGCGCCCACCCCTCGGAGGTGACGGGCCTGGTGCTCCGGAGCGCAATGAAGCTCACCGTGGCCGGGGCGCTGCTCGGCCTCGCGGCGGCCGTGGCCCTGAATGGCTTGCTCGAGAACGTGGTCTTCGGCGTGGAGACCGCGGGTCCCGGCCTGCTCGTGGGCCTGGCGCTGGTGCTACTGGCCGCGTCCGGTGTCGCCGCGGCATTGCCGGCGCTCCGCGCCGCCCGGGTCGACCCCGTCGAAGCGCTCAAGGACTGAGGGCGCGGGCCGGCTACGCCCCGCCCACTCGACCTCCCTCTTCCGCCCGACGCCAATCGAAGAAGGCGGCCACCACGCCGGCGCCCATCGCCCAGGCCGTGCCGATCTTCATGATCGCGCCGCCCAGCTGCTGGTCCGCAAGGGGGTCGACCCCTCCCACCGGGGGAGCGAGCTCGTAGATCTCGTAGATGGGATGGGCGCTGAAGATCATCATGGCGAAGGGCGGCCGAATGAGGAACGCGTTCAACGCGAGGTACCCGATCTTATACAGGGGGTGGAGCGACTTGCCGTGTGGCACGGGTGCGATCACGGGAAACCATAGCACCAGTCCGGCGAACATCCACGACAGATCCATGACGAACGAGCCCAGCTGGGTGGGCATGAGCCGGTCCACCAGACCCGGCCAGTGACTGATGGTCATGATGACGTTGAACACGACGAATGCGCTCACGGGGTGCGTCAGCTGGCGCAAGAAGGGGTAGAAGCGGCGCCCCGGGAGCGAGCGGTACCCTGCCTCGGGGATCCCGACCAGCAGGAGCGCAGGTGCCACCACTCCCACCAGGACGAACTGCAGCATGTGAACGCTGGCCAGGTAGCCGGCCCCCAACGGGCCGATCGGCCAGTCGAGCGAGACCCAGAGCAGAAGGACGCCGCCGTAGAAAGAGGCTTTCCGCCATCCGAGGGACAAGCCTCCCGGCCCCGGCGCCTCCTGGTGCCAGTGGCGAGACCTCAGGTGGTAGACGAGCCCGAGCGACAACACGAACGCCCAGACTCCTGGGATCGGCTGCCAGGCCCACGTCCACGCGCCCTCGCGCGCAAAGCACCACCACTGCACCGGCTACGCGCTCCCGACGGAGGACAGCGCGTGCTCCCGTCGTGTCTTCAGGAGTCGACCCAATCTTCCTGGACCAACCGCGGGAGGTCGTGCGCCCAGTCGGCTTGGCGGATCCCGAAGGGATAGCGCAGATGCGCCAAGCCGTCCTTGGTGAACGCCAGGATGGCCGAGGAGTGGCCCACGGTGTGGCCTTCATCGCTTTTCACGACGACGGCGTGGGGGAGGCCCAGACGCCCCTGTATCTCGTTGACCTCATCGAGCGTGCCCCGCAGCCCGATGAAGTCGGGGTGGAAGCCGGCGAGCCACTCTTTCATACGCTCGGGTGTGTCGGTGTCCGGATCCGTGGTGATGAACACCACGTTGATCTGCGTTCGGACCTCGGGTGGGAGCTTTGCAAGCACGAGACCGAGGTTGGCGAGGTGCACGGGGCAGACGTCCGGACATGACGTGTAGCCGAAGAACAGCAGCGTCACGAAGCCTCGCGTCCGAGCCTGGAAGTCGAACGGTCGATCGCGAGTGTCCGGGAGCACGAAGTCGGGCTTCTGGATCGGGTCCGGTAGCAGCGTGCCGCGGTAGGACGAAGCCGCCGACCGGGCGGAGGTCCGACCCTCGGCCGCAGGACCCTCGGCCGCCGGCTGGCACGAGGTCGCCGAAAGGAGCGCGAGCCCAGCCAGTGTGTTCGCCGCCCGACCGAGCATCGCCGTCCTACGGCTTCGCAGCGATCGACGTGGAGACATCCGTCCCTCCTGCACCCTGATATACGTATCGAAACCTCAGGCACCCTCCCCGCGAGCCAGGACAGTAGTATCCGAGGATCTCGAGCTTCGCGAAACGCCCGTCGGCCGTGCGCACCGCGTACACATGCCGTTTGGGCTCCAGAAGGTGCGTAGACCAGCCGTACTCGTACCAACGCTCGATGGCTGGATTCACCGAATCCCCCCGGACCTCGGTCCCGGCATAGCCCGCCTCTGGAACCTCGACGACAGAATCGAAAGCGCGCGCTCCGAGATCGAGAATCCCCCCTTCGCCATCAAAGCCCGGACCGCCGTTCGCGATGACGCGGAAGCGCTGGAACGCCAGGTCCCAGTCCGAGGGCGCCGGATCGCGCACCACCGACGCCCGCGAGAAGTCGAAGTAGGTCCAAGCCTCTTCGGATGTCGCGTCGACCGTATACGACACGGGGCCCTGCTTCACGAGTCCTACCTCGGTCGGCTCCGGCGGAGTGGGGGCGAACGCCTCGACGGTCGAGCGGCCCAGGGACCTGGCGACCCAGAAGACGGCAGCTGCGGCGAGGACGGCCAAGATTCCAAGGGCCACCACCCGCTCACGAGCCCGCGACGTACCCGATCGGCTCAATGCGCCGCCGAGAAGCGATGAGGCAGCTCGGACCTCAGGTGAAGTGAAGCGATGCGGGACCCACTATTGGGATCCTCAGTGCTCGACGGTTCCGTGGTCCTCGTCGTAGCCCAGGAAGCTCTTGAGGTGCCACAGGTACACGCCGAGCGCCAACCCCAGGGCGACGAACACGAGGCCCAGGATCATCGATCCGGCGTCTCGCGTCCCGTCGAAGGCCGTGAGCTCCCAGGCGGCGTATCCCAAGCAGAAGGCGATGGCCGCGGATATGAGAAACCGATGGAACCCGATCAGTGACATGAGCGCACTCAGAACTCTGTCAGGACCGCGATCACCAGGATCACGGCCAGCGGCAAGGGCGACGCCGCGAGGATCCACATCCTCCGGGGCTCGAAGCGAAGGTGCATGTAGTACATCGCCACGAGCAACGCCTTCCAGAGCGCCATGATGATCAGCCCCGTCGCGATCCAGAACTTGGGCAATCCCGTGAAGGCGAAGAACACCTCGAGTATCGTCAAGATGAAGAGCACACCCCACACGAGGAAGTACGGTGGGTCCTTGTGCTCCTCGGCGTGCTCCATGGCGGCCTCCTGGGCAGGCTGCGGATCCATATCCGGGGCTCCTCAGATGAGATAGACGATAGTGAACAAGATGATCCACACGAGGTCCACGAAGTGCCAGTAGAGCCCCACGATCTCGACGCCACCTAGGCTGTCGGCCGAGTAGGCCCCCTTCCAGGCCCGCCACAGGACGAACCAGAGACAGAGGACGCCGATCGTCACGTGGGTCCCGTGGAAACCGGTCATCGTGTAGAACGTGGAGCCGTACAGCGCGCCGCCTTCCGCAGCGTACGCGCTCGCCATCGGGACGAAGCCATGCTGCGCCAGGGCGATGTACTCGAAGACCTGAATGCCCACGAAGAACGTCCCCAGGGCGATCGTGGCGAGCAGCCAGATCTTCAGGCCTTTCTGATCCCCGGTGGCGATCGCCGCGTACGCCTTGACCATCGTCACACTGGAGCAGATGAGGACGAACGTGTTGAAGGCCGTCAGCGGGACGTTCAACACTACGCCGGGTTCTGCGAACTGCGTGGGGTGGGCGAACCGCAGGATGATGTACGAGCCGATGAGCCCGGTGAAGAACATCACCTCCGACAGGAGGAAGACCCACATCCCGAGCTTAAGGTTGTAGACCCTCATTCCGGGCATGTACCCCCGCTCGAGGGCCATCGCGTCGGTGGTCATCGTCGTCACGCTCCTTCCGGTGCGGGAGTCGCGTGGGGCTCGGGCTGCTGCTGATCACGTGGCGGGGTCGTCTGCAACAGGAAGTCCTCGTCGGATTCCGGAGAGCTGTACTCGTACGGTCCTCGGTAGACGACGGGGACCGTTGCGAAGTTCCCGTGTGGCGGCGGCGACGGCACGGTCCATTCGAGGGAATTGGCATTCCAGGGGTTGGGTCCGGCCTTCTTCCCCTTCCAGATGCTGTGGAAGAAGTTCACCACGAAGATCAACTGCACGGCGATCAAGAGGAACGCGCTGATCGTAATGAACACGTTCATGGGCTGAAGAGGCTCGAGGTACTCGTACTGGGTCGGGTCGTAGAGCCGCCGCATGTGACCCTGGAGCCCGATGCT
Source organism: Gemmatimonadota bacterium (assembly GCA_039589315.1). Taxonomy (GTDB): domain Bacteria; phylum Gemmatimonadota; class Gemmatimonadetes; order Longimicrobiales; family Gaopeijiaceae; genus JBDHHQ01. The sequence continues at coordinate 100,121 of JBDHHQ010000043.1, forward strand.
GTGCATCGGGAAGAAGACCAGGTTGTAGAAGATCATCGTCAGCACCCAGTGGATCTTGCCCCACCGCTCGTTCATGATCGTCCCGAACAGCTTCGGGAACCAGAAGGTGATCCCGCCGAAGATCGCGAACAGGCTGCCGCCGAACAGGACGTAGTGGATGTGGGCGACGATGAAGTACGTGTCGTGGATGTAGATGTCGACCGGGGTCGAGGCCATGAAGATCCCGGACAATCCGCCGATGATGAACATCGAGACGAACGCGAGCCCGTGTAGGACCGGAGTCGTGAAGTGGATGTCCCCGCCCCACAGAGTGCCCAGCCAGTTGAACGTCTTGATGGCGGACGGGACGGCGATGAACATCGTCGACACCATGAACGTCGTGCCGAGCATCGGGTTCATGCCGCTCTGGAACATGTGATGGCCCCACACGATCCACCCGAGGAACGCGATGCCGATGATCGCCAGCACCATGGCGTGATAGCCGAAGATCGGCTTGCGGGCCCCGTTGGCGATCAGGTCCGACGCGATTCCCATGGCCGGGAGGATCAGGATGTAGACCTCCGGATGGCCGAAGAACCAGAAGAGGTGCTGCCAGAGGAGTGGCTCGCCTCCCCCTGCGGGCAGGAAGAAGGTCGTGCCGATCGTCTGATCGAACAGGAGCATGATCAGGGCGCCGGCCAGGATCGGAATGGCCAGCAGGATCAGGATCGACGTGATGAACAGCGACCACGTGGCCAGGGGGAGGCGGAACCACGTCATGCCAGGCGCGCGCCAGTTGATGACCGTCGTGATGTAGTTCACCGCCCCGGCCAACGATGAGAATCCGAGGATGGTCAGACTGACGAGCCAGAGCTGCTGGCCGAGGTAGACCCCCGTGTACTCGCCGGAGGCGCTGAGCGGCGCGTACGAAGTCAGTCCAGCCGGCGCCGGCTGCGCCGCCTTCCACCAGGAAGCTGGCCAGCATGAGCAGTCCGGCCGGGAAGGCGAGCCAGAACGATGCCATGTTCAGCCGCGGAAAGGCCATGTCGGGGGCACCCACCTGCAGCGGTATGAGCAGGTTCCCGAAGAAGCCGACCAGAAGCGGCATGATCGCGAAGAAGATCATGATCGTGCCGTGCATCGTCACCAGCGAGTTGTAGAACTCGGGCAACAGGATGCCTCCCGGCGCCATGGTCTCCGGGAGGATCGCACCCCCGGGCATGGGCTGGCTCGGATAGCCCAGCTGCCATCTCATCATCATCGCGAGCAAGCCGCCCACGACGAGGAAGAAGAGGCTCATGAACATGAACTGCTTCGCGATCGTCTTGTGATCGGTGGAGAAGACGTACTTGCGGATGAACGGGATGTCGTGATCCACGTGCTCGTGCGCCGCCGTCCTGTCGCCGATTGCAGCTTCCGCCGTGCTCATATCGTCCTCTCGCGATGCATGGATGTCTCCTGAACCCGAGCGCCCGTTAGCGACGTCACTGTCCGGCCGCCTGAATCTCGGCCTGTTCCCAAGCCTGGTAGTCCGCGGCCGTATGAACGGTCAACGTGCCCGCCATGCGGTAGTGACCCAGCCCGCAGAGCTCGGCACAGCCGACTACGTATTCACCGGTTTCCGTGGCTTCGAACCAGACCGGCGTCTCCATGCCCGGGACGGCGTCCTGCTTGACGCGTAGGTCGGGCAGGAAAAAGGAATGGATGACGTCTTCTGCCCGGAGGTAGGCGATGATCGGACGGTCTACGACCGCGTGCACTTCGTTCCGCTTCGTGAAGTCGTCCTCTGTGCCGATGACCCCGTCTTGACCCGGGTAGGTGACGTTCCACTCGAACTGCTTCGCGGAGACGATCACCTCCATCGCGTCCTGGGGCAGCTGCGTGCGGACACGGGACCATACACCGATGCTGAGCATGCCCACGATGAAGACGATCAGCGCCGTGCCCGCCGTCCAGACGATCTCGGCCCTCGTGTTGCCGTGAACGTACTTCGCCTTCCGCCCCTCCTTGTGCCGGTACCGGAAGAGGAAGTAGACGAGGATCCCCTCGCTGAGGAAGAACGCGATTCCCGTGATCCAGAGGATTATGTAGTAGATCCGGTCGATGTCCCCACCGAACGTGGAGAAACTCTCGGGAAGCATCCAACTCATGAACGTCTCCTTGTCACGGGAGCGATGCCGCGAGTCGCGTCACTACGGCGCTGCATCGCCCTCCTCGCGCGTGCGATAGCCTGCGGTCCAAGCCAGGCGAGCTCCGCCTGCCTCAGTGGTCGGCTCCGGCCGTCGGGTGATGTGGGATCACCAGCGGTGCGCCCAGCGGCACCACGGCACTCAACGCCATGTCTTCGCTGAACGTGAACGAGACCTCGGCCGTCTGCCCCGACGCCACGGTCACGTTCTGGGTCTGGGTTCCGTACCGCTCATGCCAGGCCTCGACGACGTAGTCGCCTGGCGGAAGGGTGCTCATGTCGAAGGATCCGTCCGATCCGCTGACCGCGAAGTAGGGATGGCCGAGGATCCCGACGTAGGAGCTCATCCACCCGTGCACGTCGCAACGGATCGGGATCATGACCTCCGGCACCGGAAACGACCGGGTCGCGTCCATGTTGACCGGCTGGCTGATGTTGAAGCCGCGGTTGGCGGTGGGCGTCGCGTTGATGTTGTGGAGCAGCCCGTCCGAGTTCCGGATCGTTAGGGTCTGGTTGACCTGGAGCCCGAAGACGTGGGGGTCGTAGCGGCAGCCGTCCTGGTCGAGCACGACCGCGTCACCCGGCGTTGGGAACTGGAGATCGGGCAAGCCTTCCTTCACGTAGATGAACACGTTGGACAACGTGCCATTGTCGTTGACGATGACGTCGAGGGCCGTGGGCGGGTCCGCGTACTTGGCTGCGCAGTCCGGCTCTCCGCTCATGTCCACCGCGGACATCGTTGGCGCAGCACCCTCGAACGCGACGGTGCCCGCTACGTTGCCGGCAGTGGCCGCGTCGACAGGCGATTCAGCCGGTGCCGCTTCCTCGGTGTCGCCGGCTCCCGCACCGGCCCCACCATCTCCGCCACCACAGGCGGCGAGGGCCACCAGGCCCAGGAAGCATGTCAGTCGACGGTCGTATTTGCGTTGTCCGAGCATTTGACTTTCGCCTCCAATGTTGGCACGTCGAGGACCCTCAGTCCTCGTCTCCTGTTCCTTCCGCCGCCTCGTCTTCGTCCTCCCTGCGCTGCGCCCTGGCGACGACCACCAGACCGAGTCCGGCGGTCAGCGCCATTGCGAGGAGGGGAGCCACGAGGACCGTGGGCGGCGTAGGCTCGGTGAGGTACACGAAGTACCAGGAGCTCACCGAGCTCCTGGCGCCTGATTCTCCATTGTCGCCGTCCCAGGCGAAGAAAGCGACCGGCACGGCCTCGCTCATGGGGAACTGAACGTCGGACGCGGGATCGTCCGTGGCCAGAGCTCGCGTGAACAGAACCCGCCACTGCCCGTTGTCCCAAGTGGCGTCTGCCGACGTCCCCTGACTCTCGGGCGGCTGCTCCTCGAGCGCTCCGATGCCTCGCCCGACCATCTCCCGGGCGCCCGCCTGGTCGCTTGTCCAATCCCAGAGGTTGACGGGATCCCGGCCGGTGCCGAAGAGGAAATACGGACGCTCCATCCCCTGAGGGACCTCCACCGGGAACTGGACGGCGATCCTGTCCGGGAGCGGTTCGTCGGGATGGGGCGTGTCGTCGACCGGCTCCATCGCCTCGGTGATTCGTGAACGCCAGTCCGCCCAGTCCGGGTCGGGGCTGTGGGAGGGGTCGTTCCAGACCACGCGCAGAGCCAGAGCCTGCCCGTCATGAAGCGCCTGGACCCAGACTCCGTCCACGCGAGGGTCGAACCACCGAGGCTTCACGATGATCTGGCCGACCAGGGGCACGTAGTAGCTCTGCGCTTCGCTCCACGCGGGGTCGTCCACCGATGTCGGCACAGCCGCGTCCTCCAGCCTCTCGGCACCGATGACTTCGGTAATCGCCGGCGGGTCCTCGGGAGCGAGGCTCCGGACGTAGTGGGCGAGATTCCAGAGCTGCTCCTCGGTCCAGACGCCGGCGTCCAGCATGTCCGAGTTGGACGGCATGGGCGTCCCGTCGAGACCGGTGCGCAGCGCCCGGTAGATGTCCTCGACCGTGCCCCCGCCGTTGAACAGCCAGTTCTCCGTCAGGTCCGCGGCGCGGATGGGGAAGTCAAGGTCGTCCTCGAGCGTGGGAGCCGAGCTGCCGTCTCCGCGGCCTGTCTGCCCATGGCAGCGCCAGCACTCGATCTGCTCCCAGAGCTCCCGGCCCTGCTCGATCCCGGCCTCTGTCGGGCGGGTCGCACCGCCGAACGAGAGCTGCTCCGGCGTCGGAGAGTTGGCGAAGAAGGCCGAAAACCCCTTGATGTATTCGACGACCGCGAGCCGCTCGTCGCGGCTCAGCACGTCCTCCCACGCGGGCATTGCGGTCCCGGGCATCCCCTCGTCGATCATCTTCAGGATGTCGTCGTCCGTCGGCAGCTGGCCCGTCGCCGTGGTGCGGATCTGGTAGAGGGCCAGCGTGAAGTCCCGTGGCCTGGGCATCATGTAGCCCGCAGCCGGGCCGTCCCCGGCCCCGTCTACACCGTGGCATTCGGCACACCAGCGGTCGTACACGGCCTTGCCCTGATCCGCTGCATCCTGAGCGGCGGAGGCCGGTGGCAGCGCGACCCAGCCGAGGGTCAGTGCGCAGGCCACAAGGGTTGAAAGGGGCGCCACGGAATCCGACCTCCCACGGGATGGTCGCATCAGTCGTGCTCCTCCCCGCCGCCTTCTTCCTCCCACGTTCGCGGCGTCCATCCGGTCTGCTCGTAGAGGAAGATGATCACAGCCCAGATCTCGTCCTCGGTGAGGAAGTCCTCCCATGCGGGCATCGCCGAGTTCCACGGCGTCCCCTCAGAGGGGAGTCCGGGCCCGCCCTTCGCGATCCTCCAGAACACGAAGCTCTCGGTGAGCTGGGCAATCGTTCCGTTGTCCTGGAAGTTGAGCGGCGCCGGATTGAAGCCATGGGCGTAGTGGCCCTGACCGTCCAGCGCGTCACCGTGGCAGGCCAGGCAGTTCTGGTAGTAGACCGTCCTGCCGACCGCGTAGTCCTCCTCTATCGAGCCGTCCTCCCGGAGCGGGTTCTCGAGACCGGTCAGAGAAATCGTTGTGCCCTGGAAGGTGATCTCTCCCGGCGGCGCAGGGTGGATGGACCGGAGGCTGGGAGGCGCGGAGACGGACGGGCGGACCCGCTCGAAGGTGATGAACGCTACGAGCAGGGGAAGCGACACGAGCAGGATAAGGCGCACGGCCTTCTGCTCCGGCGCCACGAGGACCCGCCGGATCGGTGCCTTGAACTCACGCCACCGCTCCTCGTTGTCGCTCACGTACAGCAGCACACCCACCAGCACGGTCAGCATGAACTGAATGAGCACGGTGTTGGGCACCGGCGCGCTCGCGAATCCGAGCAGTGGCGGCAGATAGGCGATCCCGAAGTCGATGATCACGTAGGAGACCGCCAGGATGGCGACCGCCTGGCCCAACGGGTGCTTCAGCAGCTTCAGCACGTGCGCCCCCCAGACTCGTTCAGCACGGTCATTCCTGAGCAGCCAGGTACTGGACGACGACTTCCAGCTGCCCCGCCGTCATCAGCTCACCGAAGTTCGGGGGCATTGCACCCAGGAGGGCTTCGAAGCCCTCCGAGGCCTCCGCGCCTGGATCCAGGATCGAGCGCCGGATGTCCTCGGCCGAAAACCGACCACCGATGCCGTCGAAGGGCGGTCCGAGCTCCACGCCCTCGCCCTCCAACATGTGGCAGATGAAGCACTGGTTGCCCCGCATGATCTCGAGGGGGTCGGTGCTCCCCGTGGCAGGCGCCGCAGCCGACACGGCCGTGACGGCCCCCGACGGCTCCGCGGCCTCGGCCGCCTGCAGGTCCGTCGCCGAGACGGTCACCGTTCCTCCCTGGTCCTGGAGGTAGGCGATGACGGCCCAGATCTGAGTGGGCGAGAGGGTCCTGCTCATGTCCGGCATGATCGGCCCGTACTCCCCCATGACGAACGCACCGGGCTCCACCATGGAGCGGTGCAGGTAGACCTTGCAGTCCTCTCCGGGCACCCGGTTCCCGCAGCGCGCGCCGATCGTGCCCTCGCCCGCCTCGTCGGTGAGGAGGTTGGGAGCCCGAGTGCCGAGACCGTGGCACGCGCCGCAGCCGCCAGCGCCATTGTAGATCTCCTCGCCCGCCGCAACCAGCTCTTCGGTGCTTACGTTGGCAGAGAACGACAGCTCCTCCGGCACCTGGGACTCGATCTGCGGGATGCTGTTCGCGACCCAGGTGTAGGCCGCGAGGGTGCCGACCACCACGATGGCGACCTTGAGGTTGATGACGGTCGTACGTGACATCGGCGATCAATCTCCGCCCGCGGGTTGAGGGCTGGGAGCCCCGCCCCCAGTGGCCAGACTCGTGGTGATCGGTTGGGAGATGATGGGCTTTTCGGCGAGGCCGCCGACCCAGAAGATGAAGCCCACGAGGGCCAGGAAGATCAGCACGCACAGCGAGATGATGACCGACGCGTACCCGAGCGCCGGCGTCGCCGCCCAGGGGCTGGTGTCGCGGACGACCTCCCAGACGTGCCAATGCTGGCGAATCCCGCTCCTGGCGAAGCCCATCAATCCCATGAGCCAAGTGAAGCTCACCGCCAGGACGAACAGGGCGTATTGAGAACGGGGCGGCATCTGTCCCCAACGGATCGCGCCCCTGGACTCGGACCCACGGAGCATGGCGATATCGATCACGACTACCAGCCCGATGGCTGCCAGGACGGCCAGCACCTGATAGACGGAGAAGCCGATGCGTACGATGGCCGTCACGAAGTAGCCGTAGATGCCGTAGAAGATCACGACCGCGGCCGAGATGACGAAGACGCCGGCCTGCACCAACGTCCCCGTCCGGGCCCAGCCCACCACCGGTCGGCGGTTGGCGCGCCGGTACAGCAGGAACGATAGGAACGTGGTGAGAATCATGATGTTCACGGCGGTGTTCTTCGCGCTCATGACTCCCAGCACGCCGAGGAAGGGATGGTGTGAGCCACCCATCGCCGCGAGCTCCTCCCGATTGGCGATCATCGTATGGGGAGTCGACCATACGATCACACACAGCACGAGAATGATCAGCATGTACTTCGTGTACGGCGCGAACCGCTCGGCCCCCGGGATCCGTCCCATTCCCACCCAGAGGTAGTAGTTGCCCGCCAGGAACAGAACCCCGATGAGGAACGCCTGGATGATCCACAACCAGCTCATGAACCCACCCATCATGGTGATGCCCATCTGCTGGTTGAACTCGTAGATCTCCCTGCCGAGGTAGTAGCCGGCGAAGGGCAGCACGATGAGCGCCCCGATGGCGATGAAGTTGCCGACGTACCCCATCCAGTCGTAGTGCGCGCGTTCCTCGTCGGTCTTGGCGTGCAGGAAACGGAAGGCTGCGTAGGCCCCTACGATCGCGCCCCCGAACACGACGTTCGCGATCAAACGGTGGATGTTGATGGGCATCCAGGTCGCGTTGGCGATGGCGCTCCAGAGCTGCACGGTCTGCGGGGCCGTGTCCGGGGTCACGTCGGCCGGCGGGCTCATCATGTACGTCAGCCAGGAGTTGGCGATGAACATGACGATGGTGCCCCAGACGTTGAGCAGGATGCCGAGGCTCCAATGTACGTATTTGGACGCTCCGGCCTTCCAGCGCTCCCACCCGTAGTAGTAGAGGTACAGGGTAAAGGACTCGAGGAAGAAGAGTCCGACGTAGAACCACATCGACAGCTCGAAGACCGCCGCCAGGTAGCCCCAGAGCGCCGGGTAGAGCGTCCCGAGCAGGAAAACGAGGATGGCGCCCCAGATCGCCGTCGCCGAATAGGCGATGAGAAGCAGGCGCGTGAATTCCTTCGCCAGCCTGTCGTAGCGCTGGTCCTTCCCGAAGATGCCGATGGCCTCGGCGACGACCGCGAACATCGGCACACCGAGCACGAACGCTGCGAACAACAGGTGGAGCTGCGCGGCGATCCAGATGGCTCCGCGGCTGCCGATGATCGGGAAGTCCCCGTAGAGGCGGGGATTCAGCGCCGCTTCCTGCGCGAGGGCGTCGGCCCCCGACAGCAGGAGCAGGAGCCCCACGAGCGCCAGCGAGCCGAGGACGCGGAGGCAGCGACCCGAGGTCATGGGCGCTTCCTCATGCCGAATGGTCCTTGCGCAGGAAGAACGGCAGGCGCTTCGAGAAGTCCAAGGGCATGCTCCGCCGGACCTCCGCCATCAGGTCCACATCGACGCGGTCGCGGCCGTGCGCCTTCGCGAAGGTCTCGAGGCGATCCGCCACCACGCTCCGGACGAAGCTCGGGATCCGGTTCAACCGCTCCCGCGCCTCCGGGGTCCAATCGAGCTCCGTGCCCGCTCCGCTTCCATAGGTCAGTGCTCGTGGCTCGATGACCGGCTCCTCGCCGGTCGGGTCGTAGACGCACGAATCGTCGGGTCCGAGTGGGTCGCCCGAATCCGCGTAGGCGCGCGCGCGGCAGCCTCCGCACACCTTGCGGTACTCGCACCGCCCGCAGCGCCCTCCGAGTGCGCCGCTGCGGAGACGCTGGAACACCGGTGACTCGGCCCAGATGGAGCCGAAGTCGTCCGTCGCCAGGTCTCCTGCGATCAGCGGCATGTACGGGCAGGGCGTGACCTTGCCCTCGGGTGTGATCCGGCAGTAGTGGATACCGCAAGGGCAGCGCGTCTCGTAGTTCAGGAGCGTCGAGTCGCCCTCTCCGTCCACCACGTGGCGCATGATCTGAGGTTGGCACTTGGATCGGACCATAATGCGACCCCGGTACTCGGTCTCCAACTCCAGTAGCCGGCCCAGCGTCTCCTCGTTCTCCTCGGGACTCATCCCCCTCATGCCTGTTCCCCGTCCGGTCGGCACCAGGAAGTACAAGTTGAAGCACACCGCACCTCGCTCCGCCGCCCACGCCACGAGCGCGTCGAGCTCGTGTCGGTTCCCTCTGGTGACCGTGGTCTGGACGACGAAGTCCAATCCGCGACCTGCCAATCGATCGACGGCCGCGAGCGTGTCGTCCAGCGCACCGCCGCCATGGCGGAAGCGGTCGTGATAGGTGGCGTCGAGCGAATCCACGCTCAGAGCCACGCCGCTGACCCCCGCGGCCATCAGAGTCCCGATGCGGTCGTCGGTGAGGCGCGTTCCGTTGGTTCCCACAACGACGGTGGCACCTCGGCTCGAGGCTCGCTCTGCCAGGCCTTCGAGGTCGTCTCGGAGAAGCGGCTCACCGCCCGTGAGGATGAGCATGGGAGCCGGGTTGGCCGCGAGAATCTGGTCGAGGATGCGCAGGCACGCCTCCGTGGAAAGCTCGCTGTCCTCGGCATGCCATGAACCGGCCGCTATGTAGCAGTGCGAGCACGCCAAGTTGCAGCGTCGGGTCAGGTTCCAGGCAACGATATGAGGGACGAAGGCACCCTCCGGCCCGATCGGCGTCGCGCGTCCGAACGGCTCGGACCCCAACACGCGCCCTGGGCTCCCGACCGGGTCGCGGGCGACGCCCGTCAACACGCCATCGTCCCTCGCGGTCACGATGACACGTCCTCGGGGGTGGCCTGCTGTTCTGCCAGGACCCGCTCCATGGCCGCCCGGGCGTCCTCCGGCGAGACGGTGCTCAGGTCCACCGGACAGTCGCTCGCGAGCTCGGCCACGTCCCTGACCGGGCAACGTGAGATGCCCGCCGCCTTGGCCTCCTCGATGAAGCTCCGCATCTCGGGCGTGAGCGCGTCGGCGCCTTCGGCCATCGCCTTGATCTGCTTCGACTGGAGCTCGCGGAACATCACGAGCATGGTGTCCGTGTCGAACTCGTCGGCCTCTATCATGGCTTGCTTGTTCTCGTCCATCACGCGGGTCGTGACGCGCCAGAGCCCGTGCTCCTTGGCGAACCGCTCTACCGTGTTGCGGGCGAGCGGGCGGGCGATCAACGGCACGGCGCCGAGCCGCCCGAACGCCTCGTGCGTCCAGACGACGGGGTCGGTGGCGTTCCTCGCGCGGACCTGGAGGTGGCCGGTGTAGGGGCACTTCACGGTGATGGTGGCGTCGTCGGGCTCCGCGTCCACGTCGTGGCCCTCGATCACGGTGCGCTTCATGGCCTGCTCGGCCTTCAGCTCGGCAAGCGCGAGCTCCTCCGCGGTTCCGATCCCCATGATGAGCTGCATATGGGTCGGGAGGAGCTTTTGGATCGCTTCGTCCAGCCGCTCGTTCGTGACCATGGGGAGCCCCGGTCCGGTGCCGTTCCCGGTACCGTTGCCCGTCCCGGTCGCTCCACCGGCTCCCGCCGGTTCGGCGTGAGAGGAGGTCTCCGGGCCGTCGCCGGCGTAGTTCTCCAGAACGAACTCCTCCACCGCCTTGCGAGCGATGCCGAGCGCGAACGGTGGCACCCTCAGGATGCGGACCTCGGCCTCCGGCGCCCACTCCAGGCCCGTTTCCCCGTCTTCCTCGATCCAGGGAATGTCGTCGGGACGGACCTCGCTCGTCCCTACGAGGAGCACGTCGGTGTCGACGAGACGGCACAGGTTCTCGGCCTGCGAGCCGATGTCGGTCGAGTCGATCCGGTGGGCGCCGTGGCGAGCGAGGACCAGGAGCGAGGGCTCGACTTCTTCGACCCACTGGAGGATGCACTGGAACGGCTTGCCGATGAGGATCTGCGTCTCCATCTCCACGTCGGGGAAGTCCCGCCTCATCGCCTCGGCCCGCTTGAGGTTGGCCTGACAGAGCTTCAGCAGTCCCTTGTCGATGATGTTGTTGTGGAGCTCCTCCTGCTCTTCGAACTTGAACACCTTCGACGCCTGCGCGGACAGGACGTCCTTGATGTTGCCGAAGACGACGTGGTGGTACTCCACGTCGAAGGCCGAGCATACGTAGAGCGTCGCGCCGAACGTCCGCGCCATCTCCAAGGCGACCCGGAGGGCCTTGTACGCGTAGCTCGACCCGTCGACACAGACCATCCAACGGCCGCCCTCGAGCGGCCGATCCCCGCGCACCAGCAGCACGTCCTTCTCGGCCTTCTGGAGGACACGGGAGGCGACGCCTCCGAGCTGGGACCGGGGCTGCCGGCCGATTCCGTGAGCCCCGATGCACAGGAGGTCGTACGCGCGGCCGCTGGAGCCCGCGAGCTTCTCGTCGTGCTCCTCGTCTTCGGCGATCAGACGGCCATCGTCGCCGATCTGCACGTCACCGCGGACCCGTTCGCCGCCGTCGTACTTGTCCGCGATGTTGGGATCGAAGCCGATGAGGCTCGGCAAGCGGCCCGCCCCGCCGTTGGCCTCCCGGAGGATCTCCTCGTAGTTGATGCCCTCGAGGAGTTGGCGCGTCATGGGCACGCCGGCCTCCGCGCAGCGCCGCTCGGTCTGATCGAGAAAGGAATCGGAGATGAGCTGAAGCCCTTTCTCGATCAGCTTGTCGTGGATCTTCCTTTGTCTCTTGATTTCTTGGGGCGTCTGGAATTGGGCCGGGAGGCCGGTCTCCAGCTGTCTGAAGCGCACGTCGTGTAGGCGAGCCGCATAGACGTGGTTCCCCGTGATTCTTCCCTCGCTGCGCCGGCAGATCTCGATAGCCCGGTCCACGGCCTGGTGGGCATGGCCGGAGTTATCCACGGGAACAAGGATCTCACGATACATGACGCCTCACGGTCGTAGCAGACCATTGCCGGTAACGCTTGAAGACGGTTGCGTCCCACACCTGCGGCCCCGCCCCGGTAGCTGCCCGGGGGGCACCTTGAAATGCCGCTATTCTTCAAAAGGAGCCCCAAGCGGGGCCCTTCGAACTTTCAGGTCGTGGGCCGCGCCCAGGCCGGTCGAGGCACGGAGGCGAGGCTGACATCAACCCGAGGTCGCGCTTTTCGATGAACGTGGAGGTTGGGCGTCGGGTCGAAGTTGCCCCTAGGATATTGGGCGCTCCGATAGGTGTCAATGAACACGCCGAGGGGCCCCGTCTGGTCCGGGAAAACCCGCACACGACGGGCCCGTGACATGGTCGCTCACGCCGTGCCAGCGCGGGTGAGGCGGTCGAGAAACGCCGGGGCCAGGCCCCCGGTGGCGAGCGACGCGAGCAGAACCCACGCGAACAGGGCCCATCCGCCACCACCCAGGACGCCGGTCCCACCGGACGCTATCTCGAGGAGAAGCTCGTGGAGCCCGCGGTAAGGGCTCACCGTCTCGATCCACTGGCCCGGCAGACCGGTCGGGCTGCGAAACGTCCCTGAAGCATGCACCAGGAAGAGGGCGGTCACCGCGGCGAACAAGGCGCCCTCGGCGATGGAGCGGGCGATCGACGCGACCCAGATTCCCACGAGATTCGCCACGAGCAGGGATCCGCCGACTACGGGCAGGAGCCACGCCGAGGTGGCCAGGTTGGCGCTTGACCCTCCCCAGAGGACGGCCAGACAGGCCGGAACGAGCTGTACGCTGTCGACCATCGCGCCGGCGCCGGCCCTTTCCAGAAGATGAGCGCTCGGTGGGATGGTCGTCCGGCCGATGCGCTGGAGCAGGCCGTGTTCGGCATCCCGGAGGAGCGGAATCGCCGAGCCGAAGGTCCCGAACAGGGCGAACAGCACGGTGTACACCGCTGCCTTGTGATGGGTGGGGGCGCCGCTCAGGGCTACCGGGGCGACGAGGAGGAGGGGGATCGTCGTGTTCAGGACGAAGAGCCGTCTGCGCCGCGTGGCCAAACGAAGCTCGAGCGAGAGGATCAACCCGCTCATCTGTCCGATCCCGACTTGGGCCCTTCCGTTCCCGCCGCCCTGGCGGCTTGGTGGAAGCGCTCGTGTCCCTCATTGGTCGGCCGGTCCGCGACGGCCGGGTCAGGGCCCACATCGGGCGGTCGCCTCGCGGGCTCCGGGTGCCGGGGCTCATCAACCTCGAGCTCGGCTCCGGTCAGGCGGCGAAAGACCTCGGGCAGGCCGGAGCGCTGGATCTCGATCCGCGCCGGGCGGGCGCCCGCACGAAGAACGGCCGCGCAAAGAGAGGGCAGGACCCCGACGCCGCGCTCACTCTCCACGACCAGCCGGCTCGGCCCGGAGACCACGGCGTGGACGCCTTCGGGCAGCTCGATCTCGTGATCGCCCGGTCGGGCCAACCGAATGTCGACCCGGTCGCTCTCGTCCACGGAGCTGAGCAAGGCCTCGGGCGCGGCGTCCGCGACCTTGCGACCCAGGTAGAGTAGGACGAGCCGCGTGGCCCGCTCCACCGCGAACCCCAGGTCGTTGGTCGCCAGAACCGCGGTCCCCCCGGAGCGCGCGTGTTCGGCGAGGACGAGACCCAGCTGCTCGACCGCATCGGCGTCGAGACCGATCGTCGGTTCGTCCAGCACGAGAAGCTCGGGCCGGTGCGCCAGCGCCTCGGCCAGAAGCAGCTTCCGTCGCATCCCGAATGAGTATTGGCCGACGGGCACGTCCGCGTCGCCGTCGAGCGAAAACGCGCGGAGCAGCGGTTCGATCGCCGCGGGAGCGCTCCTTCGGTGCACACCCATGGCGCGTGCGAAGAACACCGCGTTCTCGTGGCCCGTGAGCGCGTCCAGGTGGACGGCCCGGTCCGGGCAGAAGCCGATGCGACGAACGGCTGCGGGGCCGAGCTCGTCCACGCTACTCCCGAACACCCGCGCGCTGCCACCCGTGGGCTTCAAATCGCCCGCGAGCAAGCGAAGGAGGCTGGTCTTGCCGGACCCGTTGGGGCCCACGACGACGACGGTTTCGCCGGGCGAGGCGTCCAGATCCACACCCTCCAGCGCATCACGGCCCGAAGGGAAGCGATAGGAGAGAGCCCGTGCGCGAACCACCGGCGGCACTCCGGCTTCCACTACAGATCCCAACCTGCGCGGGCCAAAGCCCAGAGGTTGATGAGGATGACGATCAAGGCCATTCGGTAGAACGAGGGCGGAATGACGGCCCCCGAGGTCGCGAAGAACGCGCTACCCAACACGGCTGGCAGGCGCAGCGCGTGAAGGGCCCAGATCACCCGTGCGAACCACCGGTTCTGCCAGCTCCACAACCCCCAGACCACGGCGCCGGCGATCACGGCACCGACCGCGATCCAGACAACGGGATGCCCACGGTCCACCGGCATCAGCCCGGCCCTCCACAGCGCTACGACGGAGAACTCGTAGAGGAGGGCCACGTGCATGTACACGAAGGCAGCCTGGCGGAACTTCCTGACCCGCTCTGGAGGCCAGCGTAGCTGCGGACCCTCCCCGGTGAGATTCGCCTGGTCGAGCGCCGAAGTGGAGTCCACCAGCTACATTCCCTCGAGTCCCAGGTCCGTGCGCGCCTGGTCCATGACGTCCGGCGTGATGATCCGGATAGCCCGTTCCCCGGCGTAATCGGCGTAGATCCGTTTGACCATGCCGCGGACGAACGAGGGCACTCGCTGCAAGCGCTGCTGAGCTTCCGCGCTCCACTCGACCCGCGACGGTGAGGATGCCTCTTCCGGAGCAGGTTCCTTCCGGGCACCCTCTCGGGGGACCGGTGGCTCGGTGTCGGCCGGCGGAGGTGGGCTCTCGTCCACGAAGGCGTCGACTCGGCCTCCCTCCAGTCGGGTCCGCGTGTGCTCCATGGGCTGCCGCGGCACCGTCCGTCCGCCGATCTCCACGCCCAGACTGCTCACGAGCTGCGTTTCCATCGGGTTCGTGAGCATTGCCATCTCGCGCCCACAACCCGGGCACGTAAAGACGGCAGCCAACGTCCCGTCCCCAGGCAGCTGGCGCTCGGAGAAGGCCATCACCTCGTCGCAGCCGAGACAGAGGAACTTCACGACCGCCCCCCGGCGCTCTCCGCTCGTCTCTCGATCCGCTCCGCGATTCGCTCGATCGCCATCGCCGACGGCCCCTCGGGGGAGACCAACGCCGGCGGATGCCCCCTGTCCGTGGACTCGGCAAGATGCGGGTCGAAGGGCACCTCGCCCCAGACCGCAATACCGGTAGCGTCCGCGAGTTCGCGAACGCCGTCGCCCGGATAGAGGGGAAGAGGCGCGCCTCCGCCCGGCGGCAGATACGCGGTCATGTTACCGATGATTCCGATCGCGCCCACGTTCGCATCCTGAAGCAGCCGAATCGACTTGGTCACGACGAAGCGGGAGATCTCAGAGGGAGTCGTGACGACCAGAGCCAAATCGACGGCGTCCACCAACTCCAACAACCGGGAGATCTTGTCGGTCCCCGGTGGCAGATCGACGATCAGGTAGTCCAGCTGTCCCCAGACCACGTCCGCGAGGAACTCCCTGAGGACGCCCGTCTCCGCTACGCTCTGCCAGACATGCGTGCCTGACGTGGGGCCTCGCCAACGCAGGGGTGCCTCGGCGCCTTCTTGGAGGAGGTCCATCGACATCACGCGGACGCCCCCCGCCCCCGTCGCCGGTACCACACCCTCGGACCGGTCCTCGAGCCGCTGGCGCCATGCAGACAGCATGCGACCCTGCGACGGTCCGTTGAGATCCCCGTCGAGCACCCCGACCGCCGCGCCGCGGCGAGCGAGAGCGACGGCCAGATTCGTGGTCATGGCGCTCTTGCCGACCCCACCTTTCCCGCTCACGACCGCCGCTACGGTCCCGATCTCGGCCAGGCGATTTCGGAGTCGGGCCTGTTGCTCGACAACCTGATCGACGATGCCCGATTCGGTCCCTGATTCGAGCTGGCTGTAGGTCCTGAACTTCCTCACGAGATCTCGCCGGAGCGCGACGGCAACGGGCGGTACAGAGGCGTCGGCCTCACGGCGCGCGCCGTTCTGCTCCTACCTGCAGCTGGCACGAGGTCAGGGAACGATCTGCTTCCCCTGCTCGTTGAGGACGACGAGCGCGTCCACCGGGCAAGAGGTGCAGGCTTCGACGACCAGGTCGGAAGGCGCCTCGGCACAAGTGTCACAGAAGGTCGCGATGCCTTCGCCATCGAACCGGAACACCTCCGGAGCGATCTCGATGCAGGTTTCGAAGCCGACGCAGAGACGGCGATCGATCTGGACGGTTACCTGCCCGATCGCGCGCTCCTCGGTCGCGTTCAATCGGCAGCCCTCCTGGGAAAGAGTTCGAACGCCGTCGCGGCGAAAGCTCAGGGTCCATCGAGCAGACGGTGAGCCCTGCCTGCGCCGGCCCGATGCGCCGGAGAGCCCGTGCGGTGCCTGTCATCGGTCGGGCCCGGTCGGCTCCGCAGCCGCCTGGCGATGCCCTGCCAGTCGCAGCGGGGACACCACCGCCACTCGTACCATCGGCCCAGAATCCCGAGCCAGGGGCGCCGAACCGCGACGGTATCTCCGAAGCATGCCGGGCAGTCACGCACCGGGTGAACGAGCAGCGCCGCGCCGAGCGCGATCACGATCCAGCGCATGACGACCAGACCGCCGAGCACGGATACCGCGACCACTGACGGGTCCACGCGCGTCCCTCCTTGACTCCCTGCGTCCCGCGCCGTCTCTAGCCGGCAGCCGCACCCGCGTCCTCGTCGCTCGAGATCCTCACGCCAGCCAGGCGAAAGCCGAGTCGGGCAATGAAGGGGAGCGCGATGGTTACGAGTAGGGTGGCGAACACGACGGCGAAGATCTGTCCGGTGACACCTCGCAGTATTGCCCGCAGGACAGCCCATGCGACGAGGAACAGCACGAGCTGGATCACCAAACCCGCCAGCTGTCGGGGACCGCCGCCGCCTTCGAATCGGATGGCGGCACCGCCGAGGTACAGTGCGGAGAGGATCCAGAAAATCGATACGGGAACGAGCCACTCGACCATTGCGAGCTCCATCTAAGTGGTCCCGGGGGTGCTGTCACAAGGTCCCGCTGGAACGCGGTCGGTTTCGCTCGATGGTACTTTTCTCGTCGGAGCGCCACAAGGGCCGTCTCCCGGGATGGACTCGCTTTCGCCGCCGGGTTCAATCCGTCCTCGAGACTCGGCGGGCCGTGCCGAGAGCAGCTCGAGCGGCGTCGGCAAGGCGCTCGAGCTCCGCGTCGCCGTGGGCCGTGGAGACGAATCCGGCTTCGAAGGGGGACGGCGCGAGGTAGACCCCGTTCTCGAGCATTCCCCGGAAGAAACGGGAAAACATCGCTCGGTCGCACGCGGCGGCCGCGGTCCAGTCGCAGACTTCCGCTTCAGCGAAGAACAGGCCGAACATCGACCCGACGTTCACGATCTGCATCGCCACAGCGGCAGCGTCGGCCTCGGCCCTCAGGATCTCGGCGGTACGACGGCCCTGGGTCTCGAGACGGGCCCACGTCCCGGGAAGAGCCAACTTTCTGAGCGTCGCGAGCCCCGCTTCCATGGCGAGGGGGTTGCCGCTGAGCGTGCCCGCTTGGTACACCGGCCCAGAGGGAGCCAGCATCTCCATGATGTCCGCGCGCCCTCCCAAGGCGCCGACCGGCAGCCCACCGCCGATCACCTTTCCCAGAGTGGTCAGGTCCGGACGAACGCCGTAGCGCCCTTGCGCCCCACCCGCTCCCACCCGGAAGCCGGTCATCACTTCGTCGAAGACGAGGAGGGCACCATGCCGTTCCGTCAGCGCTCGGAGCCGCGGGAGGAAGTCGGCGTGGGGCAACACGAGTCCCATGTTCCCCGCGACAGGCTCAACGATGACCGCGGCAATGCCGTCGGGGTGCTCGTCGAATAGATCCTCGACCGAAGAGGCGTCGTTGAACCGAGCGAGCAATGTGTCGGCGACGCTCCCCTCGGGCACCCCCGGAGAGTCCGGCAGCGCGAGCGTCGCCACCCCGGAGCCGGACCGGACCAGCATCGGGTCTGCGTGACCATGGTAGCAGCCTTCGAATTTGACGATCCGCGAGCGGCCGGTAAACGCCCGAGCCAGCCGCAGCGCGCTCATGACCGCTTCAGTGCCGGAATTCACCATGCGTATCATCTCGAGCGCGGGCATACGTTCACGGATCTCCGTGGCGAGCTCGACCTCGGCTTCGCATGGAGCTCCGTAGCTCGTGCCGCGCATCGAAGCGCGATGCAACGCCGAGACCACGGCGGGGTGGGCGTGGCCCAGGATCAGAGGGCCCCACGAGAGCACATGGTCGACGAATCGGTTTCCGTCGACGTCGACGAGGTAGGCCCCCTCTCCACGGTCGATGAACAGAGGCGGGCCCTCCACGGCCTTGAAGGCCCGCACGGGCGAGTTCACGCCGCCTGGCAAGATGCGTGCTGCCCGAGCGAAGAGCCGAGCCGACGCCTCCCGTCTCATGGCGCCTCCTTCCCCTCCCGGCGAATGCGTAGGTAGGCCAGCGCCGAGCGGGCGGCCTCTTCCGCTGTACGGATCGTGTCGGGGATCCCCACTCCGTGGTAGGAGTGACCGGCCAGGAAGAGCCCGGGCACGGCGCTGAGGGCCCGTTCAACCGCGCGGACCGTCTCCGCATGGCCCACGACGTACTGGGGCATGGCCCGAGGCCACCGATGAACCCGAGTCCACAGCGGGGCCGCACGTATGCCGAGCACGTCCCGGAGCTCGTCCGCCACGGCAGCCAGGATGATCGCGTCCTCGCCCGTCTCCGCCTCGGCCTCGCCCCCATCCGCCTCAGCCTCGTGATCTCGACCCACGAACGCGCGCAGCAGCACCGCACCCGGTGGGGCACGCCCGTGGAACTTGGAGGAGCTCCAGGAGCAGGCGGTCACGGTGCGCTTGGCGCTCCTGGGGTTGAGGTATCCGTACCCTTCCAGAGGGCGGCCGATGTCTTCGGCTCGGTGCGCGATAGACACGATCGCCACCGATCGGAAGGGGATCGCGCCCAGGGAGGCAGCGAGATCCGGGCTGAGATCTCCCACGATGTTCCCGGCCGACCAGGCGGGCGCGGTGACCACTACGGCGTCCGCCTCGATGGTCTCACCGCCCCCTGCCTCGACCCCGAGGGCGTCTCCGATCCGGACGATACGCCGGGCAGAGGTCTCGAGCCGGATGTCGGCCTGGCCGAGAGCCCCTGCGAGGGCCACGACGAATCGCTCCATCCCCTCCGCGGGAGCGACGAACGGTGTCTCGAACTCCCCGGTGGGGCGGGCTTGCCTCGCCTGCACTCTCAGGCCGCGGATCACGCTCCCGGTTTGCGCCTCCGCCTGCTCGAGTCGAGGGAAGCTGGCCCGGATCCCCAGCTCTTCGCCACTGCCGGCGTAGATCCCCGACAGGAGCGGCTCCATCAACCAATCGTACGCTTCCCGTCCGAACCGCCTTCGGACGAACGATGCGACGGACTCCTCGCCGCCCCGTCTCCGCCGGGGCACCACGGTCTCGAGCGCGAGCCGGATCCGGCCAACCGGAGACAGGAGGCTCGACCGGAACATCGGTGCGAGCCGAATCGGAACCAGACCGCTGAGCCCCTCGGGCAGAGGGTACAGCCGGCCCCGACGCTGGACGAAAGCGCGCCGGTGGGACGGATCCGTGCCCCGCAATTCGCCCTTGATGCCGACGTCCGCGGCGAGGTCGACGCCCCACGGCTTGGTCGCGAGCAGGCTGTCGGGGCCCGCCTCCACCACGAAGCCCTCCACGACGTCCGTGCGGATCTTGCCGCCGAGGCGAGGCCCGGCTTCCAGCAGGATGACCTCGGGCCGGGGCCCCGACCCGGACGCCGCCGGGGGACCGTCGGCGTGCCGCGGATGGAGGAGCCGGTAGGCCGCAGTCAGTCCTGCGATTCCTCCCCCGACCACCACCAGGCGAGGAGCCTGCCTCACGACCACCCAGCCCGGTCGATCTCTTCTCTGACCAGCCGGGCGAGTCCTCCGGTCATCCGGGGGTGGTCGTTCATCATCTCGATCCGTTCCAACCGGACCCCGAGACGGTCTGCGAGCGACTTCAGCTCCACGTCGATGTCGTAGAGGATCTCCACGTGTTCGCAGGTGAAGCCGACGGGAGCAATGAGGAATCGCTCCCGACCCTGTCGGGCGAGATCCTCGAGCAGCTCGCCCACGTCGGGGCCCAGCCAGGGCTCCCGGGTCATGGCAGCCGATTGGTAGGCGAAGTGCGTTCGCAGCCCCGGGAGCCGCCGGCTCACTGCGCCGAACGTCTCCGCCATCTGCACCGGGTACGGGTCGCCCTGCTCCACGATCCGGGAGGGCAGGCTGTGCGCCGTGAGGATCAGCTCGACCCCGTGGCGCTCCGCTTCCGGGAAGCGCTCCAGACCCTCGTCGATCAGCTCGACGATGGTTCCGATGTACTCGGGCATGAGGTGCCAGGATCGGATGCCCCGCACCTCGATGCCGGAATCCGCCTCCGAGACGCTCCCGTAGTAGGCACCGACGCTCATCCGCGACTCGTGGGGGGCCATGACGACGCCCACGGCCCGCTGTACCCCTGCCTCGCGCATATCTCGCAGTGTGTCACGGATAAAGGGGTGCCAATGTCTCATGCCTACGTAGGCGTTGCAGGGTGTGCCCCCATCCTGGAGGTGGGCCTCGATGGCGGAAGCCTGGGCCCGGGTCAGCTCGAGGATCGGGGAGCGCCCGCCGATCAGAGCGTAGCGTTCGCGCATCTCATGGATGACTCCGGGGGCGGTCGGTCGGTGACCCCGTACGTCCATGATGTACGGCTCGACGTCGTCCAGGGAGTCCGGCCCGCCGTACGCCATGACGAGGACCCCCGTCATTCGGTCCTCCCGGAGTGCCCCCGGACGGCGTCGACGACCGTGTGGACCGCCTCGATCGGAGCCTGGGGGAACACGCCGTGGCCGAGATTGAACACATGTCCCGGCCTTCCGCCCGCCTGCTCGAGGACACGGCTCACCTCGCGCCGGACCGTCTCCTCCGGCGCCAGAAGCACGGCGGGATCGAGGTTGCCCTGGACGCCCTTGTCGAAGCCGATTCGTTGCCAGCCCTCGTCCAGGGGCGTCCGCCAATCCAGTCCGATGACGTCGCCCCCGGCGTCCCGCATGGGCTCGAGCAGGGCACCGGCGCCCACCCCGAAATGGATCGTCGGGACATGCTCCCCCTCGAGCGACTCGAAGACGGCCCGAGTGTAGCGCTGTACCGAAGAGACGTACTGCGCCGGCGACAGACAGCCCGCCCAAGTATCAAACAGCTGCAACACGTCCGCACCGGCCCGCGCTTGCGCGATCATGTAATCCGCCGTGGCACGAGCCAATCGATCGAGGAGTCGCCCGAACGCCACCGGCTCCTGGAACATGAACTGCTTCGTCAATAGGAAGCTTCGAGAGCTCTCACCTTCGATCAGGTAGGAGGCCACCGTGAACGGGCCGCCGGCGAAACCGATCAGCCCAACGCCAGGCGGCAGATCTTCCTTCACGGCGCGAAGTGCGTCCAGCGTGGCGGAGAGCGACTCCTCCGGATCGAGCGGACGCAGCGCCTCGACATCTTCGGCCGAGCGGATGGGATTCTGGATGACCGGGCCACGGCCGGGGACGAAGTCCAGGCCCACGCCCATGTGGAGGAGGGGAAGGAGGATGTCGGCGAAGATGATCGCACCGTCGACCCCGAAGCGCTTCACGGGTTGCAGGGTGACGGTCTTGGCCAGCTCGGCGTTGCCGCAGATCTCCAGCAACGAGTGTCGCTCGCGCAGCCTGCGATACTCGGGCAGGAAGCGTCCCGCCTGACGCATGAACCAGACGGGCGTGCGCTCGACCGCCCTTCCCCGGCAGGCTTCTACGAGTGGGATGGATCCTCGGGGCGTCACGGCCAGAGAGGACCCTCGGAGGCGTGCCGTCGGATCCCGACGTGCACGGGAACGTCCGACGCGGTGAAGCGCCTCGCCTCGGTATGGCGCAGGTCGCTCACGAGGCTGGAGAACCGGGCAAGGTCGTCGGTTTCGTAGACGACGACGAAGTCGTGATCCTGGACGCCCGCCGAGTAGAGGAGCAGCTGGGTGACCTCGCGGTACTGCTTTCCGATGCTCATGTGCTCGTTCATCATCTCTTGTCGCGCGTCTGGCGGCGTCAGGTACCATTCGGCAGTCTTCGTGAACGGGTAGACGACGAGGTAGGGGATCTCGCGCGGCTGGAAAGGATCGATCGCCTGACGCGAACGACCGCGGCTGTACTCGGACAGACGCGTGAAGCCCCACAGCACGTCCGTGACCCTCGCGTACCGGCGAAACGGGCGGACCGCCGCCGCATAGGCCTCGAAGAATGCCAGGGGCGCTTGGGCGTCATCGGCGCGCACCGCCGACCAGACGAGGAAGTCGGTCCGGGCAGTCGCCGGGTACGTCTGGTAGTGGAGCACGGACGGAGCGACCTGGCTCAGCCGCTCGGCCCACTCCGTCTCCACCCTGCGTCGCTCTGGCTCCGCCAACTCCCAGAAGGCGGGGGTGAGCTGGTAGGCGGCGAAGTGGCTCAGAGAGCGTGAGACAGCCCGGGGCGGCTCGGCGGGAGTCACGTCAACGGCTCTCCAGCCATCCGGTCGCGGCTTCCGCGTGGTAGGTGATGATCAGATCGGCCCCGGCCCGCTTGATCCCGGTCAGCGCCTCGAGCGCCAGCGCCTCCTCGCTCACCCACCCGGCCTGAGCGGCCGCCTTCACCATCGCATACTCACCGCTCACGTTGTAGGCCACGAGGGGTACCTCGGGAAAGCGGTCTCTCGTCTGCCGGACGATGTCGAGGTAGGCGAGCGCCGGCTTCACCATGAGAAAGTCGGCCCCCTCGGCGACGTCCAACGCGTGCTCCTTGAGCGCTTCCCGGGCGTTGGCGGGGTCCATCTGATGGGATCGCCGGTCCCGGCGAGGCGGGGTGCCGCCCACCGCGCCACGGAACGGTCCGTACATGACGGACGCGTATTTGGCCGAGTACGCCATGATCGCCACTTCCCCGAAGCCGGCTTCGTCCAGAGCCGACCGAATGCCCAGCACCATCCCGTCGATCATGCCGGATGGCGCCACCACGTCCGCCCCCGCCTCGGCCTGAGCCAGCGCGATCCGCTGCAGCGCACCGACGGTCACGTCGTGGTCCAGCGCTCCGTCTTCGGCCAGAAGGCCGCAGTGGCCGTGATCGGTGTAGCCGCACAGACACGTGTCCGCGATCACGACGGCGTCGGGACTCCGCTCCTTGATCGCGCGAATGGCCCGCTGTGACACCCCGTCCGCCGCCCAGCTGCGGCTCCCCCGGGAGTCCTTGGCCGCTGGGGCTCCGAAGACGATCACGGCGCGGATCCCTCGCTCCACCTGGGTTTGAACATGCGCTGCGGCGCGCTCAACCGACCACTGGCGGATCCCGGGCATGGAGGGAATCTCCCGGGCCACGTCGGGCTCGTGCGTCAGGAAGACCGGCATGATCAGGTCGTCGATATCGAGGCGCGTCTCCCGGATCAGCGCTCTCAGTCCGGCGGTGCGACGCAGGCGCGCCGGCCGAAGGCGTGGGCCCGAGGCCTCGTCCGTCGGGACGTTTCTCGCGTCGCCCCGAGCACCGGTGGCCGAGTGGGACTTCGTCATTCGAGCGGGGCCTCCTTGGGGGCCAGGTGTCGGGTCTCGCGAGTTCGGTGCCACTCCGGTGTGGCACCACTCTAACCTACTGCCGGTCGGGCACCTTCGGGCGTTCCCGTCGCGAAATGACCCTGAAGCGCCTCCATGACCCCATCCAGGGTATACTCGCGCGCCTCTGCGTCAATCCGCAGCCCCAATTGGCGGGCGGTCCGGCTCGTGATCGGCCCGATCGAGATCACGGCGGCGCCGGCCACCGCTTCCCGCCAGCCGTCGGCCAGGATCGTCACGAATCCCCTCACCGTCGCCGAGCTCGTGAACGTGATGGCGTCGAACCCCTCGCGAAGGTCACCGAGCTCTCCCTCCGTGGGGCTCGGAGTCCCCGTTCGGTACACGCCCACGTCGTCCACCACGGCCCCGCCCGCCCGCAGATGGGCAGGAAGAGCCTCCCGCCCCTGCCGGGCCCTCAGGAGTAGAATGCGCGCGCCCCGCACATCGCCCAGCGCCTCGGCCAGCCTTTCGCCCCTGTACTCCTCCGGCACTACCTGAACCGAGACACCAGCCTGCTGGAGAGCCGTCGCCGTGACCTGCCCGATTGCGGCCACCTTCGGGTGGGCGAAGGCGCGCCCGGTCAGTCCCAACGCCCTACGTCGCCGGGCCACACCCCGAACGCCGTTCACGCTCGTGTAGAGCACCCAGTCATATCGGTGGAGCGTCCGCAACGCGGCGTCGAGCCGGGCAAATGACTCGGGCGGACGGATCTCGATGGTGGGGAACCGGACCGGCACGGCTCCGTCGCGCCGAAGCCGATCCGACAGCTCGTCCGCCTGCCCGTGCGCACGCGTGACCACGACCCGTCGTCCGATCAGGGAGCTCACCCGAGCAGCTCGGCCGCGCCCAGGGCGACCGCCTCCTGCGCCAATCGGGCGCCAAGGTCCTTGGCACGCACCGCGGGAGCCGAACCCTCGACGTTCAGGACGGCCGATCCGTCCGGCGCGGTGACGGACCCACGGAGGTGAATCGTCGTCCGGTGGTCAACCGTTGCGGCAAACGCTCCCACGGGTGTCGCGCATCCGCCGCCCAGGCACTCGAGGAAGGTTCGCTCGGCGGTGACCTCGGCGCGGAGGTGCTCCTCGTCGACAACCGACAGGGTCGCAATCAGCTCCGAGTCGTCGGACCGACATTGCACCGCGAGCGCACCCTGCCCCGGAGCCGGTAGGAACCGATCGAAGGGTAGATACTCGGCCACGTGTATGGAGAGACCCAGCCGATGGACGCCGGCGGCGGCAACGACGATCGCGTCGTACTCACCCGCGAGCGTCTTGCGAATCCGCGTTTCGACATTGCCCCGGATCGGCGTCACCACGAGGTGCCGATCGTGGCCGCGGCCGGCAGCGCGGAGAGGCAGGCGGCGCGTTCGGAGACGAGCACGTCCCTGGCGTCCTCACGCAGGAGGACGGCGGCGATCGTCAATCCGTCGGCCGGCTCAACGGGCAGGTCCTTCAGGGAGTGCACCGCGAGATCGATGCGCCGCTCTCGCAGGGCCGACTCCAGCGCCTCCGTGAACACGCCCTTGTGTCCGAGCTGGGCGATGGGGACCGAGCGGTCCTGGTCGCCCCGCGTGTTCAGGATCGTCTCTTCCGTCGCAACGTCGGGAACGGCCGTGCGGATTTGCGCGGCCACGCGTCTTGTCTGCCACAGCGCGAGAGGAGAGCCGCGGGTGCCGATCCGGAGCGTTCGGCCCACCGAGGGACCGTCATGCATCGACGGAGTCGGGGGCACCGACGGGCGACTCCGGCAGTCCGAACAGCTCCCGAGCGACCCGGGCGAGATCGGAGCTGGCCGTACCCTCCGATTCCCGCAGTCGCGCGGTGGGCTGACGAAGGATCTTCCGAACGAGGGTCCTGGAGAGCCGCTCGATTCGGTCCCGGGTCCCGGAATCCAGATCCTCGAGCTCCCCGAGCACCACGTCGACCTCGCTTCGGCGAATGGCCTCGGCCCGACTCCACAGATCGCGAACGACCGGGGCCACCACCGCTCGTGCAGTCCTGTGGAGGTATGCCTCGACCTCCTCGTCCACGATCGCTTCCGCCTCCGGGACCTCGGTGAGTCGCCTCGCAAGGTGCGTCCCCACACGGGTCTGCAGGTCCTCGATGCCGACGAGACGCGCGCCTGAAAGGTCACCGACGCGGGGCTCTATGTCCCGCGGCACTGCCATATCCACGAGCAGGAGCGGGTGTTCCGATTCCCGGGAGCGGAGGACGCGACGAAGGAGAGCTTCGCCGATGATCGGCTTCGGCGATGACGTGGACGAGAGCACGGCGTCACTGTCGGCCAACGCGGACTCCAACTCGGACAAGCCCACCGCCCTGCATCCCAGTGCGTCTGCGAGCTCGGCCGACCGAGCGGGCGTTCGGTTGGCGATCGACACCGAAGCACCACCCTTCCGCAGCGCGTCGCACGCCAGCCGCCCCATCTTCCCGGCTCCGATCACGAGGATGCGGCTCCCTTCGAGGTCCCCGAGATGCTCCTTCACGACCCTGACTGCGACGGAGCTCACGCTCGTGGGACCTTGGCCGATCGCCGTCTGCAGTCGGGCGCGGCGACCCGCGTCTCGCGCAGCCTCGGCGGCAGCCTGCAGAGTGGGCCCCGCGCCCTCGGTTCGAAACGCTCGGGCCACCTGGCCGGCGATCTGGTGCTCACCCAACACCAGCGAATCGAGACCCGCCGCCACCCGGCAGAGATGCCGCACCGCACCCGCTCCGACGTGGAGATAGAACCGACCGTCCGGAGGCTGGGCCAGCCCGGAGTCACCGTTTCGCCCCCCTCCCGGGGACGGCTTCACGGGCGGCCGGGCGGCCGTGCCAGGGGTCCCGACCGGCCCGTTCCGTGAGAGCACGTCCAGCAGCCAGCCGTGCACGGAGAGCGCACTGGTTTCGTGGACGGCGACGTACGCCTCCACCCGATTGCAGGTGCGGAGGACCGCCAGCTCTTGAATCGACGATTCGCCGCCGCTCCCGTGCGCGGCCGCCCCACGGAAGCCGCCCGCGAGCCTCGACGCTCCCGCCACCGCCCCCTCGAGGCAGCTCACCGGAGCGGTGCGCAGGCTGGTGCCCACGCAGACGATGGTCAGGTTCGCAGCTGCACCCACAGCGCCCTCATGCCGACGTCATGGTGCGTCGGTCGTCGAGCCCTTCGGCCAACGCGGCCTCGGGTGTACGGGTGCTTGGGCGGTGTGCGTGCCAGATGAAGGCGGCCATCGCACTGGCGGTGAGCAGGTTCCCGGCGAGGAGCCGCCAGAAGCCCAGCGCTTCGACCAGCCCGGGCCGGACCAGAGAGGGCGGAATGACGACGCCCGCCTGGAGCCAAATGAAGATCAACACGGTGACCACGATCGGCCGCTGCGGGGTGCGCCTCATCTTGCTGACGATGTAGGAGATCATCAGGCCCAACGTTCCGAAGGCGGCGAAGTGAAAGAGCGTCAGGTAGGCGACCATGTCGAGCCGCACTTCGGTCGCCTGGTCTGGTGGAATGTTCAAGAACCAGACGCTTCCCACCATCGATGGAGTGTAGAGAGGCTGACCGGCGATCAGATCGAAGATCAGGTAGAACACCGCGATCACCGAACCGCCAACCGCCGCGGAATAGAAGGAGTCGTATAGGAGATCTTCCATCGGTGTCGGTCCGTGCCTGGCGTTCTGGCGACGCTCGTGAACGGGAGGTGACTCTGCCATGCGGACACTCCTATCGACCGTGGCACCGCGGACGGTGATGTATTCACGCACCATATACGAAGGCGTTCAGCCGCTGCAAGTCTGTCGTCCGGACCGGGTGAAGGACGGAGCGCCGATTCGACGGCTCGGCTACCGGGCCCCACCTCCATCCGCTGCGACCCTCCCACTCTCGCGGCCCGTCGGCACGATCACTGGAGGGATGCCCCGGTCGCGAATGAGCTCGTTGAACGCCCCCAGGTCGTCGCGAAAGACCGCCTCGAGCTCGTCGAGCCGCTCTGCGAGCCCCGACCGCAACTCGCCGTAGCGCTCGGTCGCCTGATCCGTGGGCGGTGCGTCGGCGCTGCTCACGATGTTATTCAGATACCCGAGCTCCCGGACGTATCTGGGCCGGTCGTACCCCATGATCGACCCCCTCGGCACGCGGACGAGCTCAGCCTCGACGGCAGAGAGGCGCTCGCTGAGCGCATCCGCCTGGGCCTGGACATCGCTACTGCTGTCACCGAGTCGGGTCGCCAGCAGCTCGGTCTGCCCGCG